>CASDUJ010000028.1 GCA_949283935.1 uncultured bacterium
TCAAAAGGTTATAAATATCTAACAGACGAAGCACTTGAAGAAACTTTAAAAAAAGAATCTACATTGGCTTATATGCAATATACTTGGGCAAAAGAAGATGAAAAAAAAGCTTATTGGAAAGCTTATGACGCACAATCCGCAAAAAGATTAGCTGATGCATTTTTAAGAATAGCTCAACAAACTCTTGCTGCTACAAAAACAATGTTTTTTTGTGCTATATCAAAATTTATGAATAGTTAAACTAAATCAAATTAACTGCAGCTGCAACGGTTGGAAGATTTTCTACTATATCTTTCATAACGCCCAATGTATTTGGTTTTAATTCTGCTTTGTCTGGAATACCATTGTTATTTGCATCTTTGTTTCTTGTAGTAATTGTAACCACAGATGCTCCTGTTCCAACGGTAGTAGCAATAATTTTCTTTAATGCATTTTTAGCATATAAATCTTTTACGTGTCCTTTGTATGGTGCTTTCTCTGCATTTGTAATGCCCTGTTTAGCAAAATTTTCCAGCTTTTTTATTGCATTGCTTGCAGTGTTGTACAGAAATAACTTTATCCCTTCTGAATTTGTTTTTGGTATAGAATTTTTGAATTGAGTAAATTTTTGGTTAATAAATTTACCTGCCACATCCAATGAATTGAATAATGGAAATTTTCCATCCATTCCCTTTAACGCAATCATTGTAGCCTTTCTTGCTGCTACAAAAGAAGCAATGGAAATAGCCGCTGTTGTTAGAAAAAATTTCACAGGCGACGTGGAATTTTTTTCGGGCATCTTGTCTATTGAATCAGCCATCTTAGAAAAATCTACTTCATACAAATCATAATCGGGATCATTAATCTTAATATTTTTCGACATTCCTCGAAAACTGTTGTTATAGTTGATTGCTGAAATATACATAAAGTCTGCACCCTTTCTAACCTAACAATTATATCAAATTACCTGAAAAAATAAAGTTGTTATTTACAATTTTTAATATTAATAAAATTTTACATTTTTTTTTTGTAATAAAATTTTTTCATGAATATTTTTATTTTAGATTTAAATCAACTTGATAATAATTTGTTGGAACAGTTGGCTCAGAAAGACAGTCGTGCAAAAAAATATAAAATAAAAATGAAACGCAATCAATATTTAGCTGGGCGTTTTTTGTTAAATTATGCAGCAAGGCATTTTTATAATTTGTCTGATACTTCTCTTTTTTATGTGAAAAATAAGCCATTTTTTCGAAATTCTTCTTTGTATTTTAATATATCTCATAGTTTCAATATAGTAGCTGTTGGTTTTAGTGAATATGATATTGGTTTAGACATTGAATATAATAAAAAAGTTAGAAACTTTTCAGCAATTCTTGAAAGATATAAAGACAATTTTCAATTTGATATTGAATCGAAACTAAAGACTTATTCAATTCAAGAACAGCAAAGATTTTTTTATGAATTTTGGACTTGTTATGAAGCAAAAATTAAGTTAAATTCTAAATTAGAAAATCCGTATTTGCTTACTATTTATCCTGTAAATGGTTTTACTCTTTCTGTAGCTGCCCCAAAAATATTTGAAATAGAAAATATTTTCTTTTACCCAACAGATTTTAATAATCTAATAGACATAAGTTATTAAATATTCTATACTTTAAATGAGAAAAGAGAGGTATTTTAATGGAAGTTTTAGTTAGTAAAAATAATTTTTGCGAAATGGCTTTGGATACTTTAATTGTTCCTGTTTTTGAAGATAGAAATTTTTCTGTGGAATATTTAAATGAACTATATGATTATGCTCAAAATAAATTAAATTTTACCGGAAAATATTTGGAATTTATAAATATTCCCACTTTTAACAAAAACAATTTTAAAACCGTATTATTTTGCGGAATAGGTAAAAATGATGAATTTAACTTAAATAAGTTGAGAGTAGTTTTTTCAAAAGCTTTTCAAGAAATTCAAGGAAAAAATTTAAATAGTGTAGCAGTTTTAGCAGATAATATGTTAGAAGATATAAAAAACGTTTCTAAAAATATTATAGAAGGAGCTTTTATTGGGTTGTACAAATTCAATAAATACAAATCGAAAAAGAATGAAAATGAAAAAATTACCAAAATAGTTTTATTATCAGATAAAGATAACGATGCAAAAGATGGTGTAAGGAGCGGGGAATTAGTTGCATGTGCAGTTAATTTTGCAAGAGATTTAATAAATGAACCTGCAGAAGTTGTTACTCCATCAAAACTTGCTGAAATTGCTTCGAAGATTAGTAATTTGGAAGTGAAAATATACGGAAAAAACGAGGCAAAAGAACTTGGTATGGGAGCATTTCTGGCTGTTGGTCAAGGAAGTCGTCATGAACCTAAATTTATCCATATGAAATATTCACCTTCTGGAGTGGTAAATAAAAAAATTGTTCTTGTAGGTAAAGGAATTACTTTTGATAGTGGGGGATTGGATTTAAAACCACCAGCTTCTATGTTGGAAATGAAAGGCGATATGGCAGGTGCTGCCGCAGTTTTAGCAATTATGAGAACTTTAAGTGTTTTAAAGCCAAATTTAGAAGTGCATGGTTTAATAGCTGCTTGTGAAAATATGCCAAATTCTGCTGCATACAAACCAGGTGATGTTTTAACTGCAATGAATGGTAAAACAATAGAAGTTGATAATACAGATGCAGAAGGCAGGTTAACCTTAGCAGATGCTTTGTGTTATGCAGAAACTCTTAAGCCGGATGTAATTATTGATATTGCTACACTTACAGGAGCTTGTTGTGTTGCTTTGGGAAAGGTAGCTTCAGGACTTATGGGTAATAATGATAGTCTCATTGAAACTCTTCAATTTGCCGCAGAAGATGCTGGTGAATATTTATGGGAAATGCCTATGTATGAAGAATATTTTGATGATATGAAAAGCGATATTGCTGATTTTAAAAATGCAGGATCTAGATATGGCGGTACTTCTGCTGCTGCGTTATTTCTCAAAAACTTTGTGCAAGATACTCCTTGGGCTCATATTGATATAGCTGGAACTTCTATTTTAAGTAAACCTTTAAGAGAATTTCCTAAAGGGGCAACTGGAGTAGGCGTAAGGACAATTTTAAATTATATTTGCAATTTGTAAATTTTTGTTTATACAGGTAAAATTAAAGAATGATATGCCCAAAATGTAAAAGCCAAAATGATAACAATGCAATGGTATGTAGTGAGTGTGGATTTAAGTTGAAACTAAAATGCCCTTACTGCGGTGCTTTTAATCCTGTCGGAGCTAAAGTTTGTTCGTCTTGTTCTCAACAATTATTGAAAATTTGTCCGGCATGTAAAGCTGTAAATTTTGCTCAAGCTAAAATTTGCAGAAAATGTTCTGCTCCTTTTGAAATAAAGCAAATTTCCGAAAATGAATCTGCCAATATTCCTTCAAATATATCGACGGAAAAAGAAAAATATGCTAGCGTTGCCGTTGAACTTATTAATATTTCTTCGATAAAAACAAACATAAAATCAGAAGAAATGTCGCAAAAAATCATTGCTAAATTTTATCAAGTTTTTGCAAAATCTTCAAAAGATATAAATTTAAAACCTTTAAAAGTTAATGAAAGTACTCTTGTTGTCGAATTTAGTAATTCTCCTTCTTTTGTTGATTCAATTACTTCAGCTGTTAAATTCACTGGCGATTTAGACAAACAATTTGATGAAATATCTTCAGTTTTGGAAGCTAAACTGAAAGTTTCTTACAAATTAAGATATTTAATTTCTACAAATAAACCGTCTCAAAAATCTAATATTATTTCAAGTATTGGTCTAGGTGTAGTTGATGACATAATTTTTTCTGAAGATGTTCGTTCTCATTTGGAAACTAAAATGTTGTTTAAAGAAATAGAAGATTCAAATGGGGAAAAATTTTATAAATTTTTAGATCAAGATAACCCAGAAACTATAGTTTCTGATATTCCAAGAGAAATTCCTGCAAAAACAAGAATGGAAGTTGTTTCTGAATTAATTAATAAAGTTCAACTTGTTCAAGAGGGTTTTATAGCGTGTTTAAATGGTCCTTCAGGAGTAGGCAAATCAAATATATTTAATGCGCTAAAATTAACTTTTGAAGAAGACAATGCTAATATTTGGCTGCTTGGACAATGTTCTTTGCAATCTAAGACGAATACTTTGTTTTTTTTCAAAGATTTGCTCCAAAATCTTTTTGATATACCGGCTTTTAATATAGATATTGAATCAACCAAAAAGAGAGTTTTTTCTTACCTTAGTGAAAAATTAAATATTACTGATGAAAATCTTGTAAATAACATTTTTGCTATTTTGTTCTACGATGAAACTCGTTTGCAAAATGCTATTTATATGAATAAACAAAATACTTACAATGCAATTGCCGCAATATTTCGAGCTCTGTTAGGCAAGGGTGCTGTTGTGTTGCAGATAGAAGATATAGAAAATATTGATAACTTTTCTTTAGAAATTATAAGAAGTTTGTTTGAGGATGGAATTTTAAAATGTAATTTGAAAATTTTTATTACCTCAAATATTGATGTCGATATAACTCAATTTTTTGCTTCGCCTCATTTGAACAAAGATAATACTTTCTTCGTTCAATATCCTGTTATGTCAAAAGCTGAAATTGATGATTTTATAGTAAAAGCTATAGGGGTGAAAGATGAACTTGGCACCAGAATTTTGAATCATATTTATGAAAATGCCAAGGGATTGCCTATTTATGTTGAAGAGTTTTTGTATTCTTTACTTCAACTTGGACTGATAAAATTTACCAATGATGCACAAAATCCTGTAAGCATTTCAAATGAAATTAACAATGTAAAATTACCAAAAACTGTGTCCGAAATTATTCAATTAAGACTTACTAATGTATCAAATATTAAGCCAGATGCTTTTAAAGCTCTTTATTATGCAAGTATTTTGGGATTTAAGTTTTTGCCGGCTGTTGTGCAAAATATTTTGCAAATGAGCAATGAAAATTTTGAAGAAATTATAAAATATTTGGCTATGAATAATTTTATTGCGCCATTTGATTCATACAATTATTCCTTTAAAAGCAGAGTTGTATGGGAAATTGTTAGAAATTTACAACTAAGTGCAGAAAATCAAGCTTCGGGAGTAAAAATTACTTTAAATACTCTTTTGCAACTTACAATGCCTGATATGTCCCCTGTTGTGAAAAATTTACTTGATATTTCTGTACCGAAGTATGAAATTTTGAATTATATTGAACAAGCTACAAAAGATGCTTATGCAGTTGGTGATGACTATTCGTATATTTATCATAAATCGATTTTGCTAGAGGGGGTTGAGCTCTCTACTCTTGAAAATAAAAATGAAATAATGTTAGCAATCAAAGAAGAATTGTTAAATTTAACATACATAACTTTTCCAGATACAGCTTTAAAATATGCTGATGAACTTTTGTCGTATTATGAACCTGTTGATACTGCAAAAACAATAGATATTTTAGGTTTAATGAGTGTATCTTTTGAAACCACAGGTAATTATCTAGCAGCAGTCGAGTGTGTTGACAAGGCTTTGGAAAAAATTGATTCTAAAGATAATTTAATTGCTGGTATGTTGCTAAATTATTCTAAATTAAATAGTATTTTACAATTAGGCCGCTATGAAGAACTTATTAATATTTCGCAAACTGCAATTTTGCCGGTTTTGGAATTGTTTTTTAAAGGAAAAATTAATGATTTGACTTCATTGAATGAAGAAGATTTTAGGGCTATAGAATTTGAAACCAAATATCTTTGTTCTGTTGCTACAGCATTGCAAGGTTCTCCTAAATGTAATGATATGGTGCAAAATTTATATTCTTTAGCAAATGAAACTGCAAATACAGAATATTCTATAAAAGCCCAACTGACAGGTGGGATTTTTAAACTTTTGCAAGGTGAAATTGATGAATTGGAAAATATATTATCTTCTACTCAAGAAATTATTCCTTCCACGAAAGATGCGACCTTTAATACATTAATTTGGTTAATTCTCAAAAATATTGGCAGGTATTTTAAAGGTGAGTATTCTTCTATTGCAAATGAACTTTTAATGCTTTCTAATTTTAGTCTCAATATTAAACAATTTGCTTTAGAGCCTATTATTCGAGGCTTTTTGGTCAAGTTAGCACTTCGAGAAGGTAATGTTGAATTTGCACAGAATCTTGCTTATGAACTTTTCTATAAATGTTCTAACAATCAATGGGCTTTTGGTGCTCTTTTAAATTGGTATATGTATACGGAAATTGCTATATTTAAAGAAAATTATGATGAAGCTTTAAAGGTTGCTCAAAATGCTTTAGATGTTTCTGAAAAAGCCAACATAAATAATATTTTCTTTTCAGCGATGTTAAAATTAAAAATTGCTCAAATATATTCATACAGAGGTGATTGTGACATGGCTAAAATTAATGCGGCAGAAGCGATTCAGTTGGCTGATATGAATGGTTATGAATATATTAAAGCTTTGTCTGGTATCATTTATTATGATATTTTGTTGAAACAAATAACCTTAAATCCTGCATTAAAAAATGAAAATATTAAAGCATTGTACACTTATTTGCTAAATTCTCAAGATGCTGTTGAAAAACTTAAAAATTCTGAACTGGCTATGCAATTAAAACAAAAAACCGAAAATATTATTAAATTTGCTCAAGATAATTCTATATCCCTTGAGTAGTAAATGTTTCTTTTACATAAAAATTTTCATCATTCAAATATTTTTCCAAAATTTCTTTTAGTTCTTGTTCTGAAGAATATTTTTTGAGCTTTTTTACCAAATATGCTCCTTTTTCTCTTATTGTATATTCTTTAAATTTTATCAAAAGATTTAATAAATTTACTAAATCTTTTTTGTGATTTTGGTACAAACGATTATTGAGAGTATAGCCTAAAGCAAAAACATGCCAGTACAAATGAAAAGATTTTTTGTTGTATAAATAATTTTTTTCTTTATTCTTTTCTTCTAATAATTCGATCAAATCGAAAGAATTTTTTATAAGTAGTGGATATAACATTTCAAGTTTTTCAAAATAAGGCAGAATTTCAATAATTTTTCTACAAACTTTTGGATTAACATCAAAAATTGCTCGTTCAAAATTATTCAAAATTGTTTGACTGAAAAAATAAGAACGATAATCAGGGTTCTTTATAAGTCTATTTATTAAAAAGGAACAATATTCACGTGTTTCTGATGGATGATCAGTTAATGTGTTTGTAATTTTATTGGCTTCTTGTTCTGAAAATACATTTTCAATATTCAACAGAGCTATTTGTTTCAATACATCATTTGAACTATCAAGAAATGAGTAAAATTCTTCTCTATTTAAATTTTTAAAATGGCTTATTGCTTCATCAATTTTTATTTCTTCTTGTAAATTATTAATTTTCATTGTCTTAGTATAGTTTTTATTTTTTCTGTTATTGTTTCTGGGGATATGTTTTGCATGCATTCAGGTATGCTGTCGTTGTATTTGCAAATTTTCTTGTAGCAAGGTTGGCAATTTAAATTTGTTGATAAATTAATATTGTTTTCTCCAAAAGCCGCATTTCTAATGTTTGATGTTGCTCCGAATAGAGCTATAATTGCCGGCTTTTTTACAGCAGCAGCTAAATGTGCAGAACCACTGTCTGGAGTAATTAATATGTCTGTTTTTTCAAATAATATTTTTAATTGCAAAATATTTGTCTGCCCTGTAAGATTTAGCAGTTCAACCTCTTTTGCCATCCTTGTGATATTTTCAATATATTTTTTGTCCGAGTTAGAACCTGTCAAAATTATATTTACGTGTTTATTTAAATTCTTTAGTAATTTTACCCAATTTCTGTTTGGCCAAAATTTTGTTATCCAAGTTGTTGAGGGGGCAATTACTACAATCTTTTTGTTTGGGTTAATATTTTCTAGTAGTTTATTTATGTATTGTTGATCTTTTGGGCTATTTGGAGGTAGCTCAAAATCAATTTGAGGATTTTTTATTCCCAAATATTTGGCAAAATCTAAATTTCGCTCAATTACATGGCGAGATGTGTCAAAAATTGGGGAGGCAGAAAGCTTACAATTTGCAAATATATGTGACATTTCTCGAGATTTATTATGAGCAAGTTTGTATTTTGCTCCACTTGAAAATGAAACTAATGCACTTTTTAATAATTCTTGGCTATCTATAGAAATTGTATATTTTTCTTTTCTTATTAAATTTAATTCTTCCGCATATTGTTTGTTGTTATTTTTATGAATAATGTGAACTTTGTCTATAACTGGATTATTGATTATTAAATCTTTACATTTTTCACTTACAGCCCAACCAATAAAAATATTTGGAAATGCTTTCTTTATTGCACAAGCAAGAGGAATTGTATGAATACAATCTCCAAGCGCGCTTAGTCTTACTATTAAAATTTTGTCATTTTCGTTTAATTTTAGCATTCTATAAGTATAATACAAAAACTACATAAACAATAAAAAACCCTGATGAATGTCAAGCTCTCAGGGTAGGGGTAATAGGGAATAAATAGGTAGGGGTATAATATATTGGGTTGTTTTAAAATTTTTTAAATCTCTCTATCTCTCTGTTTGTGGTTTTCTTAGCTCTCTTACTTTATTAAAAACAATATTAATTAAAAAATTGCTATATTTATTATATATTTTGTAAATATTTGTTTACATAAAAAAAACTGATATAATTAATTTCAAAAATAACAAGCAAAAAGGGGATATTGATGTTTAAAGATATAAGAAATGAATATGCTGTTAGAACTGCTCCATTAAATGATCCTACAGAAGTTGAACTTTTACTTAATACGATGTCAGCTGAAGGTTGGGAGCTTTATACATTACATGAAGCTGAAACTCATAGTGGAAAACCTTGTTATAATTGTATTTTTACTAGAGAAATTGAATTTTATGAAGAACCGGATAATGCCCAAATAGGAGATATAAAAAGTCCTCTGGAAAAAATGTTTGAAACATCAGATGAACCGTATAATCAATGTGTTCAAGTTCAACGAAAAATGAAAGAAAAAAAAGACAAAATAAGGAAAATAAAAGAACGTTTGGAAGTAATAAATTCTGAAGCTGAACATAAAATGTTAAACAAAGAAATTTCAAGAGAAATTAAAGAACTTCATGACATGAAAGCTGAATTATCTGTCGTAATACATCCTGATAAAATGTTTGGAACGATAGAAACAAACAAAATTACTATTTTGTTGAGTGAAGAATTGTCTTGTTTAACAGACAAAAATGGAATTAATGAACTTCTTTGCGAAACTGTAAAATTACGTCAAAAACTTACTGATGAATTAGGTTATGTTCTTCCATATGTTAAGTTTGATTGTTCTGAAGATTTGCAAGCCAACGAATTTGAAATTTTAATAAGAGATATACCTGCGTATAAAAGTATAGTATTTCCCGAATGCAGAGTAATTAAAAAATCTGATTTAAAAACAAAACCCAAAAATGCCATAGAAAGTTATGACGAATTAACAAGAGAACCATTGTATTGGATTGAAGAAACCAAAACTAAAAATTACTGGAAAAATGGAAGGAGTGCAGTTGAGTATATTATAGAAGCTCTAGAATATATTACAATTAAGCATGCAGAAGACATAATGGATTATTCAGATATAAACAATTACATAGATTTGGTTTTGAAAAAGAATCATTATTTAGTTGATAGTTTAATTCCTGAAGTAGTTTCTGTAGGGGAAATTAGATACATATTAGCACAATTAATTAGCGATTATGTAAGTGTAAGAGATATAGTTTTTATTTTTGAAAAAATTGGTGATTTCGCAAGTGATGATGAAGAAACTGATATTGTTGAAGAAATTAGAATGGCTCTTTCAAGGCAAATTAGCAAAAATATTGCAGATGAAGAAGGACATATTTCTGGTTATATTTTAAGTGATAAAACTGCAGAAATTTTTTGTAATTTAATTGAAGAAGAAAATGAGATATCTGTAGATATAAAAAAAGTTGATAAACTTATAGCTAAAATCAACAAGCTTATATTTGAAGCAGGTTATAATCCAGAGAAGACACCTGTTATTGTTCCAAGTGAAATAAGGGCCATTGTAAGTGGAATTTTAAAAGGATTTTTGCCTAAAGTAAGAGTAATTGCAAAAGAAGAATTATCTAAAGATTACAGATTAGATGTAATAAGCGTTATATAGTCCAGTATTGTCTTATTAACTACTTGCAAAACTTGCAGTATGAAACTACAATTGTCTAATCTGAGAAAATAATTTTAGGAGAGTTTGCATGAGAAAATTAAAGATATTTGGGCTTGTATCAGCTAGTATTTTGACCGTATTTTATATTGTTTATTTGTTGGTATTACCTATTGTTGTTGATTTATCTTTTGCCAAAGATTTTGTAAAAACTTTGGCAAAAGAACAAATTGGAGTTGATATTAATTTTGACAGAATGAAGCTTATTACAGGCTTTCCTTTAAAAGCGGGAGTTAAAATTATTAACTTGAACTTAACTTGCGATAATTCTGTAGAAGTTGCAAAATTGGAAAATGCAAGTGTAAAAATTAGTTTAATTCCTCTAATTTTCAAGAAAATACAAATTAGTAATGTTGATATTAATTCGTTGATTATTAACTTAGATATTTCAAAAGAAGGTAAATTATCTTTAGAAAAATGTTTCGTAATTTCTGAACAACCTGAAACTAGTAGTTCAAAAAATGATTTTAATTTTGCTATCGACGAAAAACTTCCTGTAGTTAAATTGAAAAATATTATTTTAAATTTAAAAGATGCAGAAACATTGGCTACATTATCTTTGAAGTTAGATGAATTGTTTTTAGACAAAGCTGTTTTAAACAAACATTTTTTTGTTGATACTCAGGGAAAAATTTTGCTAAATGAAATAAATAATATCAATTTTGATTTAAGAATTGATAGTTTTATGCCTGTAATTACTTCATTTGAGTCTTCAGAAGTTTCAGAGCCTGCTGAATATTTTAATTTTATTAAAGAATTTGTAAATTACAATTTGCTTGCAGACATAAAAGCCGATTTAAAAATAAAACAAAAGAATAAAGATATTTATATGAATGGTTATGCAAACATAGATGGTTTATCTTTTAAGATTGATGGCAGACAACTACCTGTAAGTTATTTACACACTAAATTTACTGATAAACAAGGCGAAATGGACTCTAGAATTTATGTAAGTGAAACTGAAAATTTTGCATTAAATTCAACGATAAGAAGGGCTAAAAATATTGATTTGGATGCTTCTTTCACTACTGACAAATTAAGTTTTTTTAATATACAAAAGATAGTTTTAGCTATTATGAATTCTCTAAACATAAGAAATGATTTCGGAAAATTAAAAACTAATGGTTATATTGTTTCGAATTTAAAATTAAAAACTGATTCTGAAAAATTTGAATCAGAAGGTAATTTTAGAATTGCTGATGGAGAAATTATTTCCCAGACAGATGGACTTTTTATAAAAAACATAAATTCCAGCATAAATTTAGAAAATAATGCATTACAAATTAACAAGACTTCGGCACTAGTAAATGATTCTCTTTTTGATATAAAAGGAACTATAAATTCTGATGCTATGGTAGATATAACAATTAATACAAACAAGCTACCTTTGTCCAAGTTAGCATCAGCTTTTCTTGCTGGGGATATGAAAAAAAATTATGATATAAAAAGTGGAACTTTAGATTTGAATTTATTGTTAAATGGCAAACTGGATAAGCTAAAACCTTCTTTGAATGTTGTATTGTTATCGCTTGAAATTTTTGACAAAATTAACAAAATAACATTGACAAACTCTGACACTAATATAAAAATAGTCACTGATGGAAAGGAATTTAACGGAAATATTATTTCTAATAATACAAAAGCAGCATTAGCCGGAATGAATGTAAATTTATCTATTCCTTCTCTAAAAGCAGATATTTTAACTGATAAAATTACTATTAACAAATCTGACATATTATTAAATTCTTCAAAAACTGTATTACAAGGAACTGTAGAAAATTATTTAAATAAACCTGCGCTAGATATTAAATTAGACGGAAATATAGCTGCTAATGACATAAAAAATCTTTTGCCGAAAGAAATTTCTTCTTTAGTCTCAGCAAAAGGTCAAATTCCTTTAAAAGTAAAAATAGACGGGACAGAAAATATAGATATAAAGGCACAAATTTTTGCTAATGCTAATAACAATATTGATTTGATAACAGTAGACAAACTTAAAAATCAAAATAGTATTTTAAATACAGATATAGAAATAGGTCACAACAATATTTTAATAAAAGACATTGGATTTTATTTGCCAAAAGTCAAATCTTTGTCAGATGATTTTTCTTCAAATATATCTTCTGCTCAAAAAGTAGTTGGGCTTACAGGCGAGTTGCTTGAAGGCGCAAGATTGAAAAATATAAAAATTGAAACCTCTGAACCATTAAAATTAAATATTATGAATATTTCAATGAATGCCAAAGGTAATATTGTAGTTGAGGGTAAAATTGCAGCCCCGTTACTAAAAGGCAATATTAATTTGACAAACATAAACGCCCCAGATTATTTGATAAAAGGTCAACTTGCCAATATTAATATAACAACATCATTAATAAATGCTGATTTATTAGGATTAGACTTAAATGGAAGTATTGTTGATTTAAAAGCGGAAGCGAATTCTAATTTTAGTTTTCCATTTGTAATAAATACTTTGGATATTACTTCTGATTTAATAGACTTGGATAAAATACTTCTTATTACGACCAAATTTCCGCAAAACACTGCTTCTCAAAAAGTATCCAATGCTTCAAATTCTTCAGTTATGGTTCCGGTAAATATAAATAAAGGATCTGCAAGATTGGGAAATTTTAAAATTGGAACTTTGGCAGTTGAAAATGTATCTTCTAATTTTATGCTTTTCAATGATACACTTGAACTGAAAAATATTAAAGCATTGGCATATAAAGGTAATTTGGCTGGAACAATTGAATATAATTTAAAAAATCTTAAAATGAAAGCAAAGCTTTCAGGAGAAAACATGGATGCAAATCCTGCCGTAGGAGCTCTTTTAGGGATAAAAAATCAAATTATGGGGAATCTAAAATTTGATGCTGATATTTCTATGCAAGGTGCTACTATGGAAGAACAACTAAAAAGTTTAAAGGGAAATGCAAATTTTGAAGTAAAAGATGGACAACTTGGCAGTTTAGGTAAATTAGAGACTTATTTAAAGGCTGCGAACATTATAAGTTCAAAATTTGTCCAATCTTCAATAAATACAATTATTTCAGCAGTTATGCCATATAATTCTGGACAAATTTCTTATGCAAAAGGTCAATTAAAATTTTCCGATGGAAATGTTAAGTTTGAGCCAATTAATAGTTCAGGAAAAGAGATGGCCTTAAACATTACAGGTTATTTAAATATGATCAACTACAATGGGGATATTAAGATTCTTGGCCGATTAAATCAAGAAATAGTAAATCTTCTAGGACCATTAGGAAACATTTCGGTAGATAAAATTATTGGATATATTCCAAAAATTGGGGATACTGCTGCAAATTTATTTAAAACATTTAATATTCAAGCTACCGAAAAAGATTTGGCAAACATACCAAGTCTTACTCCAAATGCTAATTCTAAAACTTTTAAAGTTTTGATAAAAGGTAATACAATGTCTGCAAATGCAGTAAAATCATTTCAATGGTTATCAGCTGAAGAAGCTATTAATTCGGCTGAAACTTCCATAGAAAAACAATTTGCAATTTCAACAAGCAAAGATGAACTGCTGGAACAAGTAAAAACGAATGTGCAAACACAAACGCAGCAAAAAATAAACGAAGCTGTTGATAATAACGAGACACTAAAAACGATAAAAACTTTTGGAGATATTTTAAAAAATAAAATACCAACAAATACCCAGCAATAACATTTAAGTTTTGCAAAAAAAAGACCGCTAAAAACGGCCTTAAAAATTATGAGTGAGAGTGGAATATGCACAAATAAAATATAGTACTTTATGCTAATTTTATATATTCCCCAATTGGGTGAAATTTATTGATTACAAAAAACTTGACTTTGTCCTTTGTTATATTAGACTAAAGTAAGACGAAGATAATTTTATGTAGTTAGATTTGATATTGTATTAATAACCTTCTCGAAATTACGTAAATATTGAAAATTAAATATAAATTAACAACAAGTTGGAATTTTTGATAATATCGGGATGTAGCGCAGCTTGGTAGCGCACCTCGCTTGGGACGAGGGGGTCGCACGTTCAAATCGTGTCATCCCGACCATTTATTAAGAGGAGGAATACTCCTCTTTTTTGTTAGGATTTTATAATATTTAATTTTCTTAATTTAGTTGTCTGTTTTGCTAAAATAAGTTAATCTATAGTTATACTGGGAGTAATTTATGTTAGTAGAGGATACGATTGCGAACAAAATTTTGATTCTTGACGATGATAAGCTTGTTACCAAGACGCTTACATTGCTTTTGAATGCTCAAACCAAATATGAAGTATTTGCCTTTAATTCTCCTATTGAAGCTTTGGCTTTTGTTAAAGAAAACGAAATAGATTTAATAATTTCAGATTTTTTAATGCCTGAAATGGATGGGATAACATTTCTTTCAGAAGTAAAAAAAGCTAAACCCTCTATAACAACAATTTTATTAACAGGTTACGCAGATAAAGAAAATGCTATTAAGGCTATTAATGAAGTTGGGCTTTACAAATATATAGAGAAACCTTGGGATAATGATGAGCTTTTAATAAACATAAAAAATGGTTTAGAACGAAGCAAACTTGTAGAAACTGTAAAAATGCAAAAAGAAATTGAACGTTTGCGTAATGATTTTATTGCAACATTAACTCATGATTTAAGAACTCCCCTTTTGGCTGCAATACAAACACTTGAATTTTTTCTAGATGGTACTTTGGGAGAAATATCTGAAAGACAGTCAAAATTTTTAGACACTATGCTTCATTCAAACCAAGATATGTTAGGACTAGTCAATGCTTTGCTTGAAGTATATCGTTATGAAGCAGGAAATTATATTTTAAACAAAGAAAACTTTGATTTTTCAGACTTAGTAACAAGATGTGCGCAAGAAGTAACTTCTTTGTTAGAAAAGAAAAACATTACTCTAAAATTAGATATTCCTAAGGAAATAAAAATTTATGGAGATAAACAAGAAATAAGGAGGGTAGTTGCTAATTTTTTAGGTAATTCAATAATACATACAGGTTTTAACGGTAAAGTTATTGTAAAAATTGAAGAATCTGAAAACAAAACAATTTTTAGCGTGCAAGATAATGGAAATGGAATTCCAAAAGAAGATGCTGCAAAGTTATTTAATCGTTTTTCCCAAGGTACATCAAAAAAACGTTCGACTGGGACTGGATTAGGTTTATATTTGAGTCGCCAAATTATTGAGGCACATGAAGGAGAAATAGGATTAGAAAGTGAAATAAATAAAGGCAGCAAATTTTATTTTAAATTAAAGAAAGTTAATTAAATGCGGGGTATATTATGAAAGAAAAAGTAAAAGTTTTATTGGTAGAAGACCATGAAATGACAAGAATGGGGTTACAAGTTGGATTAGAAAAAATTGAAGAATTAGAACTTGTAGGAGAAGCCGCTGATGGAGTAGAAGGTGTGGAAAAAGCCAAAAAACTTTTGCCAAATGTAATTTTAATGGATATAGGACTTCCTGAGATTGATGGAATAGAGGCAACTCGTAGAATTCGTGAATTACATCTTGATTCAAAAATTTTAATGTTTACTTCGCGAGAATCAGAAGAAGATGTTTTTGCAGCATTAGGTGCAGGAGCAGATGGCTATGTAACAAAAGGAACAAACGTAAGTCAGTTAGCATCGGCAATATTAGCTGTATATTCAGGAGCATCTTGGCTGGACCCAACCATAGCCAGAATGGTATTGAATCGTGCTACTAAGCAAACTCCGGCTCAAAAAGATCCAGCTCAGTTCGTAAAAAATGCTGGGTTAACCCAAAGGGAATTAGAGGTTTTGGCGTTAATTTCCGATGGTTTAAGTAATCCAGAAATTTCTGATAAATTAGTGATTTCAAGGGCTACAGCGAAAGCACATGTACATAATATTTTGCAAAAACTTTGTGTTGAAAATCGAACTCAGGCAACAATTACTGCTGTTAAAGAAGGACTTATATAAATGCTTTTTTGGGCATTCCTTTTGTCTTTTTGTTTGACTCTACCTTGTTGGGCGGCAGATGTGGCAATTGAACCCAGTTATATTTATGACGAAATATTAAATTCTTCTAATTATAAAATTGTTGAGTATAATTATCCTGCAGGTTCAAGAGAATTAAATATTTTTGGTTTGCAAAATATGGGGCAATACAATTTGAATTCAGTAGTTGCTCCTGACTATAATTATTTGGTTTATTCTGAGGTGTATTTTTATCCTGATCCAAGAATTACAGCATCTGCTCTTTATTTAATTCCTTTAGAAACTGGACTATCAAAACGTGAAGCAATTTTGAGTGTGTCTACAAAAGACAAAATCCAAAAACCTTTAATTGAAACGGATTATTCGAATCTTTATCCTTTTAAATTTAATACATACACTACTATTGATTGGAATAAATCTTCTAACAAGATTCTTTTTAAAGAAAAGCTGGGACAAAATTACGATCAATTATATTTAACAAAACTTTATTTGTTTGATATGACATCTGAGAAGCTTTATGATTTAAACATTTTAAGGTCAAAAATTATTGAATATTGGGCAAAGCAGAAAATTTTTTTGGTTGACTATAAATGGGATATTGCACCTCTTGGATTTTTAGCTAATGATGAAAGCAAAATTGTTTCGTACGCATATGGTTATTATAAAAACGAAAGAAAATTTTTAGGTACTTGGTTGGTAAATGATAAAGGAACCAATGCATACCTTTATTCTCTAGATGCAAGCAAAAAGCTTCCAATATCTTCAAATGGTACTTGTTTAAAATTTGTTCCGGATATGGGTGATATTTATAAAAAGCAGAGGGAAATAGATGCAAAAACAAAACAACGTTATATTGAGCCAAAGTGATGTAGAAAAAATTAGTAGTATTTTACAAAATAGTGGAGTAGTAGCTTATCCTACAGATACTGTATGGGGCCTTGGTGCTAATCCTTTGGATGAGGAAGCTGTAAAAAAGATATATGATTTAAAAAAACGTGATGGAAATAAACCGTTAATATTAATGAGTAGTGATTTCGAGCATATAAAACCTTTTATTGAAAAATTATCTTTGGAAGAAGAAAGAATCATAAAAGCATATTGGCCTGGAGCTTTGACCCTTATTGTGCAAAAATCAAAACTTACGGGAGATTTTATAACATCTGGATTGAGCACAGTAGGTATAAGAATTCCTGACCATCCTGTTTTTGCTCAAGTTGCAAATTGTTCTCCTTGCAAAGTACTTGCGACAACTAGTGCTAATCTTTCTACTCAACCTTCTGCATTAAAGAGAGAAGATGTAATCAAATATTTTGATACTAATGTAAATTTTGTAACAGATGATTTTGGGTACTATGCAGAAAATAAAGAATCTACTATAATAAAATATGAAAAAGGCTGGCATGTATTAAGACAAGGAGTTATTAAAATTGGGTTTTGACTGGAAAAAACAGAAAATTGCTGTAGGCTCTGACCACGCTGGATTTGATTTAAAGCAAGAAATTATAGCTTTTTTGCAAAAGCATGAAATTGAATGCTATGATTTTGGGGTATATGAAAAGACTCCTGCGGACTATCCTTCTATTGCAAAAGAAGTTGCTCTTGCTGTTGCTGACCACGAATTTGATAAAGGTATAATCATTTGCGGAAGCGGGTTAGGTGTATGTATTGTAGCTAATAAAGTTGTTGGTATTAGGGCAGTAACTTGCCATGAAACATATTCTGCAAGAGTAAGTCGTACGCATAACGATGCTAATGTATTAACTTTAGGCGCAAGAGTTATTGGAACTGATTTGGCAAAAGAAGTTGTTCTTACTTGGCTTAAAACCGAATTTGAAGGGGGCCGCCACCAATTAAGAGTATCTATGATAGAAGGTTAACAAGTAACTATGGGAAAAGCAAAACAAAGAATATTGGGGCGCGCAAAAAATACTCTTAATAAGTACGATTTAACAAGACATCAAGCTATAGATTTTGTTGTAAATGAATTAGTTGCAAGACCAACAAGTTTGAAAGCCAAAAATATGATTTCGCTTTTTGGCTTAAAATCTGAAGAATTAACAGAAGCTGGCATGGAATATGAGCGAGTTTTACAATTAGAAAAATGTTTTTCTTTAACTTAATCAATTTTATGTAACAAATTTTATTGGAATTTGAATTTGTATTAGTTTTTTGCTACAATATAGTGCAGACTTTAAGAATAAAAGGAGTGTATTGTATGACTATGACTGCTACTAAAACTGAAAAGAAAAAAATTTCCAGCCTTATTAACCCTAATACTCCAATTTTTTCAATCAGTATTATTTCTAATATGTTGAATGTTCACCAAAGAACTTTGAGAATATATGATGAAGAAGGTTTATTGGTACCGCAAAGAACTGCAAAAAATCGTAGATTATATTCTATGGATGATGTAGAAAGAGGTAAATTTATTCAATATTTAACGAGAGAACTAGGCATAAATTTGGCAGGAGTGAGAATTATTTTTAATTTGCTGGATCAATTAAAAATACCTCCTGCAAATTACGTTACTCATCTTCAAAAGGTAGCGAAAAATTTGAACATATCTGAAGAAGAACAAGAATTGAAAAGACAAAAACTTATGAAACGTGGCAGAAAACCTAAAAATGCCCAATAAGTATATTATTTTATTGCTTTTATTAATTTTAGAAATTTGCTTTGAGGTAAACTTTGTAAGAGCTCAAAACTACGAGATTTTGCATGAGAATGGGCTTTATATAACGAAAATTAATCTTAATTCTTCAAAAATTGAGCCATATGTTTCTGATGATTTAGAAACTATTTTTGATATTGCTCAAAAAACAAAAGCTTTTGTTGCGATTAATACAGGATTTTTTGATGCTAAAAATAAAAAGACTGTTTCTTTTATTACCAAAAATGGAAAAATATTGGCAAATCCACAGGAAAATGAAAACCTTTCGAACAACCCCGAAATTATTCCTTACCTTGATAAAATTTATAATCGTGGCGAACTAAGAATATTAAACTGTAATAACCGGATAAAAGCAGATATTACATATCACAATGATCCTGTAGAAAAAGATTGCTTAATTTTAAATTCAACCCAAGCCGGTCCTATATTATTACCCTATATGAATTTGGAAAAAGAATTTTTTATTTTGAAACAAAACGGGAAAATTGTTAGAGATGGAGCTGGTATGACACGTCGTACAGATAGAAGTATGGTTGCAATAAAAGGCGAAAATCTTTTTTTTATTATTACTGATGAAGATAATCCTCTTAATATTTTTGAATTACATGATAAATTGAAAGATTACAGATTTGACAAGGCTTTATGTTTCGATGGAGGCGGATCTGTTTCTTTATTTGTCAAAAATAATGAAAAGATTTTTTACCAAGATAGAGAAGAAAAGGATGCTTCTCGAAAAATTAAATCTGCCATTATAGTATATTGATAATATTTTAATAATCTTTCTAATGATTCATTATAAAATTTTGGCTATAATATTTTTATGAGTTTATTGGAAATAAAAAATCTGAAAATTTCTTTTAATGTTGACAAATATCAACTTGAGGCTTTGCATGGAATAGATTTAAAACTTGAGCGTGGTGAAGCTCTTGGATTGGTTGGCGAATCAGGATGTGGGAAAAGTATCACAGCTATGTCTGTTATGAATTTATTGCCTTCTAATTCTGTAGTAAATTCCGGCAAAATTTTCTATGAAGGGAAGAATATTTTTAAACTTTCTGACAGTGAATTAAGAAATATTAGAGGTAAAAAAATTGCACTTATTCCGCAAGATCCTATGACTTCTTTAAATCCTTTGTATACTATTGGAGAGCAAATTTTGGAAGCTGTTTTGTTACATTCTGATTTCCGTGGACAAAAAGCTAAAGAAATTGTTATAAAAGCACTAAAAGATGTACAAATTCCTGATGCTGCAGCAAAATATAATGCTTACCCTCATCAACTTTCCGGTGGAATGCGTCAAAGGGCTATTATTGCTATGGCTCTTAGCTGTAATAGTGAATTGCTTATAGCTGATGAGCCTACTACTGCCTTAGATGTCACTGTTCAAGCTCAAATTTTGCAACTGATAAAGAAACTTCAACGTGAAAGAAAACTTTCTTTGCTATTAATAACTCATGATTTGGGAGTTGTTTTTAATGTTTGTGATAGTATCGCTGTTATGTATGCAGGTTCAATTGTTGAGTTTGCAAGCAAAGAAAAGCTTTTTAGTTCACCTAAACATCCATATACTAAAGCTTTACTTGATTCTTTACCAAATTCCAAAAAAAGTAATCTTCAAACTATTCAAGGACAGCCGCCTGCTTTAACCGAAATTATTTCAGGATGTAAATTTTATCCTAGATGTAAATATATGTGTTCCTTTTGTAGTGAAAAAAATCCTGAATTAATTTCTGTAGATGAAAAACATAAAATTGCTTGCTTTAATTGGGACAAGATTAATTGAATAATTTTACTAGTCTCTTGCCAATTGTATTAATTGAATCTGTTATTCCATCTTTTATTAAATCTGTTGTTAATTTTATTGGATTTTGTCTCTCTATATGATCAAATGCAACAAATATTGGGTCTCTTGTTGATTTAAAGCTCATTCTATCATATGACGGATTAAATGGGTCAAATGTACCTGAGTTGTTTCTTTTTGAATTATTTCTTGTTCTCAAAGGTTTGTATTTGCCATTACCTCCTTGAGAAAAATTTCCTGAAGTTGTTAGTCTGTTGTTTACTAATGATGTTGTCATTTTAGCTCTCTGTATTTTGTCCTCTTATTTTAATAAAGTTTTTCATATATAAAAAAGTGCTAAAAAGTATATACTTATGTTAACAAAAATTAATACTAAGTGCAAAGCCATTTCTCTATAGCTTGTAATCCTGCTTTTCCACTTTTCTCCGGATGAAATTGTACTGCTGCTAGATTTTCTTTTTCAATTGATGAGCAAAATTTACCATAATAATCAGCAGTTGAAGAAATAATTGATTTGTCTTTTGGATGAACGTAATAAGAATTCACAAAATAAAAATAATCGTTGGCTAAAAATGAGTTATTATTTTCTGTATTTATTTGGTTCCAGCCTATTTGTGGAGTTTTTCCTTTTTTGTATTTCAAAACATTACCTTTTAGTAAACTTAAACCTCTTGTGTTTGGGGCTTCTTCGCTATTTTCAAAAAGTACTTGTAGACCTACGCATATGCCAAGAAATGGAATACGTTTTTCTATGGCTCTATGTATAGTAAAATCAAGGTTTAATTCTTTTAAAGCTTCAATAGATTGCCCAAAATGCCCCTGACCTGGAAATATTATCCTTTCTGCGTTTAATAGTTCACTTTCTTTATTTGTTATAACATAATTACATCCTAAACTGGTGAGCAAATTTGCTACACTTCTTATATTTCCTCCTCCATAATTTATTATGCAAATCATAAAACACCTTTTGTTGAAGGAGTCATGTCTTTGTGTTCTTTATCTATTTCGCAAGCTGATTTTATTGCTCTTGCAAAAGATTTAAAAGATGCTTCTATTATATGATGTGTATCTTCGCCATATAATGTTTTTATGTGTATGGTTGATAAACTTGCATTAGCAAAACTTGAAAAAAAATGCTTAACTAATATCGTGTCAAAATTCCCAGTACGTTCTTCTGTTAAGTTTAAATCGGCATTACAATAAGGTCTGCCACTTAGATCTATTGACGTTAATACAAGGGCTTCATCCATAGGAATAATTGCTTGTCCGTATCTTTTTATTCCCTTTTTGGAACCTAAGGCATCTTTAAAAGCCGTTCCTAGTGCAATAGCTGTATCTTCTACTAAATGATGCAAGTCTTTATCAAGAGAAATTGCTTCCAAATCTATATCAAAATATCCGTGCGTACAAAATTGTTCCAGCATATGTTTGAAGAAAGAAATATCTGTTTTTATGTTCTTTTTACCATTTCCGTCAAGATTAAGTGTTAAATTAATTTTTGTTTCAAATGTCTTTCTTTCAATAGATGATTTTCTCATGTCATTTCTCCAAAAATTTTAACAATTCTTTAGCACTATTTAATACTACCATGGCACCTTCACTTTTTAAAATATTTTTTAGTTCATTTGATTGGTCTTGGGGAGGAAGTATACCTATTGTAGCTATATTTGCCGCTATGCCAGCTTTTATATCATCTCTGGTGTCTCCCAAATACCAGCATTTTTCAGGATTTAAAATTTGCTTTATCTTTTCCAATCCTTCCGGATGAGGTTTTTGTTTGTCTTCTGGAACGTCATCCATTGTTATAATTGGCTCAAATAAATCCTCGACATTGGCATTTTTTAAGGCATACATGGCTTCCTTTTTTTGTCGACCTGTAAAAATTGCTAAATCGTATTTTAGAGAAAGTTTTTCCAGTTCCTGTCTGCTTATAAGCCATTCTTCATTTTTTATTAATCCATTACCTGCGTTGCCAAAATATATTTCGTTAAATTTTTTTACAATATCTTCATATTTTACTTTTATTTTTTCATCTGTAAGTAATTTTTGTGTCAAAATCCAGTCGTTATTATAACCACCTTGATTTTTGTATTCTTGAATTTTTTCTAATGAAACTTTTTTCCCTGAGAAAAATTCAAAAGTTTTTTGAATAGCTACTCGATATGAGTTTGATGCATTTATTAATACTCCATCCATATCAAAAACAATAAGTGGCTTTTGCTTTTCTCTTAAAATTCTTATAAGCTTTTTAGAATCTTTTAGAGCAGGGATTGTTAATCTAAAACAATTTTTAGCTATTCCAGTTAAAAGTTTTGTTTTTATTTTATTGCGTATAAGTTTTTTGTATAAGTATTCAGCTTTTTCCCCAAAATCTATGCACAAAAAATTTGTTTGGCTTGGGTAAACTTTTATGGCTATATCTTTAAGTGCTTCTGTTAAATATTTTTTAGATTTTTCTATTTCTTTTTTTACTTTTTCAACATGATTTTTATCTGATAATGCTGCAACTCCAGCGATGGCAGCTATTGCATTTACACTGTATGGAGAGGCAATTCTTTTTATATTGGTTATTATTTTTTTTGTTGAAATTATGTAGCCTAGTCTTAAACCTGCTGTTGCAAAATCTTTTGACATTGATTTTAGTACTAGAACATTCTTGTATTTTTGCGGATAATTTACGTATGTTTTGTCTGCATAGTTTGCGTATGTTTCGTCAATTACTATTAATGTGTTTGGAGCTTTCTCTATTATTTTCTTTAAATTTTCGTCACTGATTAATTCGCCTGTTGGACTATTTGGAGATGTAATAATTATTAATTTTATCGAAGAGTCAATTTCTTCTATAAATTCTTTTATCGGAAATATCCATTTTTCTTTGTATGGAATTTCCTTGTAGTTGCAATTTGCTATTTGTGCATATATTTTAGGCATAGAAAATGCCGGAGTAACTGTTAAAACATTGTCTCCAAGATTACAATATGCATCAAATATGTATCTGTATCCTTCGTCTGTGCCGTTTACAGCTATTATGTTATCTGATGGTATTTTATTGTATTCAGATATAGATTTTATTAGTCTTTCATAAGTCGGATAAAATTTGATTTTTGCAGGATTAATATTTTTAATTGCTTTTATTACTTTGGGAGAAGGTCCTATTAAATTTTCATTAAAATCAAGCTTTAAATCCCATTCTACCTCTGGTTCTACGGGGTATGGAATAATATCTTCAATATGTTTTTTGGCTGAAACCATTTTACTTTTCCTTCTAATCTATATTTAATATACATTAAAAATTTGCTAATAACAAATTCTAGAGCATTAAATCATTTTGTAAATATCTTATTGCTTCTGGGGTAATCAATACTTCTTCATAACTTCTAAGATTTTTGATTGTCTTTATTGTGCGAAAAATATTTGCGAATTCTCCTAAGTTAAAACTTTTGCCTCTTTGATTTTGAGCCATTGGTCTGTAGTAGACAATAGTTTCTTGGGAAATGTTGTTTAGCTTTTTGTATATTTCATCATTTTTTACTATTGTATCTATTGTTGCGCCAAGTTCTTGTAAGTAATTATCTTCTTTTTCTATTTCTCCAGGTTTTATTTGTTTTACGTGGTAAATTTCGTGAAGTTTGATTAATGGTCTTGGGAATAATAATGGCCCCATTCTGCTATATTTGTCAACAAGTATAATGCTTTGCCAGTCTGTATTTGCGTTGTCATCTGCTATTATTTTACAAACATTAGTTGAATATCTTCCATATACTGCGTCGGGAAGTATCGTTGTTTCCTTGGTAACTTTTTGATTTGGAGAAATGTTGTGAGCTTTTTTTTCTTCGTCTAACATTTCTCGTCCTATACTAAATGCTTCTTCAAAATCACATTTTTCTAGCATTTTAAATCTTTCAAGTTTTTTAGATGTATATATTGCGTTGTACAAATTTCTGTAAGTTTTCTGAATTTTACTTCCGCTTTTTGATACAAAATAGTAGAAATCTTCGTATGATTTAGCATATTCTCCTAAAAATGGTGAATTTTCGTTGTGTATACCGATTTTTTCGGATTTTATTAAATTTAAATTACCTTTGTATTTTAAGAGTTTTTTAAATGCTAAATATGCTTTTAGTGTGTCAGTAGAGTGTAAATTTGCTTCTCCTTCTTTTGTTAGATGGATTTTCTTTTTAAAAGTTTCATATTTTTCTTGCTCGGCTTTAGGGAGGTTTTCAAGATATGGTTCGGCCATTTTTAGAACATCATTGAATTCTTTGTGTGTTCTTGGTTTGTAGCCTTTAAAATAAATGGAATTTCTATTTATATTTGATAAATTAATTCTTGTTGTCTGCATTTTAATACTGTAAAAACTTTTATATATTAAGTCACGTAATTTTTTTATTTGTTATTTACCTTATCTCTGTTTGTGTGTAAAGCTTGTTTATGTTTATAATTATATAAAATATTTTTGAAAGGGAATTTGTATGAAACAAGTTGTAAATGTTGGGCTTTTAGGGCTTGGAACTGTTGGCGGTGGCGTTTATAAAGTCTTGAGAAATTTCAAAGATGTAGAAATTTTAAAGATTGCTGTAAAAGATAAAGATTTGGCTCAAGATATTGAAGGATTAGATAGAAATCTTTTGACTGAAGATGCAAAAATTATTGTTACTAATCCAGATATAGACATAATTATAGAAGTTATAGGAGGCACAGGAGCTGCTTATGAATTTATAAAAATGGCATTGGAAAATGGTAAGCACGTTGTTACTGCTAACAAAGAGCTTATAGCCAAAAAAGGTGATGAGCTTTTTGACATAGCTAAAGCTAATAATGTTTTGCTCTTGTTTGAAGCTGCTGTAGGCGGAGGTATACCTATTATTATGCCAATGAAAATGTCTTTGGCGGCCAATAAATTTGAAAAAATTGCAGGAATTTTAAATGGTACGACAAATTACATTTTGACGAAAATGGATGAAGAAAATGCAGACTATGAAGTCGTGCTAAAAGAAGCCCAAGAGCTTGGTTATGCTGAAGCTGACCCAACTGGTGATGTATTAGGTTATGATGCTGCTTACAAAATAGCAATCTTGGCATCTATAGCTTTTAAAAAGAAAATTGATCAAGCACAAATATACAGAGAAGGTATAGATACATTAAATCCTATTGAGTTTAAATATGCTAATGATTTTGGGTATAAAATTAAACTTATTGCGCTAGCTCAAGCTATAGGAAACAAACTTGATGTTAGAGTTCATCCTATGCTAGTTTCAACAGAACATCCTTTGGCCCATATAAATAATGTTACGAATTCTGTTGTAATTAAAGCTCAACCTGTTAATCAAGTCATGTTTACAGGTCCTGGAGCTGGAGAGATGCCTACAGCAAGTTCTGTTTGCGCTGATGTTCTTGCTATAGTAAGTGAAATTCATTCAACTAATAATTTGTTGCCTGAAATGAGATGTAATAATACTGAAAAAGTTGATATTTTACCAATAGACGAAACTGTTAACAAATATTTTATAAGAATTGATGCTGATGATACACCTGGAGTAATTGGTTGTATAGGTAATATATGTAGCAAATATGGAATCAATTTAAGTTACATAGTTCAAAAAGATGTAACAAAAGATGGATTAGCAACTATTGTCATTTTAACAGGTTTTTGCAAAGAAAAATCTGTAATTGCTGCACTTAATGAACTATCAAGTTTAATTTCTATAAAAAATGTTCATAAAACTATAAGAGTTATGGAGTTATAATTATGGGAAAATGTGAAAAGTATGAAGGTTTGATTAATCGTTACAAAGAATTTTTGCCTGTTAATGATAACACCCCAGTGGTTACTTTAAATGAGGGAAATACTCCATTTATTCATGCAAAAAATTTAGCAAAAGCTTTAGAAATTAAAGCAGATATATTTTTAAAATTTGATGGAGCTAATCCTACAGGAAGTTTTAAAGACAGAGGGATGACAATGGCTGTTTCAAAAGCAAAAGAAGAAGGAGCTACGGCTATTATTTGTGCAAGTACAGGTAATACAAGTGCTTCTGCTGCAGCATATGGGGCCAAAGCTGGTTTGAAAACCTATATTGTAATTCCAGATGGTTACATAGCTCTTGGAAAACTTTCGCAAGCTATGATGTATGGTGCTGAAGTTATAGCAATAGACGGTAATTTTGATGAAGCGTTGGAAATAGTGAGGGATTTAGCCGAAAAATATCCAGTAAAGCTTGTTAATTCAGTAAATCCATACAGAATTGAAGGTCAAAAAACTTCTGCATTTGAAATGTGTGATGTTTTGGGCAAAGCTCCTGATTATTTGTGTATACCTGTAGGTAATGCAGGAAACATTACAGCTTATTGGAAAGGATTTACAGAGTATTTTAATAAAAATATTGTTTCTAACAAACCTAAAATGTTTGGTTTTGAAGCTCTTGGTGCAGCTGCAATAGTAAAAGGAGAAAGAATTAAAAAACCTGAAACAATTGCAACAGCTATTCGTATAGGAAATCCTGCAAGTTGGAAACAAGCGGAAGCAGCAAGGGATGAATCCGGCGGAATTATAGATTTTGTAACCGACGAAGAAATTATTAATGCATACAGAACAATGGCAAGAACGGAAGGAATTTTGGCAGAACCTGCCAGTGCTGCTTCTGTTGCAGGTCTTTATAAAGCTTACAAAGCTGGAAAAATTGAAGAAGGCTCTGTTATTGCTTGTGTTTTAACAGGAAATGGTCTAAAAGATCCTGATTCTGCTATTAAATATTCGAATACTCCAGTGAAAAAAGTTTCAACAAATGTTGAGAAAATTGCTAATTTGTTAAATTTATAAAAATTTTTCAAAATCTAAAAGAACTGCTATAATCATATTTAGACAAGGAGAGATACCATGCCTAGTGCAATAGCGAAAATTTTGATAGTAGATGATAATCCTAAATATTTAGCTGATGTTTTGCCAACTTTTGGATATGAAGTACAAGTTGCATACGACGGATTGCAAGCATTACAAGTACTTACAAACAAAGATCATGATATAGATTTGGTTATTTTAGATGTGATGATGCCAAATATGGATGGATTTGAAACTTTAAAAGTCATAAGAAATAAAGAACATTTAGAAACACTACCTATTATTATGCTAACTGCAGTTGATACAGAGCAAAAACAAATTTTTGGACTAAAATTTGGAGCAGATGATTATATTGTAAAGCCTTTTTCACTACCAAATCTTTTAGCAAGAATTGAAGCTATTTTACGTCGAGCTAAAATTAGAGAAAAAGAATTAGCAAACAAAACAAAATCTGTAAATATTCACGTAAATAGTGAGGACCCTATTGTACCTTTAACTCAACGTGAAAAAGAAATTTTGTCTTGTGTTGCCCAAGGTGATAATAATGCAACAATTTCAGAAAAACTTTTTGTTAGAGAAGTTACTGTCAAAACACATTTGAATAAGATTTTTAAAAAATTAAATGTTACTAATAGAACACAAGCAGTACTTGTTGCAATGCAAATGAATATTTTACAATAAGGAATTTGATATGTCAGAAAATTTATTTAATTTATTACGAAATGGTGAAATTGAGCAATTTAATTCGGAAATTGCTGATTTTAAAGAAGATTTAACTGAAAGTGATTTTTCGGGTATAGAGGCTGATGGAGCAAATTTTAAAGAACATGATTTGTCTGGTTCTAATTTTTCTGAAACAAGTCTTTCAAATGTGAATTTTGAAGGTTGTGATTTAAGTAGTGCTACATTTGCAAGAGCAGATTTGAGTGGTGTACTTTTTAATGGTGCTATATTAAATGGTACAAAATTTAACAATTCAACAATTTGTAGTTGTGATTTTACAGATGCAGATTTAAGTGGAGCTGATTTTTCTGAGGCGGATTTATCAGAATCAGATTTAAGTTTATCTTTAAATATGAATCAATGTACGTTTGACAAATATACTGTTTGGCCAGATTCTGACAAATTACCATCTGATTTTGAGCCAGATTATCAAGAAGATTTAGCATCATTAAATGACGAAGAAGCTGAAGGACACCAAGATTATTAATATGAAGATTAAACTTGTTGTTTTTGATTTTGATTCTACTTTAATGGATGGCGAAACTCTTGAATTAATAGCGCAAGATGATAGCCTTAGAGCTAAGCTAAAATCTATAACTACTCAAGCAATGTCAGGTAAATTAGATTTTTTTGAAAGCCTTATAAAAAGAGTTTCTTATTTAAAAGGAATTCCATTGATGCATGTGAATGAGGTTTTTTCTAATTTGCCTTATATGACTGGGGCTGTTGAATTAATTGCAAAATTAAAAAAAAATGGGATAAAGACAGTTTGTTTTAGTGGGGGATTTGATGGTGCAGTTAAATTAGCTCAAAAAAAGTTAGGTTTTGATGTGTATTTTGCGAATTTTCTTCATGAAAAAGATGGATTTTTAACGGGATTGGTTGGTGGTGATATGATGACATCAGATTCTAAGGGTATAATGCTTGAAAAACTTCAAAAAATTACTGGAATAACCCCCGAAGAAACTATGGTTGTCGGAGACGGGGCTAATGATTTAAGTATGTTTAAATATGCTAGATACAAAGTTGCTTTTTGTGCTAAAGATGTATTAAAAAAACAAGCAAATATAATAATAAATGAAAAAAATCTTTTAGCAATTTTAGAAGAAATTGAATAGAACTTATGCTCATTTTGTGCTAAATTTTTGTTATGGAAAATAATAATGAAAATAATATTGTCATCAGAAATGCGTATATGCATAATCTGAAAAACATAAATTTAAAAATTCCCAAAAATCAAATGGTAGTTTTTACAGGAGTAAGTGGTTCTGGTAAAAGTACTCTTGCATTTGATACTATATTTGCAGAAGGGCAAAGACGTTATATAGAAAGTTTAAGTACATATGCAAGACAATTTCTTGGACAATTAAATAAACCTGAAGTTGAAAGTATAGAAGGATTAAGCCCTGCAATATCTATTGATCAAAAATCAACATCGAATAACCCTCGTTCTACAGTTGGAACGATTACAGAAATATATGACCATCTTCGTCTTTTGTATGCACGAATTGGAACACCATATTGTCCTAAATGTGGAGCAGAAATTAAACCACAAAGTTTAGATGAAATTACTGATAGTATAATGACTATGCCAATTGGAACTAAGTTTCAAATTTTGGCTCCTATTGCTAAGGGTAAAAAAGGTGAATTTACTGGAACTTTTAGCTCCCTAAAACAAGAAGGCTATGCTAGAATTCGCATAGATGGGGAAATTTACAATTTGGATTTTGATGAAATAGAAATTGACAAAAATAAAAAACATAATATAGAAGTAGTTATAGATAGAATTGTTTTAAAGCCAGAAGCTAGGTCCAGAATTGCGGATAGTCTACAAATTGCAATGAAAAAAGCTAATGGAAATGTTATTATTTTAAAAGATAATGAAGAAAAAATATACAGCGAAAAATTAGCTTGTCCAAATTGTGACATATCTTTTGAAGAATTAGAACCAAGAATTTTTAGTTTTAATGCTCCTTACGGTGCTTGTAGTTCTTGTGGTGGTTTGGGAATGCATTTGCAAATAAATCCTGATTTAATTGTCCCAGATAAAACTAAGTCGCTTAGAGAAGGGGCAATTTATCCTTGGGCTGCTACAGGGAATTCTTATTATAGTGACGTTTTGTACAGTGTGGCTCGGGAATACAAAATAGATTTTGATAAACCTTTTGAGCAATTATCACAAGATGAACAAAATGTAATTTTGTTTGGAAGTGGCGGAAAAAAAGTTTTGATGGAACATGATGAATTTGGCTCAAAACGTAGAAAAATTTATAGAACTATTTTTAAAGGAGTAATTCCTTATTTGAAAAGTAAATATGAAAACACAAATTCTGATTTAATTAGATCTGAAGTTGAAAAATATATGACACAAATTCCTTGTTCTGTGTGCAAAGGAGCGAGACTGAATGAATTTGCATTGTCTGTAAAAATAGATGGAAAAAATATTTACGAATTGACTTCTATGTCTGTAAAAGAAGAATATGATTTTATTTGCGGACTATTTTTGAAATTAGGTGACTACAAATTATCTATAGCAAAGCAACTTTTGGAAGAAATTAGAGAGAGATTAAGATTTTTAGTAGATGTAGGATTAGACTATTTAACTTTAGCCAGACAAGCCGGAACACTTTCTGGTGGTGAGGCTCAACGAATAAGATTAGCTACTCAAATTGGCTCTGGGCTTTCTGGAGTTTTATATGTTTTGGATGAACCTAGTATAGGATTGCACCAAGTAAATAATTCTCAATTGTTGAAAACTTTAAAACGGCTTAGAAACCTTGGTAATACACTTATTGTGGTTGAACATGACGAAGAAACTATTAGAAATGCTGATAGAATCGTTGATATAGGACCTAAAGCAGGTATTAATGGAGGAAAAATTGTGGCCCAAGGTTCTATTGAAGATATTATTGCCGCTAAAAACTCTATAACAGGAAAATATTTAAGTGGGCAAAAAATGATAAAAATTCCACAAAAACGTAGAGAAGGAACAGGAAAATTTTTGCGAATAGTTGATGCTAGTTTGAACAATTTAAAAAATATTTCAGTAGATATACCACTGGGAAAAATTACTACTGTAACCGGTGTTAGTGGTTCTGGTAAAAGTTCTTTGATTTTTGACATTTTGAACAATTATGCAATTCATAAACTAAGAAAAAATATTCCAAAACCTCAAGGAGTAAAAGAAATTAAAGGATTAGAAAATATAGACAAAATAATTGACATTGACCAATCTCCGATAGGAAGGACTCCAAGAAGTAATCCGGCAACTTATACTGGAGTTTTTGATTACATAAGAGAATTGTATTCAAGAACAAATGAATCCAAAACAAGAGGTTATAAGCCTGGTCGTTTTAGTTTTAATGTCAAAGGAGGTAGGTGCGAAGCTTGTTCTGGAGATGGTATCATAAAAATTGAAATGAATTTTTTGTCTGATATATATATTCCTTGCGATGTGTGCAAAGGTAAAAGATATAATTCTCAAACTTTAGAAGTTAAATACAAAGGAAAATCTATTGCTGATGTCTTGGATATGACTGTGAAAGAAGCTCTCGAATTTTTTGAAAATATACCAAGAATTGCCTCAAAACTTCAAACATTGAATGATGTAGGTTTGGATTATATTAAATTGGGGCAAAGTGCTACTACACTTTCTGGGGGAGAAGCACAACGTGTCAAATTAGCATCAGAATTAAATAAAAGGAATACGGGGAAAACTCTTTATCTCCTAGATGAACCATCTGTTGGATTACATTGGTATGATTTAGATAAATTGAATGACATTTTGCAAAAACTTGCTGATTTTGGTAATACTATTGTCATAATTGAACATAATTTAGATCTAATCAAAACTTCTGATTACATAATTGATTTAGGCCCTGAAGGTGGAGATAAAGGTGGATATGTTGTAGCTCAAGGAACTCCTGAAGAAGTTGCCAAAATTAAAAAATCTTATACATGGCAATATTTGAAGAAAATGGGGTTATAAATTTTTGAAGTAATATTGATGCTGAAATAGTAATGCAATAAATTGTTCCAATGTTTTGTGCCAGTGAAAAATTTTTTATAAAATCATCGTTGGAATGGTTAGAGTTTTCTATATATAAAGCCAATCTTTTGTATAAAGTTAAAATTATTATTATTGTACCAAAAGAAGCTCCTGCTGTTATTGGCAAATAATTAAATACAATAAGCATAAGGGTAACAAAATATGCCACAATTATTAATGAAAATATTATGTTTAATGCAAGTAATTTTGAACCTAAAACAATTACTAACGTTTTTTTTCCGCTGGTTAAATCAAAATCGTAATCCATTAGCGAATGAACCATCAGAACAATTATTGTGAAAATTCCAACAGGAATAGACAGAAGTAAAACTTGTTTGGTAATTGTTGCAGTCATTATATAATATATACCCATAAACAATAGTGGTCCAAAAATAAGTCCTACAGAAATTTCTCCTAATACATAATTGTTAAGCTTTGGGTACAATAAAGCTATTATTCCTCCAATCATAGCTAAAATTGCTACTAAATAACCGCATTTTATTGTCAAAAAAATTCCTATTATAGTGGCAGCAAAAAAATATATTATGGCAAGTTTTAATATGCTTTTAATACTTGTTTGACCATTGTCTAAATGTACAGATTTATATTTTTGCTTTGGAATTTTTAACCATTGATCTACTACATCATCAAAAACATTTGTTCCAAGATGTGCAAATATAAAACCTACTAATCCAATTATTCCATAAATAATATTTCCATTTGCAAATATTCCAAGCGAAAATACTACAAGCCAATTAGTAATACTCATTGGCAAAGAATAGCCCCTTGAAACTTGAATAAACCAAAATTTAAAAATATTTTTCATGATTATTATTATAAAATAAACAATTTACTAAAAAAGCCTCCAATAATCGGAGGCTTTTTGGGTTATACTTCTATATATTCCTTTAGACGTTTACTTCTGTTAGGATGACGTAGTTTTCGTAAAGCTTTTGCTTCAATTTGTCTGATTCTTTCTCTTGTGACACCAAAAAGTTGCCCAACTTCTTCTAATGTTCTTTGTCTACCATCATCCATTCCAAAGCGTAGCCTTAATACATCTCTTTCTCTTGGAGAAAGACTTCCTAATACTTCGTGTAAATCTTCTCTTAAAAGCTCATGTGCTACTGTCATTACTGGAGCATCTGCATCTTTGTCCTCAATAAAATCTCCAAGTCTTGAATCTTCTTCTTTTCCTATGGGAATTTCTAAACTTAATGGCTCTTGTGCAACTTTTATGATTTCACGTAGTTTGTTTATTGTTATTCCCATTGCTTCTGACAATTCTTCTTCTGATGGTTTTCTGCTTAAATCTTGAGCAAGTTTTCTTGTTACTTTTTTTAATTTGTTTATTGTTTCAACCATGTGAACAGGTATTCTTATGGTCCTAGCTTGGTCTGCTATTGCTCTTGTAATTGCTTGTCTAATCCACCAAGTTGCATATGTCGAAAATTTGTAGCCTCTTTCGTAGTCAAATTTTTCGGCAGCTCTTATTAAACCTAAATTACCTTCTTGTATAAGATCTAAAAATAACATGCCTCTGCCTACGTATTTTTTTGCAATACTTACAACTAATCTTAAGTTTGCTTGAACTAATTTTTTCTTTGCTATTTCGCCAATTTTGCCTCCACCAAGAATTTTTTTGGCAAGTTCAACTTCTTGTTCACTGTTAAGAAGTTTTATTCTTCCTATTTCTCTTAAATACATTCTTACAGGATCATCAACTACTACTCCTTTTGGAAGAGTTAAACTAGTTTCGTCTAAATCTTCTTCTTCAAGTTCTTCGGGGTCAATGTCTTTGTCGAACATTTTGTCAGGTTCTACCATTCCTACGGCTGCACTTCGACTGTAAATGTTAGATATCTCATCTTCATCTGAGCCAAGAATGTCTTCTATATTATCACCTGCTACTTCAAAATCATCTGTGTCGGTTAAATCCGTCCCGTTGTTTTTTCTCTTAGCCATTTTTACTCCAATCTGCTATATTCTAGTTGTCTTTTTAATTTTATTTGTTTTAATAGTTCTTCTTGTATTTTTGATGCTTTTTCATCATCATCATCAAGTTTTTGTGCTGTTTCTAGTAATTTTTTTGTTTCGTTTTCTTTTTCTATGTTTTCTATGTTTTCTATGTTTTCCGTAATAAATTCTTCAATTAATCCTTGATTTAATACCTCTACTTTGTCATCAATCGAATATATTATGTCTGCAAGTTCACTTTTAATTTCTAAATTTTGTGAAAAATACGACATTAATTTGTTTATTAAATCTTCTACGCTATTTGTTTCCTTTGATAGTTCTTCAATTGTTTGTTTTATTGAAATTAAATTTGCCTCAGAAAATTTTGCCTCCTTTAATTTTTCTGTTAGCCACGAAAAAGGAAGTTTTTCTCCGTTTATAAAATATAAGCTCAATAAATTTTTTTGACAAATTATAAGTTTATTTGAAGAAATTGTTACAATTGGTGTTTTTTCTTGAGGAGGTAAGGTTTTATTGGCTTTTATGGATTTTATTTCTTGATATAATGTGTTTTTTTCTATGCCTAATTTCAATGAAATCTGTTTTATGTATTCATCAAATATAATTCTGTTGTTGATTTGCGAAAGAATTGGGGCAATTTCTTTTGTTATGTTTAATTTTTCTTGGGCAGTTAGAGATTTCTTGTCATTTGTCAAAATAGAATTTATTTGATAATCAATTAATAATGGTGCATTTGCTATACAGTTTTTGTAAGCTTCTGCTCCATTTTCTTTTATAAATTCATCAGGATCTTTTCCGGAATTTGTAGTAATTACCCTTATTTCACAAGCATATTCATCTTTTATGTTTGATTTTGCAAAGCTTGTGTCAAATTGTTTTATTGAACCTAGGGGTAAAAATTCTTCTTGAATAAGTTGCGCATTACGTTTTGTTGCTTTTACTCCTGCTGTGTCAGAATCAAATGCAAGATATATTTTCTTTTTGTCCATATATCTATTCAACATTTTGATGTGTTGCTCGGTTAAAGATGTTCCGCAAGAAGCTACTGCATTTCTTATACCATTTGTGTGTGCTGTTATTACATCAAAATATCCTTCCATAATTAATACTGCATCATTTTCTCTTATAAAATCTTTTGCTTGGTATAGACCATATAATGTCTTGCTTTTGTTATATATCAAGGTTTCTTGAGAGTTTATGTATTTGGGGCCGTTATTTGAATTGAAAATTCTAGCTCCAAATGCTACTATATCTCCTTTTTCATTGTGAACAGGAATAATTATTCTGTTCCTGAATTTATCTGTGTATCCTTTTTGGTCGTTACGAAAAGATACTAAACCTGCTTTTTCCAAAAAATTAGCTTCAAAGCCATTTTTTGTTAAATAATTAAGTAACATATCATTTTTATCAGGCGCAAAACCTAAAGCAAATTTTTCTATAATTTCGTCTGTACAACCTCTTTGTTCTAAATAATTTTTTACTTCTGTTTGAGTTTTTAAACATTCTTGGAAAAATTTTGTTGCAAGTAAATTAGCCCTGAGCATTTCTTTTTTTTGGCTGTTAATTTCATTCAAATTTCCTGCTTTATCAAATTTCCATTCAATACCGTATTTGTAAGCTAATTCTTCCATTACTTGCATAAATGATTGATGATTTATTTGCATTAAAAAGCTTATTGCATCACCACTTGCTCCGCAGCCAAAGCATTTAAATATTCCTTTCTCTCCGTTAACACTAAAAGATGGGGTCTTTTCTTTGTGAAATGGGCATAAGCCAATGTGGTTTCTTCCATTTTTTTTCAGAGCAACGTATTCAGATATTATATCTATTATATCAATTCTATCTTTTATTTGTTCAATTGCGTTATTGCTTTGTGTCATTACATCTTCTCTTTTAAATTATTTTGTTTTGCTAGTTTGTACAAAAAAGTGTCTTGTTCTTCATTTAAAGTATTTATAGGAAGAAAAAATTGTTTGTATTTTTTTATTGCATATCTGTCTGTCATTCCTGCAATATAATCGGCGGCTATCTGTTTTAGTAAGTTTTCATTATCATAGTAATATTTGCTTTTTAGTTTTTCGAAATAAACTTCAAAAAGTTCTTTTACTATTTTTTTTGCTTTAAGTTCTTCTTTTTTTGAGTTATAAACATTTTCAAATAACCAATTTCTTAAAATATTCATTTTTTCGTTACATTCATTTGACATTAATATTTTATCTTTTTCGTAACTGTTTTCCACTATGTCAAAAACCATTTTCGTGATGCTTTGGCTTTTTTGTAATCCAAAATATTTTGTACATATTTGCGGCAAATCTGTAATTTCTATCATTTCTGCTCTTATAGCATCATCTATATCGTGATTTAAATAAGCTATCCTGTCAGAAATTTTTACTACCTGACCTTCTAAAGTATATGGAGTTGTTTGCCCTGTGTGGTTTTTAATTCCATCTAATGTTTCTTGGGTGAGATTTAAGTCTTCTATTAAAGTAACAACTCTTATGCTTTGTTCATTATGGTGAAAACCATTTTGCAAAAGTTCATTTAAAACTTCTTCGCCTGTGTGCCCAAATGGTGTATGACCTAAATCGTGCCCCAATGCTATTGCTTCTATCAAATCTTCATTGAGTCTTAATGCTCGACCTATAGTTCTAGCTATTTGTGCAACTTCCAAAGTATGCGTAAGTCTGGTTCGGTAGTGGTCTCCTATAGGTGAAATAAATACTTGTGTTTTATGTTTTAATCTCCTAAATGCTTTTGAGTGCAAAATTTTATCTCTATCGCGTTGAAATACTGTGCGTAATTCACACTCCTTTTCTTCTTTCAATCTGCCACGCGAATTTTTACTTGTACAAGCATATCGGCTTAAGTATTTCGTTTCTATATCTTCATTTTGTTGCTTTAAATCGTTTATAAAAAAGGTTCTCACTAAATTTCCCAAAACAAATTTTATAATCTACCTACATTTTATTTTTTATTTGTATATGTTTTCACAAATAATCCTTACCACGTAAAGATTTTTTTAAACCTTTTTTTTTAAAATTTTTTAAAAAAATTATTTCAAAAATAAATTTTCCAGAACTGAATCAGTGTTAACATAGCTTTCTAATTGCTTTTTGGCTTTTTCTAATTTGTTAAGAAATGTTACAATACCTCTGTAGTGTCTGCTATTTTTTAAGTCGTTTGGAAGGTTTTTCCAATAAAAATTTTCTAGTTCTTCTAATATCTTTACCAATGGCATGTCAAATTCTTGTGATATTTTTTTTATGTGCTCAACTATTAGCAAAGATGTTAAGTCATCTTTTGGGGGATAATTTTTTGTGATTTTTTCAATAATTGAAAAATTGTTGGGTAAATTAGGATAAGATGGAATATTTACACACTGACAACGAGAAACTATTGTTTGTAACATATCTTCTTTCGAATTTGCAAGAAAAAAGAATGTGATTCTATCAAAAGGTTCTTCTATTGTTTTTAAAAGAGTGTTCGCGGTATCTGATGAAAAAATGTTTATTTTAAGAGATTTCGGTGCCCAAATTCTGTTTTCTTCTGGAGTATTAACTTGAATTGGTGGAGAAATATTAAATTTTTTCAGTTCTTCATATTCACTAGTCGCTTCTTTTCCTTCAATTGCATCCAAAATAATTAAAACTCTATGATATGTTGATGTCTTTGACAATTCTTCTTTGATAAAACGTGCTTGTGCTATGGTTATGTTTTCTTTTGACTGACCTTTGTCGTTTACGTGAGTAAAATCAATTGGAGAAAAAGTCATTACTGCAGGATGTGAATTAGTCCTAATCCATTTGCAATTAAGACATTCGCAGTTTTCACTCTTGTTTCCCGTGCAATTTAGTATCCTTGCAATATTTAAAGCAAAAGCGTATTTAGCTATGTTATTATTTCCAGTCAAAAGATATGAGTGAAAAAGTTTCGATTTTGTAATTGCATTTTCAAAAAAATTAGTAGTAAATTCAAAATTTTTACTTAAAATTGTATCCATTACATCACCATAACCATTTCTAAGGCTAATTCAGATTTTATTACTCCTGATTTTATGGAAAATTCAGCTTCATTTAAATTTTTTCTCATATTTAATAGCTTTTCTGCTTCTATGTTTCTTAATTTTAGCAATTCATTTTGCACAAAAAATGGGTGTGCTCCAATATTTTTGGCTATTTCTGCGGCATTTGAGTATTCTGCTTCTAACTTTATTCGCAGCCATCTTTTTGTTATTGTCTGAAATAAAGCTATTATTTTTTGTGGTGCTTCTTTTTGCATAAGCTTATTTAATTCTTTATAGGTAGATAGTTTATCCCCTTTCAACCATAAGTCTAGAACTTTAAATGCATCTTCATTGTTTTGTGATAGTTTTTCTATGTCTGTTTTTTTGATTTTTTTTTCCGGAATAATATTTGTTTTAAGCTTTTCTAGCTCATTATCCAGTGTTCTTAAATCTGAACCGGCAAAAGCTTGAAGCAAAGCTGCATTTTCGTAACTTAGTATTAAATCTTTGGCTTTTGCTGTTTTCAAAATCCAGTCAATTACTTTATTTGTTTCGTAAAATTTGAAGTTGTAAAATTCTCTTATTTGGCCTCGTTCTTTTATTGTTTTTACAAGTTTTTTTGAGTTATCTATTTTCCTTTCTGTATCTTTGGGAAAAATACAAATAAATACTAAATATATATTATTTTCTAGTGTTTCAATATTTTTAATTAGTCTGGTTAATGCTTTTTCTTCTTCTGTTTTACCTCTTGTAAATAGAGAAGTTGAGTGAATTTCAATTAAAATATTCCCAAACATTATAGAAGGTGTTTCAATTAGTTCAACAATATCCTTTATTTCTAGTTGTTTTGGAGTTTTTTCAAATAAAATTTTTCTGTTTAAATCTGCAAAATTCTTGTCAAGAACTGAGTTTCTTAATTTTTTCAGTTCTTTGTTTATAGAATATTCATCATTGCCGCAATATAGGTTTACGGGCATAATTAATCCTTACTTTTGGTTAACAAGTATGCTTGCTCCAACTACTCCAGCACTTTCGCCTAATTGAGCAGGAACAACTTCTACTGCATTTGCAGATGTTGAAATACAGCGTTTTTTGATAGCTTCCCTAATTGGATTCAATATTAAATCTCCAGCTTGCCCTACGCCACCTCCAACAATTATTTTTTCAGGATTTAGCAAGTTTACCACACTTACTAAAGCTATTCCTAAGTATTCTCCAACTATTGTAAATATTCTTTTGGCAACAGCATCTCCTTGTTTAGCTGCTTCAAATACCATATATGGTGTAATTTCGTTGCCTGCAGCAATTTCCTTAAATTTTGTAGATTTTCCACCTGATATGTATTCTTTCGCCATTTTGACAACTGATGGACCTGATGCATATGCTTCCAAGCAACCGGTAGAACCACATCCGCAAATTAAGCCATTGTCTTTTTCTACTATTACGTGCCCTATTTCACCTGCGGTCATACTGGCTCCTCTTATCAATTGACCATTTAAAACTATCCCTGAACCAACACCAGTTCCTACTGTTAAGCATATAAGATTTTGACATCCTTTCCCTGCACCAAAATTTAATTCTCCTAATGTTGCTACTCTTACGTCATTGTCGAGCTTTACAGGAATATTAAATTCTTTATTTACAATTTTAGCTAATGGTACTTCAACCCAACCTGGGATATTGGGCAAAAGTCTTACAATTCCATTGACTGAATCAATTTGCCCCGGAAGTCCAAAGCCTATTCCTCCAATGTTACTTATATCATTGTTTGATTCTTTCAATGAATCTTTTATTGTTGTAATTATATTATTGATTGTGTATTCATAACCCATTTCTGCTCGGGTAGGGACACTATTTGAATAAGCAATTGCTCCTTTATCATCAATTAAAGCAATTTTGATATTAGTTCCACCTATATCAACTCCAATGTTGTACTTTTTACCCATATCAATTCCTTTGTATTCTATAAACTAAAAAAATTTTAGCATAAAGATATTTTTAATGAAATTTTAAACTCTTTAGCAATTTAAAAAAAAATATGTTTTTATTAAAATATAAAGACTAAGGGTAAAAAGGAAGGAAAGATCATGATTGTAAATGTTATTATGCGTACTGTAAAGCCTGTTGTTAGCGCAATTAGCAAGACAGCTCCTTGTGTTTCAAGTGCTCGTAAAAATAGATATGCTGCAATTTTGCTGAAGCGTGGAATTAACCAAGGAAAACCAATCTCAGAAATTGCAAGAAAGTTTAAAGGTGAAGAAGATTATTTGTTTGAAAAAGCATGTGAAATGTATTTTGAACCCAGTGTTTTTGCTAAACATTTGAAAAAATAACTAGCCTATTTGTGATATATAGTGTAAAGGCAGGTGTATTATCCTGTCTTTTGTTTTGTGATTTTGACAAAAGTTTTTAGATTTTAAAAATGATTTTTTATTGTTATTTTAGTATTTTGTTTTCGGTATCTATTAATTCCATATTTTGTTCATGGTAAAATTTTTTGTGTAAAAGAAATATAAGCGAGGCAAAAGTGGAACAAGAAACTATAAACAAAGCTGAATCTGTAAGAGAGGCGCGTATTCAAAAATTAACTGAATTAGTTGAAATGGGTATAAACCCCTATCCGTATACATTTGATAAAACTGCTGGGGCACAAGAATTACAAGAGAAATATAAAGAGTTAGAAGCAGGAGGAGAAACTGAAGATATTTATTCTGTTGCAGGTAGAATTATGGGAATGCGTAATTCTGGCATGTTTATAGATTTAATGGATTCTACAGGAAAAATTCAAATATTTTCTCACAAAGAAAATTTATCTGAAGAAAAAATGAAATTGCTAAAACTTTTGGATGTAGGTGATATGATTGGGGTTACAGGTACAATTAGAAGAACTCCTCGAGGAGAGCTTACAATCAAATCTAAAGATATAAAAATTTTGGCAAAATCACTTCAGCAATTACCTGAAAAATTTCATGGTCTAACTGATAAAGAAACTCGCTATCGCCAAAGATATTTAGATATGATTATGAACAAAGATGTTCGAGATACATTTGTGAAACGTTCCAAGATTATCAGAGAAATCAGGGAATATTTAACAAATTTAGGTTTTCTTGAAGTTGAAACTCCTATGTTACAAACAATAGCAGGAGGCGCAAGCGCAAGACCTTTTGTTACTCACCACAATGCCCTTGATATGGATATGTATTTACGAATAGCTCCTGAACTTTATTTGAAACGTTTAATTGTGGGTGGGGCAAGTGAAAGAGTTTTTGAGATTAATAGAAGTTTTAGAAATGAAGGAATTGATTTGAAGCATAATCCTGAATTTACTATGCTTGAACTTTACCAAGCTTATGTTGATTATAATGATATGATGGTTTTATTGGAAAATATGGTAAGTACTGTAGCTCAAAAAGTTTTGGGTACTATGAAAATTAATTACCAAGGCAATGAAATAGATTTAACTCCTCCTTGGGATAGAATGACTATGTTGGGAGCAATAAAACAATATGCAGGAATAGATTTTTCAGACAAAATTACTGTAGAAGAAGCAAAATTAGAAGCAAAAAAAATAGGAATAGATGCAGATGATTGCGAAAATTGGGGAAAAGTGCTGGACAGAATTTTTGAAGAAAAAGTTGAACCTCATTTAATTCAGCCTGTACATATTATTGATTATCCAAAAGATATATCGCCTTTAGCAAAACCTCATAGAGACAATTCTAGATTAACTGAAAGATTTGAATCTCGAGTAAATGGTTGGGAAATTGCTAATGCTTTTTCAGAACTTTCTGATCCCATTGATCAACGTCATCGTTTTGAATTACAAATGCAAGCTAAAGCTCAAGGTGATGAAGAAGCTCAAGAAATAGATGAAGATTATATTAATGCCCTAGAATATGGTATGCCCCCTACAGGAGGTTTAGGTTTGGGTATTGATAGATTAGTGATGCTTTTAACTGACAGTGCTTCAATTAGAGATGTTATAGCATTTCCTACAATGAGAAATATAAAAAAATAGGAGTTGATTGAATATGCCAATGAATATAACCGAAAAAATTTTTGCCGAGCATGCAGGATTATCTGAAGTAAAAGCAGGTGATTTAATTTCTGCAAAAGTTGATATAACTCTTGCAAATGATATAACCGGACCTGTAGCAATAAAAGAATTTAAAAAAATAGGAGTAGACAAAGTTTTCGACAAATCTAGAGTAGTATTTGTTCCGGATCATTTTGTTCCTAATAAAGATATAAAGTCAGCGGAACAAGCCAAAATGATAAGAGATTTTGCAAAAGAACAAGAGCTGGAGCATTATTTTGACGTTGGAAGAATGGGAATAGAACATACTCTTCTTCCTGATAAAGGAATAGTTGGTGCAGGCGATTTAGTTATAGGAGCAGACAGTCATACTTGTACATATGGAGCTTTAGGAGCTTTTTCTACAGGAGTTGGCTCAACAGATTTGGCTTGTGCTATGGCTTCTGGTGAAACTTGGTTTAAGGTCCCTGAGGCTATAAAAGTTGAATTTAATGGCAAATTGAATAAATGGGTAGGGGGAAAAGATTTAATATTACATTTGATAGGTGATATAGGTGTTGATGGTGCTCTTTACAAAACACTTGAAATTACAGGAACGGCTATTTCTGAAATGGAAATGGATGGTCGTTTTACTATTTGTAATATGGCAATTGAAGCTGGTGCAAAAAACGGAATAATACCTCCTGATCAAATAACAGAAAATTATTTAAAAGGAAGGACTATTAGACCATACAAATTTTATTCAAGTGATCCTGATGCAAATTACACAAAAGTCATAAAATATGATGTTGCCAATATTGAGCCTACGGTTGCATTCCCGCATTTGCCTGAAAATACAAGACCTATTTCTCAAGTAGGAAATGTAAAAATTAATCAAGCTGTAATAGGAAGCTGTACTAATGGAAGACTTTCTGATTTGAAAATTGCCGCAGAAATTCTAAAAGGAAGAAAAGTTCACAAAGACGTCAGATTGATAGTTTTCCCTGGAACTCAAGATATTTACCTTAAAGCAATAGAATTGGGTTATGTTCAAACTATTATAGAAGCACAAGGAGCAGTTTCTACTCCTACTTGCGGACCTTGTTTAGGAGGACATGCTGGGATATTGGCTGCAGGTGAACGAGCTATTTCTACAACAAACAGAAATTTTGTTGGCAGAATGGGGCATGTAGACAGCGAGGTATATCTATCAAATCCTGCTGTGGCAGCCGCTAGTGCGATTTTGGGTCGAATAGCTTCACCTGATGAACTTTAACTAAATGAAATAGAATTTTTAGGTATGATTAAAGATAATTTAAAGAATGCTCATAAATACTATAAGCTTTCTCCACGAATAGAGGCGGCTTTGAAATATTTGGAGGCTAATAATTTAAAAGAATTCCCTCCTGATAAATATGAAATAGATGGCGAAAATATTTTTATGAATGTGCAAGAATATGAGACGAAGGTTTCAAATAACATTGAATCTCATCAAAAGTACATTGATATACAATATATGGTAACCGGAGAGGAAAATATGGGAGTTACTTCTTTAGATAATTTAGAAGTTACCCAAAAATATAATGAGGAAAATGATTTGATTTTCTACAAAGGCACAGCTCCTTTATTGTTAGTTAAAGAGGGTGAATTTGTAATTTTTTATCCTGAAGATGCTCATTTACCTTGCCAAATAGTAGAAGAATCTGCAAAAGTAAAAAAAGTTATTGTGAAGGTAAAGAAGTAATTTTTGTAAGCAATTTGTTTAAAGAAAAATACTTTATTATTGTAAGAAGGTAGTAAGGTATTAAATTCATGGATTTATCAGCAGTCTTGGCTTACAAAAGTTTGTTTTTTGCTACTCGAGCAAAAGGAACAGCTAATCAACTTGAAGAAGGCCAAAAGTATACAGCTTTAGCTAATGGAACAAGATGTGCCATAACAACATCTCAGGCTTTAGTACCTTTGTTTGCTGTTTCTGAATGTTTAGCTCGTACTTCTACTAATCCTACAATAGCAAATGCTGCACAAAAAATATCATCCGGAGGTTTGAAAGAAATTGCTATGGCTATAAGTGGCGAGTCTACTCAAAAGGCACTAACTGGAATGACCGGAATTGTAAAATTCCTTTCAAAACTTGGAATAGTTGGTAATATTTCTTATGCTGTAGCTAAATGTCTTGACGCAGATGATATTGATAAATCTGAAGTATTTATGCAAGCTGCAGGTAATTGTGCAGGCATGTATTTATTTGAAAATTTATATTCCAAAGCTGTAAAGTCTATAAAACCAAATGAAATTTCTGATACTACTTCAAAACTTTCAAAGGTATTTAAAAATAAAATTCCTATATTGAAATCTATTAATCCGGGTTCTGTTTTATTAGGAATAGGCTTTGTCGCAGCTTCTTTGTTTGGATGTAAAATAGGTGAACTTTTTGGACAAAGTATTTTTGATAATTCTAAAGCTGCAGAAGTAAAAAAAATGAAATTAGCCAAACTTAATGCTTTAAATGTTAAGCAGGTTAATTAAAATTAGTCAAACTCTTTTGGTTTTGATACAATATGTTTAAGGTTATTTGATTTAAGAGAGAACATGAAAAAAGTATATAGCATAGTTTTTATTATCTTGTTGGCATTTGTTTGTGCAACTAAATCAAATGCTATGAACAAGAAAGCTTTTAAATTTTATGAAAATGGCAACAAATTATATTCTATAAATGATTTGGAAGGAGCAGTTACTCAATATCAAAAAGCATTAAGACATGACCCGCTAGAAGCAATTATATATATTAAATTGGCTGCTATAATGACAGAAAAAGGTGAATGGAAACAAGCATTGGAGTACTATAAGCAAGCATTGATTCTTACTCCTGAAGATGCTTCTTTGTACACAAGTATGGGAAATATTTATCAAGAGCATTATTTATATTCAGAAGCTTTAGAAGCTTACAAAAATGCGCTTAGCTTAGCCCCTGATTACAAATACAATTACTTTAATATTGCAATTGTAGAAAATGCTTTGGGAAAATATAAAGAAGCAATTGAAAATTACAAAATTTTCTTAGAAGCTTATCCCGAACATGATGTAGCAAGAAAAAATTTAGCAACTACTTATTTGAATTTAAATTTGCCGGATGGTGCTATTACTCAATACGATTTATTGCTGAAAAAAGATGGTGAAAATTTTGATGATTGGACTAATTATGGCAAAGCTTATTATCAAAAAGCTGATTATAACAAATCATTAGAAATTTTAAAAACTGCTATTGCTAAAGATCCCATGTCTGCGTTAAATTACCTGTATTCAGCTCAAAATTATCAGGCATTAGGAAACAAAGAAAATGCTATAACTTGCTATAAACAAGCTATAATGTTAGACCCTAGACTTATTAATGCAAAATTAGATTTAGCCAACATGTTGTCGGAGCAAAAATCTTACGATGAAGCTATTGAATATTATTTAGCATATACAAGGGATGTTAGAGATAATGCCGATGCGTATTTTAATCTAGGAGTTGCTTATGAAAATGTAAACAAAATTAATTATGCGCTGAGTGCTTTTAGAAAAGCATTTGCAATTAATCCTGATGATCCTAATCTTATACAAGAAATAGGTAGATGTTATCACGTTGCAAAAAATTATGATAAAGCTTTGAAATTTTATTTGAACGCACTTCAAAGTAAGCCAAAAGATGCAGATTTACTTTATAATATTGCACTTGTATATGGGCAAATAGGTGATAATGATAAAACCATAGATTACTTAAATAAGTCAATTGCTTTAAAGAAAAATCCGCTTGCAATAAAAGATTTAGCATCTGCATATGTTAGTAAAGGTAAGGCTGCCTACAACCAAGCATTTTATGCCCAAGCTATAAGTTTATATAAAAAAGCCCTAGAAACAGATATTGACAATGTTGAAGCTTATAAAGGGATAGCAGAAATTATTGGAGTTTCTATAAATTCAGATGAAATTTTACAAAAAATAAAATCAGAATTGGATACAAATCCAAATGATGCTGATTTGTACGCAGTTTATGGTGAAATACTTGTTCAAAAAGATCGAAAAGATGAAGCCAAAGAGATTTTCGAGAAAGCTTTGGAATTAAATCCAAATTTATATTCTGCACAAAGTTATTTGGCGGATATTTTGTATGCTCAAAAACAATATACAAAAGCCTTAGAACTTTATCTGAAAATTGCACAGAAACAGCCTAAAAATGCTGATGTATTTGTGAAAATAGGGAACATATATAAGAATAATAAAAACAATACCGAGGCTTTAAAATATTATGAAAAAGCTTTAAAGTTGGAACCTAAAAATATTACAGCTAATATTAACACGGCTTTAATTTATATGAATGCAAAAAACAATTCAAAAGCTAAAGAATATAGTGCTGTTGTAATAAAAGAAAAACCTGAGTATCCACTTTCTTATTACATAAACGGTGTTATTGCGGATAGCGAAAAGAAATATCAAGAAGCCGTAAACAATTACGAAAAATTTTTAGCATTAGCCCCAAATGATAAAGATGCGCCCATTATAAAAAAAAGAGTTGTTATACTCAAAGATTACTTGAAAAAAATACGTGGAGTTAGAAATGTTACTAAGAGAGATATTTAACGATTCTGATGAAAGTCAGATTGTTTCAGAGGGAGCTGGTTTGTCTATATTTTTACAAACGAAACCTCAGAGATTTTCTCTAAATAAATCTTTGTGGCTATCTTTTCTTGTACATATTTTAGTTTTTTTGTTTGTTTTTATTTTTGCAAAGATTTTGGTGTATATTTTAATGTTTTTAGGAATAGATTTAAGTTTATTCCAAAGACCATCTATGAAAATAAGAGATATAGAATTTGTATTTGTTTTGCCTGAAAAATATGATATTAGCAAATCTTTTGTGAAAAATACAAATGGAAAGAATTATTCTTTGGCTGGTCCTGCCCCTAACAATAAACCATACAACACAGATGAAGGTAGTTTGAAAACCATCCAAGAAAGTACCAATTTTAAGAAATCAAAGATATTGAATGAAAATCCCTTAAAAAATACAAATATGGCTGCTTCACAAACTAACAAAGCTGCTTCAAAAAAAACTAAAAAAGGAAATTTGATACCAAAAATAGAAACCCCTGATATTTTTGTGGCAAATATGCCTGAAACAGAAATGAATACAGATTTTGGTTTTGGGTCTCAAGGCAAATCCGGAATTCATTCTCCAAATTCAGGAAATGCAACATTTAAATCCTCTGGAGATGGTATGGGTGGTTCTGGAAAAGGTGATAGTGTTGGTATGGGAAATACTAAAGGTGGCGGGTATTATTATGGATCAGCCGGAGCTCCTCGTCCCCAATCTGCCAACCAATATTCAAATCATGTTGTAGATGTAGATTTAAGACCTTATGTTACTGAACTTCAAAGAAGAGTGTTGAGAAATTGGTCTACGCCCTCAAATGACAATAGTAAAAAGACTGTATTATTTTTGAGAATAGCCAAAAGTGGAAACCTTATGATATTAAATATCAAAACCCCATCAGGGGACACTTATATAGATTCTATGGCAATTAATGCTGTAAAAAAAGCTCAGCCCTTTAGCCCCTTACCTTCAGGCTATAGAAATGCTTATGCTGATATAATATTGACTTTTGATTACAATGTAAGTGCAAAGCCCAATTAATATTTCATTTTACCACTTTGTGAATATTTAATATTGTCGTTTATGTATTTTTTAAATTTATCATAGTGGTAATTGGCTTCGTCATATTCTATATTTGTCATTTTGCTAGAGTATATAATATTAGATTCGTTTTTCTGTTCGCTTTTGTTTAGTTTTAAGTCAAATTTTCTATTGAAATTCTTGTCGCTCATAGAATTTACTTTTTCTATCTGGGTTTTTGCATTGGCAAAAACATTCTCCGCAAATACTAAAACCATTACAAAAATCAGAAAAAATATGCGCATAAATATACCTTTCATTTAGTATTATACTACAATTTAACACAAAAGGAATTTATGTATTAAAATTATGTAGTGCAAATAGTTTTAAAAGGATTAAATTGTGAGTTCAATTTTGATAACTGATAATATGATACCTCAGATAAAAAATACAAGTCTTGCTTTAGGATTTTTTGACGGTATACATAAAGGTCATCAGAGAGTTCTTTTAGATGCATTAAATTTTTCAAAACAACTCGGCACGAAGAGTGTTGTGTTAACTTTTAAAAATCATCCGATAGAAATATTAAATGGGATTACACCTGAATTTATTACTACTTACGAAGAAAGATTAAATATTTTTGAGAAAATGGGATTTGATGTGGTGATTATGGCAGATTTTACAAAAGATATTGCTGAACTTTCTGCAAATGAATATTTTGAAAAAATTATTTTAAATCTTGCTCCAAAATCAATAAGTATTGGATATAATCATAAGTTTGGCGCTAATCAAAGTGGTGATGTGAAATTTTTGCTGAATAAATCTGAAAAATATGATTTTGTGCTTAGTTCAATTTCTCCAGTAAAATCCAAAAACGAAATAGCTAGTTCTACTTTGATTAGAAATCTTGTAAAATCTGGTGATGTAGCTAAGGCAATAGATTTTCTTGGAAAGTCTTATAAAATAAAAAATGTTATCAAGAAAGGTGCTCAAAGAGGTAGGACAATAGACTTTCCCACGGCAAATATGCTTTTCCCAAGCAAAAAAATTATTCCAAAGTTTGGAGTTTATTTTGGTAATGCTATTTTGGATGGGGAGTTTTACAAGGCAATTGCAAATGTTGGCTTAAGACCTACTTTTGGAGATCTAAAAAGTCCTCTAATTGAGGTTCATATTTTGAATTTTAATTCTGATATTTACGGTAAAGTTCTTGAGTTTGAATTTTTAAGTAAAATTCGAGATGAAATGAAATTTACTTCTATTGAAAAACTCAAGGAACAGATTTCACAAGATGTAAAAAATGTAAATTCTTTGTAGGCAAAATATTTTTAGTATTTCTAATTCCCTATTGCTATATTGTATGTATTTGTGATATTATTGATGGCAATTAATGGAATTACGAGTGAGGATGTTATTATGAAAAAAAGGAACAAATTTAATGCACTAATTACTGCTGGCTGCTTGGCTTTCTTGGCGCCCATAAGTGTTCAGGCTAATGACTTGGGTAGTATAGAGCCATCTGCAAGCGAAACCTTAAATGTTAATTCCGGTGGAGATACTTTTAATAATATACAAATAAATGACGGCGTAACATACACAATAGATTCTACATCAGGAACACTTGCTCCAAATGCGGATCAAGGTGCAGTTACAATGGCAGGTACATCAGCTATTCAATTTTCTCCTGCTATAAGCGAAATAACTTTCTCCTCTTTGCAAGCTCAAGGTTCCAATACAATAACTCAATCATCAAATTCTGCTGGTAATTCAAATTTAGGAGCTGTTTCTGTTGAAAGTGGAAATTCTTTAAGTGTAACTGCTCAAGGAGGAACAGTAAACTTTTCTACTTCTTCTGTTGCAAGTGGTTCTCAATTAAATCTTAATGCTGATGGAGGTGTGATTGAAGGTAGTGGGATAACTACATTAGATGGTGGTACCTTAAATATTCAAGGTGCTAACAATGTTACTACCAATGGAGTTAATGTATCAGGTACAGCAAGTATTACAAATACTAATACTGCAGGAGCTACTAATCTTGGAGCTGTTTCTGTGACCGATGCTGTCTTGACTGTTTCAGGCATTCAGGCGGATGATTACACTTCTATTAGTTATACTGGTAACAATACATTAAATACATCAGATGTTGATTTAGGTGCCCTTACTCTCAATGACGGTCAAACTCTTGATGTGAATGCAACTGGAGATACGGAATTTGCTGATGTGATTTTAAGCCAAGCTACAACTGGCACAACGAATTTGTCGTTAAATGCAAATGGCGGAAACATTAACTTGGACAGTGCTGCCTTAAATGGTAACAATAACATTAATATAAGCGGGGCTAGCAGTGTTTCTATTGCTAATGGAGTTACGGTTGTTGGTGCAACTAACCGGTTAAATAATACAAGTGACAATACTGTTTCACTTGGTGGGATTAATTATAATGACTCTTCTGCTTCTGATGTAGCATTAAATGGCAATTACGACATTGGAGCTGTAAATTTAACTGCAGATACTGGTGCTGCAGTAATTAATTCTTCTGGTACGTCTTCTATGGGGGATATTTCTGAAGGAAGTCGTGCATCTTTGGAAATTAATCAAACATCAGGTGCTTTGACCTATGGTTCTGCTTCTTTAGATAGTAATGCTACTTTGTCTATGGAAGTAGCGCAAAATTCGTCTATTTCTGCTACTAATGCTTTGAGTATGTCTGGCAATAACAATTTGAGTATATCAGGAGATGGTGTAGTTGACGTTGTTGGAGTTAATGTTTCAGGAACAGGCAATTCGATTTCTAATTCCAATACTTCTGCAAATTTTGGCGATATAGCTTTGAATGGTGCAACCTTATCTTTAAATGGTATAAAAGAAGCTAATATTGATGGTATTACTTTTACAAGTAATGCTAATACATTGAATGTGGATAATTCTGATCTAGGAAACATCTCTTTAACTTCCGGTCAGACATTGAATATTAATTCATCTAATAATGCTTCGAGTTTCTCAGATGCTGTTTTGGCAGCAGGTACTTCTGGTGATCCAACAAATTTAAATTTATCTGCTGATACTGCTAATCTTACAGGGAATTCTATCACTTTAAATGGCGAAAGTCAGATTGACATTCAAGGTGCAAATGGTTTTTCTACTTCATTAACAAATGGAATGTCTGTTAGTGGCTCAAATAATATTTTAAATAATGATTCTGATTCAAATATGTCTATTAATGGGGCAACTGTTTTTGCTGATGGCGGTACTTCAGATTTATCTATAAATGCTAATAATGCTGCATTTAGTTTTAATGGAATTACAGCGGGTGGAAATGATGTTGTTAATTCAAATGGTAACAATTCATTAGGTTCTTTGGCTGCTTCAGGAGGTGACACACTGACAATTAACGCAACAGGGACTGCAGCTACTACAGATTTTTCTGGTGGAAATATTAGTGGAGCAACTTTAACCCTAAATGCCGATGGAGCTTCTATTGAAGGAACAGCTGTTACGACGCTTGCGGATGGTTCTTCTTTAAATTTGACAGGTAGCTCCAGTGTAAATCTTACTGGTGGAATATCTGCTTCTGGTACTGGAAATACTGTTACTAATTCTACTGCAAATAATTCTTTAGGTGCGATAGATATTGTTTCAGATGGAGATTTTACCGTAAATGCTACAGCTGACACAACCTATACTAATGCTACGCTTACTCAAGGAACTAATGGCAATACTCAATTGGTTTTGAATGCAAATGGTGGTGATATTTCTGGAACTTCTATTTCTATGAACGGAAATAGTATTCTTGAAACTTCAGGAACTAATACTATAACAAATGGTACAATTTCTATAGATGGTATAAGCAACGTAATTAATAATTCTAATGCAAATACATCTTTAGGAATTTTAGATTTAGCTACAGGAACTGGTGAATTAGAAGTAAATGCTAATGCCAATACTTCTTATCAAACAGCAAATATTGCGAACGGTTCTTCTTTGACATTAAATGCTGCTACAGGAACTATTACTGGCACATCTGCTGTTTCTATGTCAGGTAATGCTAGCTTTGATGTTGATGGAACACAATCAATAGATGTTGTTGGTGTCAATGTAACTGGTACAGGAAATTCTATTACCAATAATAATAATGCTGCTGATTTTGCTACTATTGCCTTAAATGATGCTACTTTAAGTATTGATGGCATAGCTGAAGCCAATCGAGACGAGTTTAGTTTTAGCGGAGATAATACGTTAAATTCAAGAAATTCTGATATTGGAGCAATTAATTTAGATGCTGCTGGAGATTCTTTGGTACTTAATTCTGTTACAAACGGTACATCTGAAAATAATAATACTGCCTTCTCTACTGCTACTTTGGCAGACGGAGCAAGTTTAACATTAAATGCAGATGCGGAAACTGCTTCTATTGATGCTACAAGTATTTCAATGAATGGTAATAATAGTTTATCTGTATCTGGTACAGGTAATGTAAACATTGATGGTATTACTGTTACTGGGGCAGGTAATGAGATTGTAAATACCAACACCTCAGCTACTTCTAATCTTGGAACTATTCAACTAACAGATGCAGTGCTAAATGTATCTGGATTAAATTCTTCAAATTATGATAGCTTTACTTATAATGGTGTATCTAATACCATAAATTCTACTAATTCAGAATTAGGTGAAATTTCTGTTTCTTCTGCGCAAACTCTTAATGTCAATGCAGAAGGTACCACCTCGTTTACAAATGCGACATTAGCAGGTGGTACTGGTACTGATCAAATGACTACTTTGAATTTAAATGCTAATAATGGAACCATATCTGGTAATTCAATAGATATGAATTCATACAACAATGTTAACATTACCGGAACTCAGCAAGTTGGAATTACAGGTGGAATAAGCGTTACTGGTTCTCAAAATAATTTGACTAGTACTAATGATAATTCCGTACTGGTTGCTGGTCCATTGACTTTTGATGGAACAAATAACTCATTAAATATTAATGGGGATTTTACTATAGGAGGAGTGTCTACTTCTGGAACAGATAGAATTAATTCAAGTGGTGATATATTGCTTGGCGATATAACTGTTGGTGCTGATGATGCTTTAACAATTCAATCTACATCAGGTAATACAGCTTTTGCAAATACCCAAATAAATACAGGTTCAACATTAACACTGAATGCAAATGGCGGATCTTTATCAAGTACTGCAGATACTTCTATTTCAGGAAATACTTCTTTAATTCTGGCTGGCGACAACGTTATTGATTTAGCTGGTGTTTCCATTTCAGGTGCTGATAATAGTTTGACTGTTTCTAATACAAATGCCAATACTTCTCTTGGCAATCTTACTTTGGGAACAACAGGTATTGATACAAGTGTAACTACTCAGAATGGTTCAATTGACAATATCAATGTAGATAATCTTGTTATAAACACAGATAATACGCCTACTTGGACTCTTGAGGCAAATGCCACTACAGGTACTGCTGACAATATTAATATTGCAGAAGGTGGTTCTGCCACTGGAAAGTTGAATTTTAGCATAGGTTCTTTAATAAATGAACCAACAGAAAAATTTGTACATTACATAAAATTAGTGGACTCAGATGATTACATATTAAATACTACGGGGACAGGCACAGATCGTAATATTTTGCAAATTTTAACAACAAGCACTTATTATAGTTATGTTGATGGCTCAACTCCTGTTGCTAATAATGATTATGCCGCCAATACAATCAGATTAACAAATTATAATATTGATTCTGATGCACTTTTAGATTATTTAACACGTCAAGGTGAAAGAGAATACACAATTACTGCAGGAACACAGTACATTGCTAATACAGGTATTTTGGCATTACCTAATTTAGAAGCAAGAGAAGGTATAAACAATGAATTTACACTAAAAGGTACTGGCGTGCTGGATGGACGAGATTCAAACGTAGGTACAATTAATGCTCAAATGTTCACTTTAGACACGACGGCAGATAATATAGAAAGAACATTAAATCTTGATGGTTTTACGTATACTAATGCCAGAAGCACTTCAGCAGATGGCAACGGTTCTGTTATTATTACAAATTCCACTGATGCTAATGCTACAGTTAATTTGGCCTCTTACACATCTGGTGGTGTGACTACTCAACCTACATTTGTAAATAATGCTTCTACTAACAATGGTGGTGTTATATACAATAGTGGTGAAGCTTCTACTATTAATGCTACTGCAGATACAGACATAATATTCGAAAGTAACATCGCAGGAGTAAATGGTGGTGCTATTCATAATACAAATGGTGCAGAAATTAATTTTGCAGGAAACACGACATTTAATTCCAATATTGCTGCTGCTGGTGATGGTGGCGCAATATACAACAACGAAGCTAAGTTAGCTTTAGGCGGAATAGATAAAACAACAGTATTCAATTCAAACAGAGCTGCAGGAAGTGGTGGTGCTATATATTCAGATGATAATGATTTAGATATTGTTGGTGATGTTGTATATAATGATAACTCGGCTAATGAAAATGGTGGTGCAATTGCGGCTATAAATACTACTGTTAATATGTCGGGTACTCAGACTTTTACAAATAACTCTGCTTCTGGTAAAGGTGGTGCTATTTATGCAAATGGTACTGAGACCAATCCAACTGTTATAAATATTGCTTCAACAAGAGCAGGTTCATCAACTGTTTTCAGTGGAAACACTGCTGCTGGCGAAAGTAATGCGATATATTTGGAATCTAATTCAACATTAAATCTTTCTGCTGTCGATGGTGCAAATATCGTATTTGATGATGGAATAGCAGGTACATCAGATAATAATAAAATTGTCCAACAAAATGGTTCTGTTTACTATAATAATGATAATTCAGGATATGCTGGCAATTTTGAGTTGCTTGGTGGAGATGCTTATTTTACTTCTCCTAATTCTAAGGCATTTATGGGTGGAGATTATACTCTAGCAGGCGGTTCTACTTTGCATTTAGATAATGGTACAACTGATGTAATATATGCAAATTCGCTTGATTTAGCTAATACAAGTTTGTCAAATCCTGCGAATATGACTATAGATATGAATTTGTCTACAGAACTTTCTGATAGATTTGCTTTAGCAAGTTCAACATCAGGTAATATTTTAGTTACTGGTATTAATGCAACGGGTGATACAAATGAAGATAGAATTTTCTTTAATATAGCAGAAGGTGCAGATTTTGATTCAACTGTAAAAACTGTAGATGCAAGATTTTACCAATACAATATTACAGGTCAGCGTTCTGGTTTATTGTTAACAAAAGGTAAACTGGCAGATACTGCTTTGCAGGCTCCTCAAGTTGCTGTAAGTGCTAGGTTGGCTGCTCAACTTGATATGTTTAATCAACTTTTACATCGTGTTGATGAAATTGCTGAATATAGATACTTTAACAAAGTTGATAGAAATAATTTGTATGCTTCAGCTCATGACGTAATCGATAATAAATACACTCCATATGTAAATCAAGAAGATGGTGGAAATGCTTGGATGAAGCCAAGTGTGACAATTGAAACTATTAGTCCTGATGGTCAAGATGGTTTTAAAAATAGATCATACAATACAATATTAGGATACGAAACTCCTGTGGCTACTTTAAGAAATGGTTGGGAGCTTATTAATACTGTATTTGGTGGTTATCAAGGATCTTTCCAAGATTATGATAATGTTAATAACTATCAAAATGGTGGTGTAGGTGGTTACATGGCTAACTTGTACAAGAAAAATTTCTTTGCTGGTGGTGTAGTCATGATGGGTGGAACTGGTGTTCAAACAAAAGACAATGGCATACATAACAGAAGCATGTCTTTTGGTCTTTTTGATATTGGAGCTGCTGCAAGGTTAGGATATAACGTAGGTTTAGGTAAACACTGGTTATTCCAACCTATGTTCACTACTTCTTACATATACATAAGTGGTATAAATAAAAGTAATGACCAAGGCGAAGATATGCATTTAGACGGAACAAATACAATACAAATTGCTCCTGGGTTTAAATTAGTTGGTAATTATGGTGGATGGCAGCCATATGTACTATTTGATTATACTTGGCCACTTATAGCTAAAACTGTTGCAAATGTAAACGATATTGATCTTCCTGATGTTGGTCTTCGTTCTTACGTTGAATATGGAGTTGGTTTAAGGAAAAATGTTGGTGAAAGATTTACTGGCTACGCTGAAGCTGTTTTACGTAATGGTGGTAGAACAGGTATTTCTTTCCAAGGTGGCTTAGTTTATAAATTTTAATATTTTTTAGCTAAACAGAAGGCAGGATTTCCTGCCTTCTGTTGCTTTAATCTTTTTAAATATATACTACTGTTAGATATTGCCAAAATTACTACCTTGTGTTAGTATTATTTTGTGTTTTGTATATTTATTTATCATTGGATAATTATTTTTTTCAATAGCAAATTTTTTTCTTTACGTTACTATAACTATTCAGAATTTCTGCATTAAAGGAGCATGCTTTATGAAGGTCGCTTTAAATCTTTCTACATCACGTTCAAATTTTGGGGATAAAAGAATTAATAGAGTTAATTCTGTAAATAACAGAAATACTTCCTCAACTCCGAATCTTATATCTTTTGGAGGAAATAAAATTGCAAATCAAGTGGCATTGGTCACTGCAGAATCCTCTCCTTATTTTAAAGTTGGTGGGGTAGCTACAGTAGTTGCTGATTACCCTAAAAATGTTTTTGATAATTCTGTTTTGTTTATGCCTTACTATAATGGTCAAAGATTTTATAATGATAAAGGTGAAATATTGCAAGATGTAGAAATTCTTAAGAATTCAGAAGGGAAACTAATTTTGACTAATGAAAATTTAAAGAAATTTTCATTAGATGAAATAACTGCTCCAAACAGTAATAAAAAATATTGGGAACTGGAAGAAATTATTACTAAAAATATGGATTGGGCTGGTGGAACTGAAAAAATAGGATTGTATAAAGTAAAAGGCCAACCTCATTATATGGTTTATACTTCTGACACTGCAAGAATGGCTAAGCCTTATGCGGGAGGTTTTTGGTATTCTTCAAATTCTATGCCTAAATCTCCATTAGGAGTTGGTGGTGATAGTTATGCAAAATTTTGCAAAGCATTTGTTGAGTTATTGCCTTATGCTGAAGAAAAAGGAGTGAATCCTCAGCATATTCTTCTAAATGATTCCCAGACAGCTTTTGTTCCCGAATATATTGCTAAGAGTATTGTTATAGATCAAAATCCTTATTACAAAGGTGCTTCAATGAGTTTTGTTCAGCATAATTTGGGAGAGGCTTACCAAGGAGTAACTTCAAATAGGGAAATGTTTTTTGACTTTGCTACAAATAGGCAGGTTAGAGCAGTTTTTGATGATCCCATATATGCTAAAGCTTTGTTAAATGGTACCACTGAAGATTATTTTGCTCCGTATGTTCAAAAATTTCAACGTACAAATAATACTGTTGCTGCGAGTTCAATTCCGGTTAATTATGCGCTTACAAATAATTTGACGCATATTTCTACTGTATCAGAAGACTACGCGCAATCAGCTATAGATAATCCTAATGTTGCAAATGGATTAACTGATAAATTAAAAGAACTACAGGATAAAGGTAAATATAGTGGTATTCTAAATGGCATGAATAGTCCCAGCATAGATCCCATGAAACCTATAAATTTGACTTACTACAAAGAAACAGTGTCTGACAATTTGGGGCAAGTACATAATCCTTATCTTACATATAATTCCAATATGCCAATTGAAGAAATTGAAAATATAAAACAATTAAATGCTCGAAATCTTTTTAGACGTTTAAAAGATGGTGTAGAAGCGAAATATGCAATAGGAAAAGATGATGCATTGGGTGTATTGGGGTATATTGATGATAAATGGGTTCAAAAAATTGATAATAAAGAAAAAGTAAATTTATTTGTTTCTTGGGGAAGAGCTGATGAACAAAAGGGATTAGATGTTGTTCTAGATGCTTTTTCCAAATTTGTTAGAACCAAGGAAGGGGAAAATGCTGTATTGATTTTAGGTGGAGAGCTAAAAGGTCAATCCGCTGAACAAATTGTAAAAGGGCAAATGGATGTTATTTGCAAAGATCCTTTTTTGAAAGGAAGAGTTGCGTTTATGAATGGTTTTGCCCCTAATTCTGTTTTGGCAGGAGCTGCAGATGCAGCGATTTTTCCATCAAGATTTGCCCCTTGTGAATTAACTGATTTAGAAGCAATGAAATATGGCACAACGCCTATAGTAACAAATTTGCAAGGTTTAAAACAGAAAAACTTTGATCCTAGAATACCTGAGGAAGCCACTAAAGCTACAAGTTATAGAACCAAAGCACATTCTATAATGTCGATTGATGAATTAAAAAATGCGGATAGTCAATTTGCAAAGTTTTACAATAAATTATTTTCAGAAATGCAAAGAGAACTTGAACTTGCACAAAAAGCAAATTACAAGAAATTTACTCAAGAGGAAATAAAAAAAATTGTATCTGAAAAAATATTAAAATCTGATGAATTAAAAATTGCGTATAAAGAGGCTACGGATAGACTAATTTCCAATGATTTGGTTGAAGCTATGATTGCTAAAGTATCTGAAACACCTCAATTAAGAGAAAAAATGGTGAAGAATGCAATGAATGCAAAATCTGCTTGGCAAGATAATAATTTATTGCATGGCATTGGTATAAATAAATCTTCAAAAGATCTTTATATTGAAAGGCATTTGAAAGGGAATTTTGAGGTAATGTCTTCAACTTGTTTTGATTATGCCAAAATGCCAATTCAGAATTCTGCTGTTGTTGGCAGACAATTTTCTGAATCATCCCAAAATCTTTTGGTAAATTCTTATCGAAGTATTGTAGATCTTATTCATAAACCTGCCTGTAAGAAATTTGCCATGGCTTTTGCCGGTATCGCCAGTATAGGTGCTTTGGGATATTATTTATTTAAGCCTGAGAAAACTGCTAAATCACATTCATCAACTTATATCGTGTAAATTTTAAGGAGCAATATTATGCAAATACCAAAAATCAGTTTAACTAAACACAACTCTATGAAGATTAATAATAATTTATCTTCTACTAATTTTGGGATGTCCAAAACAGAAAAATGGGAACATGATAAATATCAATTAAGTATTTATGCAGATTATTATGAAAAAAATGATATGGATTTACAACTTCTTCAAACTAAGGCAGAAATTCGTAATTTATTAAATAAACAATTGGAAGAAGAACCAGATTTGACTGTTCAAGAAAGAGCAGAACTTGAAAGAGACAGATATTTGTTAAATGTTACTTTATATGAATTGTGTCAAAAGTTGGATATTCCATTCAGCACTGGGTTGAAAAAGTAAAAAATTAGCCTATCATACTGTATTTGGATATAATTGGATGGTGATATTCAGTTATATTTATTGACTTTGCATCAACTATGATAGATGGAGGAAGTATGTGCCATTTAAATAAAGCTTTTTGAGATTTGTCAAAAAATTTTAGTATCCAACTTTCTTTTTGTTCTTGTGAAATTAAATTATTTGTTTCATATTTAAATTTATGTTTTTTTAATTCTTCGTAACCATAATTTCTATTTTCGACGAACCAAATAATTTCATCTAAAAATGGATAAGGCATATTATCTTCTTCAGCTGTAACTGTTCGCCCTTTTTGTTCATCAAATTTAAGCTCAGCTCCAGGAGGCTTTTCTAGAATATTTTTGGGAATAACATTTTTTATTGGTCTGTTTGTGTTTAAAAAGTCTGCCAAGGCAAAAAGTTTTGTTTTTGTAACATCTGCTATGGGCGCAAATCCTCCTGACATATCTCCATTTATTGTTGCATAACCTATGTAAAGTTCGGATTTGTCGCTGGTAGCAATTGGTAACATAAACTTACATTCATTTGATATGCTCCATAATATTGTTGCTCTGCTTCGAGCTTGTATGTTTTCAAAAGTTGTCGATTTTGTATATTGTTCTGCATCAATTTGCCTAAAAATGTCTTTCAATTCATTGGAAAAAATTTCAATTTCCTTGTTTATTGGAATTTCAAGAAAATGAATTCCCAAATTGTTAGCTAATATTTGGGCATCCTTTTTGCTGTTTAGTGATGTTATTTTTGTTGGCATAGAAATTCCATAAACATTTTCTTTTCCAAGAGCATCTGCCAATAAAACCGCACAAACTGATGAATCAAGTCCTCCAGAAAGACCCAATACGGCTTTTTGGAAACCTGTTTTTCTAAAATATCCTCTTATTCCACAAAGAATTGTCTGATATGTTCTATCTAAATCGTTGAAGTAATCCAGACTGAAATCTTTAATTTCATTTCTTTGTTCCAGTCCTTTTGGTATATTTTCAATCTTTCCTTGAAAATTTACTGCCTCTATAAAATCTTCTTCAAAAAATTTGCCTCTTAATTTTAGATTTCCATTTAAGTCATAAATTCTTGATGCACCATCAAAACAAAGATTATCTCCATATCCGGCTTGGTTTACGTATATATAGTTAACTTTATATTTTTTTGCAATAGAAGATAGCAAATTATGTTTTAGTTGCTCTTTTCTTGCCCTTGAAGGAGAAGAAGAGCAATTGATTATTGTTGTTGGTTTTTTTTTCATTAATTCTTCAATAGGGTCACACATATATATATTATGTTCAAAAAAATCTTTGTCGTTAAAACCATCTTCGCATACAATAATTCCATATCGTTCGTTTTCAATCTCAATTATTTCTCCTGTTTCTTGAGATGGTTCAAAATATCTATTATCGTTAAATTCACAATAACTTGGTAATAATTTTTTTCTAACTGTACTTATTTGTTTTCCATTTTGTAAAATTGCAATGGAATTGTAATATGGTTTTTTGTTCTCTGAATTAGTTGGTTCAACATAACCAACCAATGCAGTTATATTATTTGTTAGTTTTTTAATTTCTTCTAATTCTTTTAATTGAAATTTAATTAATGATTTATGTCTTGCGAAAATATCTCCGAATGGATAGCCAAATAAAGCTAATTCTGGAAAAATTACCATATTAGCATTTTTCTCTTTAGCTTTATTTATAGTTTCTTTTATTTTTGCACTATTGTGAAAAATGTCTCCAGCTACTGTATCAATTTGTGCCAAAATTATCTTACTCATAATAAAATATTCTCACTTACAGGAAATTTATCAAAGAAATATATTTTTTAATTTTTGTAAATATTATGATTTTTTGAGTTATTTTTACGAAAATTCTATTGATATTGTACAAGAAACAAAATTTTTTTTCTAATTTTGAAGTATATTTAATTTTTTCTTTCAAAAAAACAAAAAAACAGCCAAGTTTTTAAAACTTTGAACTTTGTAACAGAAAAATTTGTTTGACTAAGAAAAAAAAGTTTCATTATAATTATCGGGAGTAGAAATTAATAGGTGAAATGATGGCAGAACGTAAGACAAAAGAATCTATTGTAGAAGAAATAAAAAATAAAGATGTTGAATTTATTCGTTTACAATTTTGTGATTTGAACGGCGGATAAAAAATATGGCAGTTCCTGCTACATTAATTCACGATAAAGCGGTGTATTATGATGTAGTACCTGATGATTTAGGAGAAGGTATAGGAAGGCAAATTGTAAGAACGCTTACCAAAATAGAATTTGAAATTAAAGCAAGCCACCATGAGGCAGCTTGTGGTCAACATGAAATTGATTTTAAATATGCAGATGCGTTGACTGCAGCAGATAATATTGTTACTTTTAAGTATGCAGTAAAAGCTGTTGCTTCTCAAAATGGCTTACACTCAACTTTTATACCTAAGCCTATTTTGGGGATAAATGCTTCTGGAATGCTTTGTAATAGAGAAAGGGTAGATGAGCATATCAAAATAGCTGAACTTGCGTTATTGGCAAAAGATATAAAAATTTCTATTCCATCAGAATTAAAAACTGAGAAAATTGCAATTATTGGTTCAGGAGTTGCAGGACTTAGTTGTGCTTTTCATTTACGAAAAAAGGCCTATAACGTAAAAGTTTTTGAAGCAGATGATAAAATTGGTTGAAAACTTTCTCAAGTTATCCCTCATGAACGTTTACCAAAGGACATTCTGCAATCTGAGTTGCAAAAATTATCAGATATTAATATTCAATTTCAATTAAAAACAAAAATTAATAAAAAACTTTTGGCAAACTAAAAGAAGAATTTGACGCAATAGTAATTGCTTGTGGAGCTCATGATCCTTTAATATTACCATTTGAAGGTCAGGAAAAACTTATTTTAGGCTTAGATTTTTTGAAGAAGATTAATAATGGAGAAAAAATTAATTTAGGAAAAAAAGTTGTAATTATTGGAGCTGGCAATGCAGCTATGGATGTAATATTAGCTGCTTATGCATCTGGTGCAAAAACTGTAACTGCAATAGACATAAAAAAACCATCTGCTTTTGACAAAGAATTAAATTGCGCAAAATCTTTAGGAGCTAAAATTTTGTATCTTTGTTTTACTCAAAAAATAACCGAAAAAGGTGTGTTGCTTCAAGACAGTACATTGCTAGAAGCTGATAGTGTGATTATTTCAATAGGTGATAGACCGGATTTTTCTTTTTTAAATTCTGAAGACTTGACACCTAATGGATTTATAAAACTAAATAAATTTAATCAAATGGAAAGTAATTCAAAAATTTTTGTTGCTGGTGATGCAATAAAACAAGGTCTTTTTGTTAATGCTTTGGCTGATGGAAGACTCGTAGCCAATAATATTTTTAGATTATTTAATTCATTGCCATTAATTTCTGATGATAAACTTCCTCTTCTTCCAAAAGATAAAGTTAAACCTCAATTTTATACTTTTCAAAGTCCATGTGATATTTTAAAAAATGATGTCTTAAATGAAAAAAATCGTTGCTTAAGGTGTGGTATCTGTAGGGATTGTGAATTTTGTTTGAACGCTTGTCCTCAAAATGCTATTTCTAAATATATTAACAAAATGGAGATAGGTGTATAGGCTGTGGCATTTGTGCAGGAGTTTGTCCTTGTGGAGTTTGGACTATGCAAGACAATTTTGTATTGGTTGATTTAAATGAATAGTTGTTAAAATTCTTCTAAAATAGTATCATTTTATTGTTAATTTTTGAAGGTTTTGAAATGATAGAAATTAGTAAAATAATAGAAATTTTGGAAAATTTTGCTCCTCTTGAATTGGCGCAAAATTGGGATAATTCAGGTTGGCAAATTAATTTGGGAAATAATCGAGCTAAAAAATTGTTAATATGTTTAACTCTTACTCCTAAAATTTTGAAACAAGCTATTGAAAAAGAATGCGATTTTATTATTGCTCATCATCCTTTAATTTTTAATGAATTCAAAAAGATTGAATACAATACCGTAACCCAAAAACTTATTGTAGATTGTATAAAAAATAATATTCAAGTATATTCTGCTCATACAAATCTTGATTGTGCTGTTGGTGGGGTAAATGACATTCTTTGTGAAAAATTAGGCTTAATTCCAATTGAAAATTTTGAAAATTTTGTGAAAATTGCTGAATTTCCTGAAGTTTTGCAACTGGATTCTTTCATTTTGAAATTAAAAATAAGCCTGAATGCTCCGAAAATAAAAATTGTTAATCCTCAAAATATTCAACAAATTAAACGTGTAGCTTTATGCGCAGGAAGTGGCGGCGAATTTGTTAATTTGATAAAAAATGTAGATGCATATATTACAGGTGATATCAAATATCACACAGCTTTAGATGTACAAAATATGATTTTGGTTGATGCGGGACATTTTGAAACAGAAAAAATAATATTGCAAACACTAAAAAATCTTTTGCATAAATGTACTGCAGATATTATTATTGCAAAAGAAACAGAACCTTGGGTCGTTGTTTAAGACTTTTTGTTGGTAACATTAGCAAATATATTGCTTTTTGTGTTGTTGACAATTGGAGTTTGTTTTGTTCCTTTTGTAATATTTGAGAAAAAATGATTTTTTACTGCCCAAAATGCACTAGTTGCAGCAGCTATCCCTAAAAGTGCAAGAACAATATATTTTCCTTTTGATTTAGATTTTACTATATTTGTATGAGAAAAATCTTTATTGAAAAAAAGTTCGTGAGCATTTTGATAAAATATTTTGTCAATTATTTCGTTTGCTTCATTAGTTTCAAAGTTGTTCTTTATTGCTGTTTTTAGCTTAGAAACGGTATCACTGTATGCTTTTTGCTCGGAAATTTCTCTTACGGTTTTTTCTCCAAAACAACCTAACGGTGCATCCGTGCCAAACAGAATTCTATCTATGCCATTTTTTTCTTTTAGTGATTTTATTAAATCTATAAAGTTTTTAGGATTGTCAGGAGGTAAATCTGCTATTGGTTCCCCCCAATTTAACCAAGAAATATCACAATATAACTTAGCATCTTGTTTTTCTATTGAAGATATTATTGCCTCTTTTGCTTTTGTAAAATCAGCTCCTCCGCAGTGCCCTAAAATTACAGGGACTTGTGGATGTTTTTTGGCTAAATTATATATTTCTGCCGGATTTGATAAACCACTGTCTGAATGAAACAAGCAAGGGAATTTTTTTTCTTTAGCAAATTTCATATATGGCTTATACCAGTCAGGGTTAATTGAAACTTCTTTTCCTTCAATTGTTTTATTTAAATCAGTTGGGTGAAATTTGAAACCTACAATTGCTTCCGGATTTTGTTCTATTGCTTTTTTTAATTCATTAATATTCCCTTTGGTTTTGTTTGGCTGACAAACGGCTAAAATTGCAACTTTATCGTTGTGTTTTGCTGCTGCTTGAATATCTTTTAGCCCCTTTACTTCATCAGCTAGATTTCCGTTATCTAAAATATTGTCCATAGATGAAACTAATATTTTTTCTATTGTATCTGTGCTTTCTTGCCCTGCAATATTCACTGTCAGTGGAGTCTTGGTGAATTTATCCAAAAATTCTATTGGAAAATGTTGCCCATGTTTCCAAGTTCCATAATGCATATGTGAATCTATGATTTTTCCCCCAAAGGTTGCAGAATTAATTTTTCTAATGTTCATGATTTCCTACTAATTGCGTTGAGTAAACCTTACCTAATTTTACATCATAATCTTAAATGAGTAATATTTTGTTGCATTTTTGTAACAATTTTTGTATTTTATTTTTCTCTTTTTGTTTGTTGGTATTTATATTAAATATGTAAATTTTATTGTTTGCTATTTTGTTATTATAATTGTAAAACTATTTTATATTGAAGAAAAGTTTTGCATTTTGGGTAGTTTGTTTAGCTATTTCCTCAATGGATATTCCCTTTATTTTTGCTATTTCCTCAGCTATTAAAGGAATGTAGTATGGATAATTAGTTTTCCCTCTATTAGGTTCAGGCGTAAGGTATGGAGAATCTGTTTCCAAAAGTAAAAAATCTAATGGTATTTCTTTCGCAATTTCTTTAGGTTTTATTGCATTTTTAAATGTAACAACTCCTCCAAGCGCTATGTAAAAACCTTCTTTTATACATTTTTTCATAAATTCAATGCTACCAGAAAAACAATGCATTACTACCCCAATTTCTTTGGCATTAGTTTCTTTTAATATATCAAATGTGTCTTGATGTGCTTCTCTGTTGTGTATTATTATTGGCTTGTTTATTTCTTTAGCTAGTTCTATTTGCTTTATGAAAGTTTGTTTTTGTACATCGTTAAAACTTTTATCCCAATAATAATCCAGCCCTATTTCTCCTATTGCTTTTATCTTTTTGTGTTTGGCTATATTTTTGAAATAATCGTAGCTGTTTTCATTCCAATTTTTTGCTTCTGATGGGTGTATTCCTACTGCTCCATATAAATTGTCGTATTTTTCAATTAATTTTACAATTCTTACTGTGTCTCCTTCTGTTACTCCAGGAATTATCATATTTTCTATTCCGGATAGCTTACATTGTTGTATCATTTCGTCAAAATTATCTTGAAATTCTTCAAAGTCAAGATGTGCATGTGTGTCTATAAAATTGTTCATCTATTTTACCAGTTTAGTTTCTTTTAACAAAGGAAATCCCATTTTTTCTCTTTGTTTCACATAAAGTGAAGCTGCTTCCGAGGCCATTTTTCTTATTCGATTTATGTAATTTGTTCTTTCGTCTTTGCTTATTACTCCTCTTGCATCAAGAAGATTAAATGTGTGTGAGCATTTTAATACACAATCATAAGCAGGAAGAACTAGCTCGTTGTTTAAACAATTCTGTGCTTCTTGTGAATATTTGTCGTAAATTTCAAACAAAAATTCAGGAGTGGAATATTCAAAATTATATTTAGATTGTTCTATTTCATTTTGCAAATATATCTCACCGTATTTTATATCTTTGTTCCAATAAATATCGTAAACACTATCTTTGTTTTGTAAATACATAGCAATTCTTTCAAGTCCGTAAGTTAGCTCTAAGGCAACAGGGCGTATTTCTATTCCGCCTACTTGTTGAAAATATGTAAATTGTGTTATTTCCATTCCATCTAGCCAAACTTCCCAGCCAACCCCTTTTGCGCCTAAAGTTGGAGATTCCCAATTATCTTCTACAAATCTAACATCGTGTTTGCTTAAATCTATTCCCATAGAAGATAAAGATTTTAAATATAATTCTTGTGCGTCTTCAGGTGAAGGCTTTAATATCACTTGATATTGAAAATAATGTCCAAGTCTGTTTGGATTTTCTCCATATCTTGCATCTGTAGGACGTCTACAAGGTTCAATCATTGCTGTGTTCCAAGGTTCTGGTCCTAATGAACGTAGAAAAGTAGCAGGATTCATTGTACTTGCACCTTTTTCTATGTCATATGGCTGTTGAATTATGCAACCATAGTCCGCCCAAAATTTTGTTAAATTTAAATATAAATCTTGAAATGTCATGTTCATTTTATTTTCCTTCACTCAATTCCTTCGTGTTCTTGTTTGTTTTGGGAGTTAATATTTTAACTTTTTCCACATCTACCCAAGGATCTCCTAGGGCCATGCAAAATACTTTTCCGTATATTTCAATTTCATCATCTGTTTCTATGTTTACTAGTTCTTTTTCAGCGTAATCTCTTTTCAATATTAGTTTTAATTCAGATAAAGGTATATTGTAACTTTTAATATCTTCCCTTTTTACTAAAAATGAAATGTAGTTTTTTGCATCTCGGTTTGCTGGTGCGTAATCAAGTCCAAGGGCTGAAAATTTATCAAATTTTGCTTTCATCTTAACTTTTTTGTTCATGTATTTGGCTGGATTTACTACCAATTCAAGTGAGGATATTTCATTATATTCTTTGTCTGAAAATTCTGTAGAAACTGTTTTGGAAGTAGTCAGAGTGGGCTTAGTTTGCAAGCTTATGTTTTGAGCTGATAACTGAGATGTAGTTGTTAAAACTAAAATTAATGTAGTGATGGCCAAAGTTCTTTTTAACATGCTAAATCCTTTCTTGGCTTTTCTTTATTTTTATAGTTTAGCACAAATATCTCTTCTCTTGGAATAGCTAAGCTGTGGATATATTATCTCAAAATCTTAATACTTTTATTGCATTTGATACTTTATGCTAAAATATCTTTATAGTTTATACATGAGGTATCTTTATGACTGTACAAACGGTAAATTTTTCAGTAAATGCTAAGGAATTAACTAATTTATTTAATGGTTTAAAAAATTTTTATAAAGTTGAACCTAATGATACAAAAAACAAAGAAATTGCTGATATTGTCAAAGAAAAAGGTTATTTACCAGTTTCTCATATTGATGCTATTGAAAAACTTTCACCTGCGCAAATTCTCGTAGGAATGGAAGAAAAATTTAAAAATAGTTTTACCTATGATGGAAAAAGTTTTGTTTATGAAAATTTAAGTCCTGTAAAAAGAGCTGGTTTTAAAAATAGTAATTGGATAAAAAAAGAACAACATAACATTAAACTAATAAATTTATGTGCTTTGGGAAATGGTAATGTAACCACAAATACTGCTAAATTTATTGAAATTTTAGCACAGTTTCTTACATTACCTTCCGGTGTACTTGAAAATGAAATATTAAATACTACTATTTATATCCTTCCATTTCATCCCAGAGAATTTGGTTGTGCCTATTTGCCTAAAAGTTCCGATGTTTCTGAAACTTTGTGCGACCAAGAAATATATGAAAAATTTGGTTTGAATGCTAAACAACAGGTTCAAGCATTATTGGCATTTGCCCAGTTGGCAGGGCATCCCATTATGTATGATGTTTTACCTCAAACTGCAAGATATTCTAAAGCTGTTTTGGCTAAACCTTATATCGCAAGGTGGTTTGATGTTAAAGAATTAATTCAAAAAATAGAAAATGAAATAGAAAATTTAAATTGCGCAGACAAAATGAAAGTTATTTTAAAAGCTTATCTAAATGGGCAATATTGTGAAATTGATAGAAAGCTCCAATGTGATTTCGAAAAAGCTCTTGATGATTTATTGGAGAGAAAAAAGGAATTTTCAAATTCAATGCTTTCTAGGAAAAATCAAAATTTACTACAAAAAAGAGTCAAAAATATTGTTTTGTCTTTACTAAATATTAAAAATGACAAAGAACTTGAAGAAGATGATATTTTAGAACAAACAAAACTTATTTCTGCTTTGATTTCAGAAGGTTTATGGCCTGCTCCTGGAGGAGCTTGGAATTCTTGTGGAGGACCTGTATTTGACTGTATGTGTGCAGGTGCTAGTTATCCCATTTTTAAGCATTTTAATGTCTATGATGAAGATGTTTCGAGATTTGCTAATTTAGATTGCCAAACTCCATATTATTTCTTTAATTTTGATAACAAAACTTTTAATGATAATGTAATTGATTTTTATATAAATTATTTGAAAAAATTACAAAAAGATTTTAATTTTGATGGATATAGAGTTGATCATATTGATCATATTGTGGATAAAGTTTCTCAATTTGATGAGCTTCCTATTAGTTATCGTGCACCTAAAGTTGTTTTGGCTAAAGCTAATAAAGAAATGAAATCTATAGTTCCTCATTTTGCTACTTTAGCTGAATATATGCTTTGGGATGGATTTTTAAAAGAATACCATATTGATATGGGATTTGATTTGTTATGGGGAAACGATATTATTTCTCAATCTGATAAAAAGGTAGCAAGAATTTTTTCAGATTTAAAAGAACTTGAAGAATATAATTCTAAGCTTCCTGAAAATATTTCTAAATTATCTATCCTGAAAAGTTACAATAATCAAGATGGTGAATTTGCTGAAATTGATCAATATCCAGGTCAATTAGGTGAAGATGGGGCTTTGCTAAAATTTTTTAAATACAAATTTATTGTGGGCGGCCCAAATGCGCAAAGACCTGTAATGTATGTAGATGGTGATGAATCATTTACTAAAACCGGTACCGAATTTGCTATAGGTAATGAAACTTCGTTAAAAAGAGAAAATCATAATGAATTTTTTAAAAAATTTAATGCTATAATTGAATTCGCAAAAACTTGTAAGTTTTGCAAATGTGGCAAGTCATATTTGCTAAGAAATGATGAAGATGGCTTTGTTGCTTGGGTAAATTCACTTGAAGGATATGATAATCAAGTGCTTTTTGTTGTTAACGAAAATTATCCTTCTGAAAAAATCCGTAGATATGACAAAAATGGCAACTTAATTATAGAAAATGTGATTGGGCAAAAAATAAAAAATAAAATGCTTGATTTAGGCTCTAATGTTCTGTTATCTGAATTTATCTATATGGATGGAAAATTTTTGGAAAAAAATATTGAAAACACAGATAAATTATTTTTCGAAACTATTAATCCTGCACAATATTACATTTACAGAATAACTAACAGGTGATAAATGATAGTAAGTTCAGATGATGAAAATTTAATAATTTCTAACCAATTAGAAGCAAAAGAAATTGATTTTGATAAATCTTATGAAAATTCTATACGTCCAAAAACCTTTAATGACTATATTGGGCAAACTGAATTAAAAGAAACTCTTTCTATTAGTATTAAATCTGCTCAAAAACGTGAGCAAAGTATAGATCATATGTTGTTTTATGGCCCTCCAGGGCTTGGAAAAACTACTTTGGCTGGCGTAATTGCAAATGAAATGGGAGTTAATATAAAAATTACTTCTGCTCCAGCTTTGGAACGTCCAAGAGATATTATAGGTATTCTTATGGGCTTAAAAACTGGCGAAATTCTTTTTATTGATGAAATTCATAGGCTGAATAAAATTGCAGAAGAAATACTTTATCCAGCGATGGAAGACTTTTGTATAGATATGATGACTGGTAAATCTCAAGCTACCAAAAATTTACGCATACCTGTTCCAAAATTTACTCTTATTGGTGCAACAACTAAAGCTGGAAGTTTATCTGGACCTTTGCGTGATAGATTTGGAATTATTCATAGACTTGAATTTTACAGTATAGATGAATTAATGCAAGTTTTGAAGAGAACTGCGAAGATTTTGGACATAAAAATTGACAAAAATGGCTTAAATGCAATTGCAAAACGTTCTAGAGGAACTCCAAGAATAGCAAATAGACTAATTAAAAGAGTTCGTGACTATGCGCTTGTTAGGTACAATTCTGATGTAACCGGACAAATTGCAAATGAAGCATTAGATATGTTAAAAATTGACAAGGTCGGACTAAATTCTACCGATAGAAATTTGTTAAAATTAATTATTGAAAAATATGATGGTGGACCTGTAGGCATTGAAACAATTGCCGCTGCTTTGTGCGAGGACGTAAAAACTATTGAAGATGTTTGCGAACCATATCTTTTACAAGCTGGTCTGATTTTGAGAACTCCTCGAGGTAGAAAAGTTTCACCAGAGGGTTATCGTTTATTAAATTTTGTTCCACCTGCTTTACAATGCGGTCTTTTTGATTAAAGGAGATAAATATGAAAGTTTTAATGATTAATGGTAGTCCTAATGAACAAGGTTGTACTTACACAGCTTTGAATGAGATTGCAGTAGTTTTACAAGCTGAAAATATTGAAACAGAGATTTTGTATTTGGGTAAAGATTCCATAAAAGATTGTGTAGGGTGTGGTGTTTGCAAAAAAATAGGAAAGTGTGTTTTTAATGAAGACAAAGTAAATGAAGTTATTGAAAAAGCAAAATATGCTGATGGCTTTGTGTTTGGTACACCTGTTTATTTTGCCCATCCAAGTGGAAGAATTTTGTCTTTTTTAGATAGATTATTTTATGCAGGTAAGCAAAATTTTGAATATAAGCCTGCTGCAGCAATTGCTTCTGCAAGACGTGCAGGAACAACAGCTTCCATAGATGTTCTTAATAAATATTTTACAATATCTAATATGCCTGTAGTTTCTTCAAATTATTGGAATATGGTTCATGGTAATACTCCTGAAGAAGTTCAAAAAGATTTAGAAGGACTTCAAATTATGAGAATACTTGCTTATAATTTAGTTTGGCTTTTAAAATGTATTGAAATAGCTAAAAGTCAAGGGGTTTTGCCAAAAACAGAAGAAAAAATTCGAACTAACTTTATAAGGTGATGAATTTTTTGTTTTGAATTATTTTACTAATTTATCACATATTGTTTCTTTGTCTAATGATTTTGTGTATAAATATGGAGAATGTTCAGTGATGCCTTCCTCTTGAAGTGCTTCTGCTGTTTTGCCTTCAGGAATTTTATCTGTGGGAACAATTACATCATCTCCTGGCATCCAATTTGCTGGTGTGGCTATTTCAAATTCATCTGTAGCTTGTAGTGCAATTAATAATCTTTGAATCTCTGGTATATATCGTCCTGTTGACTGAGGATAATATATTATTGCTCTTATTTTGCTTGCAGGATCAATTATGTAAACTGCTCTTACTGTTTTTGTAGGATTTTTATCGTTTTGAAGCATACCATATTTTTTTGCTATAGATTTATTTTCGTCTCCAATTATTGGAAATGTTATGTTTGTATCTTCTTGACAGTTGAATTTTATCCCTTTTATTGATTCAATCCATTTTTGATGTGATTCAACATCGTTTTCAGATAAGCCTATAAGTTTTGTGTTTAGAGAATGAAATTTTGCCTTGGCTGCTTCAAATGCCATAAATTCTGTTGTGCAAACTGGAGTAAAATCTCCTGGATGGGAAAACAATACAATCCAACTGCCTTTGTAATCTTGAGGAAAATTAATTTTTCCTTGAGTAGTATCTGCTTTAAATTCAGGAGCAGTTTCACCTATGATAGGCATTGCTTTTGTTGAGTTACTTATTGCTCCTAAAATTGTCATTAATACTATTGTCAATATTATTTTTTTTACCATTTACTCTTCTCCTTTAGTAGCTAATTTATATCTTATTTAGAAAAAGTTTTTGAAGTATTACCTAGCTATTCTAGGTTGAGTAGTTAGTTTTTTGCATACTTGACTGAGAGTTACTATTAGGGAGTAAACTATTAATTATTTTGAAATGAGGTTTAATATGAGAAAACTATTCTTATTTTTATTTGTAACTATTTTTTTTATTGGAGGGAATATGATAAGAGCTGAAGATTTTGAACAACCATTTGCTAAAGGGGAAATTAATCCATACAACAAATTTTTTACGGGAAAAACTTATTTATTTCGCCTTAGTGAAAACGATAACATATGGAATTCTTCTATTGCTAACGTTACTTTTGAACCTGAAGCAAGAACTAATTGGCACAAACATAGTGGTGGACAAATATTACTTGTAACTGCTGGAACTGGTTTTTACCAAGAAAAAGGTCAGCCTGTAAGAAAATTAAATAAAGGTGATGTTGTTAAAATACCTTTAAATGTTGTTCACTGGCATGGAGCTGCTCCGAGCTGTTGGTTTTCTCATATTTCTATTGAAACAAATTTACCGGAAAATCAAACAACTTGGCTTGAACCTGTTAATAATGAAGAATATTTTTATAGTTTGAAAAAATATATTAATTAATTTTATTTGCAAATATTGACTTTTATCAAGAGTAAAGTTGTAAAATATAACTAAATACATATTGGAGACCATAAACATGAAAAGACGTGAATTTTTAATAAACTCAGCTTTAACTATAAGTGGAGCTGCTTTGTTTGCTAGTTGCGGTAAAAAAGAAATTAAAAAAGCAAAAAATCAAGTCGTAAGAAGAAAATTTGCGAATACTGATATGCCATTAATTGCTCTTGGGTGCATGAGATTACCTATGAAAAACGATAAAATAGATATGTTTGAATTAGAAAAAATGGTAGAGTATGCCATGGAGCACGGAGCAAATTATTTCGATACTGCCTATATGTATGTTGATGGTAAATCAGAGAATGCAATAGGTGAAATATTGAAAAAATATCCTCGAGAAAGTTTTATTTTAGCTGATAAAAATCCAGCTTATCTTGTTAATTCTCCTGAAGATGTTCATAAACTTTTTAACGAACAATTAAAAAAATGTCAGGTAGATTATTTTGACATTTATATGGTTCATAATATTAACAAAAATACTCTTAGTAACTATCGTGATAATGATATGTATGGAGAACTTTTAAAACTAAAAAAAACTGGAAAAATTAAGTATTTAGGATTTTCTTTTCATGGTGATCCTCAAATGCTTAGAGAAGTTATAAATGAGCATAAATGGGATTTTTGTCAATTACAATTAAATTATCTTGACTGGGAAGTTGTCAATGCTGATGAATTGTATAAAATTGCTGATGAAGCTGGAGTTCCTGTTATTGTTATGGAGCCTTTAAGAGGCGGAGCATTATGTAATTTGCCAGAAAAAGCTAAAGGCAAACTTAAAGAAGCTGCTCCAAATGATACACAGGCTTCTTTTGGATTAAGGTGGGTTGCTGGTAAAGAAAGAGTGTTTACTATTTTAAGTGGAATGAGCAACTTGCAGCAATTGAAAGAAAACGTTAATACATTTGTAAATTACAGACAATTTACTCAAAAAGAAGAAGAACTTGCCCGCCAAATTGCACAAATTATTCAGTCTCAAGGTGCAATTAATTGTACAGCTTGTAAATATTGTTTAGAAGTTTGCCCTAGAGGGATAAATATTCCTGCTATATTTGGCTTATATAATCTTTATAAAGCTAGTAGTCAACCAAATAGATTTTTTATGTTTACATATAATTACAATGCCTTAAATGAAGATGAACGTGCTGATAAATGTATTCAATGTGGTTTGTGCAATAAAAATTGTCCCCAGAGTTTGGATATTCCTAAACTTCTTGCTGAAGTTGAAAAAACTGTTAAGGTTGTCGAAAAGGATATGAATTAGTGAAAAAATTTTATTACTTAAGATTTTTTGTTGCGCTTTGTGTTTTTTTGTTAGCTATTTTCTCTATTTGGGGAGTATTTTACCCAGTCAAAATTTTTGATTTGCAATTTGTTGCTTTATTGCAAAAAGTTTTTATTGATTTCTCTTTGTGGGCATTAATTTTATTGGTTAGTCTTTTGGTTTTTACTTTTATTTTTGGAAGGTTGTATTGCTCCTTGATTTGTCCTTTGGGAATTTTTCAAGAACTTTTTACTTTATTATTTAGAAAAAAAACTAAATTTCAAAAAAATAATTCCTATAAATATTTAATTTTTGCAATAACTTTTGGCACTTTTGCTGCTGGAACTACTTTTGTATTAAGACACATTGAACCTTATTCTGTTTTTGGTTCTGCGTTTACTTTGTCTCATTGGGGCATATTTTTATTAATTTGTATTCTGATTTTGTTGTTTTTCAAAAATAGATTTTTTTGTGCAAATATTTGTCCTGTTGGAGCTATTCTTGGTCTTATTGCTAAATTTTCTTTGTTTAAAATATATTTGCCCAAAGATGTATGCGTTTCTTGTGGACAATGTGAGAAAAATTGTCCTTCTGCTTCAATAAATTCTAAAGAAAAATTTGTTGACAATGAAACTTGTATTAAATGTTTGAAATGTTTATCAAATTGTCCTCGTCAAGGTGTTCAATATGGAATTGAACCTAAAAAAGATGTAACATTTAATTTTGAGCGTAGAAAGTTTTTGTGGCTTGGTGCCACTTTGGTTCTGTTCGGTACTGCTGCGAAATTAGGTGCAACGTTAGCTGAGAATATTGCTCAAAAATTAACTAATGTTATTTTGCCTCCAGGGGCAGAAAATAAAGAACGCTTTATAAATAAATGTTTAAATTGTAATTTATGTGTTGAAGTTTGCCCTAATAAAATTATAAAAAAAGCTGATACAGAATATTCTGCAGTTAAATTGGATTATTCTAACAATTTTTGTAAATATGATTGTAATAAATGTGCTCAAGTTTGCCCTTCTGGTGCAATAAGACGAATTTCTTTGGAAGAAAAACAAAAAACTAGAATTGCCATTGCTTCAATAAATTCTGAAAAATGCACAAAATGTAGAGTATGTGCTTTTTCTTGTCCTGTTCAAGCAATAACTTATGAAAAAAATTCCTTTCCTGTTATTGATGCTTCTAAATGTATTGGTTGTGGGGCTTGCAAAAATGCTTGTCGTTTTATGGCAATAGAAATATTTTCCGTAAAAGAGCAAAAAATGATATAATAAACTTAATTAATTTAAAAGGAGAACTTTTATGTCATTAGGAATTACTGAAATACTATTAATATTAGTGGTTGTTGTTTTATTGTTTGGTGGAAAAAGAATTCCCGAACTTGCTAGAGCTCTTGGCAAGGCTTCTTTCGAATACAAAAAAGCCAAAGAAATACTTAAAAATGAAGCAAAAGGTATTCAAGATGCACTTGAAGATGCAGCTGAAAAGCCCGAAGAATATAAACCAAAAGATGTATAAAAATGTCTGATGATAATAATGAAAGCTTGATTAATCATATCGAAGAATTAAGAAAAACTTTGCTAAAATGTATAATTGCATTTTCGATTGTTTTACCTCTTGCTTTCTTTTTTGCTCCTAAAATTTTAAATTTAATTATTAATGTAATTGTTGGTGAAACTAATTTAACTCTAAATTATTTTTCTCCTACAGAAGTTTTTTTAATACAAATTAAAACTGCTTTCGTAGTTGATTTGGTTCTAACATTCCCATATATTGCTAAACAAATGTGGAATTTTATCCTTCCTGCCCTTTATGACAATGAAAAATCTTTTATTAAATCTATCGCTCTAATTTCAACTTTTCTTTTTGTTTGTGGAATTTTATTTTCTTTGTTCTTTATTTTGCCCCTAATTATGAAATTTGGACTTAGTTTTTCTACTAACCTAATTAAGCCTGTAATTAGTATTTCAACTGTAGTTAATATGGCATTGTGCCTTTCTTTGGTTTTTGGCTTAATGTTTCAATTACCACTTTTGGCTTATTCTTTAGTTAAATCAGGTTTTATTTCTTATAAAACTGTTGCAAATTTAAGACCTTACATAATTGTTGGAATATTAATTTTTGCAGGAATTTTAACCCCTCCGGATATTGTTAGCCAGCTTATGCTTGCTGTTCCTACTTATCTATTATTTGAATTAGGTCTTTTGTTTGCAAATTACAAAAAAGTTTCTTGACTTAGAGCTGCTATTAAGTTGTATTATATTTTTACAAGAGGTAATCTACCATGACTAATGAAAAATATATAGATTTGGAATTTGCAAAATTAGATATGGAAAGAATTAAAAGAAGAGGATATTCTGAAACTGTATTTTGCGAATCTAAAACTAATGAACAATTAGCTAAGATATTCGAAACTTTTGAATTAAGTGGTTTAAATGTTTTAGGAACTAGGGCTTCTGAGTTACAGTATGATTTTTTAAAAGAAAAATTTCAAAAAATTCAATACAACAACAAAGCTCGTGTTTTAACTTTAATTCAAAAACCTGTTAAAAAAGTTGGACTTATCTCGGTTTGCACTGCAGGAACTGGAGACATTGCAGTAGCTGAAGAAGTTTGTGCTGTTGCAGAATTTTTTGGAAGTTATGTTAAAAAATTTTATGATATTGGTGTAGCAGGTGTGCATAGAGTATTTGACAATATTAATGAAATTAAAAAGGCTAATGTGGTAGTTGTTGTTGCCGGTATGGAAGGAACTTTGGGCGGGATTATTACAGGTCTTGTTGATGTTCCTGTTATTGCTGTTCCAACATCTGTTGGGTACGGTTCTTCTATGAATGGAATTAGTGCATTGTTAACAATGCTTAATTCTTGCGCTGAAGGAATGACTGTTGTTAATATTGATAATGGATTTAATGCAGGGTATAGTGCTTGTCAAATAAATAGGAAAATTGCGGGAGACAAATAAATGAATTTGTATTTTGATTGTAAATCAGGTATAAGCGGAGATATGGTTGTAGCTGCTTTGATTGATTTGGGGGCGAATATCGAAAAACTTAAAATTGCTCTTGATTCTCTAAATCTATACAATGAATTTAATTATAAAATTTCAAAAGTTAATGTTAATGCAATTTTAGTTTCTGATTTTGATGTTACTTTGACTAAAAATGAAAATCATTTCCATGAACATAGAAATTTAGATGACATAAATGAAATTATTGATTTAGCTGATTTAGACGAAAATGCAAAAATTCTTGCTAAACGTATTTTTGAAATTGTTGCAGAAGCTGAAGCTAAAGTGCATGGGAAAAATCTCTCAGAGGTGCATTTTCATGAAGTTGGTGCAATTGATTCTATTGCTGATATTATTGCTTTTTCGGTTTTGTTTTCTGATTTAAATCCTCAAAAAGTTTATTTCTCAACACTTACTGATGGACAAGGTTTTGTATCTTGTATGCATGGAACTTTGCCTGTTCCTGTTCCTGCTGTTTGCGAAATTGTTGCTAAATACAAACTTCCTTTTTGTATATCTTCTAATGATGGTGAAATGGTTACTCCTACTGGGGCAGCTATTGTGGCAGCTTTGTATGCCGAAGAAAAATTACCTGATGAGTTCGTAATTTTGAAAACAGGTTATGGGGCAGGTAAAAGAAAATATAAAAATCCAATTTTACGAGTTTTATGTATTGAATAAAGGAGGTATAATTATGCATCTAGGAAACGGAATAATTTGTCCATATACAGGAATTACTATGTTGGCTATTAGTGGGGGGTTTTTGTTTTGGAGTATGAAAAATTTAAAGGCTAAATTATTGAACAATAACATACTTTTGCCTCTGCTACTTACGGTAATGGTTTTTTCCTTACAAATGATTAATTTTCCTATTCCTTTAACTTCTTCTAGTGGGCATATTGTCGGGGCTGTTTTGTTGTCTATTTTATTGGGGCCTAAGCTTGCTTTTGTGGCTATGTTTGCAATATTATTGGTTCAGTCAGTTTTCTTTGCTGATGGAGGTTTGCTGGCATTTGGATGTAATCTTTTTAATATGGGGGTTTTAGGTTGTTTTGTGGCATATCCTTTATTTTATAAACCTATCGAAAAAATTCATCGGCCTATAGTCGCTTCTGTTGTAGCTTCTGTTGTTGCATTACAATTAGCTTCTTTGGCTGTTGTTTTGGAGACTTATTTTTCTGGGGCGATTATTTTTTCAGTTTCGAAATTTACTTCGTTAATGCTTGGAATTCATTTTGTTATAGCTTTAGTTGAGGGGATTTTTACAGCTCTATTTGTTTTAATTATCAATAAAATTTCTGAAAAGTTTGCGTTGGCACTTCTTGCAGTGGTGTCGTTCGTATCTGCTACTTTTCTTGCACAATATGCTTCCCAAAAACCTGATGGATTAGAATGGGCACTTATAAAAATTTCAGATTCTCTCATCATGCAAAATCATTGGAATATTTATCACTTTTTTGATGCTTTGCAAATTAAATTAGCTATTTTATCAAAAATTCCGTCCTTATGGGCAAATATTATTGGGATTTTTGTTGTCGCTTTTCTCAGTTTAGTGCTTTTAATTACTTTGAATTTACCTCAGAAATCTTATGAATAAAAAATTTTTAAATTTAAAATATGATTTAAGTGAAATGAATAAACAGGGGATTTGTCTTGCTTTCTCTGGTGGAGTTGATAGCACTTTGTTGTTGTATCTTTGTAAGGATTTAAATGTTTGTGCTGTAACTTGTGTTTCTGATTTTCAAACAAAAGACGAAATTTTACGTGCTAAGTTTATTTGTGACAAATTTAGTCTAAGACAAATTCAATTAAAAATTAATCTTTTTCAATATACAAATATTATCTGTAATCCTAAAAACAGATGCTATACTTGTAAAAAAATTTTTTTTAATAAAATAAAAGAGACTGCAGAAAAACTTAACTTAAAATTTGTCGTTGATGGAACAAACTATGATGATATTAATAAATATCGTCCTGGCTTAAAAGTATTGGAAGAACTTGGTATTGTTTCTCCTTTTGCTAAAAATATGATCACAAAAAAAGAGATAGTATCCTATTCAAAACAAATTGGATTGGAATGCTTCAATCTTTCTTCTAATTCTTGTTTAGCTACAAGATTTCCTTATGGACAAAAATTATCTTTGGAGTTGTTAGATATGGTTGAACAAGGCGAAAAAATTCTTGTGAATTATGGTTTTGAAAAAAATAGGCTCAGAGTACATGAAAATCTTGCCCGTATTGAAATTGAAAATAGCAAAATGCTTTTGTTTCTTAAAAATAAAGAATCTATTGTAAATAATTTGAAACAACTTGGTTTTCAGTATATTACTTTAGATCTTGAAAGTTTACGAAGTGGTAGTATGGATATTTAAACTAAACTTTCTGATTCATGAATTTTATTAATGGGATTCCAATTATCATTTAAATTATTTTTAATTAAATTTTGGTAATAATTTTCTTTGTATTCAAGTAAATCCAATTGTTTTTTTAATTCTTCCATTTGCTGCAAAGCTTTCAATTTTGTAGATTTGATTATTTCAAAACGTTCTTTTATAGTAGAGTCTCCTTTAATACATAAATCAATATATTTTTTTATTGATTTATTTTCTGTACCTACACTTCTTAAACATTTAACAATTTTTACCCAGCCTAAATCATTTTCCGAAAATTTTCTTGTGTTGTTCGAATCTCTTTTGATAAATGGAAAAAATCCACTTTTTGCCCAAAATCTTAAAGTGTGTTCAGATATATTCATTTTGCTAGCTACTTCTTTTATTGTGTACATGTTTGTCTCCAATTTGTAAGTTGACTGATAGTTACTATCAAGTTGTAAAATATAATATATCATAAATGAATTTTAAGGAAAATGGAATGAAGAAAATTTTTTTTTCATTATTGATTTTACTTTTTCTTATACTATGTTTCGTACTCGTGAAAACAAAGTATTATACACCCAAGGAGGTAAAAATGAATAAAAAAAATAATATTTTGATAGTTTTTTATTCGTATTCTGGTAATACCAGAGAAATTGCTAAAGAAATTCAAAAGCAAACAAATGCTGATGTCTTTGAAATTCAAACAGTGGAACCTTACCCAGAAGATTATAATAGTGTCGTTGAACTAGCTAAAAAAGAAAAAAACAATAATTTTAAACCTGCTTTGAAAAACAAAGTTGAGAACTTACAAAAATATGACATCATTTGTATGGGGACTCCTGTTTGGTGGTATACTATGGCTCCCCCTGTTAAAACTTTTATTGATGAAAACAATCTCGAGGGGAAAATTATTCTTCCTTTTTGCACACATGGTGGAGGAGGAGAGTCTTCAACTTTTACTGATATGCAAAAACTTATTCCTAATGCAAAATTTCTCAAGGGTATTTCTATATATGAAAGAGGTTCATTAGCAACTCATAAGGAGATTGAACATTGGTTAGAACAAATAAAATAATTTATTTTATTTGTTTTTTTACATTTGTTCTTATCTCCGATAAAGGTCCATTATTTGGACTTAAAAAATTGTTGTAATATTTTTTTGCATATGTAAAAGGAAATTTGGGTATCCAACCTAATTGCATAAAAATAGAAACAGTGTCAGTTCCATGTGACAGCATAAGTTCATCTATCGTTTCTTCATAAGCTGGTGATACAGAAGAAAATAATTTTACCAAATAGTCTGTTGCCGTAAGTGCTGAATATCCAGACCATAAGCCTGTATTGGTTATTATTCTTGTAACTTTATAATCATTATCTTCTATTGTTATTTTGCTAACTCCTTCTGGTAATTCTATTTCATCTGCGGACATTTTTTCTATTTCGTACCATTCTCCTTCGTGTTTGATACGCATAACTTTAGGAGATGGCATATATATATCTTCAAATTTGTTCTCTAGAAGTTTTTTCCCCGTATAATTAGTTACTCCATATTTGTAATTTTTACAAGTTAAGAACATTTGTCCAAACAAAGGATCAATCTTTGTATATTCTGGTTCTATAATTATTTTCCCTCTTTCATCGTATAGACCGTAGTCTTTTTCATTTCCTAATTTGGCATATTTCCCAAAAATTCTTTCAGCATGCCGGTATTTGGGTTCAATTAAATAGTTACCGGATGCATCAATTATTCCAAATTTATTTTTCTTTTGAACTATCCAAGATGTGTCTCCTAGTAAAATGATTTTTTTGTAAATGGCTTTGGTTATTATTTCGCCGTTTTTGTTCTTTAATCCAAAAGTTGAATTGTCTTCGCTATTATATATTTCAACATCAGAACTTTGCACAACAGGAATAATTTCTTCTGCTGCGCAAATAGTATTTTGAAACAATAATATAATGAACGCGAAAAATAAAATCTTCTTCATAAAAATAGCATAGCACAAAATTACTTGTGATATAATATTTCCGGAGAGAATTTATGTCGAAATTTTATCGAAGTTCAATAATATTTTTTTCAATTTTTATTTTTTCTTTATTCTGTTTGTTAGGATTTTATCTAAAAGCTTTGCCTCTTTTGCTATCTAATGCTAAAATTCTTTCTTTTATTCAAAAAACTGTTGAAAAATCTTCAAATTTAGCTTTAATTATCAAAAATCCTGAATTAAAAACAGAATTGTCTCCATTAGTTTCTTTTTCTATTGCTGAATTTTCATTATTACAAAAGAACGAAAAAATCTTAGAAATTAAAAATTTTAGTTCAGCTTTTTCTTTTGAAAAATTATTAAAAAAAAGAATAATAATTAAAAAGATTGGTGCGGATTATATTTTTGCTGATTTAGATAAGCTTAGTACTTTGGGAAAACCAAAAGAGAAAACTGATTCGCAAACCATTTGGACTGTTGATATTTTTAATGCATTACTTTACATAAAAAATTGCGTAATTTTGTATAATCCATCTTCTGATGTTAAATTAAAGTTGATGGGGAAAAATATTGCTATATCAGAAACTAGAAATCCTAAGTTTGTTCATTTTAATTTGAATTTATTACTACAAAAAAATAACAAAAATTTCCTGTTTAGATTGAATGATAATAAAAGTGTATTTATAAAGGATAAAAAACTTTATGCAAAAGACTGCGAATTTTTTATAAATAAATCTAAAGTCTATATAAATTATGTTGCTGATGAAAATAAAGAATTTGAATTAAAAGTTCATTCTAATAAGTTCCATATGAAAGATATTATTGCTTTGTTGGAATCTAATTTAATTATTCCAAATGGTAGTGAATTGTTGTCAATGTTTAATGATATAAATGGGAGTTTTAATTTTAATTTCAAATTAAATAATGATGAGCTTATAGGTGTTATTAATTTAAATGAACTTGCTTTTAAAAGTTCATTGCTTAATAATCTTCCGGTTTTTTTAACTAAAGGTAATGTTTATTTGAATAGTAGCCAAATAAATTTAAAAAATTTTGTCGGATATTACGGAAAAAGTTCTTTAAACAAAATAACTTTTTCCGGTGTAATTAAAGATTATATGAAATCTTTTGATACTGAAATTATTGCTTATGTTGTTGGTACAAAGGAATTTACTAATGATTATTTGTCCAAAATTATAGGTTATCCTATTGAATTAGTAGGTAAAACAACTGCAAAAATTAAGGTAAATATGATAAATAATATAATTGATTCAGCTATCATATTTAGATTAATTAAAGGTGATGATATATTAATTGATGGTGTGTCTTTGACACCTGTTTCATTTGAAAGAGCTTTTAGAGCCGATTTTCAACTTGTAAACAATATTCTCACTCTTAAAAATTTAAACTATTACATATCAAAATCTTTTCAAACAAATGTTATTGCTGAACCTTTGCTTAAAGTTTATGGGAATTTTGATATGGCTAAAAATATGGAAATTCAAAATATAGGATTTGAAATTCCTAAACCTTTGCCAAGTGAATTTTTAAATGTTTTAATTGGGCAAAGAGTTTTTAGAAAAGGAACGATATCAGGTAATTTAGAGTATATACAAAATGATTCTGCTCCATCTTTATTAGGTAATTTATCTATGAAACAAGTAAGAATTCCAGCTCAACGATTATCTATAAACGAAGGAATTTTGCAAACCAATGACAAACTTGTAAAATTAAATATATCTGGTAAATATAAACGATCTGATTATAAATTTTCAGGGAAAATTGCAAACGAAATGAAGCTTCCTGTTGTTGTTAAAGATATTCAATTATCTGTTGATGATGTGGATATTGAAAGAATCATGCGTTCTTTTAGTAATAAACCTACCTCATCGAATAATCAAACTTTCGCCCAAAGTATTGCAACTACAGAAGAAAATGAACAAATTAGTGATGATGAAGTAACCATAAATACTGATTTCATAATAATAGAAAAATGTATATTAGAAATAGTCAAAGGACGTTATAAGCAAATCAATTTTAGTAATGTTTTAGCTAATATGTCTTTGGATGAAAAAGGAATTTTGCAAATTCATTCAAATAAATTTAATATTGCCGAAGGAACATCTTCTGCAAAAGTTTGGTGTGATTTAAAAAAACAATTATACAAAATTACTTTAGGAATAAAAGATGTTGATTCTGATGCTATAGCTACTTCTCTGTTAAATCTTCCAAGAGAAATTTCAGGTAAGGCAAGAGGTATTATATTTTTGGAAACTGATAAAAATTTGAAACTTAATGGCTCAATGAAATTTGATATAAAAGATGGAGTTATTGCTAAAATTGGATTAGTTGAATATGCATTAAAATTTGTAGTTTTGTTTAGAAATCCGTTGGCAATGATTAGTCCTGCTACAATTGTAGATCTTGTTAATGTTCCTGAAGGAGATTTTGATAAAATTAATGGCAGTCTTAAGTTAAAAGATAATGTAATTGAGAACATGATAATTAAATCTTCCTCCCCTCAACTTAGTTCTTTTACTATAGGTAGATATAACCTAGAAAATGGAGATGCTTCTTTGAGAATTTATACAAAACTTTCTAATAAAAATAAGGGTTTGGCCGGATTTTTGCGGAATATTTCTTTAAATAGTTTGGCCAACAAAGTTCCATTGGGTAGCAGAAATGACAGCCTTTACTACGCTGCAGAATTATCTCAAATTCCATCTATTGATGCTGAAGAAAAAGATTGCCAAGTCTTTTTAACAAAAATTGATGGAGACGTTGTTAAAAATAATTTCTTGTCTTCTTTAAAAAGAATAAAGTAACTTAGCCAAATATTATATTGTCAGAGCTTTTGCCGTTTTTACATTAATAATATTTTTGTAGTTATAGTTTTTGTTAACAAACTACTGGCAAAAAACTTTTTTCTTATTTTTATAATAAATACTGAAAGGAGAATTTTGTCATGAAAATTACTAAAATTGTAACTCAGGCTTCTGCCGCTGAAATCGTTAAGTATGTGAATAAACCATTTATAAGGGCTGCTCAGAAAAAAGGACGTAGGTTACCTGAGGACTTTGTGCGGGCAAATATAAACGGTAAAACTTGGGTGGAATATATGAACAGATACCCTGATGAAAAAATTTTTACTAATAAAGGAAAATTTACAAAAAAAGCTATAAAAAATTTATATGAAGAGTTTAAATCGCATAAAATGTCTAAAGATACTACATTGGCACAATTGAGAAATTTTAAAATTAGATTTCTTGGTTAAACGATAATCGTAAAAAAAAACGGAGAAGGAGGGATTCGAACCCTCGGTGCAAGTTATCCCCACACAACTTCTTAGCAGGAAGCCGCTTTCAGCCTCTCAGCCACTTCTCCATATTCTTTAGGATACCATAAATTTTTTTATCTGCAAATATTTTTTTATTTTATTCCTGTTACTTTTATTAAATGGTATCCAAATTGTGTCTTTACTGGTTCTGAAACTGTATTAATTGGCAAAGTAAATGCAGCCGTTTCGAATGGCTTAACCATTTGCCCCTTTCCAAAATATCCTAAATCTCCGCCACTTCTTTGCCCGGAAGGACATTTAGAATATTTTGCTGCAGCTTGTTCAAATGTTATTTTGTTGTTTTCTATATCATTTTTGATTTTCAAGGCTTCATCTTGCGTATCTACAAGAATATGGCTTGCTCTCACTTCTGATTTATCTGTGATTGAATTTTCGTAAATATTTTGTGCTTCGACTCTGTTATCATTGTTTTCCATAAATATTATTCCTCCTGTAATTGCACTAACTATTAACAATGAACAAATAAATTTTTTCATAATTATCTCCTTAATAAATAAAAAAGAGGTCGAAACCTCTCTACAGCGTGTTCTTAAATATGGTGGGCCATTCTGGACTTGAACCAGAGACCTCACGCTTATCAGGCGTGCGCTCTAACCACCTGAGCTAATGGCCCTTAGTGTATGAGGTTTCAATGAACATGTGCAAATTTCTCTCTCGTTCATATGCAATTATTTGCGCCTCATACATTATTTATAGCAAAGACATTTTTTTATTGCAAGGATTTCTTTTCAATAATACTTGTGCCTGTCATTTCTTTTGGTTTTGCTATTCCTAATAAATCTAAAACAGTTGGAGCCACATCACATAAAGAGGCATCTTTTCTTAGTTCTATTGCAGAATGGTTATTTATAACAACAAAAGGTACTTTGTTAGTTGTATGCGCAGTGTGGGGTTTGTTTGTTGTTTGTTCAATCATTTGTTCCGCATTACCATGGTCTGCTGTAAGCAACCATATGTAATTGTGTTTTTTTACTTCTGCCAAAATTTTTCCCAAACAATTATCAACAGCTTCTACTGCCTTTTCTGCTGCTTCTATTATGCCTGTATGTCCTACCATATCAGGATTTGCAAAATTTACTAATATAAATGGATATTTCTCTGTTTCTATTGCTGAAGTTACTTTTTCTACTACTTCAAAAGCACTCATTTCAGGTTTTAAATCGTATGTCGCAACTGAAGGAGATGGTACCAAAATACGAGTTTCTGTTTCAAATGGTTTTTCTACTCCTCCGTTAAAGAAAAAAGTTACGTGTGCATATTTTTCTGTTTCTGCTGTTCTAAATTGTTTGATGCCGTTTTGGTCTAATACTTCTCCCAAAATATTTTTTAGGGATTGTGGTTTGAACGCAATAGGTAAACCAAATTTTTCATCGTATTGTGTTAAGCAAACGTAATATATATTTTTTAGTGTTTTCTTTCTGCTAAAACCTTCAAAATCGCTGAAATTTATTGCTCGTGTAAGTTCTCTTGCCCTGTCTGGCCTGAAATTGAAAAATATTATTGAATCTCCATCTTGAATTCTTGAATTTTCCAACGTTATTGTGGGAATGACAAATTCATCATTTATTCCATTCTTGTATGATTCTTCAATTGCTTCAATTGAATTTTGGGCTTTATTTCCTTCTCCTAAAATCAAAGCATTGTAAGCTTTTTCTACTCTATCCCATCTATTATCTCTGTCCATGGCATAATATCTTCCGGAAATAGTTGCAATTTGCGGAAAATTATTTTCTTTCAATTTTAGCTCTGTTTCCTTCAAAAAGTTTATTGCACTTTGTGGGGGGGTGTCTCTTCCATCAAGAAATGCGTGAATGTAAAATTTTTGAATATCTTGTTTTTTGGCCAAATCTATGAGGGCAAAGATATGTTTCATTTCGCTATGTACTCCACCATCACTTAGTAAGCCATATATGTGTAATGCAGATTTATTTTCTTTTACGTGTTTTATAGCTGCAAGAAATTCTTCATTTTTAAAAAAATCTCCTTCATCAATAGCTTTGTTAATCCTTGTTAGTTCTTGATATACAATTCTTCCAGCACCTAAGTTTAAATGACCTACTTCAGAGTTCCCCATTTGACCTTCGGGTAAACCTACATGCAAACCATCTGCGTATATTGTTGTATTTGGGTAATTTTCTATAATCTTTTTGTAATTCGGTAAATTTGCATGAGATATAGCATTACCCGAGTAATCTTTTCCTATTCCCCAGCCATCCATAATTGTTAAAATAACTTTGTTTTTCATAATTGCCTCATTTTATATCTAACTTAATTTTATTAAACATCAAACAAATTTATATTGACAGTATAGTATTTTAATTGTCTTATTTTGGGGAAAATTTGTTTTTTAATTAATTATTCGTGGAATTTTGTTTTAGTTGTTTTTTCTAGCTTCTTCATTTTTTATGTAGTTGCAAAGTTCTTCTAGCCTTTTATCTTCCATTAGTTTTATGATTTCTTCTGCATTTTTAGCTTTCCCTAGACCCATAGCAATTTCAGCGTATAAAACACAATCATTACAGAAATGCTTATCTCCATATAATACAGAACCTGCTTCTTGCGCAATTTTAGCACAGCAATCGCATTGAAATTCTTCAAATTCACTTTCAGGATTGTCTTTTATATCTTCTTCTTTCATGATTGCAACAACTTCTTGCATATGTTTTATGAATTTTAATTCTTTTTGTTTATCCATTTTTTACCTTTGCCGAGATTATTCTGTCTATGTTGTCCAAATCTTTTGTAATTTCAATTTCTTCGTAATTATAATCCATAAATATTTTTTTTACTAGTTCGCTTTGACCTATTCCTAATTCAAATAAAATATAGCCTTTTGTATTTAAAAAATTTGCTCCGTTTTTTATTATTTTTTTGTAAAATTTTATTCCATTCTTATCTCGTGTAAATAATGCTGTTTTTGGCTCTAACTGAACTTCTTTTTGAATATTAGCTTTTTCAGCCAATGGAATGTATGGAGGATTTGATATTATAATGTCAAATTTCATATTTATATTTTTAAACATATCTGATTTGATAAATATTACTTTGCTCTTAAGATTTTTACTGTTTATTTGGGCAATTTTTAGTGCATTTGGCGAAATATCTGATGCAAAAATTTGCGCATTGGGAATTTTTTTAGATAGTATTATGCTTATGCAACCTGAGCCTGTTCCGATATCCAAGATTTTTGGGGTAAAGAAATTTTGGGCTTTTTCAATACATTTACTAACTAAAATTTCTGTTTCAGGTCTTGGAATTAAAACGTTTTTGTTTACCACAAATTTCTCGCCCATAAAATCTGATATTCCTAAAATGTATTGAAGTGGAATTCCTTTTTTTCTTTGTTGAAAAATACTTTTAAGAAATAAAATTTGATCTTCGCTGCATTCTATTTTGTCATAATAATTATTAATTTTTAGATAATTTTCTATTATAAAATTTGCCTCTGCAGTAATTTCTTCTGGAGCAACTTTTGCGTTTTTTAAGTTTTCTAAAATGAATTTTCTTGTGTCCATTTTTGAATTGTAACATACAAAAATTATAAATTAGCTTTTATCCTGATTTTCAATTTGTTTTTGTGTTAATTTATATTTAAATGTTATTTTATTTGGAGTCATAATGCAAAAAAACGTTTATGTTGAAACTTTAGGTTGTCAAATGAATAAATCCGATACGGAAAGAATTCTTGGAATGCTATCAAATATTGGATATAAGCTTGTGGAAGATGAAAAAAAAGCTGACCTGCTCATTATTAATACTTGTAATATTAGGCAGCTCTCTTCTGATAAAGCATATAGCCAGTTAGGTTTTTGGCATAAATTAAAGAAAAATAAACCTTCTTTAAAAATTTGTATGTGTGGTTGCGTAGCCCAACAAGATAAAGAGCTTGTTCGTCAACGTGCTCCATATGTTGATTTAGTTTTTGGTACTTTAAATATTCCTGCATTACCTGAGTTAATAAAAAGAATTGAAAATGGAGAAAAAATTGTTTGCGTAGAAAAAAAACCAATTTCAAGAGATTTGGAGGATTCAAATATTATAAGGGCAAAAAGTTTGAATGCTTGGATTCCTGTTATTGATGGTTGTGATTATTTTTGTACATATTGTGTAGTGCCATATGTGCGTGGTAGACAGCGTAGTAGAAATTGGGATTTGATTATTAAAGAAGCTTATGATGTTGCAAAACAAGGTTACAAAGAAATTACTTTGCTCGGACAAACTGTGGATAGTTATGGACGTGATTTAAATAATCCCAATATTAATTTGGCAAATTTACTCAGAGAATTAAGTAAAATTGATGAAATATTAAGAATTCGTTTTGTAACTTCTTATCCGACTGATATTTCGGATGAACTTATAGAGACTGTTGCAGAAATTGATAAAGTTTGTGAATATTTTCATATTCCTATGCAGTCTGGCTCCAATGTAGTTTTAAAAAATATGAAAAGAAGATACACAAGAGAAGAGTATATAGACATATGTAAAAAAATTCGTTCCAAAGTAGAAAATGTTACTATTACTTCTGATTTTATAGTTGGTTTTCCTGGGGAAACTCAACAACAATTTGAAGAAACACTTTCTGTTATAGATGAGGCACAGCTGGATTATTCAAATACAGCTGCATATTCCCCAAGAAAACAAACTCCTGCTGCTACTTGGCGTGATAAATTTATTCCAAATGAAATTAAAAAAGAGCGTTTGGCTATTTTGAATAAAAAAGTTAAGGAAAGTTCAAGAATTTCTAATTTAAAATATATAGGAAAAAATTTAGAGGTACTTGTAGAAGAACAGAAAAAAGAAAATGCCGAAAATATTTTCACTGGTAGAACAAGAAACAACAAAGTCGTACACTTTGAAGGAGATAAAAATCTTATAGGAACTTTGGTTAATGTAAAAATGCTAGAGGCACTTGATTGGTGCTTGAAAGGTGAAATAATTAACTAATTAATATTTGTAAATTTTTTCACCAAAAAGTTTCATTGTAGTATAATAACTAGTTGTGTAGTATTTTACAAAAATTTATGTGGACCAAAAAGAAAAAAAAAGAAGAAAGTGAATATAATTATACCCCTCCATCTTTAACTAGAGAAAAATTGGATCCTTTTATAAAAGCGGAACATTCTGCCTTTTGGATTGCTATTTGGAATTTTTTTGTAAATATTCTTTTGAGAAGACGTTTTTATTCGGTAAGAGTAAAAAACCCTCATCATTATGATTTGAGAAATAAAGATGTAGCCTGTATATACTATTCCCAGCATTCTTGTTGGTGGGATGGAATGGTAGCTTATTATCTTTGTAAATATTTATTTAATGACCAAATAAATATGATGGTAGAAGATTTAATAAAATTTCCTTTGTTTGGCAAAGTGGGTGCTTTCTCTATAGACAAAAAAACTCCCAAAAGTACTTTGAGATCAATGAAGTATTGTACCGATTTTTTAAACAAAGAAAAAATTTCTCTTTGGCTTTTCCCTCAAGGTGTTATTATGCCTCCTAACCATAGGCCCTTGGAATTTCAGAAAGGGATGGCTTTTCTTGCTCAAAGGGTAAAAAAAGTAAATCTTTTTCCTATTGCTATTCAATATGTGTTTTTAAGGCAGGGCTTGCCGGAAGTTTTAATTGATGTTGGAAAACCTATTCTTGTAGATGGCGATATAGATAAAGATACTTTTACTGAATATTTAGAACAAGATTTTACAAGAGTTTTAGATAATCAACTAAAAGAAATTGCTAATGGAGAGGTGGATAAATACCAAATTATGTATAAAAAGTGGGATGGTTTGGGAAAAATGCTTGAAAAATTTTTCAGAAATAGATTATAGAAGGTAGATTGAAATGTATGATTTTTTTAAAAAAACTAAAATTGTGGTTACTTTGGGCCCTGCAAGTGAAACTTATGAACAAATTAAGGAATTAGCTTTAAATGGAGCAAATGTTTTTAGACTAAATACTTCTCATGGAAATATAGAAAGTCATTCTCAAAAAATAGATATTGTAAATAGAGTTAGCAAAGATTTGGGATTATTTCTGGCTACAATAGTTGATTTACAAGGTCCTAAAATAAGAGTTGGAAATCTTTTTAAAGAAATTGAACTTAAAAATGGTGATGAATTAATATTTTCTCCTTCAAAAGAACAAATTGCCCAAAATATTATTCCTGTAGATTATGAAGGAATGCCCGATGATGTTGAAGTAGGTGAAAAAGTTCTTTTAGATGATGGAAAAATTCAAGTAAAAGTTCTAAAAATAGAAGGGAAAAAAATTTTTGCATCTGTCACAAATGGTGGTATTTTAAAATCGCGAAAGGGAATAAATATTCCTGGTGCACAAAATAGTCTTGAAACCGTAAGCGAAAGAGATAAAGAATTCATAAAATTTGCTATTGAAAAGAATGCAGATTATATAGCTTTATCATTTGTGAGAAATTCTAAAGATGTAGAAATTGCTCAAAGATATATTAAAGATTTTGGTGGTAATATTCCAATTATTTCTAAAATTGAAAAACCTCAAGCAATGGATAATATAGTAGAAATAATAAATGTTTCTGATGCTATAATGGTAGCCAGAGGCGATTTAGGCATTGAACTTTCCCCTGTTGAGGTACCAATATGTCAAAAAATTATTATTGAAGAAGCAAACAAACAAAGAAAACCTGTTATTGTTGCAACTCAAATGCTTGAAAGTATGATTGAACAACCTATTCCTACACGGGCTGAATCATCTGATGTTGCTAATGCCATTATTGATGGAGCTGATGCTGTGATGCTTTCTGGGGAAACTAGTGTTGGCAAATTTGCTGCATTAGCTGTAAAAACTATGGAAGAAATTGCGCATAACACAGAAATAAGTTCATTTTGTCCTTACAATATTCATATGGGAATTTCTGACAAATATAATTTAACTCGCCAAGCCGTGGTAAATTCTACTCTAAAAATGGCCGAAGACATACACGCAAAAGCGATAGTTTCTTTTTCACATACAGGATATAGTTCTAGGTTAATGGCAAAGCAAAGACCTGATATTCCTATAATTATTATTTCTGATATGGAATCTACTTGTCGTAGGCTGAATCTTTATTGGAATACTTATACATATTGCCGCCCTTGGGATATTTTACCGGGGCCGAAATTGTTGGAAATGTTAGATGAATTTTTAATTGATGAAATTAAACTTCAAGATGATGACTATGTGGTTTTTTCAGGTTCTATGCCTATGTTGATATCAGGAAGAACCAATTTTGTGAGAGTACATCGTATTGGGGCAATTAAAGAAGAACATTATGTGTATTAAATTAATAATTGTTAATTTTGTAAACTTAATGCTATAATTTTGCTATGAGCGAAAAGTCAAAAATATCCCTTTTTAACATGAATAATCAGAGTAAAACCATAATTATATTTTGGTTTTTAAGTTCTTTGCTTATATTTTTTACTGCACTTGTTGTTATTGATAAAACCCAACAAAAAATTTACGAAAGTTATCGTAATTTTGGTCTTATGCTGACAAGAACTCTTGCAGCTGAAAGTATAAATATTATCAGCGGATTACCTCAAGAAGAAAAACAAATTAAACTTGAAAACTACACTCAAAGAATTTTAAAAGATAATAACGATATTGAATATATCGACTACAAAAATAATGAATCACAAGTTTATTTTTCAATAGGAGAAAAAACAAAAGCCGAAACTAAAAATGCTTTTTTGATTAATGTACCAATGTATTTTAATGGAAAAATTGCTGGTTCTGTTGATGTAGGTTTTACAGGAAAATCTATGAGTTCTGTTGCAAAAGCTGCAAGAAATTCTATTATAACTATCTTTACTATTATGTGGTTTCTTTCTTTGATAGCTGTTTTAATTAATACCTTAGTTATTACTCGACAAATTTCCCTTTTGTCTTATGGTGTTAAAAAAATTGCTTCAGGTGAATTTGGATATAAATTACAACCAAAAGATTTGTGGGGAGAAATAAAGCTTTTATTTGATGAATTTAATAGCATGTCTGCAAAGCTCCGTCAATATGAAGAAAAAAATATTGATGAATTAACATACGAAAAAAATAAATTAGAATCAGTTTTAATGAGTATAGCTAATGGGGTAATTGTTTGCGATAATTTTGACAATGTTATTATTGCCAATAATTCCGCAGTTTCTATGTTGAATGTAAATTACAATGATTTTATTCGTACCAATATTAATTCTTATTGTGATTCTGATGGCAATTTGCCTTTTGAAGAACATATTAAACAATTTAAAGATACTCCTCTTGATGAAATAGAAAAAGAACCTTTGGCTTTCCAAGTTAATTTGGAAGGTAGAGTTTTCAAGGCTTTAATGTCTCCTATTTTTACTGCCAGCCAAGAATATTTAGGTTATATTGTTGTTCTACACGATATAACAAAAGAAGCTGAAATTGACAAATTAAAAAGCAATTTTATATCAAATGTTAGTCACGAACTTAGAACGCCTGTTACTGTTTTGCGTAGTTATATAGATACTCTTTGCAATTTTAATAGTGATTTTGATGAAAAAACTAAACAAGAATTTTTACAAATAATGAATCAGGAAGCAAAGCGTTTAAATAATATGGTAAATGATATTTTGGATTTTTCAAGACTGGATTCTCCTAATGTAAAAATTGAAAAAGAATTTCTTGATATAAAACCTATACTAGAAAATACTGTTAATTCTATGAAAGTTATTGCGCAAGAAAAAAATATTACTTTTACAATTATTGTTGAACCTGATTTGCCAAAAGTTTATATAAATCAAGATAGTATAGAAAGGGTTTTGAAAAATCTTTTGAGCAATGCAGTTAAATATTCTAAAGATGGCGGAAAAGTAAAAGTTAGAGCTGAACTTGATAGATCAGGTAAAAATATTGAATGTTCTGTTGAAGATTTTGGGGTAGGTATTCCAAAAGAACATTTAGACAAAATTTTTGATAGATTTTACAGAGTGGAAACTCAAACTCACACTGTAAAAGGTACTGGACTTGGTTTGCATTTGGTAAAGGTTGCCATTGAAAAACATCATAACGGAGAAGTTTTTGCGCAAAGCGAACTAAATATTGGTAGTAAATTTGGTTTTAGATTACCTATTTTGTCAGAAAAAAATGTTGTGGATATGCAAAATATTTCAGAAGACGTTCCTTTGGTTTAATTAAAACATCATCCTAAATAATCTTCTCTTTTTTGACTTTGTGGAAAAATTTCTGACATTTTGTTTATGGTTTGATCTTTAGTTAAAATATCTTTTACCTTTATTTCTTTTTTGCCCATTATGTCTTTAGGATTTTTAATATCTAATTGATAATTTTCTTTTTCGAAATATCTTTTTTTGTCGTTAGGAATATTTACCATTGCTAAGCCTCCAAATAAGTGCTTTTCTTGCTATTTATATCGGCTGTTTCTGCAAAAACTTTAGTAGTCATGCTTTATTGTTAATAGATTGTTACAATTATAGTAATGCTTTGACTTTATTTCTTATTTCATTTGCTATTTCTGAATCTTTTTCTCCAGAGGGAGTGAAAGTTTCACCAAAACGTATTATGATATTTTTAAAAAGTTTTGGTTTTTTTTGCTTGTAACTCCACGATTCAAAAGCTCCCGAGATATAAAAAGGAATGACATTTGTATTCGTTTGTTTCTGAATTAAGGCAACTCCATTCCTGAATCTTTGAAGTTCTCCTGTTTTGGTTAGTTCTCCTTCAGGAAATATACATACTACGTTACCTTCTTTTATTTTTTCTATAGCAATTTCTATTCCTTTGTTTCCATTATTTCTGGAAATGGGTATTATGCAAAGATGTTTGACTATTTCTCCTAGAATAGGAGTTTTTAAAATAAATTCTCCGGTGACAAACCATACAGGACGAGTTATTGCGCAATTTAAAAATAATGTGTCCAACCAACTGGAATGATTCCCTACAATGAGTACACCACCTTTTTGGGGGATTACTTTTGAGTTTATTATTTTTAATTTGTAAGTTAGTCTGAAGAAAATATTAACAAATATTTTTAATGAATTATAAAATATAAAATCAAACAAATTCATTTTTCTATATGTCTATATTTGTTGCATATACTGCATTTGTTTCAATAAATTCACGTCTGGGTTCAACTTTGTCCCCCATTAATATGTCGAATAATTTATCGCACAAAACAGCATCAGCTATGTTAACTTTTAACAATGTTCTATGTTCAGGATCCATTGTTGTTTCCCAAAGTTGTTGAGGCATCATTTCACCTAAACCTTTGAATCTTTGTAATGTTATCCCTTTTTTGCCTCGTTCTTCAATTAAATGTTGAAGTTCTTCAAATGATTTTATTACAATTTCTTGCTTTTCATCTGCTAGGACTACAAGTTCTTTTTCTTCTTCTAAAAGGTATTTTCTAATTTCTGGATATGCTTCTTTTATTCTTTGAAATTCAAGACTGTGAAGTAGAGTTGGCGTAATTAATACAGGTTCTTCTTCTCCTATGTCAATCTGTATGTAATATTTTAAATTTTCAGGATTCTGCTTTAAGTTTACCTTGTAATTTTTTGCTTCAGGTATTCCGTAATTTTCAGCATGATCCAATAAATAATGCGATATGTAAGCTTTTATTTCCGATTGTTTATTTTCATCTTCAAAACATTCATCATTTATTTGTGAACGAATTACCGAACGAATTATAACAGATGGAATTCCTTTCAAAATATGGCTATTAAATGAATTATAATAAGCAGACATGTTTTTTACTAATTCTTCAAGATCTTCATCTTTTACTGAAGTTTCTTTTGATTTGTCAAACAAAACTAACCCTTTGGTACCTCTTTCTCTTAATTTTGTATCTAAAGCTTTATCATCATATAAATATTCAGATTGTTTGCCTTGAGTAATTTTGTATAAAGGAGGTTGGGCAATGTAAACAAAACCATTTTCTATTAAAGGTCTTGCGTAACGATAAAAGAAAGTTAATAACAAGGTCCTAATATGTGCCCCATCTACATCAGCATCAGTCATGATTATTACTTTGTGGTACCTTAGCTTCTCAACATCAATTTCTTCTTCGTTACGACTTATGTTAATTCCTATAGCCTGAATTAGAGATTGAATTTCATTATTGTTGTATATTTTATCAATTCTCGCCCTTTCAACATTAAGAATTTTTCCTCTTAAAGGTAAAATAGCCTGAAACATTCTGTTTCTGCCCTGCTTAGCACTTCCTCCGGCTGAATCTCCTTCTACTATGTACAATTCGCACTTGTCAGGTTCTCTGCTAGAGCAATCTGCAAGTTTTCCAGGGAGTGTTGAGTTTTCCAAAGCACTCTTTCTTCTTGTTAGTTCTCTGGCTTTTCTGGCTGCTTCACGCGCTCTTTGAGCTTGTAAAGTTTTCTCAATTAGAATTTTTGCATATTTGGGATTAAATTCTAACCACTCTTGATAAGCTTCTCCTACTACGTTTTGTACTATTGGCTGAACTTCTGAATTCCCAAGCTTTTCTTTGGTTTGTCCTTCAAATTGTGGTTCAGATACTTTTACACTTATTATTGCTGTTAAACCTTCCCTTACATCATCTCCAACTAAATTTTGATCATTAGATTTTAAAAAATTATTCTTTCTTGCATAATCATTTATAACTCGTGTTATTGCATTTCTGAAACCTGTTAAATGCGTGCCTCCATGGTGAGTGTTTATGTTGTTCGCAAAGCATAAAATATTTTCTGTATAAGCATCTGTGTACTGAAAAGATACTTCTACTCTAACCCCTTCTAATGTTTTGTCCACATACACTGGAGTTTCGAATAAACAAGTTTTGTTTTGATTTAAATATGTTACGTAACTTGCAATACCACCTTCGTAGTGGAAAATTTTTTCTGTCTGAGATTTTTCATCATAAAAAACTATTCTTAGACCTTTATTTAAAAACGCAGTTTCTTGCAATCTGGTTGCTATAACATCTCTATCATACACAGTTGTTTCTTTAAATATTTCTGGATCAGGCCAAAAACGAGTTTTTGTACCTGTTTTGTCTGTTTCTCTAATCTTTTCTACGCTAGTATTTGGTTCCCCTCTTAAATATGTTTGTCTGTGGATCCAGCCTTGTCTTGCAACTTCCACGGTCATTTTTTCTGATAATGCATTTACTACAGATGCACCTACTCCATGTAAGCCACCTGAAACTTTATATCCTCCATCTCCAAATTTGCCACCTGCGTGTAAAACTGTGTGAACAATTTCTAGTGCCGATTTGCCAGAATCGGGCTTTATGTCTACAGGAATTCCTCTGCCATTATCTTCAACTGTTACGCTTTCATCATCATGTATTGTGACTTTTATCTCTGTGCAGTACCCAGCAAGAGATTCATCTACTGAATTGTCTACAATTTCATATACTAAATGGTGCAACCCTCTTTGAGAAGTTGTACCTATATACATTCCCGGCCTTAATCTTACAGCTTCTAACCCTTCTAGAACTCTTATGTTACTTGCATCATAAGATTGTGATTGTGTCATGTTTAACCTCTACTCCCAATTTCATCTCTTTAATTCTATTATAGCACAAAGGTTTTTTGGGGGTAAATAAGTAAATTTTATTTACCATTTCTTGAAAACAAAAAATGCTGCCAATATTATAAAGACAAATCCTACTATGTAATTCCATTTTAAATTTTCTTTTAAATATAGTACAGAGAAAAAACAAAAAATAGTTAGAGTTATTATTTCTTGCATTGTTTTTAATTGAGCTGCATCATAGTATTGGTGACCTATTCTGTTTGCAGGTACCTGAAAACAATATTCAAATAATGCAATTCCCCAACTTACAAATATTACTATCCATAATGCAGTGCTTTTGAACTTTAGATGCCCGTACCAAGCAAAAGTCATAAAAATATTTGATATTGTTAATAAAATTATTGGTGTCAATTGTTTTAGCATGCTTTTATTATATTTCAAATATTTTGTGTATCTAGTATAATTATTCTTAGCAAAAAAAATATTGTTTGCTTTTAGTATCATTGTTGGTTTGATTTTTGGTGAATCATGATAAATATTATTTCTTTTAATTCTAAAAGTCTTAAATTTGGTTCTAGTTCAGCAGATAATTCTGGTAATAAACCTGTTTTCTTACTTAAAGTTAAACAGTATCCAATCAATTATTTACTTGATTATGAATTAGATAAACTGGAATTGTCAAATAAGAGAATGCAAGATAATTTGGCAGAACTTCATTGCCTCGCTGAATTGCGTAATCAAAAAGAAATGCATATTTCTAAGAAATATTTAAAAAATATGAGACGTTTTTTCTCAGAAAAAATTGCACAAGAAAAGCTTTTAAATGAAAAAATAAAAGTTTTGATTTTCTATATTCAAAACGCAAAATCTAAAGGAAAAGAGATATTTTCAATAGCTTCAATTGAAGGATTTGAAAATAAAAAATAACAAAAAAGGCACCTAGATATTGCGCCTTTTGTTTTAATATATGGTACCCCATATTGAGAAAAATTCGAAACAAATCGTTCTTGAATTGTACCAATTGTATGAATTAAGAAATGTTGCTTAGATACTAAAAAATTAAATATGTAAAATAATATATTTTTAATATAATATTTAGTTGAAAGGAATTAAATGAAAAACCGATTAAATAATTTAATAAGATGGATTTTATTCTTCATTGCATACTACCCTTTGTTTCTAATATTGCTAATCCAAAATTCAAAACTAATTGATAGGGTTTTTAGTTGTAATTTTGTTAATTTTAAATTTGTAGAATTGAATGATCCTTTTTTATGGGGAATTAGTCTGGGGTTGATAATTTTTATAACAATTATTATATTCCTAAAATTTCAAGCAAATACAAACACGATACAGTATAAAGTTTTGTCTGTGAAGGATATTTCTCACGAAACTTTAAATTATATATTAACATATTTAATAGCCTTTTTGTCTTTAGATATGAATAGTCCTAAAACTATTTTATCTATTATAATATTACTTTTTATAATAGGTGTTATCTACATAAATTCTAATATGCTATATGTAAATCCAATATTACAATTATTAGGTTATTCTATATATGAATTAAGTACAACAAGGTATGGCACAGATGAAGAATATAAAATTATCGCAATTTCTGAAATTGGAAAGATTAAAAAATGCGAATATATTGATATATCATTGGTAAATGAAGGTGTTAAAAATATATATTTTGTAAAATAACTTAATAATAAGTTTAAATCCTTTTTTTATAGTATCATGAGCATGGAAGTTTTAATTATAGAGGAAAAGTTGTATTGCCACATAATTTTTTATCATATGCAAATAGAATAAAAGAAATTGTTGAAACTGCAAATAGTCAGCAATTAATATTTTTTAAAAGAAAGAAAAGTGGTAGTACTTCAAAATATGAAGCTTATAATTTCGAGTTAGATCAAAACAGTATTGGTCAAAATCTAAAAAACATTGCAGTTTCAAGTGTTGAAATAAATAGAAGTTGTCAATTAAAAGCCTACACAATAGAACTTGACACAAATGAAAGAAATACTATATATGAAATTTCTTCAAGTGATGTAGGAAATTTTAGAAAGATTATAGATGCAATGTCAGATAGCTCTCTTAACAGAATAAACGTAGCTACAACGGAAGATATTGATCCTAATTTTTATATATTGAATTTTGACAATAATGATGAACAAGTAATGGCATTTACTCATTATTCTCCTGCAACAACATTTAAGGGAAAATTGATTTTTAAAAACCAAGCTGAGATATATGATAAATGCCTATCAATAGCTACATATGTTCATTGTTTATACTACAGGATAAAATTAGAAGATCAACAATATATAGAAAATGTTGTGATTTTTAAAAATGGCAAATCAAAATTTGAACAAATTTTTGACTACAAAGAAGATTATAGGGCTAGGGCAACGGCAACAATTAGAGAACTTGAAAATTTGAATTTAATATCTAATGCAGATGCTTTTGAATTAAAAGCAATGACTGATGAATATTTTATAAGAAAATTAGCTAAAATTAATCTTGAGAACAAAATAGAAATTGTTAGAAATAATTTTGAAAGTTTAGTAAAAGCAAATAATGATTTTCAAGAATTGGGGGTACAAATAAATACCAATACTCGAACTATTTTAATACCTCATAATGCAGACAAAAATTATATAAGAAGTGTTTTATCTTTACTTAATACAGAACCAATGCAAAATTTAATATCACAAGCAAAGGTATTAATACCGGATAACAATACACCCGTTCAACAAAGATTTTTTTTAGCCTAAATACAATTATTTAATATAATCTTTTGTATACTTTTCGCATATTAAATCAATATATGTCTGGATATTAAATTGTTTTTTGTTTTTATATATGTATATTGTTGACCAAAAGAAATTATATAATATAAAAATAACTATTGATGATATTAATGTCGTTATAAAAAACTTTTTTCTTGATTTTATAAGACATTTAAAATTTTTTAGAAAACAATTTAGAAGCTCTTTTATAATTTTATTTATTTGAAAAATTATTGGGTGATAAATTTTATAGCTATCAATATAGTCCATTTCATAAGCTAAATAACATAATATTGAAGTATA
>CASDUJ010000029.1 GCA_949283935.1 uncultured bacterium
ATTCAACAATTGTTGACACAGATTTTGCATTAGAAACAGCACAATTAACAAAATCACAAATTTTACAACAAGCTACCACATCACTTTTAATGCAAGCAAATCTTAATCCTTCATTTGCCTTAAAACTTCTTTCAAATTAAACAGATAGAAATAAAATACTCCAAGATTTAAAGTATAAAATTAACTTTTAACAATCTTGCTGGGAAATTTCGTTAATGTTAAAATTTTTCTGTAGTTTAATTTGAGGTAAAAGTGAGAGACAACATAAATTTTTTGGCGACAGCAATAGGAAGTTTACCCCACTCCAATCCACAAGATGCAATAGATTTAATATTTGAAACTATAGGCAATGCCCCACTTTGCCCACAATTATCAAAAGTAAACCCCAACGAGGATATGCTCACACAATACACAGAAAATTTTCCGGGAATAAAAATAGATACGAAAACTAACAAACGTTATGCTGATTTTAATTCAGATGATTATTTTACAGCTTTAGAAGAACTTTTTGTTGATTTTGAAGAAATTATATCTTCTGATGAATTAAATGATGAAATTTTAAAAAAGTATGGAATTTCAGATGAATACTATAGCGCATTTCCAATATTTATAAAAAGATTAAAAGAAGAACAACCTGAATATGTTAAAGGACAAATAATAGGCCCGTTTACTTTTGGAACAAGCACTTTAGATACAGAAAAAAAATGTACTTTTTATGATGAAACATACAGAGAAGTTATAACAAAAACATTAACTATGAAAGCACTTTGGCAAGTTAACGAATTTAAGAAAGTAGCTCCAAAAACTAAACCAATTATTTTTATAGATGAACCAACAATGTCACAGCTAGGTACATCAGCCTACATAACTGTTTCTCCAGACGATGTAAAGGCAACAATAAATCAAATAGCAGAAACTTTGCACCAATATGACATAATAGTTGGAATGCATTGTTGCGGAAAAGCTGATTGGGAAACTGTTCTTGATTCAAAACTTGATTTAATAAATTTTGATGCATTCTTTTTTTCGCAAAATTTTTCATTATTCGCTACAAGTTTAGACAAATTTTTAAACAGAGGAGGTTTAATTGCTTGGGGAATTGTTCCAACTTTAGACACAGATGCTTTGCAAAACACTAACATAAACAAGCTAATAAACATATACGAAAATGCTAAAAATCTTCTTGTAGCAAAAGGTATAAAAGAAAATAAAATTATAAAAGCAAGTATAATAACTCCTTCTTGCGGAGCAGGTAGTTTAAATATTGAAAATGCTACAATAGCAATGAAATACTTAAAAGAATTATCGGCAAACCTCAAACAAAAATATTGCACGGAGGTAAAATGACAACAACTATTGCAATAACTGGCAAAAGTGGAAATGGAAAAACAACAATAACCAAATCTTTATTGTACAATCTTAGATTAAAATATCCTGAAAAAACATTTTTGGTTGTAGATAATGATTTAACAACAGAATTTGGTTTTACATTTGGCCATTCTGTAAGACAAACAGTTTACGGAATAAGAAGCGGAAAACATGAATACAAAACAGGTATTCCAAGCAAAATGACCAGACAAGAATATGTAGAATGGGCCATGGAAGATATTATTTTTCCATTAGAAGACAACACTGATCTGTTAGTTACTTGGTTATCTCCTTCAAAAGATTGTAGATGCCCAATTACATTTGAAATAAATAATGCTTTGATAAAATTATATGAGCGTTATGATTTTGTACTTTTTGATTGCGAATATGATTTAAAATATTTGAATCAACTAGCCGACTATCCAATAGATACAACATTAGTTATAGCAAATCCAACTGAAGAATCTGTAGCAATTACTTCAAGAATAGTTGAAGCATCTGAAAAATACGCAGCAGAAGGACAAATTGGAGTAGTATTAAACAAAGTAAAAAATGGAATTCCCGAAAACATATCAGTAAAACTTAATGAAAACAATTTAAAAATTCTAGGCGTAATACCTTACGACTCTACTTTAGAATTAAATGGAATACAGAAAACATCAAAAATTGTAAACAAAAGTATTAACGACACTATATTAAGGTTAAATTTACCTATAATGGAGTGAACATGTATACTATATTAGATGGAAAAACATTAGCAGAAAAAATATTATTAGAAATAAAAAAAGAAATTAAAGAAAATAAATTTTCACCTACACTAGCAGTCGTAATTGTAGGAAATAATTCTGCAAGTAAAATATATGTGGAAAACAAAAATAAAAAAGCAAAAGAAATTGGTATAAATTCGCAAATAATTTCTTTTAAAGAAAATATTTCCCAAAAAAATTTAGAAAAAGAAATAGAAAAATTATCTAAAGATAAAAATATACACGCAATTTTGGTTCAACTTCCTTTGCCAAAACATATTAATCCACAAGCTATAATAGAAAAAATTCCTCCCAACAAAGATGTTGATGGATTTCATCCTTATAATTTAGGAAAACTTATTTCCGGAAATGAACCATATGCGAAAGCTTGTACTCCATTAGGAATAATACGTTTATTAGAAGAATACAACATAAATATAGAAGGAAAAAATGTAGTTATTGTTGGTCGTTCAAATATTGTTGGAAAACCTCTTGCTGCTATGTTTACAAATCAAAATGCTACGGTAACTTTGTGTCATTCAAAAACTAAAGAATTACCTAAAATATGTAAACAAGCAGACATATTAGTTTGTGCAATAGGTCAATCAAAATTTTTTAATAAAAATTACATAAAAAAAGATAGTATTGTAATTGACGTAGGAATTAATAAAAACTCAGAAGGAAAACTTACAGGTGATGTTAATTTTGAAAACATAAAAGAAAAAACCTCATACATAACTCCAGTTCCAAAAGGAATAGGTCCTATGACTATAGCAATGCTGATGTTAAATACTTTAAATTTATATAAAAACTCCAAAAAAAATAAAAGCCAACGCAAAGGTTGACTTGAAAAGGAGGTCGAAATTTTTGTATAAATCTTTTAAGCAAATGATTTGAAAGTGTTTTCAATATTTTTATCAATAACTTTTTTAACAGCTTCGTATTCGGTTTGAATTGCTTCTTGTTCTGTATCTAATTGTTTTAATTGTAGTTCTAATTTTTTGTCAGCTTCATGAATTTCTTCAGTTTTTGCATTAATAATATCTAAAGCTTCTTCATATTCTTTTAAATCTTGTTCATATTGAACCATAGCAGCATTGTATTGAGCCTGATTAATATTGATAGTAGAACTAGATTTGTAACCTATCGGAGTTGGATCATTTGATGCAATATTGTCATTTACTAATTCTAAATCTGTTCCTTGAGAATAAATTTCTGTTTTCTTAGGCTGAGAATAAGTATTGTATTGACTTGCAGCTAAATTATATGCTTGTATCCATTTAGGTAGTTCATATTCACTAACACCATCATTTGGAGTAAACATTCCGGTGCTTTTGTCATAAGTATAATTTTCAGCTTCTGAAACAGTTATGTTGTAAAAGGAAATTTCATTACCCGCAGCATCTATGCCTGTGTCTTTGTAGCAATAAGTTCCTTGGATATCCTCTTTGTTTTCTATAGGAACGCCATATGACACATTACCTGATTCATCTGTAGTTTTTTTACACCATCCTGTTGTTTCTGTTCCATCTGCATTTGTAGTTGTTCTGTAAACATATTCAGGAATATTAAAATCTTGGAATGCCGGTTGATTTCCTGCATAATATATAGAAAAGTTTTTCATGCCTTCTGTATCTAAAGGATATGCATCAGGATTTGACCAATTTATGTTTGGATTTGTTGCAGGATCTATGACATATTTATAAACAGAAGGTGCTGTGGGAGCTTGCAAATTCATCATTTGAGTAAACAATTCAGATGATTGATTTGCCAATGCAGTTCTAGCCTGATTAATTTGTTGCCCTTGAAATTCAACATTTGATTTTTTGGCTGTTAAACTTAAAAATCTTGTTTGGCTGGCTGATAAACCCATCTTTGACCTCCGGTTTATTTCTTGTGTCTTTGTTATCGGCATTTTTGCAAAATAACTTTAGTTTTTTGCATAATTTAATTAAGAAATGTTAAGAATATGTTTTTAGCTAAAACCATAAAACACAATATTCACAATATTTTAAAAGAAATTAATTCGTAAATTATTTCAACAAAGATATGAATTTTTTTGTTAAGATTCCTTTACAAAATCCATATAATTTAACATCTTCCAACAAGATTGCTTTTTCTTTGTCTATAGTAGAAAAAAGAAGCCAACTATCACCTTTTAAAAGAATTTTTCCAGCTTTTTCACCTAAATATCTATCAGGTAAATTGTATTTTTTATTTTTCACAAAAAATTCATGCCTGTTTAAATCAACAATTTGAGCATAACCTATTTTTAAAAATTCATTTTTTATTTTTAAATAACAAAAAGCCCAAGGATGAAAAGCTCTAACTTTGTTATAAATTTCATTTGCTCCCATGGAAAAATTAATATATATATCTTTACTGGTTATTCTTTTGTAATAAGAAGAAATATTTTCATTTTGAGGTATAGGATTTAAAGAAGAATTTTCAATTCCATCAAGCAATGTTTTAAGCGAATCGCGAGCAACTTTAACGCATTTCAATTTTAACGTATAACCTGTGTCAGAAAAAGAAATAGGAACTTCTACTTGTAATAAAATTGCTCCCGAATCATATTTCTCATCCATTAAATGAAAAGTTACGCCAGTTTTTTCTTCTCCATTCATTAATACGGCCATATAAGGATTTGGACCTCTATAAGTCGGTAGCAAAGAAGGATGACAATTTATAGTAGCTATTTTGGGAGTAATTATAGATTTTTGGGAAAATTTTTCTCCCCAAGTTCCCACCAAAACTATATCAGCATTTAATTTACGAATTATTTTTCTAAATTTTTCACTGTTAACACTTTTTACTTTTATTTCAGGAATGTTTTGAGATTTCGCCAACATAAAAAAATCTGAAGGAGCGAATAAATCTTTAAGAAACAAAAATGGTTGGGAAATACTTATTCTTTCATATCTCAAAAAGCCAACTACTTCATGTCCCGCTTCTTTAACTCCCAAAAGCAGAGAACTAGCCATTTCTGAACTTCCAATTACGACAACTTTTAGCATAAATTCATTATATAATATTTCTTTTTAAATATGAAGTATACATATTGATTTGTATAACAAAAACATTGATAAAACTTTTAGAAAAATAACTTTTTGAAATCAAAAATTTTCATTTTAACAAGCAAAAAAAAAAGAGAACAGTAAAACTGTTCTCTTTTAAAAATATTATGAAATTATTTGGCATTTTTAAATTATACAGATTATTTGTTGTATTTATTCCATATTATTTATATACCATTTAATTTTTTTTCTAATAAATTTTTCTATATCCTCACTTTTTATTTCAGGATATGGAGGTAAATATACTATATCAATTTTTCCAAAACTAGATGTTTGAGGATTTCTCTGCCCAAAGCCATAATGAGTTTGAATTACAAGAGGATTTTCTATATTTAGTTTATATTTTTTTACTAATTTAGCTCCTAATTCAAAGCCGGCCTCGCATTGTTTTTTGGTTAGAGGATATTTTCCTATATTTTTTCTACTATTGAAGCCACACATACCAGCAAAAGCAATACCAATAGAGAAGCTATTGCCACCTCCTGTGTGCGCCGCGTATTTATTGTCATTGCAATTTTCGTTATCTTCTGGTTTATATATTCCTTCATGAATATTTCCTTTCTCATCTATGATGTAATGATAATGTGCTCTGTCGACTTCATTTGGGAGATAGCTTCCCCCGCTCCAGTGGTATATGATTCGCTTCATTTTTTAACCTTTCGCCAATTCAATGATATTTTGGTTAATTGTTGATATATTATTTTCAATTTTGGTAATTTTATCTTTGATGTCTTTTATATCATCTTTTTGATCAAATTCATTTTTCTCAAGTTTTTCTTCAAGAGAACTTACTTTTGCCAAAAGATATACAGAACAACATAAAAAAACCATATCTAAATATCCTGAAAATACAGGATTATTCAATAAACTAATGATTAAATTTTCCAATTCAAGCTCCTCAAAAAAAGGGGCCAAAGCCCCCCATTAATTAACTATTTAAGTCAGAATTAGTTAGATTAACTTCATCATCTTCGCTCGTAGAAACATTTACAACAAGTTTTGCCAATTGATTGGGGTTTACAGTTTTAGCGCCATATACATATAAACCTCTAATACCTGTTCCAAAACGTTTTTCGAAACGAATATCTTCAAGTTTGGCTACTTGACCTGCATAGCTTATTGAATCAGTAATACCTGCCATTACATAAATTTTGCCCGCAACAGGCTGCAAATTGGTGCAAACCATAATATCCATTCCGGCAATTTTGGCAATTGCGCCTTCTCTTATAGTTTGGTCACCAACTTGAGTAGCATGACAAAATTCAGGAGCTTGGATTAATACAGCTTCTACTTCAGGGTTAATAACGCACCACATATTTCTGCCAGTGGAATCAACTGCGTTATTATTTTTTAATATCTTAGCAAGTTCTACAAATTGAGAATAAATTGTATCTTTATTTAAGGTATATCCAGTTGAAGCAACTATATTTCCGGCAGGTACATCTGCATGTTTACCCAGAAGAAATGTGTCTTTTTTCAATGCAATTGCCGCTTTGGCTCGATTTGTGTAACCTGTAATCAAATCAACATTAGATTGCACAGCCTCAATATCTGGTACATTTATCGCAAAGTAACTTTGTTGATCTAAAGTTAATGCAATAGTATCACCATTTGGAATTTCGTAAGTGATATCTGATGTTCCGTAATCTTTTATTGTTACATCTCCGAAAGTTTGGATATGAACAGTATCTCCGGCATTTTTAATTTCACCTTCATATTTTTTGTTTACGCAACTATCCATAACACTTGTATTATCGAAATTTGAATTGAGAATTGTTGACCATATTTCTGGAATAAATTCTGCATAATTTGTCATTTTTTATCTCCTTTATTTTATCTTACGAGCGGCAAATTGCTCCAGAATAGCCTTTTGATTTTTTCTGAATTCTTCAGGTTTCATTTTTTTAATTTCAGCTAGTGTGTAAATTTTCTCTGCATTATTTTGGGAGTTTAAATTTGTTGCAGAATTCAAATTTTTACGATAATTTTCATTTTCTTGAGTAAGTTTTGTTTCATTCAGAATTTCCTCTCTCAAAGATTTTTCCAAACCTTCTATTAAGTTTTTTACTCCTTCCAATTCTGATTTTGGTAATCTTTTATAATTTTTTTCCAAAAATTCGCAAATTGGTTCAAGATAATTCTTAATTAGTAAATCATTTCGAAAATATTCTTTGGGAGAAGTCAAATCTAAAGCTTGTCCGCATTTAGAATATTCTTGATTAAATTGATTTGCTAGGTTATTTAGCTTTTCTTTAGCAAATTGTTTTAATTGTTCAGAATAAATTTGTGCTTCTTGAGTAGATATTTTTCCGGCTCGTAAAGCTAATTGAATATTTTCCATTTCTTTCATATATATATCTTTTATTTTTTGTTCTTGAATTTTTGCTTGAGATTTCAATGCATTTATTTGTTGTGAAGCTGATTTTTTTTGTTCATTTAATGTTTCAGCCTTTTTGTATTGAGCAAGCTCTTGCGCTTGTCTTGTTTGCAAAGCTTGTAATTCTTTGTATGATTTTGCTTGTTCTTCTATGTTTTTAAATTGAGGCAAAAGAAATTCAGGACGTTCATTATTATTTTGCAAATTTTGTTGTTCTTTTGCTTCTTTTAATTCTTTAACATATTCTTCAACAGGATTGGTTTGTTCAACTTGAAGCTCTTGTTCTAAAATTTCATCTTTATTTAAATTACTCATATAATCTCCTTTTGTTAATATTAAGCCCAAATACTGGCAATTGTACTGGCTACATTTGCCCAAGAACCAGCTATATCAGCTCCACTTGTTGAGGTGTTTTGCGAATTGTAGTATTTGTTTAAATAGTTGTTATAGCTATTCGTGTAACTTGAGCTTAGTCCGCTTACTGCACTTATATAATCATTAGTTTGATTATTTAAATCACTTAATCCCGATTGCAAATATGAAAGATAGTTGTATCTTCTGGCAATTTCATTGTTTTTTAATTCATCCAAATTAGCAACATAATCATTTGCTATATCTGCATAAGCTTGTTGTCTGGTTTTTTCCAAATCATTATATCTATCCAAATATGCAGTTGAATCTAATGTTCCAAGTCGCGAAAAATAATCTTCTCTTGATTTTCGAACTGATGGTTCATAAATTGATTCAAAACTATTAATTGCCGATTGTTTTTTTGCATTTGCAATAGCTTCGAATTGAGTATTTAGTTCAGGCGAAAAAACATTTAATTGTGATTCGTATTGGTCTAAAAGATTTTTAAGTTTATTCTTTCTGTCAACAGAATCTTTGGATAACGAAATATCTGTCACAACAGTACCATCATCAGATTGATATTGTTGTGCCAAAATTTCACCATTTGAAGTTACTGTCGTTGGAACAAACTCGTATTCCGGATAATCCGGTGTACTAGAAGTCATTTTACCTCCTTATTTTTAAACGTGTAACAAAAACTTTGCGCAAAAACGACATTTTGCAAAACAACAAACCTTTTTTCAAAGGTTTTTAAAGTATTACCCAAATACTTCTAAAGAAGAATTTTTATATCTTTACAACTAACTTTTGAAATTTTTAATAATAAAATAAGTAAAATACTTGTAATTTTTTAATATTTATTATAATCTATTTATGCACAAGCGGATGTAACTCAATTGGTAGAGTCCCTGCCTTCCAAGCAGGTTGTTGCGAGTTCGAGCCTCGTCGTCCGCTTTTTTGTTTGGTAATTTTACCAACTAACAAATTTTGACATTAACTTGTTTTAATGCCCCTGAGGTTCTCTGTGTATGAAAATTCAAAGTCAAAAAAATATTTCTTTTGGAAGAACTCTTACGCCAAAAGAATTAACCGAATATGAACTAACTCTGAAACAAGCCAAAGAAAAAGTTGGCCAAACAGGTAAATCATTACTTATTATTCATGATGCTTGCCTGCCTAAAGCTCCTGAACTAAATACAGGAGCAGGTCATTTATCTAGTCAAGAATCCTCATTATTTTGGGATTTTGTAAAATCATATATGGGAATTAATACAATTGAAGTACTACCACAAGGGCAAGTTTATCCTTACCAAAATGTATATTGCGCATATAGTGGTACGGCTCTTTCTTTAGGCAATCATCAAATAAATCTTAGTTTGTTACAAACTCCTGAATATGGTTCTATTTTAAAAGAAAATGAATTTTTAGAAGTTGTTAAAGCAAACAATGCCCCAAACAAAGAATACTTAGTAAATTGGAAAAATGTTATGGACAACGATTCTCCTCAAGACAAAGCTTTAAGAAAAGCTTTTGAACGTTTTTCCCAAATAGATTCTAATTCTAATTTAAAAAGAAAATATTTTGAATATTGCAAAAATAACAATGATTGGCTTACCCCAAAAAGTTTATTTGAAATACTTTCTAAAAAATATGGAACAAACAATATAGATAAATGGAATAACGAATTAGACCAAAATTTATATAGTATAGATGAAAACCAAAGAAATTTACGTATAGCAGAACTTCTCAAAGAAAACAAAAACGAAGCGGATTTTTATAAATTCAAACAATTTCTAGCAGATGAACATCTTAAGATAGGCAAAAACAACATTAACAAAAAAGGAATGCAATTATACGGAGATTTTCTAGTAGGATTTTCATATGATGAAGTTTGGGCATTTCCAAAAGCTTTCAAAAAAGACCATTTTATGGGAATTCCCAAATGGAAAATTCCTGCGCTAGACTTTGACAATATCCTAATTCCAGGAAGTTATTCTAATCAACTTCTAAAACGTAAAATTCAATTATATGCCCAAAGATATGATTCTGTAAGAATTGACGCAGCTTGGGGATATATTACGCCAATCATAAGTCCAAAGGGAATAGAAAAAGTTGCTCATGAATACAAGAAACCTATGGGTTCAGCTGTTTTAGATATGATGGAAGGATTTTTTAGGGAAATTAAGGGTAATAATTTTAATATAAGAGATTTAATATATGAATTTGAAGCTTCGCCAGATGAATTTAATATGTGGGAAAATGGAGATTTAATGCCCGCTGTAAAATCAAGAACAAAAGCATTCAGTACAACTTATATGCATGAATACCCTGGAGATGCTTGGGGATCAAATGATGCATTTTTAAAAAGAGGATGGAGTGCAGATAGTTTTTCTATCGGAGTAGGAAACCATGACCCGCAACCATTAAGACAAATAGCCGAAAGAATTCCGGACAAAGAATTTATTAATGGCTATTTAACAGATACTTTTCACAAAGATGACGCAGTAAGACCTTTGGCCCAAATACTAAAACTAGATGAAAATTTGTTATGGAATAATCCTGCAGAATTTGCAAAAGCTAAATTTGCTGAACCCATGTCAGCTAAAAATAATCATATATTTTACATGGATGTTTTTGGTAGACTGGAACGTTTTAATGTTCAACATACAGCAGATCCTCAAAATTATAGTTACAAAATTCCTTACAATTATAAAGAATCTTGGCTAAAAAGCATAAAAGAAGGATTTGGTTTTAACCCAATGGATGCTCTTGAAAAATTATTCAGAGCCAAAGGCTTAGACAATAGTGAACCTCAACTTTTTTCAAAAATATTAAAATTTAAAGAATTACTCTTAGCACCTGAAGAAATCTTGAATAATTCAGAAAATACGGCCAAAACTCTAATCAATGAAACATTAGCAAATGTAAAAGAAACTTCTAAAAATATTATTTCCAATACACAAAATATGACTAATGAAATTGCTAAAGATACTTTAAACGAAAAAGAAATAGCTAATCAAGTTCAAAGGACTATAGCAAATGTAAATAAAAATAAAGTATTCAAACCTTTAATCGTAGCAGGAAGTGTTTTAGCAATTGCAGGGATTAGTTTTTGTAGTTATATTATTGGCAGAAAACAATCTGAACAACTTAATCAAAAACAAAAAGAAAATATTTCTCAAAATAAAAACGAAGTTTTTTACACAGTAAAACTTGATGATTTCCTAAGAAAAACAACTTCTTAGTTATTATGCTTAAAGATTTTCTGCATTTTTAAAAGAGCTGTGTAGGTAGGTAAAACATAAAGTTTTTCATTTGGTAAAGTATTTTTTACAGAAAATTTAATTGCTTTTTTTATATCTTTTTCCAAAATAATATTTTTAGAAGAAATTCCTGCATATTTAAGCCTTACCGCCATATCAGCATAACGTTTACCAGAAACAATAATAGGTTTATTGTAATTTTTTAAAATATCAAAATTTGCATCCCAAAGCCAAGAAACATCACGTCCATCTGCATAATCATCATTAATTATTATTAATATACGAGCATTTGGATCATCATTAACAGTTTGAAGCACTTCACCTGCCCCAACAGGATTTTTTATCAATTGGATCAATACATTTTTACCTTCTACTACACAATTTTCAGCTCTACCAAAAACTGTTTTGTAAGAATCAAATGCTTCTTTTATAATATTAGAATTTATTCCCATTTTAACAGCTAAAGTAATTGCCCCTAAAGCATTATAAGCATTGTAAACCCCAGGCATATTTACTTTTACATCAAATTTTTCCAAATTTTGTTTGTTTTCTAAATGCAACACTGAATAATCAACATAGATATCTGCTGTAGCCAAAAGATAAGTTTCAGGACGTTTTATTCCACAAGAACAGTAGTAATGTCCTATATGTCCATAATATATTTTTGAATAATTATAATTTTTTCCACATTTACAAAAAGCAGCCTCACCTTGAGTTTGTTTATGCTCAAAAGAAAATTTTATATCCTCAAAGCCAAAAAAGACAGTATTTTCGTCAGCTAAAGACTGTACGCCCGGGTCATCTGCATTTAATATGGTGGTAAAAATTTGAGGATTAACCAAATGATGGGTAAATTCATACGATTGCATTTTAAATTTATCTATGGCTTTTTTAATCATTTTAGCAGTTGTATCAAGTTCTCCATACCTATCAAGTTGATCTCTAAACAAATTAGTTACAAGTAAATAATCTGCACAAAAATAATCAGCAAAAACTTGCAAATAAGCTTCATCTGCTTCAAGAACACTATTGTCTGCATTGATTTTTGCCCAAAAATTTGCATTCTCAATCATTGCAGTAGTTACACCTGTCAACATATTTGCTCCTTTAGAATTATGAGCAACTTTTCTTCCGTCAGCTTTCAAAATAGCAGAAATAAAATTTGCACTAGTGGTTTTCCCATTGGTTCCAGTAACTGTTATAATTTCCTTTTGAGTTTGGTTAACTAAATCGGAAAGAATTCTTTTCGAAATTTTTTGTGCAATTATACCTGGCATGCTAGTACCAGAACCAAAATGAAAACATTTTAGCCCCAAAGTTATAATTTTCCCAATATTTACAGCTAATATATTCTTATTCATGGCACAATAAACAAATCTACTGTATAATAATTATATAAAAAAATCAGTTTTTGAAAGGAAAATTAATGCAAGTTTTTTTATTTACTTTATGCTATTTCTTAATTGTTGGCGTAGGGTTGTTTTTTATATTGTATATAAATTCTAAGATTTATAAAATTCGTAAACATACTGAAAAAATAAACAAACTTGAAGAAAAAATATATTTAGAACTAAGAATAGTTCAATACAAAACGAAAGATATTTGCAAAACAATAAACAAAATAACTAAACAAAAAAAAACTATATTAACAGAACTTTTACAAGATATTTTTATTGCAATTTTGCCATTTAAAAAAATTAAAAGTTTGTTGTTGTTATATTCTGTCCTCAAAAAAATTTTGTAGTTCAACTAAATTTCTTGTATAATTTTTGTATAATTACAGAGGGCTAAAATGAAAAAGGGATTTACTTTTGCAGAATTAATGATTTCTTTAGTTGTAATTGCAGTTATAAGTGCTATTTTGTACCCTACTATTGCACAATTTACCCCCAATGCTAATAAGCCATTGTTTAAATCTGCATACAAGACACTTACAAGTATTTTGTATGAAATAATAAATTCTGAGCCATCAGGCTTAATTCCGCAAGGTAATCTTTCGTATGAAGAAACAGATGAAGATGGTAACATTACCACAAAAAATTGTTCAAATTTATGTTTTGCTTTTTGCGAAAAAGCCAATGTGATTCAACATGAAAACAATAATAACAGTTGCGAAAAATTGTGCCAAAACAATACATTAACAACAACAAACGGAATGAGATGGAAATTTGATGATTACAAAGAATATACTATATACACATCTAGTGGCACTTCAAAGATCAACGCTTACCGAATTTACGTGGATGTAAATGCTTCTAACAACGATTTAGTACCGCAACACATACCTTTAGACACTGATCCTTGGGACAACAATTACAATGGAGTATTTTTCTACACAGCTACAACTGATGCAAATAATGGAATTTACACTAAATTACCCACAACAACTGAGCCAAGTGGAATATTTGATAGAGAAAAACTAAAAACTCAAGATACTTTCGAATTTTACATTAATGAAAAAGGCAAAATAATAAATATTTCACCGGCAGGATGGGCACATTTAGAAGATAATGTACAATCACCTGACTAATAAGGAGACCATATGAAAAATAAAATAAAAAATGGATTTACATTTGCAGAACTAATGATTTCATTGGTTGTAATTGCAGTCATAACAGCAATTTTATACCCAACAATTTCTGAATTAGCTCCAAATAATAACAAACATCTTTTCAGGTCTGCATACAAAACAATAGAATTGATAATTTCTGATATAACTAACACAAAAACCTTACCAACAACAACAACAGATTTGTGCAAAGAATTTAGCGAAAGACTTAACGTAACAACACCAACAGCTAATACCTGCCAATCAACTGAAACTACAGAAGGAGAAAATAGTAACAAAAAAACATATCCGGCATATAGTTTCCAAACTTCTAATGGAATGAGATGGTTTTTTACAACAGACAAACCTGCAAATTTTGGAGAAAATACAGAAACTGGTATATTTATATACGTGGATGTAAATGCTTCAAACAACAAACAACAAAGTCAAGGAGCTATAGAAAATTCTCCTTGGACAGAGGGATCTTTTGGAGGTAATGATGTAGTGCAAGATACTTTTTTTGTTCAAATAAATTCAGACGGAAAAATTGTTGCAATAGATTCGATTGGAAAAAAACATCTCCTAGAAGAAACGGATAATTGATAATGCCAGAATTTATCAAAAAGCATTTAAGTATATTTATTTTACTGGTTGCAATTTTTTTAACTATAATTGTCTATAAGCCCATAATTCAAACCATTAAACCAGATTTAGATGTTTCTTGGATTTTTGCGCTGCATTATTTATTTATAAATAGTATTGAACACGGAAAAGATATCATATTTCCTTATGGGCCATTAGGTTTTCTATTTTTTTCCATTCCCACAAAACTTTTGCCACTAACAATTGTTTTCCATCTTGCAACATCTTTTGTTTTTATTTGGGCCAGTCTTTTTTTATTTATTAAATCAAAAGAAAATATAAAATACATTTTAACAATAGGATTTTTAGTAATATATTTACTATCTATGACAACTCATCTTTTGTATATGTTGTTGTTTATTCCTCTTATTTTAGTTTTGTTGCGGCAGACAACAAGAGAAAAAAGATATTTTTTCTTTGCCTGTGGTGTAGCAGCATTTTCAATTTTTTTAAAAATAGGTTTTGGCTTTTTAGCCGCACTAACAATATTATCATTTTCTTTATACAAATTATTTGAAAATATTAAACCTGCTAATGAAAAACAAATATTAATATCAAATGATGCAAAAGGATTAAACATAGTAGCAGAAATTTTCATCGGAGCAGCAATTTATTTTACTGTTTTATGTGGAATTTGGTTGCTTTTGTACGGTAATTTAAACTATCTGCTAGATTTTTTAATTTGGTCCAAAGAAGTTTCTTTTGGTTACGCACAAAGCATGATATTTATCCACTCAAAGCAATATTGGCTGCTTGGACTTTTCGTTTTAATTTTTACATTTACACCATTCTTTTTAAAAGATAAGGAATACAAATTTTATCATATAGTAACTATTTTAATGACTTTGTGTTTTATAAAATACGCAATTGTAAGACATATTGGATACACAAATGATTATTTGTTTACATATATATTAATATATTTATGTTTTGTCAAAACAATCAAAAAAAGCACACTAGTTTATCTTTTATGTTTATTTGTATTATTAAGTATTTTTCTAGGTTTTAGTCCTAAAAAAAATATAGAAAATATGAAAAAAATTTTTCAACCTTCAGGTCCATCTTACATAAAAGAAGTAATATTTAATTACAAAAAAAATTTAGAACTAAATTCGGAATTATCTAAAGCAGCTACTTGGTTGCTTACAATTCCAAAAGAAGGAAGAGAATTAATAGGCAATTCAACTGTTGAAATATTTCCTTGGGAAGAAACTTTTGTTTTTGCAAATAATTTAAACTGGAAGCCAAGATTTATGTTTCATTCATATATGGAAAATACTCAAAATTTGGATGCCAAAAATGCTTCTTTTTTCCAAGCTGAAGAATCACCTGAATTCATTTTATGGCATAAACAACTTTTTGATTTTGATAGTGAATACGGAAGAAATGGAGTTATAGGCATAGACAGACGTTATCTATTTAATGATAATCCACAAACACTTTATCAAATTTTTAACCACTACAAACCTGTTGCGAATTATTTTAATGCAATAATATTTCAAAAATCAGACAAGCCTAATTTACCATTAAGAAAAGAACACCCATCAGAGAATATAAAAATAAACGAATGGACCAATGTAAAATACGAAAAAGACAATATAATATTACTAAGATTAAATCCCCAAAGAACTATCTTGGGAAATATAATGCAAATAATAGGCTTTGACGTGTTTGCATATATTGATTACAAATTTTACGATGAAACAATATTCAGATACAAACTTCCAATAATAACAACACTAAAAGATGGAATATGGATAAATCCGTACATATACAAATTTAATATTCCTATTGAAGCAAAAAGAGTAAAGGCTATTAGAATTGTAGTAGACAATCCTAAAACATTAGAAAAAACCATTCCTGCACAATGGATTACAATTCCTTACAAAAAAGACTTTGATATGAAATTTGATTTTACAAATGATAATTTTTTATCTCAACAACAAAATCCTATTAATAAACACAAATTATTAGTTTTAAACAAAGATGCAAACGAAAAATTCTACACTATAATGCCCCCTAAAGTAATACAATTAGAAGCAAATAACAAATACATACTTTCTTTAGATATAAAATCGAATACAAAGGCAACCTACTACCCTAAAAATTTCAATTGTACAATAACAGCAAAAACAAATCCAACCACTTCCATTTTAGATCATACAATGTTATTATGTAATAATGGGGAGTTACAAAAATTCAATTTTATTTACTTACCTAAAGAAGATGTTGCAATAGAAGAATTCCAAATTAATTGTTACAAATACAAAAGTGAAATAGATTTTAAAAATGTGGAACTAAAAGAATTTTAATCCTGAAAACAAAGCATAATAAATAGAGTCGAGCTTATTGTAAACTTTTGTAACAAAAATACAAAAAAATGAAATTGGATAAAAAAGATATACTTTATATATACAAGAGAAATAAATCGGAGTAATGGGATAATGTCAGACATAACTTTTTCATCAATTTTAATAGAAAACAGAAAAGCAGTTAGAAGTGACAATACCAGCGTTGTAGAAAATGACACAAAAGCACAAAGCAAAAACGGCATTGACTTCAAAAACGACACAATTTTAGTAAGCGCTAAAAATGAAGTTGACTATGCAAAAGGAATCGAAAATTCAAAAGATTTAAACAAATCTTTTGCTAAAATGGAAACAGAACATCTTAACAGAGATTACCAAACTACATTAAACCAATATCAAAATGCAATAAGTCTTGACAGAATTGCAAGATCCGCAACAGAAAGTTTAGCAACAAGCCAATCAAGTGTACTTCAACAATTAACAAAATCAAATGAAGAAATTGCTACATTAGAAATTCAAGAAGCTGAAGCACAAAAAAATGTAAATCAATTTAACACACAAATCTCTGCATTAAATGTTCAAAAAAGTAATTTAGTATCTGCTCACAATTTAAAAATATCTAGTTTAAACGAGCAAATTAGCGCAAAAAGATTAAATTTATTTAACTTCTCATCAAAGAAAACAGCCGTTTCAACAAAATTATCTACTTCAAGATCTTCACTTTCCACAGCAAATTCAAATATTACATCACTAAAAAACTCTTTAGGCAACATACCTAGTGAAGCAGAAGGTGCAGCAGAACAAAGAGCGATTATTCTAAATGCAATATCAGAGCAAGAAAGTTCAATAAATTCAATCAATTTAACAATTAACCGCTATGAACAAGAAATAGCAAGTCTAAACAACCAAATTACTTCAACCAATTCAACAATAGCAAATCTTGAAGCACAACGTGCTCAAGAAGAAGCAGCAAAAGCAGCAACAGTAGCTAAGTACAACGAATTAATCGGAACATCAGAAGCTGAACTAGCTTTGGCAAAAGCTCAATTAGAAACATTAACACAATCTCTAGCTAATGCAGTTTATATACAAACAGGTTTGACACTTCAAGCTGCAAGCATTTCAAAAATGATAAAAGAAGCACAAACATTTGAAAAAAGCACCACCACAATGGTAGCTAATGCAGACACAAAAATGGAAAAACTAGACGAAAAAAGAACAACTGCTAATGAAAAACTAGAAGAAAAAGATCAAGAATACCAAATAGCACAACTCACAACAAAAGATAAAGAAAACGAATACAAAAAAACAGAAGAAAATGAAAAAGCAAAACAAACTAAAAAAGAAGAAAAGGAACAAAATATCTTTTTAGCTTAATTAAATATTTTCAAAAAAGAGACCGAAAAACGGTCTCTTTTTTAGTTTAAAATTTTTTCATATAGAATACTATTTCTGAATTTACCATTTAGAAAATTTGTATTGGACAAAACTCCAACTTTTCTAAAAGCAAGTCTTTGAGCCAAATTACGCATCGGCATATTATATTCTCTAGTATCAAAACGTAGAACTTGGCATCCTTGTTTTTGCAAATCCAAAAACAGATATGAAAACAGAATTTCTAAATCTCTGGCAACCCCCCTTTCTGATGCTCCGTACATATAACAACTAAATTTTTCGCTATTAATTTTTTGGAAGTTATAGAAAACAACAAAAGCAATTAAAGAATTATTTTTGAAGGCAGCTATTACTTTAGTTTTTCCACTTTTCAAGCCTTCCCAGAAAACGTGTAAAGGATTTACATGTTCAGAAAAAATCAAGTTTTTATAACGTAACAAAAGGAAAATTACATCCGGAAGAAATTTACTAGAAAGTGAAACTGGCAGCAAACTAAGCATCTACATAAACTTCCTTAAACTCAAGACCTAAAAGTGATAAAGAATTATAAAGTTCATTACCAAAAATTTGCACCTGAACTGCTTTGTTAGCTCCAGTAATATTTGTCAAATAATTATCAACTTTTTGAGCAGGCAAAGTAACAAAGCCATATTTCTCATCAATTTCATTACCATCCAAAACTCCTTGTCCCATTAAACCTTGTTCATCACAATACACAAGAGTATTCGAAGTAATATTGGAGAAAGTAGATTTATCAAATATTTCAAAAGTTGAATAATCTTTTCTGACTTGAAAATTAAAATTGTTATCTTTATTAGTAGCAAAAACCAAAGCTAAATTTTCAATAGTTTTTATGGCATTAACATGTCCAAAATGGAAAAAAGGGCTAGTCCACATAAATTTAACAGGCTCACCCAAAAAACTACTTCCCACAGATTCTTTCACAATTTTTCCATCAGGTAAGCCTGTATATATAATACCATCATATTCCCAAGCTGCCGAAATTTTATAAGGAACAATTCTTTGAAACCAAGCATTGTTAATATAATCATATATCATAATTGTATCGAAATAATTTTGATTAGCCTTATACAAAAAGCACCACAATTGAGATTTATTTCTGTAGTTAAGGAAAATACATTTATTATTTTTGGTATTTGTAAATTCTGCCAATTTGTTTTCAATTATTAATGAAACAGCGCTACCTTGAACAATTTCGCCCAAATCATTGATTACATATGGATAAACTTGTTCATTAAAAAACAAATGTCTACCACCTGCAGAATTAATACCAAAAGGACTAATTGCACCTAAATTAGAAAACGGTTGTATTTCAAAATTATCAGGAGAATTTCCACTTAAAATAAATGAACTTTCTTCTTTATGAATAACTAACATATCTTTAAAACAGCAAAGAGCTGTTATAGGAGAAGTATCATTATGGAAATTACTTACGCTACCTGCATCATTTGCACTTACCCAATCATCATATTTACCTAAGGCACTATAATAAATCGTAGCTCCATCTGCAATCCATATGCGCCCTTTATAAATTTCTACAGCAGTACCTCTAATATTATGGCCACCAGAAGTAGTTGCATTTGAACTAATAATTTCAGGGTCATTTCCGGGCACAAAAATGAAAGGTTCATCTACTCCATTGGAGACAAAAACCCCGTTCAAATAAACTTTAAAATTAGGCTTTGCTCCTATAGCTAGCCCTGACTTTTTCAGGAGAAATTCTCCATTGTAATAATGATAAAAATTGCCATTTTGTGTGACAATTACAAGGAATTTATTTCCATTTTGTTCACCTTCAAATCCCCCAATAATCTCATCTGCTAAATCTTCAGGTAATTCAGCAAAAAGTTGAGAACCATTCATTTGAACAATACCACCATTTTCAAGAAGTTCAACATTATATCCATCAGCCCAAGCAACTTCTTTTTCGCTTTGAGCAATAAGGGGAGCAGAATTTTTATAATCTAATCCTCCTTTAAAATTATAAAATTGATAATTTTTAAAATCAGTCATTACAATTTTCTATAACCTCCATCAATCATTAAGCCTGAGCCGGCAATACTTTTTGCCGATGCTAAAAGTTCAGAAACAGCAGAATCATATTCTCTTTTCCAATGAGTATATTTAGGATGAGCCGTATTTTGTTTAAAATTGTAGGCTGCTCCATTTATTAAAAGTTTCTCAACAAAATTACTAGGAATAATACTTTCATCAGTTTCTAAAGTAAAATTAGATTTTAATTCACCATTTTTTGTTTTCACAAAATCATTTGTGACATAAAATATCCTAAGGGAATCATCACAAGGAGTAAACAATGTTTTTTCTCCATAAGTACTATAAGAATTTTGAGGAGGTTGCTCAGAATAAAATTTTGAATAATCTGGTTCAAAAGTATATTGAACTTTTTGTCCGAGAATTTTGCTTATTTTTCCCAAAATATCCAATGAATATTCTATTTTATCAGGATAGAGTTTTATTTTTTTTATCATTTGCCTAAAATAGAAATTATCATTTAAAGAACAAATTTCTTTATTCAAACGATTAATGATATTCATTAATCTTTTATGCTCTAATTTTGTTAAATCTGTAAAAGCAGCTACCTGAGCATAATTCATTTCAATAAGTGTTGCATTAATTATTTCAAAATAATTCATTATTTTACTTCCCTATAATAAAAAGTTACTAATTTGTCATCCAGCTGAGCTTGTCCTTGTGTATTTTTTTGGGCGAATTGCTTTTTGTATTCTTCATTCATCCCGAAAAGTGCTGCAACTTGAACTCCATTTAAATAATAAACCGTATTGTTTTTGATATCAGATACTTCATAAAAGGTTTGATAATCAAAAATTTCATTTTCATTTAAAGCTCCAAAATCATGAACGCGTTCTATCTTTTTAGGTTTTATTTGTCCTTTGAGGGCAATCATTTTTTGTTTTTTTAGTTCAGAAATTTGATTATCAATTTCTTTTGGAGTAAGTAATCTTTCTTCTAAATTTTCATTTTTTTTCTTAATCATAAAATTCTCCTATATAATGTAAACAAAGCTTCGCAAGAAGCATAAAATTTAAATAATTAAATAACAATTTTACGGAACAAAAATTTTTTATTATATGTAAGTAATCAGCATATGAGGGGGAAATATGGAAAATATAGCAAATTCTAGTACATATACAATAAAAAAGGGAGATACTTTGTGGAAAATAAGCAGATCTACAGGAAAAACGGTAGAAGAACTGCTAGAACTTAATCCAAACACAAATCCTACAGGATTACAAATAGGTCATCAACTTATTTTGGCAAATACACAACAAAAACCCAAAAATGAATTTTCTGTAGAGAAGTTATGTCAAAGCAAATCAAATTTACAAACTCAAGCTAATGTAGAAAATCCTCGAATACAACAAGAAAATATTAGTAGTTTGGAAAAATATGAAACTAATCAAGAAGCAGCCTTCATCAACGTAAAAAAATCTATAAAAGAAGCAGAAGGCAAATCTTCACAGCCATACATAGAACCAGATGGAAAAACAGCAATTGCTTATGGGCATAAATTGATAAACAAACCTAAATTTTTGTTAGACATAGAAGAACTAAAAATCCCAAGAGAACTAAAAAATAAAAAATTACAAGAATCACTTCAAAATCCCAAAAATCTTGAAGCTTTAAAACAAGCTTTAAGAAAAGATTTGCAAGAAGCAATAAAAACAACAGGAATAAAAGACGTGCCTGCCACAATCAATAATGATTTAAAACTTTCAGATGCACAAATAGAATTATTGTTAAATTCAGACATAAAAAAAGCTGAAAATAACATGGAAAAAACTTTCGGAAGAGAAACTTTAAAGCAAAGAACTACACAAGAAAAACAAGTAGCATTGGATTTATTTTTCAACATAGGGCCTGCTTTACCTAAAAAAGCTCCAAAATTCACGACATATTTCAAAAACGGTGAAATAGAAAAAGCACAAGCTCAACTAGACTTTTTTTCCGTAAAAAATAAAAATGGAACGAAAAAATACAAACTTGGTCTTATAAGAAGAAACTACGATAGAATGTTGTTAATAAATAACAACAAACTAACATCAGAATCTAAAGAAAAGCTTTTAACTGCATACAACAAATATTGTTTGCAAAACAATAAAAAACCTGCAAGAAGTTTTAATGAAATTCAAAAAATTCTAGAAGATTAATTTTTTTATGCTAGTATTTAGCAATGAACAGTTTAATAGAAAAAGCTTTTAGCAGTAATATTTTGGAAAAAGACGAAATTGTCTTTTTGTTACAAAACGATTTTTTAAATGCAGAACTTTTTGATGCGGCAGACAAAACAAGAAAAAAAAATATCGGGAACAAAGTACATTTAAGAGGTTTAATTGAATTTTCAAATATATGTGCCAAAAATTGCAGATATTGTGGGCTAAGATGTTCTAACAAAAAACTTGAAAGATACAGATTAAATACCAAAAACATTATTGAATGCGCTCAAAAAGCAAAAAATCATGGAATAAAAACAGTAGTTTTGCAATCAGGAGAAGATTCTTTTTACTCAATTGAAACTATGCAGGAAATTATACATAATCTAAAAAAACTTAATTTAGCAATAACTTTAAGCTTAGGAGAAAAAACATACGAAGAATACAAAGCATACAAAGAAGCTGGAGCCAACAGATATTTATTGAGAATTGAAACTACTGATCCAATTTTATATAAAAAAATGCATCCTAAAATGAACTTAAATAATAGAATAACATGTTTAAAAAATTTAAAGGAATTAAACTACGAAGTGGGCAGTGGTTGTTTAGTTGGTTTACCAAACCAAAGTTTAAATTCACTTGCAAATGATTTATTATTTTTGCAAAATTTACAAGTAGACATGGCAGGCATAGGACCGTTTATAGCAAATCCTGACACACCACTTGCTAAAGAACCAAATGGCTCTTTTATTCTTGCACTGAAAATAATGGCAATAATGAGACTATTACTACCTAAAATAAACATACCTGCAACAACATCAATGGAAACATTAAATAAAAATGGACAAATTATAGCCTTACAATCTGGAGCAAATGTAATTATGCCAAATGTAACGAAAATAAATTATAGAAAAAAATATATTATATACCCAGGGAAGACAGGTATTGAGCAAAATGAAGAAGAAACAATTTTATCAGTAAAATCCAAAATAAAAAATATTGGAAGGGAAATATCAACAAATTTTGGAACATCAAAAACTTGGAAAGCAAAATAAAATGACTAAGATGATATTCCAAAAGGTTCAACAGCTCTATCCAAAATTCCCAAACAATATGCTATAGCTATTCCATAGTTTGTGATAGGAATATTAGCTTCTTTAGCTAAAATTATTCTATTTAAAACTTCTTTTTTATTTGTCATGCAAGCTCCACAATGAATTATTAATGAATATTTATTCACATTTTCAGGAAAATCATGCCCAGAAAAAATTTCAAAATTTAATTTTTTCCCAGAAAATTTCGTGAGTAAATTTGGTATTTTTACTCTTCCAATATCATCGCATATAGGATGATGAGAACAAGATTCACAAATAAGTATTGTATCATTGTCATTTAAATTGCTTATTTTTTTAGCCCCAAGAACAAATTGTTCCAAATCACCTTTTAAACGTGCAAACGCGATAGAATAAGAAGTAAGCATTATGTTTTTGGGAACAATGGAACTAACAAAATCAAACACCTGAGAATCAGTTATAACAAGTTTTGGTGGTAATTTCATACACGCAATAGTATTTTCCAATTCAGTTTCTCTAGTAACAACAGAAATAATACCATTATCCAATGCATTTCTAATAGTGCGAACTTGTGGCAAAATAAGTCTCCCCCTAGGAGCTTCTTTGTCAATAGGAATAACTTGAATAAGAATATCGTTTTTTTGCAAAATATCATCCAAAATTTTATCTTCATCAAAAAATCCATCAGGCATAATTTTTAAAATTAATTGCTTAATATTGGTTACATAGTTTGGGTTTTTGGTATTTATTGATATAAAATTTTCAGTAAAGAATTTAATATTTTCCAAATTTTTAGGCGAAATTTCTCCTTCATCATTTTTGTTAATGATAATAGCAAATGGAGTTTTTCTTTTTTGGAATTCACTAATTAAAGCAATTTCAAATTCTGAAATCCCCCCAAAATCACAAACAATAAAAGCAACATCAATTCTATTAATAATATTGTATGTTTTTTTAACTCTTTTTTTCCCTAACGCACCTACATCATCTACACCGGCTGTATCTACAAACAATACAGGTCCAATGGGCAATAATTCCATAATTTTTTCGACAGGATCAGTTGTTGTACCAGCAATATTCGAAACTATCGAAGTTGTCTGAGCAGTGATAAGATTTAGCAAACTAGATTTGCCAACATTTCGTTTACCAAAAATTCCAATATGTAATCTCATTGATTTCAAAATTTTATTCATAATTTAATTATAATAAAAGAATAAAACATTAAACAAGTTAAAAACCAACAAAATTTTACAGATAATGTATTAGAAAAATATTGCTTTTTTATTTTTAATGTTATTATAATATCATATACAAAACCCCCGTAAATAAGGACTAATTAATGAATTACATACCTAATGGAAATAATCCAGAATGGGGATTATGCTACGAAATAAATCATCTTGTAACTAAAATGCGTCTTTCAACTTTACAAGCTCTTAGAGCTAATAATTGCAATGAACTTACCTTGGAGCAATACGAACTTTTGTTTGCTTTATTTCAAAACAATGGAGTTTACCAAAGACAATTATCCAAATTACTTTTGAAAGACAGACCTAATATAACAAGAATGCTTAATGTATTGGAAAAAAAGAAACTTGTTATAAGAAAATCTCATAAAACAAATAAAAGAATTCAAGAAGTATACATAACAGAACTTGGTAAACAATTTGTTTTTCAAGCTGCTCCAATAAAAAATAATCAAGCTGAAGGATTTTTAGCAGTTTTTAGTGAAGAAGAATTATCAAATCTACAAACTTTAATAGGAAAAATGCTAAAAAATCTTGAAGGAATGTACAAAATAAGCACTTAGGGATAACACTTTTTATTTATTTTTTCTTAAAAGAAATTTTTTAACAAAATAAAGAATATCCAGCCAAATTAATGCAAAGACAAATTGAATTTTTTGCCAACAACTAATACCACAAAAGACATCACAAATGTTTTTAAAAGAATTGTTATAAAAAAATCTATTTCTTTTAAAATTAGCACTAATTTCTCTAAAAAAACCCGTTTTTTTGGCACTCATATGATTTAATATATAAGCTCTTTTTTTCTTATCTTTTATCATTTGAATGGAATTAACAAATCCAACAACAAGAAACATATCTCTTGCATAAGGATGAGTATTTTCCTTTTTACTTGTGTAAAATCCTGACTCCATAGCTCCTTTGGTTCTATTTCCAATATTAATAATTCCTTTATCTGGAATAAATATTTTTTTATTTTCATTTACTGCATAACACATTACAGCTAAATGAGGAAATAAATTTACGTTATTTACCATAGCATTTTGCATAACATCATCGGTAATAAGCTCAGTTTTGTAAATAGTAGCAGGAACAAAAGTAGCTCCCCTCATAATACTAGCTATATTTGTAAAATGTTTAAAATTAGAAATTTCGGTAAAAATAACATCATAATCATTATTAATAGCAGTTTCAATTTGCTGCCAATTAGACCAATCAAAATCATCATCATCACAAAGAATCCACAAATATTCAGCAGATGCTATTTCAAATGCTCTTGCAATATTACCATTTCCACCTATATTTCTGTTATGAATAATATGCTTAACATTAGGAAAATTTTTGGTATACTCATCAATAAATTGAGAAGTTCCATCCGTAGATTTATTATCAAGTACAGTAATATTTAAATTTTTTATGGGAGAATCATCGGAAAAAATTTGGTTAAAAGTTTTTTCCAAAAAACTTTTACGATTATAAGTAATTAGAATTATTTCTAATTTGTCTTTTAGCAACATGTCTATCTTCTCTCTATAACAAAATAATAATATCATAACAAACTAAAACTTTGACTTTTTTTTAATACAAGATAAAATTTTTTTATGAAATTTGATAAAAAAGATAAAAATTCTATCAAAAATATGTTTAATCAAATTGCACCAAATTATGATATATTGAATAATTTGATGACATTTGGATTACAAACAGATATAAAAAAGAAAGCTATACTAAATATTAAAAATGATGATTATAAAACTTCTCTAAAAATCTTAGATTTATGTACAGGAACTGGAGATATAGCTATTATTTTCAAAGAACTATATCCAAACTCACAAATTATAGGTGTAGATTTTTCAGACAATATGCTTAAAATAGCCCAAACTCGAACACATAAAGTAAATTTTATACAAAAAGATATAACTAATCTAGGGACACATTCACCTTTTGAGGAAGAATCTTTTGATATTTGTTTTATAGGTTTCGGTTTAAGAAATCTTCCAAGTATAGATAACTTTTTAGAAAATATAAAAAAATACATAAAACCAAATGGAATAATATCTATTTTAGATTTAGGAAAACCGATGTGGTTTATGAGACCATATTTTTGGCTTCATTATGAATTTTACATACCTTTTTTGGCATTTTTATATAATCAAAATATTTCAGCATACAAATATTTGGCAAAAAGCACTCAAACTTATCCTTCCCCAACACAAATAATTACAAAACTTAAACAACACAAATTCACTAATACAATTAATATTAATTATTATTTTGGGATAATTTCTCAACAAATAGCTCGCAAAGCATAACTTACCCAATATTATTTGAACTTTTATTTTGTAAAAGCAATAAAACCGCTTTATTTTTTTTGCAAAACAAAAAAACAAAGCGGAATAAATTCAGTAATAATTACAGATTAAGATGCTTTTTTGCCTAATTCGCTAATTGGATAATTAGCTATCAATAATTCTTTGAAAATTTTATTTTTTCGAGTTTTAGCTTGTATATTATTGATCCCATTGGCACGTTCAACACAAATCATTTCAAAATCCTCATATAATTTTCTCACCTTAGGAGAATCATCATAAGACAGCAAAAATTTACCTTTTATATTTTTCAGAATATTGCGTAATCTTTCATGCTCAAAATTAGTTGTAGAAGCTACTTCGTAACCTTTTCCATAAGTATAAGGAGGATCACAATAAAAGAATGCTTCCTCAAAATCATATTTTTTTATCAATTTTTCAAAATCTAAGTTTTCAATCATAACTTTATCCAATCTTGCATGAATTTTGTCAATTCTTGCCAAAACATTTTTTTGACTTTTCGCTCCACCTCCAGCAGTCTTTCTGACTGTTCCAAAACTATCACCACAACCACCAAATGAACGAGAAATCAAAAAGTAAAATTGAACTGCTTTTTGTATATCAGTAATAAATTCCGAGTTTAGATATTGATTAAAAATTTCTCTGGAACCTAACAAATAATTTAATTCTTCTTTTAAAGCATTTGGATGATATTTAACTATTCTGAAAAGGTTAACTAATCTGCCATCTAAATCATTATAAACTTCTAAATTCGCCCATTTATCTTTGTAAAATAAAATCCAGCCGCCACCTCCAAAAGGCTCAACATAAGATTTTATATCACTAGGAATCAATGGAGCTATTGTTTTTCTCAATAACCTTTTACCACCAACCCAATTAATTAAATGTTTTGTGTTAATACTCATTCTAACTCCTTATTTAACTATTAATTTTTATGAAACAAAATATTTTAGCTAATTATAATTAATTCATTTTTGTAGAAAAATTTTTAAATTCATATATTCTTACAATAACCTTTTTCTTTACTAAATAGCCTGTTTGGGCAATAGTAATTTTTTAAAATTTTATTAATAATTTTATTGTTATATTTCTTAGAAATTATTAATGCATAATATTATTAATTTTAATTTTATTTTTCATTTTCTTTTTATCATTTATTTGATAATTATAATTTTTTCCACAGAAATACAAACGTTTCCATATCTTATTATTCCAATAATTTTTATAGCAATTCTTAGCTTTTTTTTGAGAAAAGAAAACTTGAAATCAACAAAAGATGCGCAAACTATTTTGAGTAATATACCTATTATTTGCGTAATAAAAGACAAAAATGGAAATTTAATTAAATTAAACAAAAAATTTAACCCACAATATATAAAAAATTATTTTACAAAATATTCGACAATAATTAATAAAGAAGATAATGAATTAAAACTAAATAAAAGAACAATAATTGCCGACAGAAAAATTGAATTTGTCGAAAATGAAAATTACTGGTACAGAATAATGAAAATTCCAATTTTGGACAAAGCAGGAAATGTAGACAAAATTGTTGTATTTTGTAGAAACATAGAAAATGAAATGCAAGAAAATGAAAAAAGAAACACATATATAGCAGGAATCATTCACGATTTAAAAAATCCCATTATTGCACAATCAAGAATATTAGAAACAATAGTAAGAAAAGACATTGCTTCACATAACATACAAGAACAAGACATGCACACACAAATGTTATGTTCTTCAAGAAATGTACTGGAAATGATTGTATCAATATCCAATACTTTTAAATACGATGAAGGTAAAATACACTATAATTTTGAAAAATGTAATTTAATTGATATTGTTAAAGAAAGTTGTAAGGAATTAACACATCTTACCAAAAATGAAAATGAGCTTGTATTTAAAATTAATTCAAAAGCAAAAATAGTAAAAGCAGACAAGATGCATTTGAGAAGAGTAATATCCAATCTTGTATCAAATGCCATAAATTATCGAAAAGAACACACAAGAGTGATAGTAGAAGTTAAATCAGATAACGAAAACATTTTATTCTCAGTAACAAATCAAGGTTATCACATAAAACCTGAAATTCAAAAAGATTTATTTAAAAAATATGTTTCCAAAACAACAAAATTTAATAGTATTAGTACGGGTTTGGGCTTATACATAGCAAAGAAAATAATTAATGCTCACCATGGAAATATGAGCATAAACAGTACAAAAGAAGGAATAAACACTTTTGGATTTTCTATTCCAAAAGCTTCGCGCTTTGTTGCAAACGAAAATCCATCTCAAAATGAAGAAAATATTAACAAATCTATATGTTTTTAAATAAATATTAATCGCAATATTCAGTCCATCATACATGAATTTTCAGCAATACATCTTCCCTAACCATTTACTTTAGTTTTAGCTATTAAGTTAGATTAGTAGGTTATATTTATTTATTGTTTATTATTTATTTTAAATTATTCAATGTGATTTTTGCTTTAGAAATTTCTATTTCTTTTGCTTTAGCTTGAGTATTCGGTTTGTTTTCTGTTTTTAATTTACCTAAAGTCCATCTAAAACCACCTTGCAAGCCTACACCATTTCTACCTCCATTTGTAATATAAGTTTGCAAAAATCCGGTGAACTTTTCTCCCCAAGCTTTTCTTACACCAATACCATATCTTACAAATGGATCTATAGATAAATCGGGTAATGATACATCATTTGCCTCAAATTTCGTTTCATCCATTATATTCCATACTACGCTAACTCCGGCATAGGGTTGCCAGCCATTTTTTAAATTACCTATAAACTTGATTCCTGGTTCTATTTGAATAGCATGCAAAGGATCAGAATTTATGTCTACACCTATTGCATTTCTATAATCAAATGTATTTACAAACGTATATGACATTAACAAACTTGGCTGAATTATAAATTTACCCTCTGCAAATTCTATGTTGTATCCAGATTTAGAAGCCAATCCGCTCATCAACATTGTAAAATCCTCTCTTCCATACAATGTGCTAGCTTCTCCCGCATTTGCTCCAACGTTAGCAGTTAAGCCAGTAAAGAAATTACCTTTGTACAACATGCCTGTTGCGCCAATAGTTCCACCATTTTGATATATACTTATTCCATCATAAGCTTGATGAGATCCGTTATATCCTCCATATACACTCCACATTCCATCCCAACCGTTACTTAATTCATAAAGTTCGGAATCTGTTCCAAATAATGCTCCATATGCTACATTTGAAACTTTTGGGCCATTATCCAATGATACATTTTCAAATGTTGTGTATGGGCGAAACCAACCCGATCTATTTTCGTATTGATTTACTGTCGGGTCAAATACCAAGTTATTATCTGTAATTCCTGCGTATTTGTTTTTTTGCTTCATAGCTTCGCGTTCTTTTTGGGACATTAACATATACATATCCATATTTCGAAAAGCATTGTCATAAACATTTAATTGGGTTAAATATCCCCCTAATTGTGCTGCAACAGGCGCTGCAACAACTGAAGGGTTAAAACTTTCATAATCATCTCCGCTTGTACGAATAAAATTTAACGTATAAGAATCAAGATCATATAGCGCTATGTATTTATATATAGGAGAATAAACCATTTCCCCACCTGAATACCTAAAAGCTTGAGCAAGTTCTTGCCTGACTGCTTCGTCCATTCCAGAACCAATTGGAGAAATACTAAAAAATTCTTTTGTAGTAGGTTCTAAAATATTAATATCAGTAATATTAATGTAAAAATTATTAGCTTCAAAACTTTTAGCAGTAATAGTATCTATTTGCATTTTGGCAAAATTCCCATCAAGCATTAAGTTTAAATCATCGTTTAATTTCAAATTACCAAGATTTGTATTTTGGATTACTCCATTTTGCAAACTTAATGTTCCCCCATTGGCAACTATCATATTTGTATTTGAAATATCTGCCATCTGCCCAAGTCTTAAAATACCATCATTTAAAAACAAAGAATTATTTTCAATAACACTATTTAAGTCAGTATCTCCTTGAATTATTACATTAGCATTAGAAGATGAAAAACCGGTAATTTTGTTATTGATAGTTACGCCTGAAAGATTAATAGTTCCAGCATTTTTAATAAATATATCATCTTTAAATCCATCTATATTTTTTATGTTAGTTAAATTTAGCGTATTAGTTTCATCGTCGATAATTGCACCTTCGTTGCCATTCCCAAGAATTTCATATCCGCCTCCATTTACGGTAAGAGTTGCGCCTGAACCTGCCATGGTTCCTAGACTCTCAGACAAATTTTCATTTTGAATCATTTGATAAGTACGATTGTCATCATTCATAACAGAAAATGCATCTACCAAATCACTCCCGCCTAAAACATCCAAGGCAGAAGATTTTGCCGCAATACCAGAGAATAACACAGACAAAACCATTGCAGTAGTTATCGTTTTTGAAGTTAATTGTTTCAATTTCATACTATATTCCTCATAATTTATCATATATTTGTTTTTCAACACAAAAACACCCAACAGTAAATCTGCTTTGGCGTCAACAAACTATAAATTTACAACTAAAAAATAATCCTTTTCCATCAAATATCTCAAGTTATACTTTGGTAATTTTATTTGCTTTTCTGTTTAAAATAAGTAAACTTCTTTGATTGTATCATTGAATACAAAACATGCAAACAAAAATCACTATTATTCGAAAATTTATAATATTTTTGCACGATTAAAGGATTTTAAACTTTTATACAAAGTAAATATTGTAATTGGCTCCACATTAAACGTTAAATATTCTTAACATATTAGCATCAATGTAGCAATTTCAGGTTTTGAAAAATATTAGTATAAACAGCTCACAATAAA
>CASDUJ010000030.1 GCA_949283935.1 uncultured bacterium
TGCGGATTGTGCGTCATAAGCTTTCCAATAAGCTTTTTTTTCATCTTCTTTTGCCCAAGTATATTGCATATAAGCCAATGTAGATTCTTTTTTTAAAGTTTCTTCAAGTGCTTCGTCTGTTAGATATTTATAACCTTTTGAAGCCACAATATTTTCTGCCTTTTTTTTCATTTCATTTGCAGTATCTTGTGCCTTTTGACTTTCTTTTAAGGCTTGTTTTGCCTCCTCGTTTTTTTCCATAGCATCTGCAGCAAGTTCTTTACATTCTTCTTTTTGAGATTTGAATTTTTCTGCCATTCTTTTTGAATAAGCTTTTATAGCTTTTCCTTTTGGTGACTCAAAAAATTTTTCTACAAATTTGGAAGTTATTTCTGCAGCTTTTGACACAATATTAGAAGTAATTTCAACTATTGAATTTACGAAATTTGATGAATATCCATTTTGCTTAACAAAACTTACTATATTTTCAGCTTGAGAAGATACATAATTTTGTGTAGCTTCAAGTACAGTTTTAGCAACTTTCTCCGAACATTTCTCCGGAAGTGCCCTTCCTACTTTTTCCATAATTTTTTTATGAGAATTTTCTGCTCCTCTGGCAATTTTTGTTAAATATTCTTCTCTTAGCCTTCGAGTTTCTACTGAATTTGCTCCGTATATATCATTTAACGGCACAAAACTCATCGCAGAACGCATTCTTGAATGATAATTAATTATTTTTCTGATTCTGTCAAGCTTTTCATCATCTATATTGTCAGTTTCTTCAGAAATATTCTCTTTTATTTCTGCAGCAATTTCATCACTTACAAATTCGTCTACAAGTTTTATAAATTCTTCTTTAGTAATTTTGCCTTGTTTTTGTGCAATTGCTAAACCTAAATACATTATTTTTTCTTCTCTGCTTAAAGAATTGAAATCTATGCCTAGTTCTTGAGCATGCCTTTCTATTGCCCTTCTTGCAGCCTCTAAATCTTCTTTTGAATATTTTATGTGAGATGATTTGAAACTTTTTCCACTAGTAGGACTAGGCGAACCGGTTTTCATTTCTTGCTCGTCTATGTATTCATCAACTGACATGCCTGCAGAATTTTCAGAAGTTCTTCCAATGGGAACAGAAATTGTATCCTGTTTTTTTTCTTGCACAACCATTTCAGAAGAAGTAGATGCTGTACTTAGATTAGTTTCAAATAACGAAGTATCTTCTGCTTTTTGCTCAGAATCAACAGTTACTTGTTCAGATCTATCAGCCGCAGTTGTAGTTATAATTTTCTTAAATTCTACTTCCGAAGTCATTTTCTTCCATTTCTCTTTCCTAAAACACGATAAAAATCAGTATAATATAATAAAAACAATTTTTTACAAATTATTGCCCTAATATATCTAAACGAAAATTATCAAAAATTATATAGTTCTTGTAAACTTAGGTTAGATTTGATTTTATCAATTGTTAAATATTTCCAAACTTCTAATCTTTCTAAAGAACAATGCGCCAAATAAACTTCTGAGTTGACGTCATATAATCTTTTTAAAATATCTTTTTTTTCTAATGCAAGATTGTCATAATCTTTTTGAACACGCAAAGGAATTTTTGAATTTTCTCTTTTTGCAGTATCCATTTTAATCTCTGTTAAATCAAGTTTTTTCTTATTTTGTAAATAATCTTCCTTTAGTTTCACTTTTTTTGCACTTAGTTTATCCACTTTTTTCTTAAAATTCTCATTTATTTCATCTATTGTTTCAATTCTATTCTCAAAAATTTTAATATTATTCTTGTGGTAATTATAAGAAGAATTTTTTAAAATATTTATATAATAATTGGCTATTTTTAGTGTATTTTGCCTTAAATTATTTTGAATTTGCTCTAATTGCTTCAATTTTTCAGCTTTTTCCGCTTCTGATAAATTTGAACTTTCTATCAATTTTTTAGAAAATTTAATTTGAACTTCCGACATTTTTTCAGAAGTAATAGAAAAATCTATAATTGCTCCTTCATCAAATCCTTTAGGAAGCTCATTTAAAGCAGCTTTTAAAACTTCACTTCTTCTTTCTTCTGCCGTTTCTACGTATAAAATTTTTAGTTGATTAGCTATTTCTTCAGGTAAATTATTTGCAGCAGTTTTCACAGCAGCTATATCCATTTTTGCAGTATCTTCAAAAAATGCACTGAAATGTTTTTTCAAAAAAACAGAAAATTTCTGAAGAGCTTTTGGCATAGCATTTTTGGTTTCATCAGCTGTACGCCTTTTATGTAATTCAGTTAATTTTAAAAGTAAACCGTTATTAGACAATTTTCCAAGTGCATGTTCGAAAATTATCTTTAAATATTTTTTCTTATCATAATCATTTAATTCTTGAATATCCATTCCTTGAACTTTCAAATTATGTGAAACATTTTCATGTATATTTTTAGCTTTTTGGTATAACTCTTGCATCTTACCTGCACAAAAAATTATCCTTCCAGAAAAAGGTGTTGATTCCTTTTTAGATTTAAAAAATGATTTTACAAATTCCCAACTTTTTGACCAAAACGACGCATTTTTTTCTTTTTCTTCAGAAATAACTCTGTCCAAAACATTATCAATTTCACGGCTAGAAGCTTCAAACTTTGTAGGATTTGTAGTATTCAAAGAATTGTTATTATCGAAAATCACGACTTCTCCAGCTGCATGAGATAATTCAAAATCATCTTGCTTTGAAGATACATTATTATAGTTTAATTTATTGTCAACTACTCCTATACCTAAAATTCCCATAACATTCCCCAATGTTATTTATTATCCCGAATAAGTCATGCCTTACGCACCCTATAAAGAAATAAAAACAACAAAACGCAGTTTATTGCCAACTAAAAATGCAACAAACCAATCTGCAAATTAATTAAAGTTGCAACTCCCCCTTTGTAATAGACTTTGGCAAAAAGGCACAAAAAAAAGCTACTTTTATTTTAAGTTGCTTCCTATCAATGCTTTGTTATAGTTTGCCAAAATACTATACGAGTTAAGATTATCTAAGTCTGTGGCTACACTTTTTCTTATATGACCAGACAATCGAGGCTTAATACTTCGAGGAGTCTGGTTTATAGTTCGTAACCCATAAACTGTAGCAGCTATAGCACATAGCTTTAAGCTCATCATCGAAAAACTCCGAATAATATCCACAATAATTGTAACATTAACAATTATTCTTGTCTACGTATTTTGTTTAATATCCTTCATAAATATTAATAAACCAGAAAAACTTTTCTAACAAATAATTCCAGCTATAGTTGCCGACAAATAAGAAGCTAAAGTACCACAAATTAAAGCTTTTACCCCAAGTTTTGCCAAATCCTCTTTTCTATTTGGTGCAATTTCTCCTATACCACCTATTTGTATTGCAATAGAACCTAAATTTGCAAATCCACACAACGCAAAACTTGCTATAATAATTGACTTTTGACTTAGTAAACCATCTTTAATCATAGGAAGCATATCTATGTAAGCAACAAATTCGTTAACAACAAGCTTTGTTCCCATTAACGAACCTACTTGAGCAGCCTCGTTATAAGGCACCCCCATCAAAAAAGCAAAAACGGAAAATATTGCTCCCAATATACTTTTCAAACTTAACGAAGATAAACTTATTCCAAGAAAATTCTCCAAACCTGTAAAATTATGCACCCACAAACCAAATTTCCCCAAAATTGCATTTATCATAGCAATAAGGGCAATAAAACCAATTAACATTGCAATTACATTGATAGAAATTCTCATTCCATCACTTGCCCCATGAGCAATTGCATCAATTAAATTAACATGGTTTTTTTTAACTTCCAATGATATTTTATCAGCTGTTTCTGACTTTTCTACTTCAGGATAAACAAGTTTAGAAATAACCAAAGCTCCCGGCATAGCCATAACACTTGCTGTTAAAAGATACTCAGCAGGCACTCCTAAACCTATATAAACAGCCATAACTCCACCAGCTAAACAAGCTAAAGAACCTGACATAGAAGCAAGAAGCTCAGACATAGTCATCGTAGGAACATAAGGCTTAATCATTAACTGAGCTTCAACTTGGCCAACAAAAGCACTTGAAACATTAGAAAGAGCCTCACTTCCACTTACTTTCATAAGTTTATAAACTATTTTAGCTATAAAAGAAACAATTCTTTGCATAATTCCTAAATGATAAGCAATAGAAACCAGTACAGCAACAAAAATAATCGTTGGAATTAATCTTAGCGCAAATAAATAATCACCATAAGAGCCAAAAAGTTCATTGTGTATTAAATTAGTTTTTGTCAAAACCCCAAAAACAAAATCTCCGCCAAAATTAGAAAATTCTAGCAACTTGTTTATGCAATTTCCAATTTGTTCAAAAATAAATTTTCCTACGGAAGTTTTTAAAATAAAAAAAGCTAAAACTATTTGAAGTAATAAGCCAGAAATAATTGTGTGCCAATTAATTTTCTTTTTGTTATTTGACATTAAAAAAGAAACGCCAAGTATTACTAAAATACCAATAATTCCAAAAAATCTATCCAATTTCTACTCCAATTCTTTTTAGAAATTTAAACTTCCATTTTCTCTTTTAAAATACGAGCCGACTCCTCGTATCCAACCCGTCCCATCAGGGCATATGTGTAATTCTTAGCTTGTTCTACCCCAGGTTGATTAAATGTATCTATATTATACAAAGCTCCTGTAATAGCCGTTTGCATCATAAATGTATACATAAGTTGACCAAGATAATATTCATTAACTTGAGGTATAGTTATAGTCACATTAGGTTTTTTGTAATCTGTCAATGTTACTCTTGTTGCATCTGCTTCTGCATTTATCAGTTCGTTAACAGTTTTCCCACTTAAATAGCTAAGGCCAGTATATTGGAAAATATCAGGTATATTTAACGTTGTGTCAAATTTTTCAACCCTGACAAAATTAATAATTTTGTTATTTGGTCCTTCATTATATAACTGTAATTGCGAATGTTGATCAGTAACTCCCAAAGCCTTTACAGGAGTGGGTCCAATGTTAACTTTTTCGCCAGATAAGTTGTATTCTTTTCCTAAAGATTCTGCCCACAATTGTGCAAACCAATCAGATAAATATTTTAGTCTACTTGAATATGGCATCATCACAGTTAAATTTTTACCTTTTTTGGTATCAAGCAAATAATGTATTAAAGCATTTTGAGCTGCAACATTTTCATATATATTTCTATTTTGTGCAAGTTTATCAGCATCTCTAACCCCTCTTAAAAGCTCTTTTATATCTATTCCCAAAACTGCAAAAGGTAACAAACCTACTGAACTAAAGACAGAAAATCTACCACCTACATCATCAGGAACTTCAAAAGCCTTATAACCTTCTTGTTGAGCTAATTGACGCAAGACCCCCACATTTCTATCTGTAGTAACAACAATACTTTCGCGATAATTATCATCACATTCTTTTTTCATCTTATCTTTGATTATCATGTAAATAGCCATGATTTCAGCAGTGCTACCGGATTTGGTAATAACATTTATCAACGTTTTTCTTAGGTCAATAATATTTAAAAGTCCATTAATAGTATCAGGATCAATGTTGTCTATAAAAAATACTCTTGGAAAACCTTTTCTTTGTTCTTGCGACAACGAATTCCAATAAGGATTTAAAATAGCATGGCTTATTGCCTTTCCTCCAAGAGAAGAACCACCTATTCCCAACACAAGCATATTTTCATATTTATCTTTTACTTCAGCAGCAAATTCGTTAATATACCAAAGAGTATCTTCATCATAGCCAAGATTCATCCATTTTTTCCAAGCATTACGTTCATCTTTATTTGCATAAAGCTCATCAATAATTTTGGCAATACAATCTTTGTAGTCCTCAAATTCCTTTTCTACCTCAAGCCCATTTTCAGCACCAATAATAGAAGCTTGAACATTATGGTAATCAAATTTAAGCATAGATTCCCTCTCACAGAGTAAGTAATATAATAATACATGCTAAAAAAATTTTTTAAACATATTAGATGAGTACAAGCAATTTGTTTAGTGATAAAGTTTTGATATGAGAAGAGTTTTTTTAATATTTTTGTTATTCGTTTTGTTGCATAATACAGCGTTAGCCAAGCCTCAAAAAATAAGATGTAATAAACCCATATATTTCTTCGAAAATGCTTCTAAAAATGAGTTCTTTGATTATGTAGATGAAACATTACAAAAAAACAAATATGATGTAAAAAAATTTTATCCTGAGCTTGGTTTTTTAACGGTAAATTACAAAACAAAAAAACATTCTACTGAAATCATTTCAATAAATTTAAAACAATATGGAAATGATTTATATTTATTTATAGACACCACTAAAAAAAACACAAAACTTGAACAAGACATTTACAAAAATCTTAAAAAACATTCCCAAAACTCATATTTAATAACAGATGATTATTTTTGCAAAGAACTAACAAAAGATGTTAACTCTATAAATAAAGCAAGAAAAAATTACTTAAAAGACGATATATACAATCCTTTTGTTTACCAAATAAGTATGAAAAGATACATAGGATATGATAAAAAAACTTACTTTTTGAATGAAATAAAAAGTTTTTTTAAAAACAGAAAGAAGAAAGAAAAGGTTTAATATTAATAGCAAATTTAAAGAACTTGACCACTATATTCTTTCAGCTAATAATTATAATTAATAGCATTAAAACACAAGTATATGTATAAGAAAATCGCATTATCCCTAATATTATCTTTGTTTATACTGACAAGCAATTCAGTAGCAATGACGCCTGTGGCTTACCAATACTATCTAAGTGCAAATTATTATTTAACTATAAAACAACCTGACAAAGCTATTGAAGAATTAAAAAAAGCCATAGCTGCATCACCAAATGACTCAATGTTATACTTAAAGCTTGGAGGTTTATATAACGATACAGGCAATTGGAAATTAGCAGTTGACACATACAGACAAGCCTCGACAGTAAAACCTGATGACGGTTTCATATATGTAAGTATTGGCAACATTTTACAACAAAATCACGATTACCAAGGTGCATTGGAAGCTTATTTAAAATCATACAAACTAGCTCCAAACTATAAATACAATTTATACAACATAGCTAATGTAAAAACAATGCTTCACCAAAATGATGAAGCAATAGAATATTACAAAGAATTTTTGGCCAACTACCCAGATCATATTGAAGCAAGAAAAAGCTTAGCTTCTTTGTACATGGAAAAAGAAAATTACGAAGAAGCTGCAAAAGAATACAAAATTATTTTCAAAAAAAATCCAAGAAAATTCAATGATTTTTATCGTTTCGCATTTGCATTAATGAAAAATAAAGACTACAAAAATGCAATAGAAGGATTTAAACAAGAAATAAAAATTAATCCGGATAATCCTAGAGCATATGCGAATTTAGCTGTTTCATATTTAAATTTGCCGATTCCCAACAAAAAATCAGCTTTATTGTGTTTTGAAAGAGCCTTTAGCTTGGGAGGTGATTTTGATTATTATCGTTTTGACTATGCCAATTTATTAAATGACGAAAGCAGGTTACAAGAGGCCCAAGAGCAATATGAAAAATACATTGCCAAATATCCTGAAAACGATTACGCATATTATAATATAGGAATTATTCAACAAAAGAGCAAAAACTATGACAAAGCAATATTAAATTTTGAAAAAGCCATAAAAATAAACTCTCAAAATCAAGATGCCAAAATTCAACTAGCAACATCTTATCAACTACAAGGCAATTACAAAAATGCTAATAAAATTTATGATGAAATACTAGTTAAAAATTCAAACAATCCTGAGATATTATACAATGCGGCATTGTCGTACGAAAACGAAAAGAAATATCCAAAAGCCATACAATATTTTGAGCAGGCAATATCATTAAACAATGATGAAAACATCAAAAAAGAACTTGCCAACTGCTACACAAATTATGGTGCCAATTTAATTAATCTTGAAAAATACAAAGATGCAATAACTCAATACGAAAAAGCATTAAAAATTGAACCAAATAAACAAGCAGCATTTACTGGATTAGCTTATTGTTATCAAAAGACAGGAGAGCACGAAAAGAGTACCGAACTATATGAAAAATCAATTTCCCTAAATTCCAAAAACGAAACAGATTTTGTGGCCTACGGAAATTCTTTAAACGCACTTGACAGAACAGATGAAGCAATAGGTGCATACAAACAAGCTCTTGAAATAAATCCAAATCTAGCTGCTGCTCACGAAGGTTTAGGAGATGCATACTTAAAAAACCAAATGCACGACGAAGCGATGAAAGAATACGAAATCTGCATAAAACTTGCTCCTGAAACAGTAAGTGCGAACATAAAACTTGGAAATATGTACAAAGAAAATTTAGACAATCAAAATGCATTGAAATATTACAATGCAGCATTAATAATTGATTCAAATAATGTAGCAGCTTTACACAATAAAGCTGCTACATTATTTGACTTAGGCAAAAATAATGATGCAAAAAATTGTTATTATAAAATACTAAGTATTGACAATAATTTTGCAATGGCTCATTACGGGTTAGGGGTAATAGCAGAAAAAGAAAAAAATTACAGAGAAGCCATATCTCAATACGAAAAATTTATTGTAATAACAGATAATGCTTATTTAAAAAACACAATTCAAAGAAGAATTTCGCTTTTAAAAACACGAATATAAAATTATTTTTACTGCTCGAAACTCATTCTTTCAATGGGTAATACAAAGCTAAAAATACTACCTTGCTGAGCATTTGGGGAACACCATATAGCTCCATTTAGTTTGTGGACTATCTTACGAGCTATAGGCAAAGACAATGCAGTTCCATCATATTTTTTAGCAATTAAAAGATTTTTTGTTTGATACTCATCAAAAATTTCACAAACCTTATCAGAAGGAACTCCAATACCTTCATCAGAAACATCAACTCTAAGATATGATAGCTCACTATAGCCATTAGGAATTTTTATTTCGTGAAATTCTAAAGTTTCTATATCAGGATGTGTAAGAGAAATTTTTATATTGCCATTGCTAGAAAATTTAACAGCATTATCCAAAAGAATTTCTAAAATTTGAGCAAAAGCATATTCATCGCTAAAAATATTTCTTTTCTCAATTTCTGAAGATACAGAAATAGGAATACCTTTTTTTTCCGCTATGTTTTTGTAATTTTCTGCAACAAAATCAACAATCTTTAGACAATCAAAATTTTTAAAATTAAATTCTTTTTTGTTTGCATCAAGCGAAATAATATCGAAAACTTTATCCATAAGGATTTTAACTTTTTTATTGTTTGAATTAATAATATTTATATATTTTTCTTGTTTTTCGTTTAATTCACCACAAACTTTATCAAGCAAGCTTTGCGAAAAACCAATAGCCGCATTTAAAGGAGTAATAAAATCAAATTTCAAATTACTAATAAAACTATCCCTATTAGAAACAAGCATTTTGGTAGTTTGATAATCATCTAATAGATTTTGCAATTCCAAAAATTTATTGGAAAGGGCCCTCACAGAAACAATGGTTTTTGCAGAGCTATGAGCATCATAAGCAGTTACGTCAACAAATATATTTTCACCACTTTTAGTGGTTGCCTTTAAAATTGTACCATGATTTAGACCAATAATTTTATTAAATCTTTCAAAATCTTCAGCAAAAAGTAGCATTATATTTTTGTTTTTTATTTCAGATTTTGTATAGCCAAACAACAACTCTGCTTTTTTGTTCCAAACAACAATATTACGCATAAAATCCAGCACAATAATAGCATCAGGGAAATTGTTATATATATTTTCGTTATTATTAAAAATTATGTTTTTTATACCCATACGACTATTATACAGCAAAAATACAAATAAAATAACTGTAAAGAAATAAAGGAAATTAGAGCGATTTCAAGCAAAAGGAAATTTTTATCATTTTTTGTGCTAAAATCGAGACGGAGAAGTTTTAGGAATAAATACATGAGCAATTTAGAAACAATTTTAGAAAAATATGAAGTAGTCATAGGTTTAGAAGTACACGCACAATTAAAAAGCAAATCAAAAATATTTTGTGCCGATTCAACAGAATTTGGAGCTCCGCAAAATACACACGTAAGTCCAATTACATTAGGAATGCCAGGAGTTTTACCTGTATTAAATAGAAAAGTAGTTGACATGGCTATTTTGACAGGTCTTGCTTTGAATTGTGAAATTGCGGAGATTTCTAAATTTGACAGAAAACAATATTTTTACCCGGATCTTCCCAAAGGTTACCAAATTTCTCAATACGATCTTCCGGTTTGTAAGAATGGGTATATTATGATAAATGGAAAAAGAATAGGTATTACAAGAGCACATTTAGAAGAAGATGCAGGGAAACTTGTTCACGCAGGAGCAGCAGGGCTAGCAGGCTCATCTTATTCTTTAGTAGATTTAAACAGAGCAGGGACACCTCTTTTAGAAATAGTTTCAGAACCTGACATACGTTCAGCAGAAGAGGCCAAAAATTACATGGAAGAACTACGCAACATTGTAAGATACATGGGTGTATGCGATGGCAATCTTGAAGAAGGTTCTATGAGATGCGATGCTAACATAAGTATTAGACCATTTGGGCAAAAGGAATATGGAACCAGAGCAGAAATTAAAAACATTAACAGTTTTTCAGCCTTAAAAAGAGCTATTGAATATGAAATAGAAAGACAAGCAGAAATTTTGGAAAGTGGCGGAGAAGTTATACAAGAAACACGTTTATGGAACGAAGCTGATGGCGAAACAAAATCTATGCGTTCAAAAGAAGATGCACATGATTACAGATATTTCCCAGAACCTGATTTAATGATGTTAGAAATTTCAAAAGAATGGATAGAAAAAATAAGAAAAGACATGCCTGAATTACCTAGTGAAAAAAGAGCTCGTTATGTAAACAAAGAGGGCTTGAGTGAATACGATGCAGAAGTTATAGTAGAACAAATGGAAACAGCAACATTTTTTGATAAAGTTTTAGAACTTGGTGCAAATGCTAAACTAGCCATAAATTGGTTGATGGGTGATATAACAGGTTATCTAAAAGAAAACAAAATAGAAATTACCCAAACCAAACTAACACCAGAAAATTTAGCAGAAATGATTATGTTAATAGAAAAAGGCACAATTTCAAACAAAATAGCCAAAGATATTATTATAGAAATGCTTAAAACAGGGACCAAAGCAACAGATATTGTAAAGCAAAAAGGGCTAAGTGTAATTTCAGATGAAAACGAACTTATTGCAATTGTAGAAAAAATCATTAAAGATAATCCTAATCAAGTAGCTGCATATAAAAGTGGCAAAGACAAACTTTTTGGTTTCTTTGTCGGCCAAGCAATGAAAGCTACACAAGGAAGAGCCAATCCTCAACTAATAAACGATTTAATAAAGAAAAAACTTTCCGAGTAATTGCAATTTGTAAAATTAAAAAGCAAAGGTAAACAGATGAAGAACTATAAAATTTTGTTGTCATTAATTATATTAGCTCTAACATCTTGTGGAGTTCTTGCTGCTCCAAAGGAATTAAAAATTGAATACAATGAGCAATACAATTCAGAAACAAAATACAATGAACCTGCATCAAAAGTATTGACCGGAGGAATAACACAAATTCAAGAATTACCATCAGGGATGTATGGTATGTGGGATGTAAAAGGTACTTTGTTGGAAACCAACGATTACAGCAAATATGCTACCCATAGCTCAGACATTTGGATTTTAAGAAAAGATGGAAATTACGTAACGTTAATGAATCCGCAAAACGGAGCCAGTGCAACAATTACAGTAACATCAGTTCAAGACAACACAGCAACTTTTACAAGAGGAATAAAGACATATAATTCAAAAGACTCGGAGCAAGTAACATTAACATTAAAAGGTGACACATTCTACGGAACAGATTTAATTGTTTCAGAAAGAACAAATTTTGGAATTTCTATAACAACTGTAGCCAGATATCGAATTCAAGGCAAAAAAATTTCTGGAGAAACATTATACAAGCCAAATAGAACAATAAAATTCAAGTTTTAAACTTTCAATAAAAAACAAAATTTGATATAATACATTTATGGTTAAAGAAGTTTTTGCTTATTTACAAACACATTGGGATCGAGAATGGTACAAAACATTTGAAGAATATCGTTTTCGGCTCATAGAAGTAATAGATGATATTGTAGCAAAAATAGAATCCAAAGAAATTCCTTGTTTTTATTTAGATGGTCAAACAATTGCTTTGGATGATTATTTAGAAATTTATTTGGAGAAAAAAGATTTATTAATTAATTTAATACGTAACAACAAACTATTCGTGGGACCATTTTATGTTCTTGCCGATGAATTACTAGTAAATGGAGAAAGTTTAGCTCGTAATTTGTTAATAGGAATTAACGAAGCCAAAAAATATTCATGCACAGATTTTATTGGATATTTACCTGATGCATTCGGCCATAGTTCTTGGATGCCAATGATTTTAAAAAAATTTGGCATAGAAAATGCATTAGTTTGGAGAGGAGTAGGGGAAGAAAGTCAAGAATTTTTTTGGGAATCTCCTGATAAAACAAAAATAAAAACAATATATCTTGCTACAGGATATTTTCAAGATTTTTTTTCGAAAAAAAGCTACACACAGAACATAAATAATTTACTAAAAATTTTATCAAAAGCAGCAGAAAATATTCCAATATTGTTACCTATAGGTGCGGATCATCTTGCTTGTGAAAACAAAATTAAAATTAAACTAAAAAATTTTAACAGAAACAATAAAATTTTCAAAATAAAGCTTTCTTCTCTAAATGAATATCTAAAAGCTACTAAAAACAACAAAAAATTAAACACTATAAAAGGAGAATTAAGAAATAACAGCAAAAGTTCCATTCTCCCATCAGTTTATTCATCCAGAATAAAATTGAAACAACACAATACAAAATCACAATGGCTTTTAAGTAAAATATCAGAACCTTTTTATGCCATAAGTACAAATTATAAACTACTAAACTCCAGGCAAAATTTATTCAATTATGCTTGGAAACTATTAATACAAAACCAAGCACACGACAGCATATGCGGATGTAGTCTTGACGAAGTACACAGAGAGAACATTACAAGGTTCAACAAAATAGAACAACTTTGTAATGCTTCAATAGATTTTGCCAAATACAATTTAGCTAAAAAGGTTTCAAAAGAATCACTTTTAGCAGTAAATTTATCAAATTATACATACGAAGGAGTATTTAGTTTTTTCTCAGACAAAAAACTCCCTTTGCCAATTGTAGGTAGTAAAAAAACATTTCCCATAGAAATATCTAATGATATACACAACATACCCGTTCAAGAAAACTACAAAAAATATTATGAATATCTTAGTTATGGAGAAATCAAAGGATTAACAATTCAAGCAATACCTTTATGCAAAACTCTTCAACATGATCAAATTGTAAAAACTACCAACAAATCTATAGAAAACTCAATTTTGTTAGTTAAAATAAAAGAAAACGGAAGCATATACATAAAAAACAAAATAAATGGCAAAGAATTTCAAAATCTTCATATTATAACAGACGAAGCAGATATTGGTGACAGCTATAATTTTGCTCCAATAGAAAAAGATTCGAAGCTACAGGCAGAATTTAAAGATTCAAAAATTCTTGAAAAGAATGATTTGAGGGGTAAATTAAAACTTATTTATACTCTAAAAATTCCATCTCACGCAAAAAGTGAAACCCAGAGAAGTTCAAAAAAAATAAATCACAAATTTGAAATTGAACTTACATTAAGTGCAAATTCTCCAAGATTAGATTTCAAATTAAACTATGAAAATTTATCGAAAGATCATATTTTAAAACTAAATTTTAAATTACCGCAAAATATAACAGAAACAACAAGCGAAGACACATACGGAACAATAAAGAGAAAATACGATTCAAACTACAACTACAAAGAACTATTACCTGCTCCCAAGGGGGTAGAAATAGATTTAAATACAGGAATATTTCAACGTTTTGTGATGGTTCAAGGACTTTGTGTATTAACAAAAGGATTACAAGAATACGAAATTGAAAACAACAATTTAAATATTACCCTACTTAGATGCTTTGGAATAATTTCAAAGAAAAAGCTTACCACAAGAAACACAGCAGCAGGTCCTCCATTGCCAACTCCAGAAGGGCAATGTATAGGAGCGCAGATAGCAGAATATTCTATATTGTTAACAGATGATACTCAAACTGCTTTCATGGAAGCTGATTTCTTTTATAATCCAATAGTTATAACTCAAGGAAAAGCAAAACAAACAACCTTAAAAAAACAAACATATTTAAATCTTCCCGACAATTTTTATGTATACAACATAAAAGAATCAGAGGATAAAATTGGGTTAATTGTAAAAATCTTCAATTTATCTTCAGAAGAGAAAAATTTAATAATAAAAGACAAAAAAGAAGTTACAGAAACAAACTATCTGGAAGAAAAACTAGAAAATAAAAATTTGGCAAATAAATTAATCAAATTTTCCCCTTATGAGTTAAAAGTTCTAAAAATAAAATAAAAGAACCTATTACTTCACAATCAGACCCACCACCAAAAGTGTAAGAAATAATTTTTAGGTTCTTTTACTTTACTTGTATATTTGTTTAAAATACTAACTAGCCTTTATCACCTAATTTGGTAACAACAGCATAAGCTAACCCAGCTATTAATGCACCAGCCACCATAGGTTTTTTAATAAAATTAGCAACAGCTAAGGAACTAGTTCTAAGAAACTCTAAACCTTTTTTGACAGAAGTTTTTGGCTCTAAACCAGGCAAATACTGCTCAACAGGCTTGTTGTTTTTCAAAATTTTACTTACATTTTCATTAATTGTCTTAATTGCAGAACTTAAAACATTTCCAATCATTACTTTAAGATCTTTAGCAGTTTTTTTAGCTGAACTAACAAAACTATCAGCCCTTGAACAATCAACATACTTGTGAACTAAAGCATTAGCTCTTGGCACCAAAGAGCCAACAGCAGCACCACCCACAACAGCTGTGGCCACGCCTACCGGATTAATTGAAGTTGAGTCTGACATAATAAATCTCCTTAGATACTTTTTGATTATAGCACAATTTTTTTTATTGCAAACATACAAAGATATATGAAAATATTTTTTTGCTACTTTTACCTGATAAAAAAGAAACCAATCAAAAAGAAAAATCAAAATGGTTACTATGAGCCTATTTCGACCGAAATTGAATTTTAATATTTCTTAATAATTATTCCAATCATTTTGAGCATTTTGCAAAGCCTCTTTAATATTTTCTTTATTAAGTAAAACTTTTTGAGTCATATTGTCTACAATTTCGTTTAATGAAGTGTGATTTTTTTGTATTTTTATTGGTTTAACAGCATTTAGCAGACCTTTTGCTCCTATGTATCTTACTTTTTGTTCCAAATTTTCTTCATAGTTCGAAAAATACTCATCTTTTAAAGCATTTTTTTCTGAAGGAAACACAGGGGCAAGTTTAGAAAATTCTAATTGATTTTTGGCATTAGTAAGAAACAAAGCAAATTCAACTGCTTCTTTAGGATGTTTAGATTTTAAAGGAACAATTAAATTCATCATAGAAAAATCAACTTTACCATTAGAACCATACAACTGCTCGTAAATTTGAAGATTAGAATAAACTTCTGGAGCATTTTCTTTTATAGTGTTAAGAAAATTTGTTCCGGAAACTAAAATGGCTGTTTGCCCACTCATAAATTGTTCTAAAGCTTCTCTATGAGTTTGAGTCACGGATTCTTTTGGAATTAAATCATTTTGATATAAATATTTAAAAAGTTCTAAAACTTCTACAGCCTTTAAATTATCAAAGTTCAAAGCTTTTTCATTATACGAAATCACATCATATTTGTTAAAAATTTTCAACATAGTACCGTTTTCACAAACAGTAGGCATTATGGCATAAGTATTTGTTTGTTTTTTTACAACAAAAGCAAATTTTTTTAAATCAAAATAATTTCTGGGTAGGGGTAAATTAACTCTTTGAGTAATAGCTTTGTTGCAATAAGTAACTGAAGTAGTTAAATACCAAGGTATAGCAAAAACATTGCCATTATAAGATAAATTTTCAATGGTACTTGGCAAATAATTATTCAAAACATCATCAGAAACATAGTCATTAATATTCAACAAAGCATTACGCGTTGCTAAAGTAGCACTAAAATCAGGATTAAGATTAACAAGATCAGGAACATTATTACTCATTACCGCAGCCAAAGTTCTTTTTTCACCTTCAGAAAAAGGAATATCTACCCATTTAATTTTTATGTTTGGGTGAGTTTTTTCGTATTCAGCAATAATTTTTGTCAGATAAGGTCGAAATGTTTCCAATTGCAATGTCCAAAATTCTATTGTTGTAACATTTTTTTCTTGCTGGTTTACATTGCAAGCAGTAAGGATTAGAATTAATATAAACGAGGTAAAAAATTTTAATATCTTCATTGGAACACCTTTAATTATGAATTTATTTGACGAATTAGAAGAACAAAATAAACAAATCCCTTTAGCAGAAATTTTACGACCTAAGACATTAAAAGAATACATAGGTCAAAATCAAATTATATCAGAAAATAGTGCATTGCAAAATTTATTAACATCAAAAAGATTATTTTCTTTATTGTTGTGGGGACCTCCAGGATGTGGTAAAACAACTTTGGCAAGACTTATTGCACAAGAAACTACCAGTGATTTTATTGAATTAAGTGCAGTAAATTCTGGAATTAAAGATATAAAAGAAACAGTTGAAAAAGCAAAAGAAAATTTACGTATAGGAAAAAAGACTATAGTATTTATTGACGAAATTCACAGATACAACAAAACTCAACAAGATGCTCTACTTCCGCATATAGAGAACGGTACTTTATTTTTAGTAGGTTCAACTACAGAAAATCCATCATTCCAAGTAATACCTGCTTTAATTTCAAGAACACAAATTTTAAGATTATCTTCTTTAGATGATGAATCCATGCTTAAAATTATTCGAAAAGGTTTCAAATATTTAATGGAAAAATATGGACAAATAGAACTTAACAAAGAGTTTGGGGAATTTATATTAAAATACGCAAGAGGTGATGCTAGAATAGCTTTAAATATTGTAGAAAACTCATATTTTGCAAGCAATATAAAAGAAGGAAAGAGATATTTAACACTAAACATATTGGAAGAACTTGCTCAAAGCAAAGCTATAAGATATGGAATTGACGAGCATTATGATATAGCATCTGCTTACCAAAAATCTTTAAGAGGTTCAGATGCAAATGCGGCAATTTATTGGCTAGCAAAAATGATTGCAGGAGGAGAAGATCCCAGATTTATAGCAAGAAGACTGATAGTTTGTGCAGCAGAAGATGTAGGTAATGCAGATCCACAAGCATTTATTTTGGCAGTAAATGCGCTAAAAGCATGCGAAATTCTTGGGTTTCCCGAAGCAAGAATTCCTTTGGCACAAGCAACAATTTACGTAGCAAAAGCTCCAAAATCAAACAAAACTATATGTGCAATTGACGAAGCTTTACAAGACATACTAAAAAACGGAAATAATTTTGAAGTTCCAATGCACTTAAAGGATTCCCATTACAAAAGTGCAAAAAATTACGGATTTGGAGAAGGATATATATACACACATTCAACCCCTGAAGCTCAACAAACATTTTTGCCAAAGGAACTTATTGGCAAAAAATATGTGGATTAAAATAATATTAAATTTATTTAATATCTTTTACCATTAAAGCTTTTCGGTCTATAATGTAAAAAAAGACATGTAAAAACAGGTGGGAATATGACGACTAAATATATTTTTGTAACAGGCGGAGTAGTTAGTTCTTTGGGAAAAGGAATTGTTGCAGCATCTTTAGGTAAATTATTGAAAGCAAGAGGATATTCAATAACAATTCAAAAATTTGATCCATATATAAACGTAGATCCCGGTACAATGAGCCCTTTTCAACATGGAGAAGTTTTTGTAACAGATGATGGAGCAGAAACAGATCTTGATTTAGGACATTACGAAAGGTTTACAGGTACTACCTTAGGAAAAGCCAACAACGTTACATCAGGTAGTGTTTATTTAAACGTAATTAATAAAGAACGGCGAGGTGATTATTTAGGTGGAACAGTTCAAACAGTTCCTCACATTACAGACGAAATAAAATCAAGGATTAAACAAGTTGCAAAAAATAAGACAGACTTTGTAATATGCGAAATAGGCGGAACGATAGGAGATATTGAAGGTTTACCTTTTATTGAAGCCATTAGACAATTTAAATTTTATGCAGGATTCGGAAATTGTGTGTTTATCCACGTAACACTTTTACCATTTTTAAATGTTGCAGGAGAATTAAAGACAAAACCATCTCAACATAGTGTTATGACATTGAGAAGTTTGGGCATACAACCTGATATTCTTGTTTGTCGAACACAAAAATCTATCCCCAAAACAGAAAGAGATAAGCTTGCTCTTTTCACAAACGTAGATCCTGATGCAGTTATTGAATGTAAAGATGCTAAATATTTGTATGAAGTACCTCTTTTATTGGAAAAAGAAGGTTTAGCAACACAAGTTATAAAAAGACTAAATGTTGAAGAAAGAGAACCTGATTTAGAATCATGGAAATTACTTTTAGAAAGAGTTAAAAATCCTACTCACACAGTAAAAATAGCTATAGCAGGAAAATATACAAAATTGTCAGATGCTTATATTTCTGTAGTTGAATCTTTAAAACATGCCGGCTTTGATAACCATGCAAATGTAGATATTAAGTGGGTTTCTGCGGATGATTTATTAGAGTACGATAAAACAAAAGAAGTTTTGAAAGAAGTAGATGGAGTAGTTGTTCCTGGCGGTTTTGGTATTAGAGGAATTGAAGGAAAAGTAAATGTAATTAGATATTGCAGAGAGAATAATCTTCCTTTCTTAGGTTTATGTTTGGGAATGCAATGTGCTGTTATAGAATTTGCAAGAAACGTATGCGGGCTAAAGGGCGCAAACAGTGCAGAATTTGATGAAAACTCTCCTCATAAAGTAGTAGACATAATGGAAGATCAGAAATTTGTTGAAGGTTACGGAGGAACTATGAGATTGGGCAAATACAAATGTCATTTAAAAGAAGGTTCCAAAGCAGCATCAGCATACCAAAAAGATGTAATAAGCGAAAGACACAGACACAGATATGAAGTTAACAACAAGTACATTGAGCAACTTCAAAATGCAGGTCTAGTATTTTCTGGTCTATCACCAAATGGAAATTTAGTAGAAATGGTAGAAATTCCAGAATTAGATTGGTTTGTAGCTTGCCAATTTCACCCTGAATTCAAATCACGCCCAGAAAAACCTCATCCATTATTTTTGGGATTAATCAAAGCTGCTTCCAATAGAGTAAAAAAAGGTGAAACATGCAAAGAACTTTCGCAAATTTAATATCGCAAGCTAAACAAGCTGCCCAAAATGCCTATGTACCATATTCAAAATTTAAAGTTGGTGCTTGTGCATTATTTGAAAGTGGAAATACTTATATTGGTTGTAATGTAGAAAATTCAAGTTATGGACTATCTTTGTGTGCCGAAAGAAATGCTTTATCAAATGCTATAGTTGAAGGAGAAAAATCAAAGCTAATTGCAATAGCTATTGTTTCGGAAAACATGCCGGAATGTTCACCTTGTGGAGCTTGTAGACAATGGATATATGAATTTTCTCAAGAAGCTAAAATAATTTTAGAAAAGCAAGACAAAACGATAATCTCTTTTGATATAAAAGAACTTTTGCCAAATGCTTTTTTGATATAAAAAATTGCTACAAAAACTTTTTGATTTGTTCAGCTATTTGGTGGAGTACTTTTATCGACATTGTTTCGCTATTATTAGCTTCAATATCTAACAAATCAACGATAGTATTATCTGGTTTTTGCAAAAAATAAGTTCTAAAATTCATACCGTTTTTGGTAGTATTTTTACAGTCTATATTTCCATTAATTGAACTAATAATTTGTTTTGCTTTACCAAATATTCTTCTTTCTTCTGCTCCGCCAAGCCTAGAAACTTTTCTTTCCAATTGATTGAATTGTTGATTGAGAATCTGCCCCCAATTTGCAGAAAAATTTTGCTTTTGAGACGAAGTAACTGCATGAATGTGCATAATATATCCTCTATTCTTTTAGTTTGCAATTAATATTAAACATCTAAATAATGAAATTTGCTATTTTAAAGTAAAGGTAAATTTGATATTCTTTGTTTATTATTATTTTAAAGAAACAAAAAGAGCATTTATAATTCCATCTAGCATTTTAATTTCATTAAGAGTTTCATCATTTACGGAAATATCAGTATTGATAATCATTAATGATTCGCCTTTTTGTTCTTTTGGTTTTCTAGCTACTTGCATCATGTTTATGTTAATACCCTTACTACCAAGAACAGCTGCAACTGCCGCAACCATTCCTGGTTTATTAACGTGAGGAGTTAAAAGAATATGTTCATCAGGTTCAATATTTACATCATATTCATTAATTTTAACTATTCTCGAATTTCCATCAGCTCCAAGTGCTCCAGAAACTACATATTCAGCACTTTCTGTAACAACTTTTACGCTTAACAAACCTAAATAAGAACAAGTTTGTTCAGATTTAGTTTCAGATATATCAATACCTCTATTTTTTGCATAAACAAGAGCATTTACATAATTAACATTATCTAAACTTTGTGCTAACAAACCTTTTAAAATGGCAACTTTTAAAGGAGCGACATCAAGATTAGAAAGAGTTCCTCTCGCTGCAATTTTCACAGCTTTTATCGCACCTTTTGCTATTTGTCCAACTAAAGAACCAAGATTTTCCGCCAAAGGCATATATTCTTTAACAGGTTCAAGTTTATCAGATTTTAAAGAAGGAATATTAACAGCACTTCTTGCATTTCCGCCCAAAAACACATCTCTGATTTGCTCTGCGACATCAAGAGCAACATTTATTTGAGCTTCTGCAGTGCTTGCACCTAAATGAGGAGTTAAAGTTATATCACCTTTACAAGCCAAAAGGGGATTGTCTTTTCCAATAGGTTCAGAAGTAAATACGTCAATTGCAGCTGCAGCAACTTTTCCTGAGTCAATGGCTTCTTTTATATCAGCTTCGTTAACAATACCACCTCTTGCACAATTAATAATGCGCACACCATCTTTCATTTTTGCAATTGTATCTTTGTTGATTAGATTTATAGTATCTTTGGTTTTTGGAACATGGACTGTGATAAAATCACATACACCCCATAATTCATCAAGAGTTTTTACACCTTTTGCACCAATATTTTCTACTAATTCTTGAGAAGCAAAAGGATCATAAACAACTACATTCATTCCCAAACCTAATGCAGCAGTAGCTACTCTTGAACCAATTTTACCTAAACCAATAATTCCCAGTGTTTTTTTGAAAAGTTCTATTCCAGTAAATTTTGAACGTTCCCAGTTTCCATTTTTTGTTGAAGTAGCAGCAGCAGGGATATGGCGAGCCATTGAAAGCATTAAAGCTACTGTATGTTCAGCCGCTGCAGTTGTATTTCCATCTGGAGAATTAACCACTATTATACCTGCTTTTGTAGCTTCATCTATATCTACATTATCAACTCCTACTCCAGCTCTGCCAATAATCTTTAAATTTTTAGCAGCTTGAATAATTTTGGGAGTAACTTTTGTTTGGCTTCTTATCATTAAAGCATCATAACTTTCAATTTTTTTTGCTAAATCTTCTTCATTTAATGTCTCAATAAAATCAACTTCAGCAACTGAAGCCAGTATATCTCCAGCAGCTTTATTAATTTTGTCTGTAATTAAAACTTTTGGCATAATTTTTCTCCAACTACCTCAACTTTATATTTATTTTCGCACAAAAACTTCTTTTTGTGTTAAATTTTAAGGTATAGTTACAATTAGAGGACAAAATGTTACTAGCAATAGATGTTGGAAATACTTCAATTTCATTCGGAATTTTTGACAAAAAAGAATTAATAAAACAATTCAATTTAACAAGTGACAAAAAACGCTCAGCTGATGAATATGGAACAATTATAAATTCAATTCTTACCCAAAAAGGAATTGCAAAAGAAAATATCAAAGCCGCAGTTATGGGAAGTGTTGTTCCAAATTTAACAGATATTCTAAAAGAAGCAGTAAAAAATTACTTAGGACTTGAAGTTTTGAAAGTAACAAGCAAAATAAATACAGGAATAAAATATCTTCTGGAAAATCCAAAAGAACTTGGAGCAGATAGAATTGCCAATGCTAGAGCAGCCATAGAATTATTTCCAAGCAAAACTTGTATTGTGGTAGATTTTGGAACAGCAACCAATTTTGATGTTGTTTCAAAAAACAAAGAATTTTTAGGAGGAGCAATTACTGCAGGAATAAATATTTCTGCACTTGCCTTAAATAATTTTACTTCACTTTTACCCAAAATAAGGGTAGAAAAACCTCCATTCGCAATTGGAAAAAATACAGTAGATTGCATTTTGTCAGGGTTAATTATTGGACATGCAAAAATGATTGACGGAATGATTAATGAAATAGAAAAAGAATTAGGCGAAAAAGCTATAATAATAGCCACAGGCGGATACAACGACATAGTCAAAAATTCCATGAATAGAAATTTTGACTACATAAAACCAAATTTAACATTGGAAGGTTTAAGATTAATTTACGAATCTGCTACAAAAAATTAGAAACAAAAAAAGGCGGAGAAAAATTTCTCCGCCTTTTTTGATAATAAAATGTTAAGCATTACCTGCTGTACCAAGAACTTGCATTTTGTGTTTTACAAGTTCTTTAACTGCAGTTCTACCAGGGCCCATGTATTCTCTCGGATCAAATTTAGATGGTTCTTTTATGAAGAATTCTCTAATTGTTGCAGTCATAGCTAATCTTAAATCTGTGTCTATATTTATTTTTGCTACACCATTTTTGGCGGCATAAGCTAACATATCTTCTGGAACACCTTTTGCATTAGGTAATTGACCGCCAAATTCATTACATTTAGCTACCAAATATTCAGGAACAGAAGATGAACCATGAAGAACTATTGGAAAATCATATCCTACAGCTTCATTTATAGCTTTTTTACAAGCAGCAAGTCTGTCAAAATCTAATCTTGGTTCTTCTTTGAATTTATATGCACCATGAGATGTTCCAATTGCTATTGCTAAAGAATCACATCCCGTTTCTTTTACAAATCTTGCAGCCTCTTCAGGATCTGTGTAAGTAGCATCTTTTGCATGAACTTTTACTGCATCTTCTACACCAGCTAATTTTCCAAGTTCAGCCTCTACACTAACATTTCTTGGATGCGCATATTCAACGACTTGTTTAGTTAAAGCTATATTTTCTTCAAGAGGGAAACGACTTCCATCAATCATAACTGAAGAAAAACCACCATCAATACAAGCTTTGCAAATATCAAAATCTGCCCCATGGTCTAAATGTAAAGCAATAGGAACAGTTGTAGTTTCAAGAGCAGCTTGTACCAATTTAATCAAATAAGTTTGGTTAGCATATTTTCTTGCCCCAGCAGAAACTTGCAAAATAATTGGTGATCTGGTTTCTTCAGCAGCTTCAGCTATAGCTTGTAAAATTTCCATGTTGTTTACGTTGTAAGCACCTATTGCATATTTTCCGGCAAGTGCTTTTTTAAACATTTCTTGCGTTCCAACAAGTTTTCTTTCGCTCATATTCTTCTCCTTAATTTGTACCTTTTACAAGCTAAATTTTAACATAGACAAAAAAATATAACTACTATTAAAGTTTTTTGTTTTGGGTTATCATTATATCAATAATTGTAGAGGTTGTTTTTATGCTTAATTTAGAAAACACAATTGAAAGATTTAAAGATTTGCTAACGCAAAATGATGAACAACTTCTAAAAGAAGAACTCAATAATTTACATTATGCAGATATAGCTGAAATTTTTGAAGCTTTAACTGAAGAAGAAAGACTTAAAAGTTTTAATGTTTTACCAGAAGATGATGCAGCTGAATTACTTGAGTTTTTAAGCCCTCAAATTCAAGTAGAAATTCTTAGCGATTTAGATGAAGAAAAAGCTTCAAGAATTATCCTTAAAATGCCCCACGATAGCGTGGCAGATGTTTTAGGTGACTTAGATGATTCAGATTCTGAAAATTACTTAAATAAATTACCGGAAAGAATTTCAAATCAAATTCGAGAACTTCTAAGCTACCCTGAAGATTCTGCCGGCGGAATTATGAACTCTGACGTCATTACTGTTGACAAAGACATGACTGTAGATGAAGTAGTTTCATTTTTGAGAATTAAAGCAGAAACTGACAAAGTAGAATTATTGTATGTTTATGTAACAGATAAAAGTGGACATTTGCTGGGAGTTTTAAGTTTAAGAAGTTTATTTACAACGCCTCCGTACGTAAAAGTTGAAGATATTATGATAAAAGACTTGGTAAAAGTTCATGTAGATGATGACCAAGAAATCGCTGCAGAAACCCTTTCAAAATACGGTATTCTTGCAGTTCCTGTAGTTGATCATTACGGAAAACTAAAGGGAATAGTTACTTGGGATGATGCTCAAGATGTTGTTGAAGAAGAAACTACTGAAGAAATTTTACAATCTTCAGGTATCGCGACAGATGTAGTGGATGAAGATGAAATTTTACAAGGACCACTTCTTATGGCAGTAAGAGCAAGAACACCTTGGTTATTAATTACTTTAGTTGGTGAATTTATTGCTGTAACAGTTGCAAAATATTATCACATTACGCTAGAGGCGCTTCCTCTTATTGCAATTTTTATGCCTCTTTTAGCTGGATTAGGCGGCAATATAGGAACACAAAGTATTACTCTTATGGTAAGAGGACTTTCTACAGGACAAGTAACTTTAAGTGATGCATTAAAACAAATTTGGAGAGAAATGCGCGTAGGAATCTTGATTGGAGCAGCTTTTGGGATTCTTGTTATGTTTATTACTTGGGGCTGGCAACATAATATTACCTTAGGAATTGTTGTTGGAAGCGCCATGGCACTAAATATGTCTCTTGCTACAGTAATTGGAACTGTTACTCCTTTTATGCTAAAAAGAATTAATATTGATCCTGCCATAGCCTCAGGACCTGTTATCGCTACAACTATTGATGTTTTAGGTCTTGCTGTTTATTTTTCGCTCGTTACGTTTTCTTTAAAATGGTTAATATAAGAAAATAAAAACCGCAGAATTCTTCTGCGGTCAAAATCTAGTTTAGCATATCTAAGTTCTAAAGAATATCTAGAAATTAATTTTATGTGAATATTTTAAAAGTTTCTTCAATATTCTTTTGAATTACTTTTTTAACATTTTCCATTTCAGTTTCAATAGCTTTGTGTTGAGTTTCTATATTTTTCTCTTCTACTTCAAGTATTTTATCTTGAGCTTGAACTTCTGCAGTTTCAGCTTCATATTTAGCCAAAACATCAGCGTCATCTTCTGTATAATATCTTTGTTTAAAACCACTGTCTTCATCTGCACGCCAATCAATTACAGATTTTGCTCCATCTGGATTTATCTTAGAATCAACATCATTCCAATCGTCTAAAGCACCTTGATATTGTTCAGTGCTCATTCCGTCTGCATAATCATAACCATATTTAGATACTAAGTAATCATAAAATGCTTTTGTCACTACTTGAGCCTTTCCACTAACCAAAAGTGTTTGAATATCAATACCATTAGCATCTACATATGAATCATTAACCTCGTAGTTGTAACTATTGACAGCTTGTACGGTAAATAATCCTTGATAGTCTTCATCTAATTTCTCGTATTCTTCTTTCGAGAGATTGGGGTTAACCTTATAGTACACATTTGAATTATCTGTAGTCTCACTTTTAGTCTCATCTTTAGTTTCGTCTTTAGTTTCGTCTTTAGTTTCGTCTGTAGTTTCGGCTGTAGTCTCATCTTTAGTTTCGGTGGTTGAAGAACTTGAATTATTTACTCTTATATATGCTGCCTGATTATTTGACTCTAGATCATTAAACTGCTCTTCAGTTATAGTTGTAGCATCCTCATTAGGAATATATTGTGTATCATTCTTTGGTGTAGTTGCTAAATATGGAGCAGGGTTCAAAGCAGTTCCGCCTGTCCCAATCAACATAAAACCACCATCATAAAGGTTTTTAAAAGTAAGTTCGTTCCAAACAGTAGACGTGTTACCATCAGTTTTACTTGTTAAGTTACTAGAAATAGCAATAATTTTGTTATTCATGCCATCTGAATAAGCACGTGCAATTTCGGCAGTTTTGTATGCTAATTGTAAACGACGCGTATTTATCGTTTGAGATTGATATTCAAGGTCACTTTTCCTTGCTGTTAGTGCTAGATACCTTGCTTGACTCGCTGCTAAACCCATTTGTTATACTCCTTATATTCTTTAAATTAACTTGCTTTTTGAAAGTACTACTATAAAAAAAACATTTTATATATACTAAAGTCATATTTTTTATATATTGTTACATTTCTTAATATTTCTGCAGTCCTTTCTTTTTATTCTGTACTATGCGAATGATTTAAATGAATTTTCTATATTTTTATCAATTACTTTTTTTACTGATTCCATTTCGGTTTCTATTGCTTTATGTTGAGTTTCTATATTCTTAATTTCCATTTCTAGCATTTTATCTTGAGCTTGTATTTCAGCAGTTGCAGCTTCATAATCAGCGTTAACTTGTGCATCATCTTCTGTGTAATAAGATTGCTTAAAAGTACTTGTTGTATCAGATCGCCAGTCAACTATTGTTGCAATATCGCTAGTTTCAGGAGAAGATTGCCATTTGTCAAGTAGTTCAGAATATGATATTTCCTTACCATCATCATCAACATATCTGCCAGTACCATATCCGTGCTGACATAAGTATTGGAAAAATGCTTTCGTTACAATTTGAGCTTGTCCGCTTACTAACAATGTTTGTATATCCATACCATTATAAGATGGATCGGTATCTTTGCGAATCGTAGCTGTCACAGTATATGTGCCATCTGCATTTTTAGTGCAACTTTCTTTTTGAGATTCGGTAAGTCCGTCATATATTAAACTTGTTATAGAAGACCCCGAAATATATTCTGTATATGGCGAAGGTTGAAGACTTGCTCCATTTGCACCTATTAACTGATAACCATTCGATAATAAATTAGAAAAATTTAATTCTTCCCATTCTTTGGTTGTAGTGCCATTTGTAGTTCCGTATTTAGCAACTTTGATTATTTTGTTGTTCATACCTTCAGTATAAGCCTTGGCTGCCTCAGCAGATTTGTATGCTAATTGAAGCCTGCGAGTATTAATAACTTGAGATTGATATTCTAAGTCGCTTTTTCTCGCTGTCAATGATAAATATCTGGTTTGGCTTGCTGCTAATCCCATCGACTTATACTCCTTTTCGTAACTTTGGCTTTTCGCCTGCATTATCTTTATCGGCACGAATTGATAAAAACTTTAATTTTACAAGAAATTTTGTAAAGATTTTGTTACAAAACAAAACAATAATATTCTGCAAAAGCAAACATAACAATTACTTTGGCAAAAATCGTTTTGTAATTATTTTAATTATTTATTTCGATTTTTCAAAAGATAATTGTATAAATCTATTGTTTTAAAATTAATCTCTAAATTGCGATCTAGTAAACTTTTTATCGTCATTTTACTACATAAAAAAATCGTTTTATCCAAATTATTACTCTCTTTTAATTCAGCTCTTATTAGTTCAAAACAAGGCTCAATTCTTGTATTAAGTTCTATTTTATCAGCGAGAAATATAATTTTTTCAAAATTACTCATCCCTATTCTACCAATAGTATGATATTTTATTGCATCAAGTATTTCCTTGTCAGAGATTCTAAATTGATTTTTTGCAATATAAGCACTCAGAGGAGCGTGTAAAACTTTTGGAGAATTAATTTCGTCTTCATCAATTTCAATAGCTTTGTTTTTTATTAGTTCAAGCATTTGTTCATACGTATATTCTTTTGCACAATCATGTAATAAGCCGGCGATTTTAGCATTTAGCACATTTAATCCAAATTTTTCCGCTAAATGTCCAGCCATTTCTGCTGTACCTAAAGAATGCATAAATCTTTCCTCACTTAAATGCAATTTAAGCCAATTAACTATCTTTTCTAGCTCAATCTCTGTATAAATGATTTTTTTCAATGTAATCTTTTACCCCCGTAGGCACCAAGTTGGTTATGTCTTGTTTTAATTTTACCATTTCTCTAATCATAGTGGAAGATATATCCATTTTATCAGATTGTAAAACGCGAAATTTTACACCTTCAAGAGTTTTGCATGCCTCTAATTCTTGTTCATCTCGAATTAAGACAATAAAATCAAGAAGTTTAACCAAATTTTTAGCATCATGCCATTTATATATGTTCAAAAAAGCATCAGTTCCAATTACAAAATTAATTTTCCCTTCTATGTCTTGTAATTTTTTGTACAATTCCAAAATTGTTATGTAAGTATAGGAAAGCCCTTTTCTATCATATTCAATCGTATCCAATTTAAATTTAGGATATTTTGTCAATGCAATCTTCAACATTTCTAAACGATGTGGAGCAGAACGTTTACAATATGCCAGATTCTTATGAGGTTGAATATAGGCTGGGATAAAAAGAATTTCGTCAAACTTAAATTCTTCCAAAACCTTCTCTGCCATTCCTAAATGTGCATTGTGAACAGGATTAAATGTCCCAGAAAAAATACAATATCTCATCTTAACTTCTAACTAATTCCAAAGTAGTTTCGCTTTTTTTTATCATTTTAATTTCTTTTACAATATCTAAAATTTTGTCTATGAAAATTTTGTAACTTGCAATACTGGCCTCGCCGTTCAATACAATATCTGCTTCATTTTTTGTTGGACGAATGTAAATTTGGGCTTTTTCTAGCGCATTTTGATAAACCTTATCTGCAGATTTTCCAAGGTCCCTTTCTTTTGCTCTTTTATACCAACGTTTTTTCTGAATTTCTTCGTCTATATCTACGTAAAACTTTACGTCAAAACAACTACCAGAAACTTCTGAAAAAGTATAAAGCCCTTCCGTTACTATAATTTGCGCTGGTAATGTAAGAATTTTATCTTCGTACCTTTTGGCAGTACCAGACATATCATATTCTGGGGTGTATATCGTTTGCCCTTTTTTTAGTTGAGATAAATGCATTGCAAATAAATCTAATTCAAAAGCAGATGGCGAATCTAAATCATAATCTTCAACAAATTTATCAAAACTTCCTGCCGCAATTACTTCTTTAGAACGATCGTAGTAATAATTATCCATATTTATTTTTGTTATAAGATTTGAAATACTTTCTTTGTGCGCAAAATTTTCCAATGCACTAATTAATTCATTAGCAATAGTAGTTTTACCACTTGCAGTTTCTCCTGCGAAGCCTAATGCAACAGGAAATTTTGAAGCATAAAAAAAACAACGGATAATTTTTCTTGTAACGTTGTTTTTTATTGACTTTACTATAGGAATTTCTAAATTATTGTTCCATTTTAAAATTTCTGCGAGCATGCTTTCTACTTTAAAAATATTACTTTCTTCACGCTGAAAAATAGGTGTAGTTGCGTATCTTTTGATTTTTTGCATTCTCAATCCGGTGTACAAATTAACCTCCGAAAATTTTTGTCATTTTTATCATTTTAACTCTAAAACAGGTTTTTTTTGATAAAAATTTGTATAATGTTAAAAAAAATTAATAAAAAAATGAAGCGTTCATAAACGCTCCATTCTCATTAATAAAATTTTCTATTTCTTTTTCTAGCTGCTTCAGCTTTACGCTTTCTTTTAACACTTGGTTTTTCGTAACGTTCTCTGCGTTTTATTTCAGATAATATACCAGCCTTTTGAACTTTCTTTTTGAAACGTTTCAAAGCGCTTTCTATACTTTCGTTTTCACCAACTTTAACTTCAGACATTAATTAAACACCACCTTTACAGGAAAATTTTATTCACTCTCAAATAATAACACAAAGAAAAAATTTTTTACAAGCTACAAACATTAATTTCAAATTAATTTGCAAATACAAACTTGTAAATATTTTCGTATTTTTACAGCAAAGTACTTACAAAATATAATTGATGTTCTATAATATATAATTATATTCAGCATTTGGAGTGAAATATGGCAATTATAGAACAAACTGAAGAAACAAAAATTTTACAAAGTGCAAAAGAAGTGTTTGAAATAGAAGCTAAATCCGTATTAGAACTTTCAAATAGACTAAATTCTTCGTTTGTTCAAGCAATAAACATTTTGTATGCTTGCAAAGGTCGTGTTGTCATTTCCGGCATGGGCAAATCAGGATTAGTAGGAAGAAAAATTGCAGCTACCTTATCTAGTACAGGAACTCCTTCGTATTTTTTACACCCAGCAGAATCTACTCACGGGGATAGTGGTATATTGACAAAAGAAGATGTTGTAATAGCAATTTCAAATAGTGGAGAAACAGAAGAATTGCTTAGATTATTACCAATTATCAAACGCATAGGTATTCCGATAATAGCCATAGTAGGGAAAATTAATTCGACTCTTGGGGATAAAAGTGATGTAGTTTTAGATGTTACTGTTGAAAAAGAAGCATGCCCTCTTAACAAAGCTCCTACTGCAAGCACAACAGCTACTTTAGCCATGGGAGATGCTTTAGCAGTATGTTTACTTAAAAAAAGAGGTTTCACTGCAGAAGATTTTTTATTATTTCATCCATCAGGTTCCTTAGGAAAAGGATTTTTGTATACAGTTAAAGAACTTATGCATTCTGATTATGAACTTCCTGTTATAAGTGCTAACGACAAGTTTACAGATGCAATAAAAATCATTACAGAAAAACGATTGGGAATAGGCGTAGTGACTAATACAGAAGGAAAAACCGTTGGAGTAGTATCAGACGGAGATATTAGACGTGCAATAATGAAACACGCAAATGCAAATGAATTGTTTGTCAAAGATGTTATGAATGCCAATCCTAAATTTATAGAAGAAAAAGATTTAGCAGCAAAAGCACTTCAAATTATGGAAAAACATTCTATTACCTCACTTTTAGTAAATGACGAAAATTTGTGTCCCAAAGGTATTATACACATTCACGATTTATTAAAAGCGGGGGTGGCTTAAATGGGATTAAATTTTCAAAACATAAAACTCTTAGGACTAGATGTTGATGGGGTTCTCACGGATGGTTCTATTTCTTACACAGATAACGGACAGGAAATAAAAACCTTTAATGCTAAAGATGGTCAAGGAATAGCAATGTTAACCAAAATAGGAATTAACGTAGCTATAATAACGGCAAGAACATCATCAATAGTTCAAAGAAGAGCAGCAGATTTAGGTATTCAGTATATTTACCAGGGAGTAAAAAACAAATTAGATAAACTTGAAGAACTACGCAAAATTTTGGGAATAACATACGAAGAAATAGCTTATATGGGAGATGATTTGCCAGATATGCTAATATTGCAAAAAGTAGGAATAAAAGCTTGCCCAAATGATGCTATAGAAGAAATAAAAAAAATATGTAATTTTAAAGCAAAAAATAATGGAGGCAAAGGGGCAGTAAGAGAACTTACTGATTTAATATATTACCCTGCTAAAATTAAAGCAGAAAAAAGACCTGTAAATTTACCACCAATACAATAGGAGTTTAAACAATGGAAACAAACAAAAAACCGTTTTTTTTCGACTCAACATTAAGAGACGGCAATCAAGCTTTAAAAAAACCTTGGAATTTACAAGAAAAAGAATTTGTATTTAATCTCCTAATGAAACTTGGAATTCAAGCTATTGAAGTAGGTTTTGCAGGTTCTTGTGACATGGAATATGAAACTTGCAATTATTTAAGTTCTATTGCTAACGAAAATACAATAGTTTGTTCTTTAGCAAGAACAGTAGAAAAAGATATAAATTTAGCTTACGAAGCTATAAAGAATGCTCACCGCCCCAGAATTCATACTTTTGTAACACTTTCTCC
>CASDUJ010000031.1 GCA_949283935.1 uncultured bacterium
TCTTATTTTGCATAGATAAAATCTCCTTTGTGTTTTTTATTGGACTGACAGGTCTAGTATATTTTAACACAAAGGAGATTTTTTCTCATCGGTAAACCTCTACTGAACCACGCCACTATGACGTGGTTTTCTCTATACAAAAAAAGAACTACAAATTTTTGTAGTTCTTTTTTTTTTAATCTAATATTTTTAAAGATTTATTCATATCGGTCTTAATTATTTTTCTGTAAAGAAGTAGTGAAGAGATTATTGCAAAAATTATAGTAATTATAGGAGTTAAAACCCATGTCCACCAATTAACATCGGCAACTGAACCAAATGAAATATAATCAAAAAGGAAGGAAAGGAATGCATAGCCTAGTGGAAGTCCTATAATTGCACCTATTATACTCATAATATAGATTTCACGAAAAATGTAACCAGAAACTTCACCATCTTTATAACCTAAAACCATTAAAGTGGAAATCTCTCTATTTCTTTCACTTATATTTATATTTGTTATATTATAAATTACAAGTGCACAAAGTATTCCAGCAAATACAACAAGAATAACTGAGATGTATACAAGTGCATCTGAATTTTCTACTTTTAATGCATTATCTAAAAGTCCAAGACCTGATAAAACCAAAATAGTTGAACCAATAATTGAAATTACTGTCATTAAAAATCTACTTTTAAATAATAATACATTTCTAAAACTTGATTTGTATTTAAAACTAAGTTTGTTCCAAATAAAAGGAATTTTTTCAAGTATAACTTTTTTGCCCGGTTTTGGAGCTTTTGGTGTTAAAAGGATTGCAGGTTGGGTCGAAGTAACTCTCTTTCCTGAGAGAAAAGTTACAAGTAAAGAGATGAGTAACATAAATATAACTGCCACAATGAAGTAAATATAACTTACTTGTATTGGAAATTCTGGCATAGAGTATTGCATGTTAAAAGCGTAGTAAAGAACTCGTGCTAAACCATCACCAATAGCAAATGCTAACGCACTGCCAAATATTGTTGCTAGTAAAATAAAGATTAGGTATCTTCCAAGAATTTTTGAATCAGAATAGCCAAGCGTTTTTAAACAAGCAATTTGACCTCTTTCTTCATCAATAAGCCTTGACATAGTAGAATAAATAACAAGGGCAGTAACTAACATAAAGAATAGGTCAAAGATTAATCCTATTTTTCCAATTTTGTCGGCATAAATGTGCATTGAATATAAGCCACTATTTTCATATAATGTCAAGATTTCTGTGTTTTCTAGGTTTATATTAGATTTAATTTCATTAATCTTATCTTCATAAGCAAGCGAATATGAAGAAAATAAATTACGATCCTCAATAGTAACTGAAATATTATTGACTAAAAATGAATTATTTATATAAATTACATTTTCAATGTTTTCACCCTCAATAAAACTTGGCTCATTTTTCAGCGTTAAAATTAATGGATTTTGTACAATACCAACCACAGTGTAAGTTACACTTTGTCCCATTCCCAGCAAATCAATGCTGATTTGTTGATTAAGTTCATAACTTTGTATTGTATCTGTTTTTCTTTCAACTACAATTTCATTGCTTGCAGTAGGTAATCTACCACTTATAAGCTCTAAATTATTTATAGTTTGAGAGTTTAAATCGTAGCAGTATATTCTTGTTATTTTGTCATCAATAGTAGTGTCAAAACAAAAACTAGTTTGCAGATTATCTTCTCCAAAAGTATCACTAATTTGCTGAATTTCATCACTACTAAATCCTGTTTGGTTTGTACTAATAAAGATAAAATCAGAAATATTTTGATCTAAATAATATTCATTTATAGCAAGGTCAATTTTATCTTTTGCACTACCAATCCCAGACATTAAACCAATGCTTACAAAAACCATTGCAACGATTGTAAAAAATCTTGTTGCTTGCTTTAAAAACATTCTAAGGTTTGATTTTGATAGTTTTCTCATATTACCACTCTATCTCCATAATTGGTTTTGGATTACTGTTTATTTCAATTTTTTCAATCTTTCCATTTTTAATTCTTATAACCTTATCTGCCATATCTTTCAAAGCCTGATTATGTGTTACGACAATAACGAGTTTGTTTTGTTTTTTCGAAGTGTCATATAAAAGTTGTAGTATTGTTTTGCCAGTTGCATAGTCTAGTGCACCAGTTGGTTCATCACAAAGTAGTATTTTTGGATTTTTTGCAATGGCTCTTGCAATAGAAACTCTCTGTTGCTCACCACCAGAAAGTTGAGCAGGAAAATTTTTAAGCTTATCGCCAAGACCTACATTTGAAAGCATTTCAGCAGGAGAGAGTGCATCTTTGCAAATTTCTGTTGCTAGTTCCACATTTTCAAGGGCAGTTAAGTTTGGCATTAAATTATAAAACTGAAAGACAAATCCCACATCAGTTCTTCTATAAAGAGTAAGTTCTTTTTTAGAAAAATGTGATATATTTTTCCCATCAAGAATAATAGTTCCACTTGAAACTGAATCCATTCCACCTAAAAGATTAAGCAAGGTGGTTTTTCCTGCACCACTTGGACCTAATATTACTACAAATTCTCCCTTCTCAAGTTCAAAAGTAACATCTGATAGTGCTAAAAATTTGCCAGCATCACTATTATATTCTTTTGAAACATTTTCAAGTGATAAATAACTCATATATTACCCACTCCTTTAACCTATTATTTTAATTATAACATAATTTTGTTATAATTCAATTAATTTTAAATTCAAACTACTAAAATTTGTAAAAAAACATTAATTAGAAAACTTAATATACAATTAGTTACAAAATTTTTAAGTTGTATTTTTACTATATTCAATAATAAATTATTTTAAAATCAAATTCTGCTTTTAAGAAGTAATATTATATTTAATTTTAGGCTTTTTTGACAATTAAACCATTGCAAAATAGTAGGGAATAGTTTATAATTAAATTGTATGAAAATTAATATTGTTTGTGTTGGCAAAATTAAGGAAGCTTTTTTTACTAATGCAATTGAAGAATATTCTAAACGCTTATCTCGCTTTTGTAGTTTTAAAATTTGTGAAGTTGAGGAAGAGTCTAGAGAAACTAACAATGCTCGAAAAAATGAAATTGAAAGTGAAAGATTAATAAAAAAATGTAGTGGCACTATTGTTTGTTTAGATATGAGAGGTAAAATGCTTTCAAGTCCAGAAATCGCGAACTTTATAGAGAGTAAACAAGTTTCAGGAACTAGTGAGATAAGTTTTGTTATTGGTGGCTCAAATGGGTTATCTGAAAGTATATTAAATAAAGCATCACTTATACTTAGTTTTGGTAAGATAACATATCCACATCAATTATTTCGCGTTGTTGTTTGTGAGCAAATTTATAGAGCATTTACAATTATAAATGGATTGCCTTATCATAAGTAGGAAGGTATTATGGATTATAAATTTAAATTATTAAAGATACACTGTGCAGGTTGTGCTCTTGCATTAGAGCAAAATCTAAACCAAATCGAAAGTGTTCAAGTGGAAATTAATTTTGTTACCAAAATTTTAAAGCTACATATTGATTCTGATGAACCTGAACAAATTTTATCCAAGGTAAAAGATACAATTCATCTGTTTGACCATTCCATTGAAATTTTGGATTATGAAGATGAAGAAGATATTGCGAGAAGAGAAAAACAGGAAAGGGAGTTTAATATTTTTAAACTTACACTTGCATTTATTGTTCTTATTTTGAATTATTTTGTTTCAATAACTTGGCTAAAAGTAATAATTTATTTGGCAGATTATATTTTGGTTAGTTACAAAGTTTTGATTTCTGCAGGTAGAAATATTTTAAATGGAAAAATTTTTGATGAAAACTTTTTAATGAGTATAGCTTCAATAGGTGCATTTATAATAGGTGAATATGTTGAAGCAGTTGCAGTTATGTTTTTGTATGGTGTTGGAGCAATACTAGAAGATCTTGCCGTACAAAAGTCAAGGAGAACAATTTCTGCACTTCTTGAAATAAAACAGCCATATGCAAATCTATTTGACGGAGAAAATGAGATTAAGGTTTCGCTGGACAAATTATCTATTGGCGACTTAATTCGCATAAAACCTGGCGAAAGAGTACCATTAGACTCCGTTATTGTTGAGGGAACATCTTATCTTGATATGTCTGCACTCACTGGGGAATCTCTTGAAAAAATAGTAACCGTCGGTGATAAAATATTGTCGGGCTCAATAAATGGTGCTAGTGTTCTTTTAGCAAAGGTCGAAAAACTTGAAGCAGATAGCACTGTTTCTAAGATTGTTGACCTTGTAGAAAAGGCAACAGAAGCAAAGGCAAAATCAGAAAAAACCATATCCAAGTTTTCTTCAATTTATACCCCTGTTGTAATAGTACTGGCATTTTTGATTATGATAGTACCACCAAGTTTTTCTGCATTTAGAAATTTTTCTGAATATGCATATAGGGCACTATGCTTTCTAGTGGTTTCTTGTCCATGTGCATTGGTAATTTCCGTTCCATTAACATACTTTGCAAGTATTGGATCTTTTGCAAGAAATGGAATAGTAGTTAAGGGAGCAACTTTTGTAGAAGAACTTGCGAAAGTAGATACAGTAATTTTTGATAAGACTGGGACAATAACTGAAGGAAATTTTGAAATTACAGAAATATATGCATACGGGGAGCATACAAAAGAGGAAGTACTTGAAACAATCGCATATGCTGAAAGTTTTTCAAATCATAGAATAGCTAAATCAGTATTAGAAAAGTATAGTGATAAAACAAAAAAACAAATAAATAGTGCTTGGGTTAGTGATTACAGCGAAATTGCAGGTAAGGGAATAAAAGCTAATATTTTTATGCAAAGTACAATTGTTGGCAATGCCAAATTTTTAAAAGAAAACGGCGTACATTTCTTTGAAGTAAACAAAAATGGAACGGTACTATACCTTGCAGTCGAGGGAGAATTTATTGGTTATATAGTTATTGAAGATACCATAAAAAAAGATTCGGCTAATGCAGTTGGGAAATTAAAAAAATTGGGAATTAAAGACATTTCAATTTGTAGTGGTGATGAAGAAAATGCAGTAAAGGCAATAGGAAAGAAACTGGGAATACAAAATTGTTATTTTGGTCTTTTGCCAGAAGATAAAGTTTTGGTTGTAACTGATAAAGTTCAAAGTGGTCAAAAAGTTGCCTTTGTTGGTGACGGAATTAATGATGCACCACCCCTTGCAAATTCTAATGTGGGAATATCTATGGGTAAGCTTGGAACAGATATTGCAGTAGAGGCAAGTGATGTTGTTATTATGACGGACGAACCAAGCAAAGTCGCATATGCAATAAAAAAAGCTAAAAAAACACATAGAATTGTTCTTCAAAATATAATTGGTTCAATAGGAATAAAGGCATTGATTTTAATCTTAATAGGCTTTGGTTTTTCTGGAATGTGGCTAGCTGTATTTGCAGATGTAGGTGTTAATTTACTTGCAGTTTTAAATAGTTTAAGGGCAATGTTAAAATAGGAGGAAAATATGAATTTAAAAAAAATACTGTGGGAAGCATTAGAAAAGAGTTTTAGACATTTGGGATATGATACTGACGATGTGACACTGGCATTCTCAAATAAGGGAGACGAGGTAGACTATCAGTGCAATTCTGCATTTATGATTGCAAAAAAAGTCCATTCAAGTCCTGAAGTTGTTGCGACTGCTATAATTTCAAATCTTGTTCAAGACATTGCCGACGTTTCATTTGCAAAACCGGGTTTTATTAACTTTAAAATTAAAAATGAGATTTTATCAAAAGTATTAAATGAGGCGAATTCAAACGAAAGGTTAAATCTTGAAAAAGTGGACAAGCCAATTACCGTTATTATGGATTATGGTGGGGCTAATGTTGCAAAAGAACTTCATATTGGACATTTGCGTTCTCCAATTATTGGAGAGAGTTTTGCAAGACTTTATAAACTCCTAGGAAATAATGTAATAACTGACACACACCTTGGTGATTGGGGACTTCAAATGGGACTTACCATTGCTCAGCTTCAAGATGACGGATATGTTGATGGTTATTTTGATTCAAATAAACAAAATAGGCAAATTACACTTGATACACTAAACGAAGAATACCCAAAAGCATCTAAGAGAAAAAATGAAGATGCAGAATTTAAGTTAAAGGCTGAAACATACACAAAATACATTCAGAGCCATAAAGAGCCTTATTGGTCAATTTATGAATACATTAGAAATATCTCAGTTGAAAAAATTAAAGAAAACTATGAAAAGCTCAATTGTTACTTCGACCTTTGGTATGGTGAAAGCACTTCTGATAAATATATAGATACTGTCATTAAAATGTTTATTGATAAGGGGTTAACAAGAGAATATCAAGGAGCACTCGTAGTTGATGTCGCAAAAGAAAATGAAAACATTCCGATACCTAAAAAGAATCCAAATAGTCCTCAACTTTATAAAAATCCAATGCCACCAGTTTATTTAAAAAAGAGTAATGGTGCAGATGTTTATGATACAACTGACATTGCAACAATTTATCAGAGAAATTTGGAATTTAACCCTGATAAGATTATGTACTTTGTAGATAAAAGACAAAATATACACTTTGAACATTGTTTTAGGGCAGTTAAAATGGCTGGGATTTCTCCTGAAAATCAAATTTTGCAGTTTGTGGGCTACGGAACTATAAATGGGAAAGATGGCAAGCCTTTTAAGACAAGGTCAGGAGATACGATAAAACTTGAAGATGTTATAAATCTCATACAAAAATCAGCAAGTAATAAACTTGAAAGTAATGGGATTGTGGGCAATGATGACCTTGCACTTAAAATTGGGGTTGCGGCTCTTAAATTTGGAGATTTATCAAATGATCCAAATAAAGACTATGTCTTTGATCTAGATAAATTTATTTCTTTTGAAGGGAAAACTGGTCCGTACATTCAATATACTGGTGCAAGAATTAATTCACTACTTAAAAAAGCTGAAATTGACGATAAAATTAATTTTTATGAGAATTTAAATTTAATAGACATTACAGATAAAAATCAGAGAGCAATAGCGATTAACTTTTTAAAATTACAGGAAAGTTATTTGCAGGCATACAAAACAAGTTCAATTAGTCAAATTTGTGCTTCACTTTTTGACTTTGCTTCGAGCTATTCAAAATTTTATAATGATACGAGAATATTGACTGAAAAAGACGATAAACTTAGAAATTCTTACATTGCTTTAAGTTACTTTGTTTTAAAAGTTATTAAACAGGCAAGTTTCGTCTTGGCTTTTGATATTCCTGAGAAAATGTAGTATGGAAGAAAAGAAAAAAATTTTACTTCATTCTTGCTGTGCTCCTTGCTCAACTGCAGTAATTGAAAGACTTAAAGATGAGTACGACATTACTATTTTTTATTATAATCCCAATATTTATCCAGCAGAAGAGTATATTAAACGCAAAAATGAAGAAAAAAAATATATTGAAATTTTACATAGTAAGAGACCTGAAATTAAAATTGATATGCTTGACTGTGATTACGATAGTCAGTCTTTTTATGATGCAGTAAAGGGGCTAGAAAAAGAAAGAGAGGGTGGAGCTAGATGTGCCGTATGTTTTAAACTAAGGCTTGAAAAAACTGCAAGAGTTGCCAAAGAAAAAAAATATGATTTATTTGGAACCACATTAACTGTTTCACCACATAAAAATTCTGATTTAATAAATCTAATTGGCACTGCACTAGAAAAGCAATATGATATTCCTTTTTTGGTCGCCAATTTTAAAAAACACGATGGTTATAAACAAAGTGTAGAGCTATCTAAGCAAAATGGTCTTTATAGACAAAATTATTGTGGGTGTGAATTTGCATTAAAAATTCAAATGATAGAGGCTTCCGAAAGTTTAAAAAAGAAGTATTAAAAATCTTTTATATTGAAGAATTGATTAAAAAAAAATTGCTAAATTTTAAAATCAATGTTAAAATTTTACTATAATCATTTATAGAGAGAAAAAGGTGGAAGAAATAAACGGGGAAAAAGAAGCACAAGAAAAACAATTAGTGAAAAATAAAAAGAAAGATGACAAAAATACGAAAAAAGAAAATACTAAACAAGACAGTATTGAATTGTATAGAATAGTCAAATCTATATTTTTTGTTTTTTGTGCCATTGTATTAGATATTATAAATCTTTATGTGATTTTTGGTAGTTTTTTACCAAAATATTTTATCTTTGACTTGAGTATTTTCTTATTTTTAGCAGGAATATTATTTTTAATTCCTAAAAATTGGCTTTCAAATATTTTCTTTTGCCTATTTTTATTACCTCAAATGATTTTGGGTATATTGGAGCTTACTCTTGAACTTACTGTTAATGATTATTTTGTATTTAATATGTTGTCACTTGTTAAAGATGCGTTTACTGTTTTCAAGATTTATTATTTGCCTTTTGATATGATAAAGACTTATTTGATTTTCTTTATCATAGTTATACCTATTTTAATAAGCTTGAAATTTTTAATTAAGAAAAAGATTAAATTAACAAAAATAAAAAGAGTTGCTTTTACATTTGTAACTTGTGGTTTAACAATCTTGTTTTCATTTAGTTTATTTGGTTTTCAACTATTATATATTAATCTTGAAAAGAATTCAGACAATATCTTTTCCGCTAAATCTTTTTGGTCTGGAAATATTTCAAGTACAACAAAGTCTATAAAAAACTTTGGATTTTATGGGTTTTATATCAATAATTTTTACAATACTTATCTAAAAAATTTCTCTTATGATGAAAATTTTTTACTTAAATACTATGAAGATGGACAAATACCAGCCAATGAAGATGCTATTTGTGCTGGTGATAATTTAATAATGATATGTTTAGAAAGTTTTGATTCATTTGCAATTGACCCATATAATACACCAAATCTTTGGGAACTTATAAATGGTAATTCTATTTATATGAGCAATTTTTATGGCAAAAATCAAACTAATGTTTCTGAGGCAATTTCAATTTTAGGGTTTATGCCAAATGATTCAATTTATAACGCAGAAAGTGATTCGCTAGCTTCTAAAAATTCACTTGCAAATCTTTTTAATGATTTAGGCTACACAACAAACTATTTTCATAGCTATTCTGGTGACTTTTACAATAGAAAGGAAGTTATGAAAAATATGGGCTTTCAAAATTTATATTTTATTGAAGATGCTGATTTTGACAATATATCAACTGAATTTAATGATTGGAGTCTTGAAACTCAGTTTTTCGATTACTTTAAAGAGGAAATGACAGGTGCAAGTGAGAGTGGGTCTAAATTCTTTACTTATTATATGACAGTTGCAACGCATGGAGAGTATTATACAAACGAGCGTTTCCAAAAATATTATGAAATTTATAGAGAGAATTTTGATAATTT
>CASDUJ010000032.1 GCA_949283935.1 uncultured bacterium
TGGAGGATAGGAGACTCGAACTCCTGACATCCTGCGTGCAAAGCAGGCGCTCTACCAACTGAGCTAATCCCCCAAAATTACTTATCTACACAAAATTTAGAATCAATTTACCAAATTCTTGAATAAAAACCGAAGTAAAATTGGATTATACAAATATTCTATTTTAAAAATTTTCTTTGTCAATTATTCTTTAATTTTTTAAAAAACAAGCTTGGGAATTTCCATATTTAAAACTCTTGAAATATCTATATTTTGCAAAATTTCACTAATTAAATTTTCAGGATTAATACCTTCTCTAAGAACATCTAAATCAGGTAAAGTTCCTAAAATATCATATTCTATAATCTGTTCCAAAAGCTTTACTTCATTATGTAAATTATCGTCTTTTGAAGCAGGATTATATTTATTTAAAATCAATCCAAGAATTTCCAATCGATAGCTTTCTGCAACTTTTAAAGTCAATAAAGTTTTCGAAACAAAATCACCTTCAACATCAACTACAATTACTACAGGAAGTTTTAGCGTTAAAACTAAATCTACTAAACAAATCTTTCCTGCTAAAGGAGTCATAAGTCCGCCAGTACCTTCTACAATTACTATATCATTTTCTTTTTTTGAAGTATTAAAATCTCTAATAATTTTTTCCATAGAAAATTTAATTCTTTCATTTTCAGCTGCTATAGCAGGAATGAAATTTTGTTTAAAATTGTATGTTGAATAAGTTTTTATATTAGGATCAATTTTTTTTACAAAATTTAAATCTGGAGAAAATTGTTTGTCATTTGCATATTTACAACCAGTTTGTACAGGTTTAAAAACAGCCATTTCATATCCAAGGCTTTGCATTACAGCTGCAATACCTGCTGAAAAAACTGTTTTTCCTGAATTTACACCAATAGAAGTTACAAAAATATTCATAAAAAAATTATAATAGAAAAATTAAAAAGAAGTACCATTTAAATTATTTTCTATGCCAAAATATTTCAAAATTGTAGCACTTATATCTGCGAATGATTTTCTTACTCCTAAATCACCTGAAATAAAATTTTCGCCATAACAAATTATAGGAACTTGTTCTCTTGTGTGATCTGTTCCAGGAGTAGTTGGATCACACCCGTGATCTGCTGTAATTATTAACAAATCGTCATTTTTCATAACCGAAACAATTTTTGCCAAGTATGTATCAACTTCTTCCAGGGCATTTTTGTATCCAATTACATCATTTCTATGCCCATACAACATATCAGTATCAACTAAATTAACAAATATGAGTTCTTTTTTTGTGTTTATTTGCTCAACAGCTTTTAATGTTAATTCTAAACCTTCTTTATTACATGAAGTATGAACAGCCTTAGTAATGCCAGATTTTACAAAAATATCTTCAATTTTACCTATTGCATAAACTATTCCGCCATCTTTCTCAATTAAATTCAACATCGTATCAGAAGGTGGAGGCACTGAATAATCTCTTCTGGCTCCGGATATTCTTTTAAATTTTCCTTTTACAGTTTCAAACGGTCGAGCTATAACTCTACTAACATTGTATTTTTCATTTAATATTTTTCGAGCAATTTCACACCATTCATATAATTTCTCCAAAGATATTTTTTCTACATGACAAGCAATTTGGAAAACACTGTCCGCACTGGTGTAAATTATAGGATAACCAGTTAGCAAATGTTCTTCTCCCAAATCTTCAATTATTTTAGTTCCAGAAGCAGGCAAATTTCCTAAAACTCCTCCACAATTAGTATTTGCAACAAATAAATTAATTAACTCATCTGGAAAGCCATTTGGATAAGTCTTGAATGGTTTATCTAAAATCAATCCGGCTATTTCCCAATGTCCAGTAGTAGTATCTTTTCCCAAAGATATTTCCTGCATAATTCCATAAGAAGCAATTGGAGTGTTTGTAGCAGGAACTCCTTTTATTTCACATAAATTTCCGAGTCCCATTTTTTGCATAACAGGTAAATTTAAACCACCTGAAACCCTTGCAACATTTGCAATTGTGTTACAAATTGGCAAATCCCCAAAATTTGAAGCATCAGGCATTGCACCTATTCCAGCTGAATCAATAACTACTAAAATAACCCTTTTCATATTGAAAATTTTAACTCATTTTTGGGAGCCATGCAATATATTATGATACGTTACAACAATATACACCGAAAGCAAATTAAGCTATAATTTTGTCATGAAAAATTTTTTAAAATTTACCGTATTATTAATATCATTTTTTTCAATTACTTTTGAGGTTTTTTCACATCAAATTGGTGTTTTGGAAACTGAAGAAAATTTTAATTGCCCAGTTTTATCTATTAAAACACCAAACAATAAACTACTAAAAATTCCCCAAAATTCTTTGTCTACTCTTAATCCTCAGAATACTCCTTTATTGATATTTTGCCAATACACAAATATAAGCGATAACACTTACAACAACATTGTTAAATATATTAAAAATGGTGGAAAAATAATTTTAATCACACCAAATACGCAAAACGAAGAAAAAATTTTCAAAAAACTTTGTAAACTTATTGGCGTAAATGTAGAAAAAATAAAATCTTCCAATGAAAAAATTGAAATAAATTGGGTAGAAAGAACATTAGATGGCAATAATTTAAAACAAAATTCTCCAATTGTTTACGCTACATTATACCCAGAAACTTCTCATTTAGCAGTTTTTGGAGATATAGAGCGACACGAAACAGCTATAAGTTTAAACTCAAAAGGCTCTATGATTGCTTGGAAATGGGGAATTGATGGAGAAAAAAAATTCAACGAAAAAAGTATGCAATTTTTATTTGAAGAACTTTTACCACAAGCTAAATCAAAATCTCCTTTTTTACATCCCCTTTTTAATTATGAAGAAGATATAGAAAAACTAAAAAATAGCAGAAGTTACATAGAAAATTATCAAGATAATATTATAAATTATTCCCAAGATATTTCATCCGCACAACAAAATCTTGAATTATCAAAAATCAATGAACTTTTAGCTTCTTATTATTTCAAAAATAATAATTTTCAGTCTTACACAAAATACATAAAAACAGCTCAAGACAATGTATTTGAAGGCACTTATGGAACAAACAATCTTGCTTCTGCTGAAAACAGAGGTATTTGGTTTGACAGAGGAACAGTAGTATCAATAAAAAATCAAAATGAAATGGCTCAATATTTTGAAAAACTAAAAAAAAGCGGAATTAATACAGTATACCTAGAAACAGTTAATGCAGGCTATGCAATATATCCTACAAAAATAGGAGTTCAAAATCCCTTAACAATAGGCAGAGATCCCTTAGCTTGGGCAGTAGAAGAAGCTCATGCCAGAAAAATTAAAATACACGCTTGGATATGGATTTTTGCAGTAGGAAATGACAGGCACAATAAACTACTAAAACAAAAAGATGATTATGTAGGCCCCATTTTAGAAAGAAATATGAGATGGGCTCTTTTGGGAGAATATGGCAATTTTAGGCCCAAAAGCCAACCTGAATTTTGGATAGATCCTTCAAACAAAGAAGGAGTAAATTACTTGATAAATTTAGCCAATGAAATTGTAAAAAACTATAACGTAGACGGAATTCAGTTAGACTACATAAGATATCCATTTCAACGAAATGATAATCTTATGGGATTTAATCATAATTCTACAGAACAATTTGCTATTAAAACAGGAGAAAAACTTTTCGAAAATAATTATCAAACTAATTTTTTGTGGAATAAATGGAAAGAAAACAACATAAATGACTTTGTAAAAAAATTGTCTGTATCTACAAAACGAATTAAACCTTCATTAAAAATCTCAGCTTCAATATTTTCGAAATCACAACCTAATAGATTAAATTCAATTCAGCAAAACTGGGAAAATTGGATAATGAATTCATACATAGACACACTTACTCCTATGTCATATTCTACAAGTTTAGAATCTTTAAATACAAATTTGTTTTATTTAAGACCTCAAATTGGAGCCTGCTTAATTTACCCTGGAATTGCGCTTAAACACGTAGATGAAATTTCAATGTTAAAACAAATTGCAGCAATAAGAGAAGAAGGCTTTTCAGGAATTTCATTTTTTGCAATGGCTCAACTGGATAATGAAAAAGCCAATTATATGAATTACGGCGTTTACTCCCAAAATGCATTAGACCCAACTTATAATACTCCAAAAGCAGCTGTTGCAATTCTTGAAGATTACAAAATAATGTTACAAACAATAAAACAAACAAATTCAGACCTAAAAGCAGAACAAAAAAACTTAATAGATGACATGATTTCTACAACAAACACAGCAATTTTCAGGGCAAATAGTGCACAACTAAACAGATCTATTGAAACTATTAATGATTTAATAAAGCAAAACGACATTTTTTTTAAAACTTTTTCCAAATACAATGACCAAAGAAAACAAACAGCTATTAGTTATTTAAAAAGAGCATCAAATTTGCTAAAAATATCTGCAAGAAAATAATTATTTTTCAAAATAAATTATGGGTAAATTATTATCCATAGCAAATTTTCTCAGATATTCGGGAATTTCTTGTGTAGTTTTTCCTGTATAAAAAACAGCTTGTATTTTGTTAAATTTGGAAACAAGAATTTCATTATATTTACTTGAATGTTTTCTATTTTGTAAGAGTTCAGTAAATAATTTTCTTAAAATTTCAGCATCTTCAAAATTACTTCTAGCGATATCCTCAAAGGACATATTCAAATACTTATTAACAAATTCTATATAATTTTGATTTGTAAAACTAAATTTGTTTTTTATTTTACTAGAAAAATAGCTTCGGACACTTTCATCACTAAATAAATATTTGAAAACATCATCTTTAGATTTACCGTACCCTGAAGCAATATCTTGATTTTCTCCTGCAATAATATCATTTGTACAAACATTTACAATAATTCCTTGAGGTTTAAATGTTGAATTGTTATAACCTTTTTTGTGATACAAATAACTTGCAGAGGATAAACTCTTACTTGAACGTTCAACAAAAGTAGCAGCAGTAGCAAGACTTTCTTGGTTGTCTAAGGCATGTACAATTACAGCAAAATTATCAAAATCTAAAAAACGTTTTTGCCCATTAGAAATAAATTTTAACTTGTAATGATCCGGAATTTTATCGATAAACAATATTTTATTTTTTATGCCTTTGTATATAACTTCTTTTATAATATTTCCGTCAGAAACAAGTTCTGAGGCCTTAGGGAAGATTTTTATTTGGGGAAGAAATATAGTGTTTTTTTGTATTTGATAAATTTTTTTGTCTATCAAATTAGAAATTTTATTTAAATTTTGACCGTAATATTCATAAAACAAATCATTACATTGAACCGCTTTTAAATCTGACCTAGTAAAAATTTTGGCTAAATCAAAAGTATTTTTTATACGTAATTCATATGCAACTTCTTTTATTTTTTTCTCAATTTCTTTAGGAATGCACAAATTTATTTTCTGCAAAACTAAATCTCCAATATTATTGTATTTTGCAAACATTTTACATAAATCTCCATACCATTCGTGAGAATTAATTAAAGCATAAATTTTATTATTTTTTTCCGTTGACAAATTTATTTTCCTCAAAATTAATTCAGTATCAAATGCCGAATTATACGGATGTGATTTATCTTTTATCCCTTCAGCTTTTGTTAAATCGTGAAAAAGAGCTGAAATTAAAATAACATTTTTATCCTTTTTAGATAATGTGGAAAATCTTTCATCTTTTATTATGTTTTGTATAACTTTTAATGTGTGTACATCTACACTGTAAGAATGACATCCATGTTGTTTTTTGCCAACTGTAGTCAATAATTCAGGGAATAGATTGTATAATTCTTGTAGTTGTTGTGAAAATTTAGGAAATCCAATTACCATAACTTTATTTTCACTTACAAATTTTTTAACCACAGGTTTTAAATCCAAAATAATATTTTGTAGAGTCGGATTTTGCATTACTGCTAATTTTTTATCATCAGCGGTAATTACGGGGTATCCATATAATTGAAGCCCTCTTTTTTCATCATAATCAAAATGCAAACCAAAATAATCCGTAACTATGTTTCTTTCACTTGGAGAAAGATTTTTAACTTTTGCATATACTTCCTTTATAAAATCTTCTCGAGAAAATTTTAAATTAATTTTAGTTTTATCAAAATCTATATTTCTAAAATCATTATTTAAATCATAAAAATTTCTCAAAATATTTGCAAATAATTTAATTTGTTTTTTGGAAAAAGGTATTATGTTAATCCCCAAAGACTTTTGTAATTCAGGAATAAAGTTAAGATATTCATTTATATTTGCGGGGAAAAGAGGCATTACTTCTTTAATATTTTTAGGTACATGTTCCAATAATCTGTCTTCTTTTGTAACATTAAACATTTCCGCCAATAATTTTCTTCTTTCTATTAAACTAAGTTCCGATAAACTTTGTTTATTTTCAAGAATATCATATAACTCAGGTAAAAATTCTATCACATAATAAAAATTAACATCTTTGTTTTTCAATATTTTTTGCGCCAAATAAAGTTCTTTTTTTGCCAAATCTTCATCATTTGGAATATTCGAGAAAAAATTTTCAATTTTAAATGGCACAAAATCTTTTCGTACAAGCAGTTTATCAGCAATTTGCAGTTGTAATTTTGCAACATCAAAATTTGTTGACAAATTATTCAATATAACATTTTTTGAAGCATCATTTAATAAAAAATGAGTATTTGCCCATTTTTCTTTTAATATATCCATTTTATTTGAAGAATTATAGGGGTGTTTTTTGGTTTGATGATTTTGTTCAGGAAAAAATTCTTCTGCAAAATAAGAATCATTTAAGTTATTGCCAAAAGTACAATAAAATTTGTCATTGTTGAGTTGAATTATTTTAGCATTATTTTTAGGATTAAAAATTTTAGTTGATAATTTACTTAAGTACATTTTGTGTATTCTAAAATTAATTCTCTACCAATATATTAATAGCAAGTAAAGAAAAAATTGCCAAAATCTTTTCTTGCTTTCATAAATATTTTTCTATATCATGGGGAAAAAATAGTGAGGAAATAAATATGATTACGATAAAAGAAGTTGAACACGTTGCAAAATTAGCCAGACTTGCTCTTACAGACGAGGAAAAGGCAAAATTTGCACCTCAATTAAGTTCAATTCTTGAATATGTAAATGAGCTTAACGAAGTTGATACGAATGGAGTTGAGCCAATGGCACATTCAATCAAAATTTCTAATGTTATGCGAGAAGATGAAATAAAACAAAATTTTACAAGAGAAGAAATGTTAAAAAATGCACCAGAAGAAGAGGATGGATTTTTTAAAGTACCTAAAATTAACTAAGTAAATTATTAAGGAGAAAATATGTCGAATTTTAAAATAGCAGTACTACCAGGAGATGGAATTGGTCCTGAAGTAATAGCTCAAGGTTTAAAAGCACTAAAATCAATTTCAAATAAATTTGGGCATACTTTTGAATTTAAAGAAGGATTAATAGGTGGTGTAGCAATTGATCAAACAGGAACACCCTTGCCTGATGAAACGATTCAACTTGCCCAATGTTCAGATGCAGTATATCTTGGAGCTGTTGGAGATTGGAAATATGATAAATTAGATCCATCAATTAGACCTGAAAAGGCTTTGTTAGGAATAAGAAAAGCATTAAAATTATATGCAAATCTTAGACCGGCATTTGTGTACGAAGAACTCGTTGAATGTTCTCCTATCAAAAAAAATATTGTCGAAGGTGTGGACATTATGATAATAAGAGAACTGGTTGGAGGAGCATATTTTGGGGAGCCAAAGGGAATTGAAAGTCGAAATGGCGAAAAAATTGGATTCAACAATATGGTTTACACAGAAAGCGAAATAGAAAGAATTGCCAGAAAAGGTTTTGAAGTAGCAATGAAAAGACGTAAAAAATTATGTTCAATAGACAAAGCTAATGTACTTGATGTTTCAAGATTGTGGAGAGAAGTTGTTTTACGCGTAGCAAAAGAATTTCCTGAGGTTGAACTTTCTCATATGTACGTTGATAATGCAGCTATGCAATTAATAAGAAATCCAAAACAATTTGATGTAATTGTTACAGAAAATTTATTTGGAGATATTTTATCAGATGAAGCTTCAATGCTTACAGGTTCTTTAGGTATGCTGCCAAGTGCAAGTCTTTCTTCAGAAGGTGTAGCTATGTATGAACCTATACATGGAAGTGCTCCTGATTTCAAAGGGCAAAACAGACTTAATCCTATTGCTACCGTTCTTTCGGCTGCAATGATGCTAAAATACAGTTTCAATTTGGATAAAGAATCTGATGCAATTGAAAATGCAGTTAAAATGGTCTTAAAAGAAGGATACAGAACTGAAGATATAATGTCTGAAGGAAAAAAACTTGTCGGCACTTCAGAAATGGGTGATATGATAGCAAGTTACATATAATTTTATTGTTCTTGTTGTTAAAAGATTTCTGTAATTTTATTTGATTATATTACAGGAATTTTTGAGTATTTGAGTTTAATGCATTTTTAATTTGAAATCTTTTCCTAAAAGTTTTTCTCTTAATTTTATAAGATTACTTCCATATACTTTATTTAAGGATGCACCAAAATTATTTTCTATATCAATTTGAAACATATCGTGAATAATTAATTCTTTCATAATAAAAACAAGTGCACTATTTTTCGTGCAAACAGCATCAGTAATTCCTTGTTCTTCATTGACTATACCAACTAAACCTTCTCTATCATCTACTGCCATAATAAAACATTTGCCAACAGTTTTTTCAAGAAAATCTCCTCCACTATGTTGGTAAACCAAACCAAAATCACATTTTAAATTATTATAACCTACAACTTTGACCTCGACACCTCTATCAAAAGCATCTTTAATAATTCCAACATATTTTTGAAAATCATCATCCCAAGCTTCAATTAAAATTTCTTTTTTGGCTTTTTCTATAAGACGGGTAATATTATCAGAAACACCCTTTTTGTCTTTTATGTTAATAATTGGTTCCACATAATCACCTGAAAAACTTAATAAATTTTCTTTTAAATAACTCATTGATTTTTTATATCTATTTTTATATCTTTCCAAAATTTCTTTAGGATCTACAGGCATATATGTTAATGGTTTTTCTCCGGTTGAAACAACAACTTTTTTAGTTTCAAGTGCTTTTAAAGTATCATAAGCTCTAGCTTGAGGAACTCCTGAATTTTTACTTACTTCATATCCTGTTGAATTTCCAAATTGCAAAAGAGCAAGATAAACCCTTGATTCATAAGTATTAAACCCTAATTCCTTTAAATGTTCCAGTAATTCTTCCATTTGCCTCTTCCAAAAAAAATATGCTTAGTGTACATTATTTAATATACTAACACTATTTTGGGCAAAAATAAAGAGAAAGGACTAAAAATTGTTAAGAGCAGGTATTGTGGGATTGCCAAATGTAGGAAAATCAACCTTATTTAATGCTTTAACATGTTCAAAAAAAGCAGAATCGGCAAATTATCCTTTTTGTACAATTGAACCAAATGTAGGAGTTGTAATTGTTCCCGATGAAAGATTAGAAGTTTTAAGTAAATTATGTAATTCAAAAGAAATAATCCCAACAGCAATAGAATTTTGCGACATAGCTGGTTTAGTGAAAGGGGCTAGTCAAGGAGAAGGTTTAGGAAATAAATTTCTTCACCACATAAGAGAAGTAGATGCTATTATTGAAGTTGTTAGATGTTTTGATGACGATAATACCGTTCACGTCAGTGGAAAAGTTGATCCAATAAGCGACATAGAAATTATCAACATGGAATTAGCTTTAGCTGATTTAAGCTCAATAGAAAAGCGTATGGAAAGAATTTCTAAAAATATTAAATCAGGAGAAAAAGCTGCATTAATTGAAAAAGGAGTATTAGACAAAGTTCAAACATTTCTTGAGAATGGTAAATTTTTCTCAGAAAATGATTTTACTGAAGAACAAAAACCTTTTTTGAGAGGAATGCATTTGCTTTGTGCTAAACCTATTATTTACGCAGCGAATGTATCAGAAAGTGATTTAAGTACTTCAAACAATTACGTAAAACAAGTAGAAAAATATGCGGCAAATCAAAATGCACAAGTTGTAATAATAAGTGCTCAAATTGAATCTGAACTTGCAGAATTAGATAAAGAAGAAGCCAAAGCATACTTAGAAGATATAGGCGTAAAAAACTCAGGTGTAGAAAGAATGATAAATGCAGTATACAATTTACTTGGGCTAAGAACATTTTTTACTGCAGGAGAAAAAGAAGTAAGAGCATGGACAATTCCGGCAGGAGCAAAAGCCCCACAAGCCGCAGGAGTAATACATACTGATATGGAAAAAGGATTTATTCGTGCCGAAGTTACAAGTTATGAAGATTTTGTTTCTTGCAAATCTTACATTACAGCACGAGAAAAAGGTCTAACACGCTTAGAAGGAAAAGAATATATAGTTCAAGACGGAGACCTGTTACATATTAGATTTACAAATTAATAGTTCTTTTTTTTGCGTATTAATATTATAATGATAAGTAAGATAGAATTACGATAAAAAATATGTTGGATTTAAAAGATACACAAGACAGCAAAATATCAAAAGCTTTAGAAAACAAAATTCTTTCTTTGCAGCGCAGTATGAAACTTGAAGATGCCATAAATGTATGCAAAACAGCTATTGAAAGTGATCCTACAAATGCAAGATGGCATATTTATTTAGGTGACATATACGTACAAAAACACCGCGATATATACAATATTAAACAATACATAGACGAAGCTATTACTGAATACCAAAGAGCCCTTGAAAGCAACATTAATCCGGCAATAGCTCATTACAAAATAGGTTATGCTTTTTATTTAAAAGGCGAAATGGATAAAGCTTTAAACCAGATAAACATAGCTTTAAAAAATCAAAATGATTTTAAAGAAGCTTACTACCTAAAATCCAAAATTCTTGCCAAAAAGGATGCGCTCCACGAATCTTACGAAAATTTACTTCTTTCAATAAAATATAGTCATTTTAATAATTCTCGAGCACATTATATTGCTTATATTTTGAGTAAAATTTTATATCCTAAGGGCATTTTGGCATATCCCCCAAATATTGGGTTTAAAGCTTTTTATCACTTTATATGTTCAATAATTCAACTACCTTTTGATAAAGAAGCTCTCAAAGCTGTAAAAGAAAGAATTACAAATCTAATAAATTTTTATCCGACATTTGTAAAAGGTGCTTATTTTGAAAAAACTGGAGCAATAGATGCTGCAATAGAATTATACACAGATAAACTGGAAGAAGCTCCAGGTTTTTTAGATTTATATATAGTTCTTGGTAATGCCTACAAGAGTATTGGCAAATATGAAGAGGCAATAAATGAGTACAGAATGGCAATTTGGCACGATCCTCTTCACATTTTAGCATTCAAAGCACTTTGTCAATTATACGAAGAGACTGCAGAATATGATAAAGCTATAGATATATACAAAAAATTAATAAATTTACAGCCTAGGTTTCCTGTTTTATACAGTAACCTTGGTAATATTTTGTATATGAAAGGTGACATAGATGAGGCAATAAAATATTATCAAATGGCAATAAATCTTAACCCAAGCAAAGACTGGACAAGTGTTGTTGCTCAACTACTTGCACATATACAACATGAAGCCAAAAGAAATTATGACGCAGCAATAAGTGCTTATCAAAGTGCTCAACAATTAAATCCATATGACATGGAAACTTATATTAATTTAGGCAGTGTTTTTTACGATAAAGGTGATTATAATAATGCCCAAATGATTTATAGACTCGCATTAGAATTAGATCCAAATAACGCAAGACTTCACTGTAACTTAGCATATTTACTTTGGGGAAAAGGCGAAATAGATGAAGCCATGAAAGAATACAAACTTGCGATAAAATTTGATCCTAATTATGACATTGCATACAACAATCTAGGAGTATTATATCTAGATGATTTAGGCAAAGTAAAAGAAGCTATAGATTGTTTAGAAGAAGCAATAAAATCTAATCCAAATTACGCATTAGGTTATTACAATTTAGGCAGGGCTATGGTAGTTTGCGGAGATAAAATGGAAGCAGCCAGATTATACCAAATTGCACTAGATATAAATAAAATAACAAATGAAATTGATCCTGCAGAAATACAAGAAAGATTAAACAATTTATTTGAATAAATTTTTACAACAAAAAAGACCGCGTAAACACGGTCTTTTTTGTTTTGTTATATAAAACTGTTACATTAACAGTCCATAAATTCCAAGACCAAGAACAAATGTTGAAATACCTAAAACTTCGTATGCTTGTTTGGTAGTAATACTTGACTGGGGATTAGCAATTTTATAGGTAGCATAAACAATACCTGCAACACCTGCAATTACAGACAAACTCATTACAATTGCAAGAGCAGAAAATTGAGCATAAAAAGTTAAGCCAGCACCAACTGCAATAGTCAAAGCACTTAGCAAAGGTTTTTTGTAAAGAGTTTTTACTATTTCAATTAAACCTTTTGCATAACTAACTAAAGCAACTTTAGCTGAAACAGCTCCGTTTTTTTCTTCTACAGTATCTTCGTCATTAAGCCAAGCTAAAAAAGAATTAGTTTTTCCAGAATCTTTTTTGTTATAAGAATGTGAAATAGGTGAAGTAGCTTTATTAGAAGTGGTACTTATAGCTACATTAGTTTCATTTTTTACTTCGTTCTCAATCATAGTCAAATTCCCCTTTTTATTACATACATATATAATAAAAAAACAATCAAATAAGAATTGCCAATTTGTTAATAAATTGTAACTTTTTACAAATGCAATTTCAAGTATTTTGTGTAAAAATTGTTACATAAGAAACAAAAAAAGAAAGGTAAAAACAAATGATTATCATAATGGAACCTGAAGCAACACAAGAGCAAATTAACAGAGTAGTAAATAAATTAGAAGAAAACGGCTTCAGAATAAACATGAACCTTGGAGATGTTTTAACAGTTATAGCTGCAATAGGAGACAAAAGATTAGTTCAACCGCAATCCATTGCTTCGCTTGAAGGAGTAAGAGAAGTCAAATTAATTCAAGAACCATTTAAACTTGCAAGCAGAGAATCAAAAAAAGATGATACAGTTATTGAATTTTCGAATGGAGTAAAAATAGGCGGACTAAACAAACCTGTTATTATGGCAGGTCCCTGCAGTGTAGAAGCAGACTACAATGGTTTACTTGCTGTTGCAAAGGCAGTAAAAGCATCTGGGGCGCAAATTTTAAGAGGAGGAGCTTTTAAACCAAGGACATCCCCTTATGATTTTCAAGGTTTAGAAGAAAAAGGATTAGAATTATTAGCCAGAGCTAAAGAGGAAACAGGTTTATTAATTGTAACAGAAGTTATGGATACACTTGATTTACCACTTGTAGAAGAATTTGCTGATATTATTCAAATTGGTGCAAGGAATATGCAAAATTTTAAGCTTTTAAAGGCAGCAGGAAAATACGGAAAACCTGTAATGCTAAAAAGAGGCCCTGCAGCAACAATTAGAGAATTTCTTTTAGCTGCAGAACATATTATGTATGCAGGAAATGAACAAGTAATTCTTTGTGAAAGAGGGGTAAAAGGAATAGATTCAACATACACAAGAAATACTTTAGATTTAGCAGCAGTACCTATTATTCACAAATACTCACATCTTCCTGTAATAGTAGATCCAAGTCATGGAACAGGCAGGAGGTATTTAATTGAACCTATGTCGAAAGCAGCATTAATAGCCGGTGCTAACGGATTAATGATAGAAGTTCATCACGATCCTGACAGAGCCAGTTCAGATGGAGCGCAAAGCTTGACTATTGAACAATTCACAAATATGATGATTGACATAAACAAAATAATAGGTCGACTTGATTGGGATAACAAACATGCCACAATTGCAAAATAATTTAAAAATAGGTATAGCATCATTAGGCTTAATTGGAGGATCAATATATAAAAGCTTAAAAGAAAAAGGTTACAAAGAAATTATTGCATATACACAAAATGAAGAAACTATTTTGCAAATAAAAAGGGATGGACATAAAGCCAGTTCTGATATTTATGTTTTAGAAAACTGCGATTTAGTATTTGTCTGCTCACCTATTTCCAAAACAATAGAAATGATTAAGAAAATATGTAAAATTAATCCAACTGCGATTATAGCAGATACTGCAAGTTTAAAAAGTAACATTTTAGAAGAAATTGAGAAAAAAACAAAATGCAAATTCATAGGTTCACATCCCATGGCAGGAACAGAACATAGTGGCTTTGAACATTCAGATGCAGAATTATTTAAGGATTCAAAATGGATTCTAACTCCTTCAAAATTTGTAAATGATACCGAAGTAAAATTATTAGAAAATATTATTTTGTCTATAGAAGCCAAACCTTTGATAATGGAAGCAAAAGAACATGACACATCTGTTGCTTTAGTAAGTCATACGCCAATGTTATTGAGTCAAAGCTTAATTTTATCAATAATTGATGATAATAAAACTTTAAAACTTGCATCAAGTGGTTTTAGAGATACAACCAGACTGGCAATGTCTAACAAAACCATGGCAAAAGATATGCTAATTTACAACAAAAAAAATATACAAAAAGCACTAAAAAAAATTATTGAAACAGCAAACAAATTACTACAATCAGAATATTTTGACAAAAACATAGACCAAATAATATCTAAACGTAAAACAATGTACAATTCAGAAGGTAAAAATAATCTTTAAAAGCAATTACCAAAATCTTCTGCAATTCTTGCAAAATCATCTATTTGAGCGTTACCATTAATAATTACATCTGCATATTTTCTTTGCGGTCTTAAGTATATTTTGGCAGATTTATTTATAGTTTCGTATTGTTTAATTGCATCTAATTCAGTTTGATTTCTAAATTGAACAGCTCTTTTTATATATCTATCCAACCTTATTTCATCATCCACTTCAACATAAAATCTTATATCAAACAAATCTCTAACAGCAGGATAAAAGACAGCTATTCCTTCAGAAATAATAATAGGAGCACTTTCAATTAAAATAGCATTATCCAAACTAATTCCAGTACCATCGATTTTATATTCAGGAATATAAACATTTTTCTTTTGCGCAAGTGCCAAAATATGCTTTTTCATTAATTCCAACTTAAAACTTTCTGGCGCATCAGGATTATAATTTTCATTTTTCAAATAATTATCGAAAGATCCATGCTCTTTAATTTTCTCAGATATATCATTAAAATAATTATCGGTACTTATAAAATTCAACAAATTTTTATGTTTAATATTTTCAATTTCTTTTATTTTTTTTGTAATTGTTTTTACAAAAGTAGATTTTCCTGAAGCAGATTCTCCTGTAATACCAATAAAATTAACTTTATGTTTATCTTTTGCAAATTTAGCAGCCAAATTGAAAATAAAGCCTTCCCTAATAAATTTAATAACAGGAATCTTTCTTTTTTTGTCATTTTCAATAATTTTGACAAAATTTTGTAACAAATTTTTATTTAATTCTTTTTCTGCTAAAACCATAAAAAAATCCACAAACTTATCAATTATTTAAAACCTGATAAAAAATTTATTCAATAGTAACTTAATAAAATTTAACAAAAAATATTATTTTCAAGCAAAATTCTTACAGAAACTTAGCAAAAATTAGATTAATCAAATAACAAGGTCAAGAAAAAATAGAAATACATATTAACGTTAGCTAAACTAATACAAGATTTAATAGGAAAATACTCCAGATACGGATTGAAAAGAACAACAAAAAAATAACGTAACAAATTGTATCAAATGAAGTTTACATTAGCAAAAATAAACATGTTTTGCCTTAAAATAATTGTAGGTGGTATTAGGCTGAGAAATGAAAATCAGTTATAACGACAATATTAATAATTACCCGACAAAATTGCGAGAAAGCAATGCAAAAAGTAGTTATTGTACCTTAGGCAATTCTTTTTCACCTAAATTTGCGGGAAGAGTTGAACAAGTTGCCGAAAAAGTAGCCAACAAACTAGTGGCGAATCCAAAAGTACAAAAACTTTTAAAGAACAGTACTTTTAATAAACTCTTAAAAATTTCCATTGAAAATCCTGGATTGTATGAAGCACTGATTGCACTTGGAATAACATGTACTGCAAGACCTTTGACTATTTTAGCTACACCTGGGGCAAAAATGGAAGATAAGCAATACGCTTCAGCCCAATCGATAGCAAGCGGAATAGCAGGTTTAGCATTTGCATTTGCTGCTTTTGATCCAATTACCAAAGCTCTCGACAATATTTTAATAGATGTTAACAGCGAGAATGTCAAAACAGCTTTTAAAAACTTCTACGAAAATCCTCAAAATAAGGATATAGTTGAAGAGTTGCTAAAATACAAAATTATACCTGACAGAGCTATTTTTCAAAAAGAAATAGCAAATGAAAAAACTAATATTTTTGCATTTATGAAAAATCATTTAAAAGAGGGGGGAGCGAAAGAATTAATTGACAAAATATTGCTTAGTGATGATAATGCTCAAAAAACAAAACTAATTGATTTAACAGAAAAATTCTCAAAAGCAATTAATTCTTCATATTCAGATGCGGTAAAAAATTCTAAAATTCCACCAAACAAACAATATTTGGTGAATGAGTCATTAGAATTTTTGAAAGAAGGAGCATACAAACTAAAAAGTTCTGCAGGTGCGGACAAGACCAAGTTTTTAATTGGCGGGACAAGTAAAATTATCTTATTTCCTCTACTTGCCGGAGTAACAATATGGGCAATTCCTAAAATTATGAAAATTGTATTTCCTAATCATCGTAAGAATAAAAGCAAAGAAAAACCGAAAGAAAACATACCGGCACCTTCATTTAGTGAATTATTGCGCAATAAAAGTGAAAATTTTGAATCTTCTAATGGAATAAATAAAAGTATATTCGAAACATTTAATAAAAAACCTGCTCTTCAATCTAAGCAGGTTTCTTTTTCGGGAGGAATTAGAAAAATATTAGGAGTACCTCAGCAGATATACGAAAAAGGTTACAAAAAGCCACTTGCAAGCATTTTATCAAAAATATTTAACAAAATAACATTTTCTGAAACTTTTGCCAACAGAATGAAGCACTTATTAAGCAATGATACAGTTAAAAAATACGGAATAGAAGTTTTATCAAGAGACAAAGCTGGAAAAATTTCTTTGAAATGGGATAATGACTTTTTTGCAAGTAATTTGCCTCAAATTTCGGCAATAGCAGGAAGTTGTTTGTATATATGGAACACTATAAGAAATAAAGAAATAGATCCGGAAAGAAAACCTGCATTATGTACAAATATGGGAGTTGTAGCAATATTTTCTTTGCTTGCAAGTAAAGGTATTGAAAGAGCTTCAGCACCAATTTTTGATGCATTGAAGAAAACTCATTCAGGATTAATGAAAAACAAATTAAATTATGATTACGAAGCAGCTTGGAAATGTGCTCGTTCTCTACTTACAACGACATTTGCTTTTAGATATTTAGGACCTGTTTTAGCAACACCTACAGCAGATAAACTTGTGAAACTATTTAACAAAAGCAAAGAGAATTCGTAGAATTAATTTAATTTTGCAAGTAAAACTACAGCCATTGCAGCTATAGCAAGCCCTTTACCAACATCATCACATTTTTCGGTAGTCGTAGCTTTTACAGAAATTTTATCTATAGAAATATTTAACTCATTTGCCAAAACATTTTTAATTTCGGAAATAAAAGGTAGAAGCTTGGGTTTTTCGGCCAATACTGTAGAATCTATATTAATAATTTGATAACCTTTTTCTATTATTAATTCTTTTACAAAATGCAAAAGTTTAATACTTGAAATATCCTTAAATTGCGGATCACAAGGGGGAAAATGCAAGCCAATATCGCCGAGATTAAGAGCCCCCAAAATAGCATCCATTATGGCATGAGTTAAAACATCTGCATCAGAATGTCCTAAAAGACCAAGTGGACAAGGAATAACAACTCCACCTAAAATAAGTTTTCTATTTTCAACTAATCTATGTAAATCAAAGCCTTGTCCAATACGTAAATCCATCATATCAATATTTCATTTTCCATCCATCTTGTATTAATTGAGCAGCACAACCTCTTGTATCTTGAGCATCATCTTCGCTTGGCATATTACATTTATTGTAAAAAGCATTGTCAAACTCACCTCCAAAAGGATACACTCCAAGAACACTTCTATCGGTAATCCACATTCCAAAAACATCTCTTCCCCAAACATTAGGGCCTTGAGGGCCATTTACATCAATAACAATAAACCCACACAAACTTAACATTTGATTAGAAGGATTATCTTTATCATTCACATAAGCATTTAAATAAGCATCAATCATTTGGGCATTATCGGCAGTTCTTTCATTAAGACATTTAAGCCCAAAACTCAATACCGCATAAGAAACACCTCTAACTGTCCTAAAGGTATAAAATCCTGTTTCAAAGTCAGAGCCTTCAGCAAAATTGACTTTATCGCTCATAGTTTCTTTTAAAGTTTGTTCTTTATTGCCAGACAAACCAACTTTTACTTTATGCGAAAAACAATTACTACCTGTTTTAGTGCCACAATTTTCAGCTACAGCCATTACAGAAGTCATAGCATCGCCAAAATTTTTAGTAGATATGGCTTGTCCATCATCAAAAAGATGAGTACAAGTCAAGCTTTTGTTACAATCTTCTTCCAAAGCCATTCTTGTTAAGGCATTAAAAGTTTCAGCAAAAGAACGCTTAAAAGTTACAGTCCACTTTTCTTTACTAAATTCTTGAAACAAAAACGGAATAGTTAAAGCCGCAACAACTCCAATTAACATCAAAGTTGCTAAAAGTTCTGCTAAAGTAAAAGCCAATTTATTTTTCATAAATTAAAAATCCATAAAATTTCACAAATTATTTACCCAGAAGAATTATAACAATTTTTGTAAAAAAAAGCCAACGCAAAGAAAAACATAAACTTTATGAATAATAATATCTTGAAAAAACTATCCCAAAAGAATTTCAAGGAAAAACTCTTTAACTTTTTAAGCTATATGATATAATCCTCCTATGAATGAGATTTATTTGTATAAAAAAAATCCCAACGAGGGACAAACCATAAATGTAGGGTTATCATACCCTTCAACTTATTATTACGGTATGTCCGTATTAGGTTATTTATCTTTATTTAAAGAATTTGACAAGAATGAACATGTATGTGCTCAAAGAATCTTTTTAAATTCCAAAATGCTTGCATTTGAGCCTAAACATTTGGATATATTAGGCTTTTCTTGTGTTTTTGAGCTTGATATTTTACAAATATTAAGAATACTAAAAAAATATGGTTTCAATTTAAACGCTCAAAAAAGGAAGAAAAAAATTCCTCTTATTTTTGCAGGAGGTCCTGTTATCACTTCCAATCCTGAACCATTTGCAAACTTTTTTGATTTTATGATTATAGGAGACGGAGAAGGCACAGCAAAAGAAATTACAGAAACATACATCAAAAATAAGAATAAACCTAAAACTGAAATCTTAAAAGAACTTTCAAAAGTAAATGGAATATACGTTCCTAGTTTGTACAAAACAAAATATAACCACCAAAAAATTCAATCATTTATTCCAATATCAAATGACACGGTAAGATTTGTAAAAAAAAGGACAACTATTTCTTCCAAATGTTTGTACTCTCCAATTATTTCAGAAAATACTTTTTATTCCAACACAGTATTTATAGAATTAGCTCGAGGTTGTCCATTTGAATGCAAATTTTGTACAGCACATTGGCAAAATCAACCCACAAGATTTTATGAACTAAAGCACATAAAAAAGGCAATTAAAAAAGCATCTAAGCACGCAAAAAAAATTGTATTTATAGGTGCAATGATATCTCTTCATCCAGATTTTGACGAAATTTGCTTGTATCTTTCAAAACTAAAGACCAAAAGAAATTTCCAAGTTGAATTTTCTAGTTTAGGCTTTGAACATCACGCTAAATATTTACCTGATTTGTTAGAAGAAAAGACAATTTCTTTGGCTATAGAATGTGGCTCAGAGGAACTAAGAAATAACATAGGCAAACATTTATCAAACGAAAAAATTATTGAGACTATTAATTTTTACGTACAAAAAGGTATAAAAAAATTCAATTTATATTTCATGATAGGTTTACCAAATGAAACTTCAAAAGATATAGAAGAATACATAAAATTTTCAATTAATCTTGCTCAAAAATATCAAACGATAAAATTTAATCACATAATAAGCACTTTTATTCCAAAACCAGCTACTCCATACGAAAGAGAAAAGCGACAAAACAACGCAACTTTAAAAGAATACCTAGAAAAAATAAAGAAAATATTTACGGAAAACGGAATAGATACAAGCATGCCAATTTTAAATAACGATTATTTTAATACATTAGTATCCTTAGGAGACAGAAGAGTAGGTTATTTTTTACAACATATTTTTGAGAAAAACATTCCAATAAAAAACATATTACATGAATACAAAAGATTTATGAAAAAATACAATGAAAAAATAGAAGAAGAAGAAAAAATTCCTCATTATACATATTATTGCAATACATTAAAAACAAAAAATCAACTACTTCCTTGGGAATTCATTGAATACTAAATACGACATTAGAAACAAAACATAGCAAGTTATTAGCTTACATGAAAAATTGAAATATCGATTTGAATTCATGCAAACAACCCCACAAAAAAGATAAAAAAGTCTATTTTCATGTAAAAAATTATTAAGAAATTAATGAAAAAATATACACTTTTGGCAATTTTTTTGCTTCATATATATTGTAACTATTGTAAGAAGCGTTTTTGTGTAAGGTCATGAAGGTCAACCAAGTTAAGATTTCCAACTACAGTGCAGATTTACAAAAGACAAAATCTGCAAACAAGATAAACTTTAAAGGTATAGGAAGTTCTATTGCTAATGCAAATAAATGGGCAATGAACCATCTTGAAAAAGGAGGATTTTTTGCAGAATTTGTTTTACTTGACATGATAGGACTTGTTTTACCACGTGTATACCAAGGTTTTCAACGTAATAAAGAAGAACTTGGGCATTTAAATTATCAAGCTGGGACAGAAGAATTTTTAAGAGAATTTATTACAGGTCCGAGTTTATTTCTTATACCCATAGGAGCTGTTATTTTAGCAGGAAAAGCTCTTGGAAAAGGGGTTCAAATAAATTCTAATGTAATGAACAAATTTAAAACAATATTTAAGTCAACTGCAAAAGATTTGGGCAAAAAAATTATTGATTCAGATTTAATTAACAGCCAAAAACATTTTGCATCAAAATTGTTTGATAATTTGTTCAAAGAACATCCTAAATTAAAGGACATAATAAAAGAAGGAGATGACGTACTTGCCAGCTACAAAAAGCGTTTCACAAACATATTAGAAAAATCTATTTCCCAAAATTCAAAAAGTGACTTAAAAAAATCAGCCACAGAATTTTCTGACGTAATAGCAGATATAAACACAACTTATTTTAATGGCAAAAAGAACACGCATAGTATAGACATAGTTTTTGACAACAAAACTTACCAAACTTCTGCAACAGATTTATTTGAAGATGCAAGAAAATACATGCAAGACATTATCCCCTCAACAAAGTTATCATTAAACGAATTAGCAGACAAAAGCGCAGAAAGCATAAAAAGCAATGTGAATAATATAATTGACCAACTTACAGAATACAGGGAAAAAGGGCGCAGACTTTTATGCGTAGGCGGAACAGCAGCATTAGCAGCATTTTTATCTATTATTCCCAAAATTTATCAACGTTCAAAAACAAATCCAGCTCTTAATGGACTTTTGAATGAATCAAGCAAGGAGAATAAAAAATGCTAAAAATCATACCAGATGTTTCTCCTCGTTCATTAAATAACCAATCATTTCTTCAAAAAGCTGCAAAAAAAGCAGGAGCATTTATTCCTCAAAAATTAAGCCAAACGTTTGAAATGACTAACAAAGGCAGTTTTGACAGAATTCCATTGTTTTTGATAGCAATGGTATTCGTTTTAGGTGCAAGATTTTACAAATCACGAGATTCACACGAAAGAAGAGAAGTTTTAACAAGAGATGGCATAACAGTTGGTTCAACTTTTTTTGCAGTTCCGGTAATTAAGAATTGGATTTCAAAAGGTTTAGATAAAATAAGCAAAATCCCAACAGCAAGTGCTGATAGCGAATTTTTCTCATTAAAAGATTACAGTTTAGAAAACCTTCGAAATTTATATTCTAAAGCAGACAAAATGCCGGAAAAGGCATACACAATGGCTCAAAATATTGTAGATAGAGGGGGCGATGTACTAAAAGCTTTTTCTAAATTGGGAAAAGAATCAATAGAAAATTTAAAAATTATCTCAGGGGATAATTTATCTTCGGACAATTTATTAAAATCCTTAAAGCAAGCCACTACAACAAAAGATGAAAATATCAAAAATGCCTTTGAAGCTCTCACAAAAGCATTATCTCCTGTAGACAATGCTTTAGTACAATCAGCCCAAAAATTAAAAGCCATTCCTAATCTTGCAAGTATAATTTTGGCAACAATGTTTTTAGGGTGGGGCATTCCAGCATTTAATATTCATTTTACCAGAAAGAAACTAAAACATAACCACAAAAATACAGATAGTATTAATCTTGAACCTCAATTAACAGAAAATCAAAGACAAATAATTAGTACTTTTTTGAATAAAATATAAGAAATAAATTTTTTAATAAATTTTTTTCTACTATAATTTTGTTGTTAGATTTTAGAGAAATAAAGTGAAAACATTTAAGATATACACGTTTGGTTGCAAAACAAATCGTCAAGAATCAGATTATATATCGCAAGAGTTAAAAAAAATAGGCTTTGTAGAAAAAGAAAAAGATGAAAAATCTGATTACACAATTATAAATTCCTGCACAGTAACTTCAAATGCAGATGATGAGGTATTGTATTTTATTAGGAAACAAAAAAAAATAGAGCCAAACACAAAAATTATTTTAACAGGTTGTTTGGCACAAGTAAAAGGAAAAGAATTATCGCAAAATCCCGACATTGAAATGGTTTTAGGAAACAGTGAAAAATTAAACATAACTAAATATATTTCAAACAAAAATACAAAATACGAGGCAGAAAATTTACTAAAAAAAGAAAATTTTGACGAATTTACCTTGCAAGCAAGCAAAAGAACCAGAGCAACATTAAAAATACAAGATGGATGCAATAGTTTTTGTGCATATTGCATAGTTCCTTATGCAAGAGGTAAAAGCAGAAGTAGTCACTTGGAAAACATTATTGAAAATATAAATAATTATGTAAACAACGGATACAAGGAAATAGTATTGAGTGCCATACATTTAGGATTATGGGGGAAAGATTTAAATCCTAAAAGAAAACTTATTGATTTACTGAAAGAAATTGAAAAGATAGAAGGACTAAAAAGATATCGACTAGGTTCATTAAACCCTTCTGAATTAGATGAAGAAATGATTGAATATTTAATTTCTTCTCAAAAAGTCTGCAATCATTTACATATTTCCTTACAAAGTGCCACAAATAAAACTTTAGAAAATATGAATAGGCACTACAAAATAGAAGAAACTATAAAAAAACTTGAATATTTGACTACACATATTAAATCTTTAAATATTGGAGCAGATATTATAGTAGGTTTCCCTGGAGAAACAAAAGAAGATTTTGCAATAACAATAGAAAATTTAAAAAACATGCCAATAAATTACATGCACATTTTTCCATATTCAAAAAGACAAAACACAAAAGCAGCAGAAATGTCATGCCAAATTAGCGAAACAGAAAAGAAACGTAGAGCAAAAGTTCTTAAGCAAATAGCAACAGAAAAGCAGGAAATTTTTTTGCAATCTATGCTAGGCACATGCCAAGAAGTTTTAATTGAAAACTCTAAAACAAACGACAAATTATACAAAGGTGTAGGAAGAAACTATACAAAGTTTATAATTGAAAGTGACCAAAACATAGGTAATAATATAATAGAAGTTAAAGTTTCAAAAATTATAGACAAGAAATTATTTGCAAATTTTAACATTTAGTTATAGTCTCAAGGCAAAAAACAGATGTTATTTTATAAAAACAATTATGTGTTTTTTTCTAAGTAAGTAGTGCAATTTTTTAAAAAATATGTTAATATAAAAATCGCTCACTTATTAAATGTAAAAAGTACACTTAATAAATCTGAGCGAACTTCATTTAGTAAAAAAGGCAATTTTTTAGAGTAACATGTTTTTATATTACTAAGTGAAGGCAGTAGTAAAACTTTTCGATGAAAAGGTTGTTAAGTTGGAGGAAACCCATGAGTTTAAGTGTAGGTAGTCGTAAAAAACAGTCTAAAAAAACTTTTGATGAACTAATTTTTGAATTGAGAACAAGTAATTCTGAAAAAGTTAGATATAATGCAGCTCGTATCCTTGGTGAAATGGGAGATTTAAGAGCTGTAGAAACACTTATTGACGTATTAAAAAAAGATAAAAATGGTTCTGTACGTTTATACGCAGCAAGAGCTTTAGGAGAATTAGGCGATTCAACTGCAACCGTACCCCTTATTGAATCATTAAGAGAAGACAGAAACGTAGATGTACGTGTTCGTGCAGCAAGAGCTTTGGGCAGATTAGGCGGAGAAATTGTTGTAGAACCATTGGTAGAAGCATTGAGTGATGAAAATAGTCAAGTTTGCATTACAGCTACTGATGCACTTATTGAAATAGGTGAAGTAGCTACAGATGCCTTAATTCTTTCACTTAAACATGATAAAGTTAATGTAAGATGTGATGCAACAAGAGCATTAGGAGAACTTGGAAACAAAAAAGCTGTAAAGCCAATCATCGAAATGTTAAACGACGAATGGGTAAATGTTAGAATATATGCAGTTACTTCATTAGGGAAGTTAGGTGATACAGAGGCAGTTCCTGCATTAATTGAGGTTTTAAAAAGGTCAGAAGAAAATGAATTAGTAAGAGCTGGAGCAGCAGCAGCTTTAGGTGTTTTAAGAGATACAAGAGCTCTTATGCCTTTAAGAGAACTAATAATGAATGCAGATGAGCTAGGAGAACTTGAAGATACGGCATTAAAAGCTTTCAAGAAAATTATGGCAGCAAATTGGCAAAACATGCCAGCCACTGATGCTAAAAAGCAGCCTACTTTAAAATAAGTTCACAACAGCAATAAAATAAAAACCTCCTTAGTTTTAAGGGGGTTTTTATTTTATTGCAATTTATATTTATAAAGCAATTTTGTAACTTAAATATTCATTTAGTTTATGTTTTAGTAATTTAATAGAAATACTAGCTTTTATTTGTTGTGATTTAATTGCTAGATCTTTCAACACATCAACTTCCCTAAAAATTTCTTCGTCTTCAGCATACATATAAAAAACCTCTCTATCTACAATATTTATTTATAAAAAAAATTTTTTTTCAAAAAAATTGCCCAATTTCAATTTTTTTTTACAAATTGTAAACATCAAATGAGTATATTGTAAAATATTTGTATGTAGTAGGAAAAGAGGCTATAATTTAAATAGAAAAGTTGTAATTTATCAATTAAATGATGCAGTTAAACATATTGTCTATTTGGTATAATTAAAAAATAGCTAAGAAGTGGAGATTAAAAATGGCAAACCCAACAAAACCTAAAGATGCAAAGCCCAGAGCAGAAGGGGATGATTTTGAAATAAAGCAAACTGTAAGAGTTGATTCACAAAGTGGCGGTACATCTTTACTAACTACCATAAGCATAGTGGCTGTTGCTGTTTTAGTTGTAATTGCTACAAATTATTTTCTTGTAGATATGAAACTAACACAATTGTCCAAAAAGCTTGCAACTTTATCTTCTGTATCAGAAGAAGAAACCTTAACAGATGAAGAAGAAGGAATAGCAGCAGAAAGAGGTATTATTCTGGATTTAGGTGAATTTATATTAAATCTTTCTGATCCAAACACAAGAAAATTTTTAAAAGTTAATGTTGCTATAGAACTAAGCAAAAAGGATAGTGATCTTGCAGCAGAAGCCAAAGCATCAAATAAAGGAGGCCATGGCGGACATGGTGGTTCCCCTGCAGATCCTATGGCAGAAATAGAAGCAGAAATGAATCAATACAAGCCATCAATTAGAGACTCTATTATTTCAATTCTTTCAAGCAAAACATCAGAAGAATTAGCTACAACTCCAGGAAAAGAATTAGCAAAAGAACAGATAAAAGAAGCGATAAACGCTATTTTTGAAGGAGATAGGGAAGTTCTCAGAGTTAGTTTTGGAAGTTTTTTCATACAATAAGGAACAAAATGAATCAAGAAACAGATATTCTTTCACAATATGAAATAGATAATCTTTTAAATGTCCTTCAAAGCAATGAAGTGGACTGGTCAAAAAAAGATGAACTTATCCAGTCAATAAGGCATGATTCTGAAATTTCAGGACACCAAATGTTGCCTGAAGAATTTTCTTTATATGATGAAAAAAAAGGATACAAATTATATAATTTTAGGCGACCTGACAAATTTTCAAAAGACCATTTAAGAGCGTTACAAGACATTCACAAGGAATTTTCTCGCCAATATTCATTAGTACTAGCTGCATATTTACGTATGCCTATAGAAATTACTATTATTTCTGTCGACCAACTAACATATGATGAGTTTACTCGCTCAATGCCATCTCCTTTAACCATAGGAATTGTAGAGTTAGATAAACTTAATGGACAAATTTTAACAGGGATAAGCCATGAAGTAATAACCAGCATAGTAGATCGTATGCTAGGAGGAGTAGGTAATGGAGAAGATATTCCAAGGGAACTTACAGATATAGAAGAAGCTTTAGCCAAAAAAGTTCTTGAAAGATTTATAAAATCTCTCGAAGTTGCTTGGAAAAATATTATTCCTGTAAAAGGTGAAGTTATAGACATAGACAATAGTTATTCTTTTATACAAGTATGTAATCCAGGGGAAATTGTAGCTTTAATTACTTTTGAAGTTCAAATATCTAATAAACAAGCAGGTTTGCTAAGTTTATGTTTTCCTTATCCTGTTTTAGAAACTGTTTTAAGTCAATTAAGTTCTCAGCATATATTTCAATCAAAAGGAGTTGTTGCTACCCCAGAAGATCAAGAAAATTTGTTGGGACATTTGGAAAAGGCCAATGTTAACATAAATGTTAATTTTGGGGAAACTAATATATCTTTAAAAGATTTTATTGATTTAAAAGAAGGAGATGTCCTTAAGTTGGACACAACAGTAAATGATAATTTACTTGTTTGTATAAATGGAGAAAAAAAATATTATGCAAGACCAGGAACTTTCAAAAAAAATCTTGCAGTAAAAATTACGGATATATATGATGAAAAAAAAATTTAACTAAAAGAATGGAGATAATATGAGTAGTGATTTGCTTAAAGAATTAATTAGCAATTTGGAACTGAATTCAATTAGGAATGATGACTTGCAAATTTTGGGAGATATTTTAGAAGAAACTATTTGCAACAGTGCTTCTGTTTTCTCTATGCTACTAAATACAAATACCAATATTTCAATAGCTGATATAAAAGAGGAGCAGAATATAAATAAATTTGTAGAAGAACTTGGCGAAGGTATTTCGGCAGAAATTAATTTTGAAGCAGGAATTAAGGGAACTAATTTGCTATTTTTCAAAAACGGAGATGCCGCAATTTTTGCAAATACAGTAATGGGAGCAGAATTAAAGGATTTAGGAGATAATCCTCAACTTGGACAATTACAAATTAGTGCTTTTTCTGAAATAATCACGCAATTTTCCACAAAGATAACTACAAGTTTAACATCTTTTTTAGAAACAAAAATAGGAGCACTTTCTCCTTCTGTAAAAAAGCAAAAGGGTAAAAAGCTTGAAGTATCTTCTTCTTTAACAGATTGCCCTATTATTTTAATAATTTATAATCTTGATTTAGGAATGGAAAAAACAAGTTTTTTGTACCAAATAATATCTCTGGATTTAGCATTTGATATAATTGAAAAATTCAAAGAAGCAAAAATTCCAAACTATAATATGTTAAAAGGATACACTGATACGTCTAAAACAGGAGTAAACATTAATGATGCTTATGCGCAAAATGGACCTGTAACCGTTCAACCTGTCAGATTTTCGTCATTTGATAATGCTCCACAAGTTACAGGTGATGGAAAAAATCTTGATTTACTTATGGACATTAAGTTAAAACTCACAGTGGAACTTGGAAGAACAGAAATGCCAATAAAAAAAGTTTTAGAACTTGCAAGAGGTTCTGTTATTGAATTAGATAAAATTGCAGGTGAACCTGTTGAGTTATATGCTAATGGAAAACTTATAGCAAATGGTGAAGTAGTAGTTATTGAAGACAATTTCGGATTGAGAATAACCAGTATACTTAGTCCTGATCATAGACTTAAAAATTTATAATAAATTATGATAGAATTTTTACGTTTTTCACTAATATCCGCAATTATTACCACTGCAGCAGGAATTGTTATGTGGTATTTTTCGAGATATGATTTTGATTTCAATGAAATTTATAATGAAGGACTGGATTTATATAAAAGGAAACAATATAAATCAGCCTTAGGTAAATTCAAATTAGCTGTTTCAAGATTTCCTGACCGTTTTCAAGCTCATTATAATTTAGGTCTTTGCGCACTAAAGTTAAAATCATTCTCCCAAGCAAAAGATGCTTTCAATCAAGCATTACAACTAAACAAAAGAGATGTGGATACAATCTACAATTTGGGATACGTAGAAATGTGCTTAAATAATTACGAAAAAGCAAAAGAACATTTTAATTTAATTTTACAAACATATCCGGAAGAATCAGATGTTCTTTTCAATCTTGGTTATATTTTTGGAATGGAAAAAAATTACGAAAAAGCAAAAACGTATATAGAAAAAGCAATAGAAATAAGTCCAGAAAAAACAGGTTATAAAAAATTTTACATTGAAATTTTAGATCCACTTTTTGAACAAAAAGGTTCTCCTAAAATGTTAGATGAAATGTTAGATTTATGCTTAGAATTACTGGTAATTTACCCAAATGACGAAAATTTAATTTACAAAACAGCGGTTATATACGCAAAAATGGGAGACTGGGAAAATTCAGTAAATTATTGCGAAAGATTATTTAACCAAAATCCCAATTCTCACAAAGCTTGCAGTCAATATGGATTAACTTTATTTTGTAAAGGTGAAACAATCAGAGCAATTGAAATGTATGAAAGAGCGATTAAAATAGCTCCAGATATACCTGATTCATATTTAAATCTAGTTTTTGCTTATGACAAAATAGGAGAAGTAGACAGTGCTGCAAAACTTGTAGAAACATTTATCAAAAAATTTCCCAAAGATCCATCCATAGAAATGGCAAAAGATTATTTAGAAAGAAGAGCTGAAGAAAACGAACAAGAAGAAGTTATTTCGTCAATAGACAAAGCTATTTTACCTGAACCAATTATCATTCAAGAAAATAACGAAACAGAGAATAAAAAAACAAATCCACAAGAAATTGACTTGGAACAAGCGCACAATGAAAACCAAAATTAATTTATTTCAATAGGTTCTTCTAAAACAATTGTAACAAATTGCCCCATATTAATTTTTGTTTCTTTTCCTATTGTACGAGGTCCATTTTGTTGTAATTGCAATGTACCTTTGTTACCAAAAGAAGCAGATCTATGAAGAGTAGTTTTATAACCAGAACGTTTAGAAAATTCTCCCCCAAATATTCTACTGTTGTTGTTAGCTATCAAATATCCCTTTGCCGAAAATTGTCTGTTATCAGGAAATATCAAAGAATTTAAATCAATAGAGAAAAAACCGTTTCTTCCTTGCTGAGCTTTTTCAAGATTTTTAATTGTGCCAACAAAAACAGAATTTTTAGGCAAAATAATTTTGTCATTTAAAGAAAAATCTGAAGTTATTAGTATTTTTACAACATCTCCATTATTGTTAAATTCACTGGATATTGTCTGCCCTATAAATCCTCTGAAAAAACTGCCCTTAGGAATTATCAAATTAACTTTATTCAAGTTTTGAGTATCATTTTCAAATTCATCGAAATGCCCATAGACAGCTAAAGCCCTACTTGACATTAAAGCAACAAACATAGTCATAATAAAAAGAAAAAATTTTTTCATATATTTATTTTGACTCCTCAATATATTTTATTGCAAAAGTTGCAGCAATAGCTCCATCTGCTGCAGCAGTAATTACTTGCCTTAGCGGAGTATTACGTAAATCACCTGCTGCATAAACTCCAGGAATAGAAGTTTCCATTTTAGCGTTTGTAATAATAAAACCGTTTTCGTCTTTTGCTAATTTATCTTTAAATAATTCAGCATTTGCAGAAAAACCTATGTAAGGAAAGACTCCATTGGTTTTAATTTCTTTAACTTGATTAGTTTTTAAATTTTTTATAACAATTGAACTGACAGTATTTTCACCTAATATTTCCAACGGGATAGAATCATATACAAATTCTATTTGAGGATTTTTAAAAGCTCTTTGCTGAACAATTTTGTCGGCACGTAATTCATTTCTTCTATGTATTACATAAACTTTAGCAGCAAATTTTGTTAGATACAAAGCTTCTTCTATAGCAGAATTTCCTCCACCTATTACACATATAACTTTTTCTTTAAAAAAAGCTCCATCACATACTGCACAATAACTTACACCTCGTCCCGCAAATTCTTCTTCTCCAGGAATGCCAAGTTTTCTAGCTTTTGCCCCAGTAGCTAAAATTGTAGCTTTTGATTTAAAAATTTTATCTTGCGTTTCAATTAATTTTTCTTTGCTCTTAATTTTTACGTTTTCAATATTTTCCAATGGAAATTTTTTTACATTAAATTTATCAGCATGCTCCTCAAATTTTTCCATCAATTCATACCCACCACTCATAGAATAAGAAGGATAATTTTCTATTTCCAAATAATTAGTAGGCTGACCGCCAAGCATGCTGATATCAATTATAGCTGTTTTTAATTCTCCTCTAGCAGCATAAATTCCTGCACTAAGACCAGCCGGTCCACCTCCTAAAATAGTCAAATCAAAATTAAATTCTTGCTTTTGAACACTCATATTATTCCCCAATTGTGTTATTATTATCTTGATGATATTTTACTATAAATCTACGGATAAAACATTTGCTTAACATCATTAAAAAATTTTTTATAATATTACTAGTATTATTTTGCACTTTTACCATAGGTTTTTATGTATTGGCATATAATAATCACCTGGAACTGATATATCCAAAAAACAAAGCAATTATAAAAGCTGATTCGACATTTTTTGTAGGTAATACAGATCCCAAGGCCACACTAACAATAAATAACAAACCGGTAAAAGTTTACAGTAATGGTTCATTTGTTAGAGTTTTTGACTTAAAAAAAGGTAAAAATATAATTGTATTAAAATCTACATTAAAAGATGACATAAAAATTCATAAAATAGAACTCACTGTTTTAAACAATTCAAACAAAAAGAAATTGAATTTTTCTAAATTCACCCCACTAGACATGTCTCTTGTTGTAACAGAAGAAGAAACAGCTTTACGTACTACACCATATGGAGATAGGTTAACCCCAACAAAAAAGGGGGTAATATTTAAAACTTCAGGTATTTCAAATCAACATTTTAAAATAGAATTAACTCCAAATCGACATGGATATATAAATAAAAATGCAGCAAAACTAAGTGTTGAAAATAAATTAGAAAATCAAATATTAAAAACTATTACATTCAATGAAACATCTAAAGAAATAAGAGTAGAAATTCCATTTTTACAACCTGCTATTGTAGAAATAAATGCTAATTCAAATATTTTATCAGTAAGAGCAGACAAAACGAAAATGGAATTTGAAAAATATACAGTTAAAAGTCCATACATAAAAAATTTCAATTTTAGAGAGGATACATTTACAATTGAACTAGAAGGAAATCATCTAAATGGTTACGATTATTATTACGAAAAAAACAATTTTGTTTTAAGAATAAAAAAGCCATTTAAAAGAGGTTTACAAGGAAAAGTTATAGTTATAGACCCAGGACATGGGGGAAAAGAATTTGGTTCAATAGGACCAACAGGGATAGCTGAAAAAGAAATTAACCTAAAGATTAGCAAATATTTAAAAGAATTACTTGTAGCTCAAGGAGCAAAAGTAATAATGACAAGAACAGAAGATCAATTTGTAAAATTATACGACAGAATAGAAATAGCACGCAAAGCTAATGCGGATATTTTAGTAAGTATACACAATAATGCTCTTCCAGATGGGCAGAATCCTTATATAATACATGGCACTTCGACATACTACTATCAACCGCAAGCTTTTAAATTAGCAAAATGTATACAAAACAATCTTCTAAAAAGTACTGGGTTTAAAGATAACGGAATAAGACACGGAAATTTTGCAATAACAAGAACCAGTATGCCTGTAAGTGTATTGGTAGAAATTGGTTTTATGATTAATCCTTTTGAATATGAAAAATTATTGATTCCAATTAACCAAAAATCTTATGCAGAAGGTATAAAAAATGGAATAGAAGAATACTTTAAACTTTAACAAAAAGAAAAAAATTCAACTAATCAGAGTAATTTTTAGGCAAAAGTTTATACTTTAGTATGACGCACTTCAAACTTTTGCACAATTTGAATAAAAATGAAATAGCTTTATTATAGCAATATATTGTAGAGATAATCGTGTAAAATAAAAATTTACAAGAGACACCAGATATTTTATTTATATCAAGGACGTGTGTAGTAAAAGATAAGGAGAATCGCTATGGCTTTAGTAGTCAACACTAACGTAACGTCGAACGTTGTTCAACGTAATTTAACCTCGGCAAATAGTTCTGTAAACAAATCAATTGAAAGACTATCTACAGGTTTCAAAATTAACAGAGCATCAGATGATGCAGCAGGTTTAGCAATTGCACAAGGTTTCAAATCTCAATCCAGCGGTACATTAGTAGCAAAAGATAACACTCAACATGGTATAAATCTTTTGCAAACAGCTGAAGGAGATTTAGATGTAATTCAAGAAAACTTGCAACGTATAAGAGATTTGGCTGTACAAGCTGCAAACGGTACTTATTCAACTTCAGAAAAAGCAATGTTAGCAAATGAAGTAAAAGCACGTATATCAGAAATTAACAGATTAGCATCAGTAAGTACATTTAGTAGCATCAATCTTCTTGATGGAACAGCAGGTTCAGGTTTAGTACTTCAAGTAGGAGCTAATTCTGGAGAAAATAACCAACTTAATATTTCTGATGCATTAATAAATGCAAAAGCAGAAGCTTTAAGTACAGACTTAACAGACACAGCAGTAGATGCAGCATTTAAAACTTCAAATGGAGCAAATGAATACATCTCTAAAATAGATGAAGCCATTGACAAAGTTTCAAGTTCGCGTTCAAAAATTGGTGCATACCAAAACAGATTAGAATCAACTCTAGATAGTTTGGATGTAAGATACGAAAACATGGCCTCATCTTTATCAACAATACAAGATACAGATGTTGCCTCAGAAGCAGCAAATATGACAAAAGCACAAATACTTCAAAATGTATCTGTAAGTTTGCTAGCTCAAGCTAATAGCAACCCATCAATCGCATTAAATTTAATATAATAATCAAGTAACGTTAGTTTATTACAGAGTCGGTTCGCCGACTCTTTTTTTTATAAATCATACTAAAGAATAATTTAGTTCAAACTTTTGCACAATAGAAGAAAATATTAATCACATTTATCATAATAATGTAAAGAGATGTAATAAACTAACTTTTTACAAAATAAGCTAACGGATATTATTTTATATCACGGATGTGTGTAGCAAAATATAAGGAGATTTATTATGGCTTTAGTAGTCAACACTAACGTAACATCGAACATTGTTCAAAGAAATTTATCAAATGCAAACAGTTCAGTAAACACTTCTATCGAAAGATTATCAACAGGTTACAAAATTAACAGAGCAGCAGATGACGCAGCAGGTTTAGCAATTGCACAAGGTTTCAAATCTCAATCCAGTGGTACTTTAGTAGCAAAAGATAACACTCAACATGGTATAAATCTTTTGCAAACAGCTGAAGGAGATTTAGATGTAATTCAAGAAAACTTGCAACGTATAAGAGATTTGACCGTTCAAGCTGCAAACGGCACTTATTCAACTTCAGAAAAAGCAATGTTAGCAAATGAAGTGAAAGCTCGTATAGAAGAAATAAACAGACTAGCTGCAGTAAGCGAATTTAGCAGTATAAAATTACTTGATGGTACAACCGGTTCTAACTTAATACTCCAAGTAGGAGCTAATTCTGGAGCAAATAACCAATTAGACATATCTGACGCACTTATCAAAGCAAATGCAAGTTCATTAAGCGCAAATTTAACAGCAACAGGAGTAGATACGGCATTTGCAACTTCAGATGGAGCAAATGCATACATAGATGACGTAGATATAGCTATAGATGCAGTATCAGATGCACGTGCCAAAATTGGGGCATACCAAAACAGACTAGAATCAACTCTAGATAGTTTGGATGTAAGATACGAAAACATGGCTTCATCTTTATCAACAATACAAGATACAGACGTTGCCTCAGAAGCTGCAGAACTAACAAAATCTCAAATACTCCAAAATGTATCTGTAAGTTTGTTGGCTCAAGCAAATCAAAACCCATCAATTGCATTAAATTTAATTTAAATTTAATTGAATATGCAAGATAAAAAAGAACCGACAATGTCGGTTCTTTTTTTGAATAAAATTTTGTGATAAAATTTACACAAGAATAGGAGTACTATGGCTAACAATATTCTTTTAGTAGATGATGATAAAGAAATTAGAGAATGGCTTGAATTAGATTTAAAATTTTCCGGCTATAATGTAACGACGGCTAAAGATGGAGCAGAAGGTTTACAAAAAGCTATAAACGAAAATTATAATTTAATAATTTTAGATGTAATGATGCCCAAAATAGATGGTTTTACTGTATGTCAAAATATTCGCAAAGTTAAAAAGGAAATTCCCATTATATTATTAACAGCAAAAGGAACAATAGACGATAAAGTTACAGGATTTGATGCGGGAGCAAATGATTATTTAGTAAAGCCATTTGACATACAAGAATTATTAGTTAGAATGAGAGCACTTTTAAGAAGAAATGAACCAACGCAACTAACATCAACTGAAACATTAGAAATTGGAGAAATAAAACTTTACCCCGATTCTTTGGAAGTGAGCATATCCTCCAAACTTATAAAATTGACCCCAACTGAATTTGAAATATTGTATTGTCTTATGCAACATGTAAATCAAGCCGTTGGATATTCTACTTTACTTGACGAGGTTTGGGGATATGACGCAGATGAAGACGTAAGAATGGTAAGAGTTCACGTAGGATGTCTCAGACAAAAAATTGAACCTAATCCTAAATCTCCAAGTTTTGTAAAAACAGTAACAAACGTTGGGTACAAACTTACTCCTTTTTTGGAAGAACAATGAAAAAGCGACTTAAAATAGCAGAACAAATTTTAATTGTATTGACTCTTGCTTTAATTTTACCATTAGTAATAGCTGGAGCAATAATTATTAATACCAATCAAATAGCTGTAAGAAAAGAACTTGTATCATCTGCAACAATTATAGCTAACAGTGTTTCTAATGAGCTTGTAACTCTTAAAGATTTTGAAAGAAACAATCTTTTTTATTTTTACGAAGCTTTAAAAAAGATGCCTTCTGCAAAAGAGAGAAAAGAATTTATAAATTTTATTAAATCAAATGAACCTAATATCATAGATTTTTCAGTTCAAAAACTTCCTGAAAATTTAATAGTTAAAAATAAATACAATTGTACATATTTGCCGGAAGAAAAAGAAGTAATTTTTTCTTTAATAGATGAGAACAATAAAATGATAAGTAAAAAAGTAAAAGTTCAATATATGGAGAAAAGAATTTTTGATAATTTTGATGGAAAACGCAGACAAATATATATTTTAGACAAAAATAAAAATTTAATAATGTCCAAAGATTACGAAGAAAACAGAATAAAAGATATAAAAAATTCATTCCCTGAAAAAACAGACCCTAACACACCTACTTTGTTTGGGAGATACAAAAATCAACCAAACATAGTTATATATTCGCCGGATTTTGAATGGTATATTGTTGTTTCATCACCCAAATTTTTGACTTATTATGGAATAATAGATGCAAAAAGAAAAATAATTTTAGCAATTTGTATAGCAGCCATAACAGTTTTTATATTATTTGGCATATATACTTTTTCTTTATATACCAACATAAGGCAAATATTCAAAGTAATTCAAGCTATTACTGCAGGAAATTACACCAGAAAAATAAGAGTTTTAACTACTTTGTTTACTTCACAAGAAGTAATTTTCATAGCAGACGAATTCAATAAAATGATTGAGAAAATTGATGAATCATACAGAGAATTAAATGAAAGCAATAGAAAGCTCAAAAAAATGGACGAATACAAATCCAATTTAATTGATACAGTAAGCCATGAATTCAGAACTCCACTAACAAGCATAAAAGGTTATGCATCAAGCCTTTTGAGGCATGATATTCAAATAGATGAAGAATCAAAAAAGAAATCGCTAAAAATTATAAAGCAACAAGCTGAAAGACTAAGCAGAATGGTAGAAGATTTGCTGGTAATTCCTGACATAGAATCTGCAACATTGAGAATAAATTACAGGGAAATTAATTTAAAAAACATAATAGAAACATCGATTTTATCTACATCAAAAGCTGATACCACAATATTTGAGGTTAATGTAAAAGAGCCAATCAAAACATTATATTCTGACGAAGACAGATTAATTCAAATATTCATAAATCTTTTAGAAAATGCTCTCAAATATTCTAAAGAAGACACAAAAATACAAATTTACGCTTCAACCAACAATGATTATGCAACAATAAAAATTCATAATGAAGCAGATTTTATTGATGAAAAAAACTTAAATGAACTTTTTGAAAAATTCACAAGACTTGACTCTAATTTAACAAGAACAACCAGAGGCACAGGCTTAGGGTTGTTTATAGTAAAAGGATTAGTAGAAACAATGGGGGGCAAGGTCTTTTTAAGTGCAGCAAATGGTTTTGAAGTAACATTTACTATTCCAACATACAAAGGTCAAAATTATGCCGCATAAAAAATTTATGCAAGCTGCCATACTAGAAGCTCAAAAATCAGGAAAAGAAATTCCTGTAGGAGCTGTTTTGGTAAAAGAAAATCAAATAATAGCAAAAGCACACAATGAAAAAGAATCTTTAAATGATATAACTGCACACGCAGAAATTCTTGTACTAAAAGCCGGAGCAAAATTATTAAACAATTGGCGTTTAGAAGGCTGCACATTATATGTAACATTAGAACCTTGTCCTATGTGCGCAACAGCAATAATTAACAGCAGAATAGACACATTATATTTTGGAGCCTATGATATGTTATATGGCTCAATGGGCAGTGTATTAGATTTAAGAAAAATATTTAACTCAAAATTAAAAACAAAAGGTGGTATTTTAGAACAAGAATGCGAAATTCTTTTAAAAAATTTTTGGAGAAAAAATGAACAAATTAAAAAAAATTCTAGATAATTTAGTTGAAAAATACGAAAGCAAATCATTCATAGATTCAGATCCAATAAAATTTTTACACAAACACAAGAGCAAACAAGATATAGAAATATCGGGTCTAATATCAAGTTCTCTTGCATACGGAAAACGTGAAGCTTTTATTGAAAAACTCAATTATATTCACCAACTATTTGGAACAAATCCATATAAATTTTGCTTGAATTTAAACCAAAATTTATGCAAAGAACACTTCAAAGATTTTAAATATAGATTTAACACGGGTTCGGACATATGTTGTCTTTTAGAAAAGCTCCACAAATTTTACAATGAAAATTTGTCTATTGATGATTTTTTAAAAGAAAAGTTAAACACTCAAACTAATTTAGCAAAAAAAGCAATAACCATTCTTTCTCAAGAACTTTGCAATGGAAATTTTTCAAAAAGTTATTGTTATTTATTCCCAAATCCAGAAGCTAACAGTGCTTGTAAAAGATTAAATCTTTTTTTTAAATGGATGGTAAGAAAATCTCCGGTAGATATGGGAATATGGACATCACTTAGTTCCAAAGATTTAATTATACCATTAGATGTTCATGTAGCAAAAGTTTCTAGAGCTTTAAATTTTACAAAACGAAAAACAAATGATTGGCAAACTGCAGAAGAAATAACTGCAAAATTAAGAGAATTTGACCCAAATGATCCGGTAAAATATGATTTTGCACTTTTTGATATAGGAATTGAAAAATTATCAATTAATTTATAGCTTTTGTTATAGCCTCAGTAAGTTTTCCAACTTCAATAATTTCTATCCCTTTTTCAAATTTACAATTACAAGATGATTTAGGAACTATAACTTTTTTAAAACCTAATTTAGCCGCTTCTTTCACACGTAATTCAATTTGATTTACCGGACGTATTTCGCCAGATAACCCAATTTCACCTATTATAACAGTTGAAGGCTCTATTGTCACATTTCTCACACAAGTAGCTATAGCAAGCGCAATACCTAAATCAGCAGCAGGTTCATTAATTTCCATTCCACCTACTACATTTACATAAACATCTTGCTTGCTCAAATTTATCCCAACTCTACGTTCTAAAACAGCTATTATTTGCAAAACTCTGTTATATTCAATTCCTGTTGCAACACGTCTTGGAGAGGGATAAGAAGTATTTCCAGTTAACGCTTGTATTTCAACTAGCAAAGGTCTAGTGCCTTCATTGGTAACAATTACTACGCTGCCTGATGCCATCATTTCCATACGTCCTGCTAAAAATAATTCACTTGGATTTTGAACTTCCTCAAGACCGCAATCATTCATATTAAAAATTCCAACTTCATTAGTTGAGCCAAAGCGATTTTTTACAGCTCTAAGTAATCTAAAAAACTTATATTTTTCGCCTTCAAACTGCAAAACAGTATCTACCATATGTTCTAAAACTCTAGGTCCGGCAATGGCTCCATCTTTTGTTACATGACCTACCACAATAATAGTTGTTCCAGAAGTTTTAGCTATTTCCATAAAAATATTACAAGCTTCTCTAACTTGAGAAACACTTCCTGGAGAACTTGTAATATTGGGCGAATAAATAGCTTGAATACTATCTATAACAACTATTTTAGGATTTAATTTTTCAATAGCTGATTTAATTTCATTTACATTAATTTGAGAAAGTACATTTAAATTTTGTGCATTTAAATTAAGTCTATTAGCCCTCATTTTCAGTTGTTTTACAGATTCTTCAGCTGAAACATATAAAACACAAAGATTATTAGAAGATAAAAATGAACAAGCCTGAAGAATCAAAGTAGATTTGCCTATTCCTGGATCACCGGCTAAAAGGACTAAAGAACCTTCTACAAGGCCGCCGCCTAAAACTCTGTCAAATTCTTCCATGCCAGTAGAAAATCTCATAGTTTCATCTAAAAAAATATCAGTAATTTTTTGCACATTATTTTCAAAAAATATTTTACTTTCATGTATTGGTTGAATTTTAGAAATCATTTCAGCTTCTTCCAAAAAACTTCCCCAAGAAGAACACTCAGGACATTTTCCTAAATAAGCAGGAGTCTCATATCCACAATTTTGACACACCCATTTTGATTTTAATTTAGCCATATTTTATTTCATTCCTAAAAGTTTTGCACTACAAGCCCAAGTAAATTTTTTAATCATATCGCAACCTTTTGTAGGATTTATTATATCTTCTTTTACTCCGGCAGGAACTAAACCTTTACGCGTTATGTATAGTTTTATTATGTCATGACCAATTAAATTTGGAGCTTTTGCCCCATTTGTATCCACATACAAAGCTCCGCAAGTATGTAATATATTAAGATTGCTTATGCAAGCTGGAGAAGTTAATTCAGCCAATATGTATTGTCCGCTTTGTAATTTAATTCCTGGCTTATCTATTTCACCCCATAACCAATTAGAAGACCAACATTCGTCTTTTTTAGCATTTGAGCAAATTTTTTCAATTTGTAATCCTTGGGCAAAAGTTTTTATCACATCATTTTCATTTCGAAATCTATCCGAATAACCACCTGTACTCATAATACGACGTGAGGCAGCATCTAATTGAGTATATGTAACTGCAGCACTTCTTTTCAAGTCAGAAAATTTCATATCAGCTATCATTTGTTTTACGACAAACGTATATATAAAAAACAAAACGAAAATAATAAAAGCTATTTCAATCAAAGATATCGCATTTTTGTTTTTGTAACAAAACATATTATATTTACCTGTATTGACTATTTTTATAAATTATACACTAAGTCATAATTTTTTGTAAGAGGGTAATAAAAGAGTCATAAAAACCAAATGTTCTTTCAAATTTTTTAGTTACAAGATAGAAATTGCTCTATTAAATTACCCGAAAAGGCAATTAAGAAATCTCCGCAACATTAGATAATGCCGATATGTTAAAAAATCAATTAATTTTTCATTCTGCAATATTTTTATGGAGGGAAAAAATGAAGAATAAAAGAATTAACTTAGTTGCAGCATTAACATTTGGAGTATTAGCACTAGCGAGTGGCAGTGTTTGTGCACAGACTATTCCTGCAACCGAAAACTCAATTGATGAAATAGAAATCATCACTGTAAAAGATAACTCATCTGCAATAGAAAGTATCTTTAATGAAAATGTTTTAAATGTAAATTGTCCAGCAAAACCATTTGCAAAAGCAACTAGTCCAAGAATAACACCGGTTGCTGGCGATTGTGGATGCGAAACTGGAGCTGCAATTCCGCCTCCATGTCCTTGTGAAGCAGAACCTGCCCCATGTATACCAGAACCAGTACCTTGTGATCCATGTGCAGAACCAGCCCCATGTGATGTTTCACCGGCTTGTCCAGTAGAAATACCTTGTGATCCATGTGCAGAAGCTGATCCGTGTGAGCCATGTGATGTTTCACCGGCCTGTCCTGTATCCACACCTTGTGATCCATGTCAAAAATCAGAAGTATGTCCAGTAGCTCCCTGCGAAAAAAATTGTGGCCCAGCTTGTGCAACTTCTCCATCATTTGACAAGAATTCCTTAGATAGAATTCAAGTTTACGCTTACCCAAGATATATGAATTTGTGGGGGAATGACATCACAGCAAATGGAGGAAGTTTTAACAACGGCAGTTATGCTAATGCAACAAATGGAGTAATGTTAAGCGATAATTCCTGTGTTTGCGGACAATCAATGCGTTTGTTTGATAATAGAACAGCTAACAACATGTTCGGAATGAATATTACCGGTGCAGCCGCAGGAATCCCAGTTCAAAACAATCCTTGTTTGGGAATGAGCACAGGAATTCCTGTAGATAATTCAGCTGAAGCAAAAGCAAAATATGGATGTCCAATAACAGTACATTCAAGTTCAAGTATAGAAATTCCAACTAAGTCACTAGAAAAACTAGATGTTCAACAAGTAACAGGTGCAGCAGTTCCACTAATTAACACTTTTGATGATGTACCTAATGGATACTGGGCATCTTACGATATAAACAAACTTGCTGCATCAAAAGTTATAGCAGGTTATCCAGACCAAACATTCAGACCAGATAGAAAAGTTACAAGAGCAGAATTTGCGGCTTTGGCCGTATCTGGTTTAAATTATCAAGGCGAAAAATATTATGATAAAGCTATTTTTAGCGACGTTCCCCAAAAACACTGGGCAAACAGTGTAATAGACAAAGGTGTAAATGGTGGACTTATTTCAGGTTATCCAAATGGAACATTTAAACCAAATAACCACGTAACCAGAACAGAAGCTTTAGTAATATTAGCAAAAGCCTTGCCTTCTTGTGATATGGATGATTGTAAAGCTGATGAAATTTTATGTAAATATGCAGACAGTTCTTCAATTCCAGCTTGGGCAAAAGTACCGGTTGCCAAAGCAATACAAGCAAATGCACTTAAAAAGTCACCCGATTGCGACAATTTAATTAGAGGTAATGACTTAGCAACAAGAGCAGAAATTGCCGGAATGTTATCAAATATAAGAATTGCATTAGGCATAGACCCAGCAGAAATTGCTTGTGGTTGCGCAGAAACAGGAGCTGCAGCTTATGTTGAAGTTGAACAAATGAAACAATATCCTACTTTAAAAGTTAAATTTGATGACCAAATTACAGCAAAAGACTCACAAGCAGGAGATGGTTTCAGAGCATATACAACGGAATGTGTAACAATAGATGGTGTTACATATCCAGCAGGTTCAATTGTAAGGGGAAAAATTGTTGAAGTAATTCGCCCATCTCACAGTTGCAAAGGTGCCTTAAGAATTGCATTTACAGAAATACAAAATGGAGATTGTAAATCAGCATTACCACAAGAAGTACTTTCTGCTCAAGTATTAGACAGTAAAAATCCTAACATGGTATCAAAAGTAATGAAAGCACCATTTACTTGGGCAGGAGCTATTATTGGAAATACAGCAAGAACAGTAGGTAATTTTGTAGCCCAAGCAGGTAATGGAATAGAAGCTGTTGCAAATGATTTTGGAACAGGTACAGGAGAATTATTCCAAGGTAAATTTAAAGCTTCAATGAGAAGCTACGGCCAATCTGCAATTGAATTAGTCAAAACCCCAGTACAAATGGTAGGAACAGCAGTAAGTGGCGTTGCAGGACTTGCAGAAGTTACGGCTGACGAATTAGCTTATGTTGTTTCACCAAATGGTACAAGAATTTCGCAAATTAGCCCTAACGAAGTAGTTCAAATTGCATTTGGAACTTGCCAAAAAACTGCAAACAATGAATAAAAGCGTATAAATACGCTTTCCAGACTGTCTTTTGGGCAGTAAAAAGACCGGGATTACCGGTCTTTTTGTTTTTAAAATTTTTTTAGAATTTTTTCCAACCTTGATACATTGTAACAATTTTGGCATCATCATAACTAAGTCTAGAACCTAAAGTAAGTAAAATTGTACTTTTTTCTTTAGCTTGCGTAAATTTGCTTGCAAGTAACTCATCTGTTTCAAATTCCAGTTCCATAATTTTCTCCTCTTTCTCTTTCCAATTTCTAGGGTTTCCTATATATATAAAAACAAAGATGTTAAGAAAATTGACATGTTTAAAAAAAAATTTTTTTCATATATAATAAAGAAGTAGAAAAATAAGGAGAATACTATGTCTGAATACTTGATACTTGCTGAAAATATTACATACAAAAACAACAAATTAAGTTGCATTAATATATATGATAATTTTTCTGCTGTAGCTTTACCTGCAGAATTCGTTTTTGATTTAGTGGTAATTTGTGGTCCTAATTGGTCTGAAGGAGAACACAAACTTTCAATAAAAGCAAAAACTAACACAGATGTAACTGTTGATATTGGAGAAATTACAGTAAACATTCCGAATGAGAATTTTGTATACAATGCTATGGCGCAAAATTTACGTATAGCTTTAGATTATAGTATAAAAGATTTAACATTTATTGTATATGATAATGACCAAGAAGTTATTCAAAGAAAATATGCCGTAAATTCTTTGTTAGTTCCGCAGCAAAAACAGAACAAAGAAGAAGAAAAAGCATAACCTTTATAATTTGCAAAGGAGAAAATATGCTAATAGTAATGAAATCTACAGCAAACGAAGAACAAGTTGCTGCAGTGGTTAGTGCGATAGAAAAACATGGTTTTACAGCCCACATATCCAAAGGAGATATCCACACTGTAATAGGTGCAGTTGGTGGAAAAATTATTGATTTTAGGGAAATAGAGCTACTTGATGGTGTAGAAAAAATTATAAAAATAACGTCAAATTATAAACTAGCAAGCAGAACTTTTCAACCTGAAGATACAATAATAAAATTAAAGAATTCAACCATAGGAGATAAAGAGCTTACTATCATGGCTGGACCTTGTTCAATTGAAAGTGAATCACAAATGGAAGAAACAACTGATTATCTTTCAAAACTTGGAATAAAAATATTAAGAGGAGGAGCTTTTAAGCCAAGAACATCTCCTTATGCATTTCAAGGATTAGGGGAAAATGGTCTTAAAATAGCAAGGAAAGCTGCAGACAAATATGGAATGTGTATTACTTCAGAAGTAATGGATATTTCGCAAATTCCTCTTTTAGTTGATTACGTAGACATTTTACAAGTAGGCGCACGTAATATGCAAAATTTTAATCTACTAAAAGAACTTGGACACATAAACAAACCTGTTTTACTAAAAAGGGGATTATGCTCTACTATTGAAGAATGGTTAATGTCGGCAGAATATATTATGTCAGGAGGAAACAGAAATGTTATTCTTTGTGAACGAGGCATAAGAACTTTTGAAACTTCGACAAGAAACACACTAGATATTTCTGCAATACCTGTTATCAAAAAACTAAGTCATTTGCCAATAGTAGCAGATCCAAGCCACGCATCAGGATTTAGGGATAAAGTAGCTCCATTATCCAGAGCTTGCATAGCCGCAGGAGCCGATGGATTAATTATAGAAGTACATAATAATCCAGAAAAGGCACTTTGTGATGGGGCACAATCTTTGTATTTAGAGCAATTTGAAGAATTACATTCACAATTAAAAGTAATAGCAAAAGCAGTTGGCCGGACGTTATAGTTTATGCAAAACAAAGAAAATCTTAGAAAACTTGCAAAAGATTTACGCAAAAATCTTGACATTCGGGATGTAGGGGAAAAAATTTTGCAAGTTTTTATTAATACAAATATATATAAAAATTCCGAAAACATTGGTATATATTATCCATATGGAAGTGAACCAAATTTTGAGGAAATTTTCTTAGTTAATAATAAAAATTTTTTTCTTCCAAAAATTACAGCAAATTCAAGCTTAACTTTTCACAAATACAAACACCATGATGAATTAACCAAGAACAAATATGGCATTTTAGAATCGTCAGGAGAAATTATTTCTCCTACTAACCTTGATTTAATAGTTCTTCCTGCACTAATGGCTGATAGAAATGGATATCGTTTAGGTTATGGAAAAGGTTACTACGACAGATTTTTTTCAACAAATATATTTTTAGGTACAAAAATAATTTTCATTCCTGAAAAATTGTTTATTGAAAAACTTCCATATGACGAATGGGACATCCCCTCAGACATTATAATAACCGAAAAACAGATATATAAGATTCATTAATATAGTTTTTTTCTTAATATAATGCTATAATCCAAATGAAGGATGTACAATGGAAACAAAATTATTTAAATATTTACACAACTCTCCAGAAGAACTAAAAGAGTTACTGGAAAAAGATATTTCTAAAGAAGAAACTGCAGAAATATTAGTTTCCTTAGGATACATTGAATATTTTAAAAACAGCACGGACACAGCTATTTCCAATTTTGAAACAGCCCAAAAAATATACATGGACTTACATGATGATAACAAAATTGCATTGTGTCACGCATATTTAGCTTTATTTAATTATTTAAAAGACAAAAGTAGATTAATAAGAACTCATACATTATTAAATGATGCAATGTACTCGATAAAAAAAGAAGATTCTTTAGAAACAAACGACATTAGAGCAATTGTTTTTCTTTGTAATGGAATAGTAAATTATCACGAAAAAAACTTCTCTCAAGCTTTAAATTATTACAAAAAAGCCTTAAGTATGACTGTTGCAAACAGTCTTATATACGCAAGAATTTTAGATAATATGGGAATATTTTATTTAAGGTCATCAAATTTTCATATTGCTATGACATATTTACAAGAATCTTTAGAAATCAAGAAAAAATATAACATCAAACTTGACTTAGCAGCAACAAAAAATTTACTAGGAAGATACTACATTTCCATAGAAAATTACCCCAAAGCACTAGAAGAACTTCAAGAAACTTTAAATATAATAAAAGAATACAATGACCTTTTATCAGAACTACGTATACAAGATGAAATATTAAAAATTCATATTAGCACAGATAATTTTGAACAAGCAGAAAGAGAATTTGAAGAAATTTTTCCAAAGTGTAAAAGCTTATCCAACCATCCTGTTTGTGGCTATTTAAATTGCACATATGTCTCTTTTCTCATAAAACAAAATAAGATAGAACAAGCAATAGAAATTTTGGAAACAAGAGTCATACCTATTTTTGAAAAATCAGATTCAGCAAGAGCATCTGCAATGATAAAGCAATTAAAAGCAGAAATTTTCGTCAAACAACGCAAATACGAAGAAGCTTTATCAAATTTATATGGAGCTATTGAAAGTTATAAGACAATAAAATTATTTTTTGAAGAAGCAAAAAGTTATTTTAAATTAGCAAAAGTATACAAAGAAATGAATAATCCCCAAATGGTTGTATCAAGTCTTTTAGAAGCTTTAAATGTTACTTCTGACAATGAATTTCCCGTTTTAAATAAAAAGATAGAAGACTTTTTATACGAAATTGATTCTCAAGAATGGGCAAATATAGTAAACAAAACAGCGAGAAAAGAAAAACTTTTTTCAGAAAGTAAAGTATTATTAGAAACATTAGATTTATTAGGAATCTTAAACGAACAACCAAAGCAATCAAAAGATCCTCTTCTTGCATTGCTGAGACTAGGACGTTCAATTGCTGCACAAACTGACATAGACCGACTTATAGAAGTAATTGCGCAAGAAACCAAAATAGCGTTAAATGCGGACAGATGTACAGTTTTTTTGTATGACAAAGAAAAAAATGAACTATGGTCAAAAGTTGCTCTTGGAATGAATTCAAAAGAGATAAGGTTTCCTGCAAATCAAGGATTAGCTGGCCATGTAATAACAACAGGAGAGACATTAAACATTCAAAATGCATATGAAAGTGAATACTTTAATTCAGAAATAGACAAACAAACAGGCTATCATACACAAAGTATCTTATGCATGCCAATAAGAAATTTAGATCATAAAATAATTGGGGTATTTCAAATTTTAAACAAACAAGGCGGAAAATATTTTACAAATGAAGATGAGGATTTATTAGTAGCAATAGGTTCAAGTGCAAGTATTGCACTTGAAAATGCCAATCTTTTCGCAAAACAATTGCAAATGATTGAAGAACAACAAAAATCATTTACAAGTTTTATAAATACTTTAGCAACATCACTTGATGCAAGAGATAAAATTACTGCAGGGCATTCGTTAAGAGTAACTCAATACACATCAATAATTGCCAAAGAAATGGGATTTGATGATGACAAAATTGATGCATTTGAAAAAGCTGCACTACTTCACGACATAGGTAAAATAGGAGTTCAAGATAATGTTTTGTTCAAAGAAGGACGATTAACAGATGAAGAATATAAACATATTCAAAAACATGCTGAAATTACATCTGAAATATTAAATCAAATGTATTTTACAGAAAAACTCAAAGATGTTCCTCAAATAGCATCATCTCACCACGAAAGATATGATGGAAAAGGCTATTTTAATCACATAGGCGGAGATAATATACACATTGGAGGAAGAATTTTAGCAGTTTCGGATGTATTTGATGCAATTACATCAAAACGCCATTACAGAGACCGAATGGAAATAAGTAATGTACTAAAAATTTTACAAGAAGGTGCAGGTTCTCATTTTGATCCCAAAGTTATTGATGTATTTTTCAATGTTACAGTAGACAAAATTTTGGCTATATTAATTACAGCATACAAAAGAGAATTATCAGAAGAAGACATCTCATATTTTTCTAATTACACAATAATGGACTTATACAAAGCTGCTTCCCAATTTCCAGAAAGTAGAACTCCTGACCAAAGTCGGCTAGTAAAAAATTTCAACAAGTTATATTTGAATGAAAATTAATATTTTTCGAATACCAAATAATATAGGATAAGCTTATGGTTGTACAAAAAATTTTCATAAACATTACTAATTTCAGCCTCAAAAAGATTAATAGTTTAACTCTAGCAGAAATTCTAATTACCATTGTTACAATTGGAATAGTTGCGATACTTGTATTACCTTCTTTATTTTCTAATTTAGATGTCAAATTAAAAGATACCAACAGAGAAATTTTCAAGCAAAAACTTGATGTTTCTTTAAAAAAAATGAAGGTTATGGGTGATTTAGAAAAAAAATATGAAACAACTAAAAGTTTTGTCAACGGGTTAAAAAAACATATAGTTATAGTAAATGCCAACAACAATAATACTATTACTTCTTATTTCGGAGATATTATTTATGACAATCAAGGAACAGAAAAATATTATACGTATTCACTGAAAACAAGTAAAGATTTAGGGAAAGATTTTGAATCAGAAATTATGGTCGTAATATTTGCTGATTGAGTTAGTTCATTGATTACGTATGACCCTGATTGTATCGTAGAACAAGATAGTGACAGCCTATATAAATGTCTAGCAATTATTTATGATATAAATGGTAAAAAAGGTCCAAATCAATACCTAAAAGACATTGGCAGTATTAATGTTAAACTTGATGATTCATTAGATTTTGAAATAAACGAAATTTTTTCACCTACTCCGCTAAATTGCACTGAATGCGAAAATGCGAAATTACAGGGAGCACCAATAACTTCTTGCTGTGATGTTGATACAGATTATTTTGCAGGAGCATCTTATGAATGTTATAAAGAAGGAAAAAGGCTTCCTAACCACAATGAACTTACTATAATTGCACAAAAGTTATATAAAGATGAAATATCATACCCTGGTACTACATCAAATTTAAAAATAGCAGATGAAAATCTTTGGACCCAATTTAATAACCAAAATAATTTTTACTGGGCATCAGAGCACAAAGCAAACAACGCAGAATTTAGAAGCTTGTTATTAAATGCTACATCCGTTGGTATATACAGTAGAGATAGGGGAGCAGTTAAGGCATTCTGCATTGAATAAAAATTTTATATTAAATTTTCTTTGATAGCTTTAACAGCTACTTGAGTTCTATCATCTACTAACATCTTTTGAATAATATTACAAACATGTGCTTTGGCTGTATGCTCAGAAATTTTAAGTTCATTAGCAATTTCTTGATTTGATTTACCATCAACAATAAGTTTTAAAACTTCATATTCTCTTTCTGTTAAGTTAGCATGATTTGCTTTAAAATCTGCCCGAGAACCATTTTTAATATTACCTGATTTTTTTACAAGATGAGCAACATTAGGATCAAGCCAAACAGCACCATCTTTAACTGAACGTAAAACCATAATTAAATATTCAGTTTTAATATCTTTTAAAGCGTAAGCATTAGCACCAGCTTCAATAGCAGTATTAACTTCATTTTCATCTGTATGAGAAGTTAAAATTATTATTTTTGTATTTTTGTCGAATTCTTTAATCTTTTTTGTAGCCTGAATACCGTCTAATTCAGGTAATCCTATATCCATTAATATGACATCTGGTTTTAGTTCTTTTGCTAATTTTACTGCATCTACACCATTTTCAGCTTCTGCCACGACATCTAAGTCTTCATAATCTTCAAATATAGATTTTAGTCCCACTCTCATAAGTTTGTGATCTTCGACCATTAGAATTTTCGTTTTATCACTCATAGTTAATCTCCTTGTTGTAATAAAATAACTTATATTTAACGAAGGTTCATTGCCCAAATTTCTATTAAAAAAGACAATAATCAAAAATACAAAAACTGTAACAATATTTGTTTAAAATAAATCTTCTGCTAAGAAAAACTTGTTAAGTACAAAATTAACAAATATTTGCAAGTTTTACTTAGTAAATTGGCAATGTTATTTTTTTCGTGTAAAATAGTCAGAGGAGTAACCAATTATGAAAATTTTGATATCGAGCATTTTGCTAATAATTTTTTCTATTATTTTATTAAATCCTTGCTGTGCCAAAAAAGGACTAGATGAAAATAACCCATCAGTTCAACTTTTGCAAACATTAACCCAAGAAGGCAAAGTTATCAGACAAAATGATCAACCTATAGCCAAAGCAGATACATACGATGACACTACTCTTGTAAAAGAATTAAAACAGAAATATTATGAAGAAAATAAAAATATGCTAGATGTTGGAAAGAATAAAAAAAACCCCGATTAAAAATTCGGGGACGATTGAGTAGCAACCGGACGTAGAAGAGTTGAGGATTTATTATAATAATAAATCCTTGTTATCATTTTTTCATGCCCAAAAAGTTGAATAATAAATAATACTTTTGGGCTATTTATAATGTTTCAGGGTTAAATGAATACAATCTTGCTGGACGTTTAGATTTATTTTTAGAATATTCATCAAGTTCGTTCAATATATTCATTGAAATCATTTTTTTTCTAAAATTTCTTTTATCTAAAGTTGTATTTAGAATAATTTCATAAGCTTTTTGCAATTCAGTAAGAGTAAATTTAGGAGGCAAAAGTTGAAAAGCAGTAGCTGAATGTTCCAAATCATCACGTAATCTTTTTGCCGCGTACTCAATAATAGTTTTATGGTCAAAAGCTAAAGGTGGCAAATCATAAACACTATGCCAACAAACTTCTTTTATATTATCTGCACTTTTATCAAATTTAAGGACAAGGTTTTCAGAACGAATAAGCGCAAAATAAGCCACAGTAATTACACGCGAATTTGGATATCTTAAAGGGTCTCCGAAAGTATAAATTTGCTCCAAATAAACATCTTTAAGATTTGATTTTTCGTACAAAAGACGCTGAGCAGCCTCGTCCAGATTTTCAGACAATCTAACAAACCCGCCTGGAATAGCCCATTTATTTATAAAAGGTTCTTTGCTTCTTTGCACAAGTAAAACCTGTAATTTACCTTTTTTTATAGTAAAGATGACTACGTCTACTGTAATTTCATGAGTTTTTGTTTCTCTGTACATTAAATATCCTATATTTCCAAGACTTTTTTTTATTTTAGCAAAAAAAAAATTTAAAATAAGTATATTGTAAAATTTTCTTAATAAAAAGAGAAAAATTCTAAAGTTTAAGTAAAATTTGCCGACATAAACAACATCAGGGTAAACAAGGAAAAGAAAATGAACTTAGATTACAGCAAAGAATTTATTAGTGAAGAAATAGCGCAATTATTCAGTGATGTTGAAGAATTTTTAGTAAAAAAAGACACGATGATAGAAGCCATCAGATATTTATATCTAAATACATCATCTAACAATTAATGTAAAAAATCGTAAAATTATATGAATTTTGTAACGAAATTCTGCCCAAAAGGTTTAAATTCAAAAAAAATGGGTATAAAGAGAATGTAACCACATTGGCAGAATGAAAGAAAGGGGTTTTTTATGGAAACTTCAATACTACAAATATTAACAATGGGTGCTTTAGCCTATGTAATGTTTATATTTCTTCCACAAAAGGTTACGACGGCATTCCATTTGTAAACAAACAAACACTATAGAATAGCATAAGATGTTTACTAGACTAGACGATTTTTTTCTGGTACAATTCCCTTAGTTTAAAACTGTTAGGATTTAGATAAAAGGGAGTGACCTGAATATGAAAAAGATTTCAGCGTTTTTAGTAAGCATTTTTATGCTATTTGCATTTACAACCTTTCAGGCTGATGCAAAATTATTCAAGAAAACACAAACAGAAACTGCACCTTTAGAAGTTGAACAGACTCAAGATGCAACAATTGAAGAAAACTCAACAGAAAAATTGACTACAGAATCTGAAAATTCCAAATCAGAAGAAGCCACAAATAACGAAGAAACAACAATAGAAGAGACTACTACAGTTCAAGAAGAATCGACAAATTCTACAGAAGATACAAATAACGAAATCCCAGTAAATAATGTTTCTTCTCAAATAAGCGATATACCAAATGATTATTGGGCAAGTACTGAAATTAATTCTGTTGTAAAAGATGGAATTATCCCATTGTATGACGATGGAACTTTTGCGCCTGAAGTTGTAGTTAGAAGAGTTGATTTTGCTAAATGGGTCTTGAATGCCCTTGACAATTCTACTTTTCAGATAACAGTACAGAACAATTTTTCTGATGTAAATGAAAATACAGAAGGTTACGAAACGATATTAAGAAATGATCAATTAGGTTTAATATACGGATATCCTGATGGTACATTTAGACCTGAAAAGGTTATAACAAAAGCAGAAACTAATTCTATTATGAGCCATATAACTAAAGATGTTCCTGCAGGAGAAACAGTACTAACTCCCTATGTAGACAAAAATAATATTCCATCATGGGCAGTACAAACTTACGAAAAAACAATTAGATATGGCCTTTTTGTAAATCATCCTAACCCAAATGAACTTTTACCCAACAAAGATTTAAATAGAGCAGAAGCAGCTGTTTTACTTTACAAATTAAGAAATGCCCTTAATCTTGTAAAAAAAGCTTACAAATCAGAAACTATTTTGAGTACAGAACACCTTAATGTAACTCCTTTAGCTCCTTGTAATACGGTACAAATAACAGACAAAAGAATTATAGTAGACCAAGGAAATGTTATAAAAGTAGCATTTGCAAGTAATTTTAATTCAAAAAATTACAATGTAGGAGATGAAGTACATTTTTACGCAAAAGAAGACATCAGAACGCAAGAAGGAACTACGGTATTTCCTGTTGGCACAAAATTTCTTGCCAATATAGAAACTTTGAAAGATCCTCAATGGCTTAACAAAAATGCAACTATGACAATTGCATTTAAATCAGCAACTCTTCCTGATGGAAAATGTGTGGAAATGCAAGCTAATGCATTTGAAAATGAAGGTGTTTTAGTTAGCAATAAATGGGAAAAACCATTGTTATGGACTTTAGGAGGTACAGTTGTTGGAACAGGTATTGGTTTAGCAACAGGGATTCCTAGCGATAATACAGCAGTAGGTCTTGCTGTAGGTATTCCTACAGGTGTTGTAGTAGGAGCAGGTATTGGATTTTTGACTCCGGGAGTAAATTTTGGAGCAACTCAAGGAGACGAAATTTATGTGTTAATTACAGCTCCTTTCAGTATATATACTTGTACACCTGAAGATAATTCATAGTAAATTCAAATGAAAAAGACCAACCTTTTTAAGGTTGGTCTTTTTTTATTCTCAAAAAACAGATAAATAGGTTATAATTAAGAATATAACATGTTGATGGAAGCATATGCCCAAAATTTTAGTTTATTCTCAGAATGAATCTGATATAGAAAATGTTATAAATCCGCTAAAAGAAGTTGGATACATAGTTTCTCATACGCAAACTATAGAAAATCTTTTTCAAATAGCAACAGATTTTAACGCAGATATAATGATATTATCTATAAAAGATAAAACCGATGAAGTTTCAAGAATTTGTAGAAAAATAAGACTTTTAGACCAATCTAGCGACATACAAATCATATTATTAGTAGAAAAAGATGTATTGTTTAATGAAATTTCACAAGGAGCAGACGGTTATGTCCAAAGGCCAATAAATCCTGCAATTCTTGTTTCAACAGTAAATGCACATCTCAGATTAAAAAATCACTTGGATATATTTTCAGCAAACAACAGCGAATTAGCTAAAAGATTTTACCAATTAAAAGTTTTATACGATACAAACTCCAATCTTGCAGGAACCTTAAATCGTCGCAAACTTATAAATATAATGAATGAAGGACTGGAACAAAGTATAAGTTACTCTCTTTGTTCAACCTTAATTATAAATACTCCTGAAGATATTTTACTTTTAATAAATTCTATTTACCCTATCAGTAAAAGATTAGAACAAGCATTGAAACTAAGAGCAGTAATAACATACAAATCTATGTTTTCAGAAGAAAATTTGCCATTTGAATTCAACGTAAACAACATAAAAACAGAAGTGAATTACAAAAAGGATAATGAAAAATATGATCTTGAAATTATGAGATTTGCAAGCATATTTTCTCCAATATCAACTCAAGATAAATTTTTCGGTACTGTTGAAATTATGAGGGACACAGAACTTTCAAGGGAAGACACTACTTGTTTTCAAACTGTAGTAAGCCAAGTAGCTTTGCCTTTAGAAAGTGCTATTCTTTACGAAGAAATTCAAGACAAAAATGAAAAATTAGAAAAACTTGAAAAATTAAAATCTGAATTTGTATCTATTGTTTCTCACGAACTGCGCACACCATTGACTGCAATAAAAAACTCACTTGACATAATGCTTAGCGGAAAAACAGGGGACATAAATGAAAAAATGGCAAATTTTTTAAATATGGGGAAAAGAAATGTAACAAGATTATCTGGAATTATAAATGATTTATTGGATTTATCCAAAATTGAAGCAGGGAAAATGGAATATAGATTTGAAAAAACAAATTTAAAAGATCCTATTAATATGGTTTTATCGACTTTTAAACCAACTGCACAAGAAAGAGGGATTGAATTAAATGCAATTTTCAACACAGAAAAAGCAGAAGTATACGGAGATACACAAAAAATAGAGCAAATATTATCAAATTTGGTTTCCAATGCTTTGAAGTTTACAAATTCTCAAGGTAACGTAAAAATTATTTTAAGCGAAGCCAAAAATAAAAATTATTGGCTAATAGAAGTAAAAGATACAGGAATTGGAATAAACAAGGAAAATTTATCAAAAGTTTTTGACAAATTCCAGCAAATAGAAAGTTCTTTAAGCAGAAAAGTTGGAGGAACAGGTTTAGGATTACCCATTGCAAAAGAATTTATCACAACACACAAAGGCAATGTTTGGGTTGAAAGTGAAGAAGGCAAGGGAACAACATTTGCATTTACTATGCCAAAGTTTAATGAATACACAAATTTTTTAATTGAATTAGAACTTTTTTACGAAAAAGCCAAAAATTTAAACTCTAATTTTGGAATTATAAATATCAAATCTGAAAATTTACAAGAGATAACAGAATTTTTGAACAAAGAGAAAAAATACAAGAAAATATTTAACGAAAAAGAAAATTTGTACGTAATTACGAATAATTTAAACAAAAATGCTTTTGAAATTTATTTAGAAAAGTTAAAAGATTTTATTACCTCAAAAAATGATGTTAAAATGTTATTGAAAAGCACATATTGTGATTTTGATGAAGACAAAGCTATAGATGAGTTACTAAATGAAATAAACCAAGAAAAGTTGTAAATGAAAATGAAGGTAAAAACAGTTTTAATAGCAGATGATGAAATAGACATAGTAGAAACTTTAAAATTTATGCTAGAATCTGAAGGATTTGAAGTTTTAACAGCATATGACGGGGAAGAAGCCTTAAAAAAAGCTAGAACAAATTTTCCTGACATAATTTTGCTTGATGTAATGATGCCCAAAATTAATGGTTATAAAGTTTCACGTTTACTAAAATTTGATAAAAAATTTCAAGATATTCCAATACTTATGATAACAGCTCGTTCACAAGAAGAAGACAAGCTAATAGGAGAGGAAACAGGTGCAGACGAATATATAACAAAACCTTTTGAAATTTCAAATGTTATAGATTTAATTAACAAATATTTACAGGTATAGTTGTATGCTTCTTTTGACTAATAAAACTATAGAAAAACTAAAACACGACCTTGTAAGAGAAGGACTAGTAGAACTAGATGGGTTAATGTTAGCACAAGAAAATGCCAAGATAAACAGCACCAATTTAGCCCAAGAACTAGTTAAAGAAAATCTTATAACAGAAACTGTTTTACTAAAATTTATTGAAGACAAATTACACATTCCTTTTGTAGATTTAAGAGATTATACCCCAGACACAAATTGTTTAGCTTACATAAGTTCTGAAAATGCTCAAAAATACAATATTTTCCCATTATTTAAAATTGAAGATGTCTTAACGATAGCTATGTCGGATCCACTTGATTTGTTTACAATAAATACCTTATTTGAATTTAGTGATATATCAATAGAACCTGTTGTATGTACGGAAACTTCTATTAAAGAAGCTATTAAAGAATATTATTTAAAACAAAATACTTCATACGGAAATGAAACATGGCAAGATATGCTTATCTCAGATAACATCAATGATGAAATTCTAAAAGAGGCCATTTGGGATATATTAAAAGATGCAATTAAAACAAATACCGAACACATTTTTATGGAACGTTCTCATACAGGATTGAACATTTTTTTCAATAAAGAAATAAAAGGATTTATTCCTAATTTACTAGTCCCAAGATTTATGTTTGAATTTAAAAATTTATCAAATTTAGACAATGAAATAGAAGAAATTGCTCAAAGTTCTAAATTCACAATAGATTTAAACAATCAAAAATATTCCATTTTAGTTTCTTTATTTCCCACAAAATTTGGATCAAGAATATCAATTATTATAAATAAACCTATAAAAAATATAACAGAATATAATTTTGATGAAAAAAAATTAAATGAACTATTTTCGCATCCCGCACTAATTGGAATAAATGACTTAAATAAAAATGAAGCTAACAGTTTATTTTACGCATTAGCTGAATATTTGAGTGAAGAATACAATATACTTATGGTAGAAAGCAACATTAAATATGAACTTAGTGGTATAGCTCAAATAGAATTCCACAAAAACACAGCCTTGTATTTTGATGAAATAATAAACCAAATAGATTTACAAAGATTTGACATAATATTTTTCGAAAAAATTTACACAAAAGAACAAGCGAATAAATTAAAAATGTTTACCAAAGAAAAAATAATAGTAACAAATTCTACAGAAGAAAATTTCAGTAAATTTGATTTTCAAATTAATACACAAGGAAAAATATTTTAAAACCTGAAAATTTAAACAGCAAAAAAAGGGTTGACAAAAAGTCAACCCTCTCTCCCCAATTTCCCAATAATTTTCCCAAATCTTAATACTCTATACCTTGGCGCGCCATTACACCTATATCGAAATAATGCTTGATTGGCTTCATTTCTGTAACAAGGTGAGCCATAGCAACAATTTCAGGATGAGCACGTCTTCCAGTAAGAACTATTTCCAAATTTTCAGGACGTTTAAGTAAAGTTTCTTTTACATCAGAAACCTTAATTAATCCCATGTCAATGCAAATATTTAACTCATCTAAAATAATCAATTGATATTTTCCACTATTAATAGCTTCTTTGGCAAATTGCCAACCGCTTTTTGCTTCCTTATAATCATCCATGCAAATATTATGGGAATAAACAACTCTATCCATACCAAACTGAACCACCTCAAGAGATGGTAAAAGTTTAGAAGTTGCAATTTCGCCATAATAATTATCATCTTGTTTTCCTTTTGTAAATTGGATAATTAAAACATTCCACCCGTGTCCGAGAGCTCTCAAAGCTAATCCTAAGGAAGCTGTTGTTTTTCCCTTACCGTCTCCGGTATAAATTTGTATGTAACCGTGATCTAACACCCTATGTGCCCTCCAAAACAATCTTATTTAATTATGTGATTTCGGTCGTCAAACCACTCCCCAAATCTGGGAAGTAATTAACATATAAATGCTCACTATATCCATTAGAGACTGATTTTCAGTCTTTGCATATTTTGAAATCCATTAATACTATACTAGTACAAAACAACTTCACTTGGCAAATACTAATTGAAATTTTTGCAATTATTTTTACATTGTTTTTTTAACTATTACTCGAAACCTTTACTATTAAACCTTATCGGGGAAATTCAAAAGTTTTACAAAAAAACAGTAAAATTTTGTTAAAAAACTATTGCAATCCTTTTAGCATGGGTAACAATCCATTAATTAAAAAAACAGTTAAAAATAATAATAATTAACAAGTATTAATAAATTCTAAACAGCTTCAAACATATCTTTTGGAACACCACACAATGGACAAACCCAATCTTCAGGCAAATCCTCAAAAGCTACATTATCATGCTCCGATGGATCATAAATATAACCACACGCAACGCATTTGTACTTGGTCATGCCGCACCTCCCTTCGATTACATAATTATATAATATTTTTCGGCAAATGTCTTTGACATTGCAATTTAAGTAGTACAATTGGAGTAGATAGGGGAAAAATCATGAATGAAATTATTAATGAAGAACAAATTAATTCGCTTTTAGACATAAAAGCCAATGAAAGTCAAATTAATGAAATTTTAAACAAAGCTTTACTTATGAAAGGTATATCTTTAGAAGAAACAGCTAAACTTCTTAATATTCCTGACAATAACGAAGAAGAACTAAAAAAACTTTTTGATGCAGCAAAACTTCTAAAAGAAAAGATTTACGGAAAGAGAATAGTTTTGTTTGCACCTTTATATGCAAGTAATTATTGTTCAAACAATTGTGTTTATTGTGCTTTTAGACGTGACAATAAAAATATCAAAAGAATTCATTTAACACCAGCCCAAGTAGTTGAAGAAGCCAGAGCTATTATGCAATTAGGTCACAAGAGAATAGTACTTTTAACGGGAGAAGATTATATTCACTCAGGACTTGATTACATAGAAGAGATTATGGATCGCATTTATCACGAAAAAGTGTTTAATGGAGAAATAAGAAGAATAAACATAAACATAGCCCCTTTAAGTATAGAGGACTTCAAAAGGCTTAATAGTTTTGGAATAGGTACATACCAATTATTTCAAGAGACTTACAAAAAGGACCTTTACTCCAAAATGCATCCTGCCGGAAAAAAATCTAATTATGAATGGCGTCTTGAAGCTATGGATAGGGCAATGGAAGCAGGCATTAGTGATGTTGGAATTGGTCCATTATTTGGAATGACAGATTATAGATTTGAAACCTTGGCTACACTTATGCACGCAAATCATTTAGATCAAAAATATAAATGCGGACCTCATACAATTTCAGTGCCAAGAATTGAGCATGCACAAGGAGTAGATTTTTCAGATAATTTACCTGCACCTTTAACAAATATTCAATTTAAAAAACTTGTTGCAACTTTAAGATTAGCTGTACCTTACACAGGGATAATTATGTCAACAAGAGAAACTCCAGCTCTAAGAAGAGAATTATTAGACTTAGGAATTTCCCAAATAAGTGCAGGGTCAAAAGTTAACCCTGGAGGCTACACGGACAATATTGCAACTGAACAATTTGAATTGGGAGATAATAGAACTTTAGATGAAGTAATAAGAGAACTTGTTGATAATAATTTTATACCTAGTTTTTGCACGGCCTGCTATCGTTCTGGACGAGTTGGAAAGGACTTTATGGATTTAGCTAAACCCGGTTTAATTAAACGTTTTTGCAATACAAATGCATTAGCTACTCTTGGAGAATATCTATTAGATTATGCCTCAGAAGATACTAAAAAAGCTGGTTTAGCAATGATAGACAAAGAAATAGACGCAATAGAAGACCCTAAACTTAAAAATTTGGCCAAAGAAAAAGTTAATTTAGTTAAAAATGGTAACAGAGACGTTTATGTTTAAATAATAAAAAGTCACAAACAAAAAGCTCAACTTTGTAAGTTGAGCTTTTTGTCAATTTATTATTCAAATTTATCCATTCAAAGTTTTGAAAAATACGTCAACTATAGTTCTCACAACAGACTTCACAGCTCCTGTAGCAGCATCCCATATATCCATCATAAAACCGCCAACAATACCTATCACATTACCGTGCTCATCTGTTTTTATTGTCAGTCCATCTTCATTGAATTCAGTGCTATATTCAGTCGAAATTGAAGTAATTCCGACATCTTTTAAAGTTTTCAATTCAGGAGTATAACAATTATCATTTGACGTATCATAACTGCAAGAACAATAACTTTGTCCAGTTAATATATTTCCGAAACCTTTTATAAGAGATACATCACAATTTAAAACATAGTAATCTACACGACCATTTTTGTTCAAATCAGACCACAGAAGTAAATTATCAAAAATGGCATCTTGAGCATCTATGGTTCCGTCATTGTTATCGTCATATTTAGTAAGTTCATCAAAACCTGTTTTTTCACCATTTTGATCGCCAAACAATTGTTTACCACTTTGAATTTGAACATTAAGAACTTTACCTTCATATACCATTGGAGTAGTTTTATCATTCAAATATTCATTGTGGAAATTTTGCTTTTTATCTCCATCTGAATTATCTTCAGCGTGTTTGAAATTTCTACCTTTGTTTTCAACATACTTTAATTCCGGATTATCATGAGATGCTATACACAAAAATGCATCATCAAATCCTTTATTTTCCATATTAGTCGTCCAAGCTGTTTGCTCTACGCCATTTCCGGTAATATCAAATTGAACTCCATCTTTTACGGATGTAAAGACTAAACCATCACCTTGGATATCAAAGACTAAAGGAGATTGAACTTTAAATGTATAATTAACATCATATTCGCATCTGTTCCTTATGGTTTTTAATGTACCTCCGACAACACTGCTGCCATGTCCGTTACAAAAACCGTTAGGTATATAGCCTTTGCGACCTACAGTAGAATATTCATAGTTACCATTTTCGGGATGAAGTTTTCCTACTCCATAATTTCCACCACGGTCTTTCACACTATTAACAATACTATTATGGGTATCTATGTAATCTATAAGAAAACCTTTATCAGAAATAATATACAAGTTTTGTCTGCCTTCGCCGTTACTATAAGCTTTTTCTTTAGCTGTAATTTGTGAACTTGGAATACAAGTAAAATTATTCAACAATGCAGCTAAAGTTGTTGCATGGTTATGACCTTGAGTCATCATGTAAACACTTCCATAATCAGCACAAGCAGTACAAGAAGTATTACCTGTTCCATTAGCATAAGTTTGCTTGTCGCAATCAAGACATTTAGCCATACCTTGATTTGGGGCATATGTATCTTGCGCACAAGGTTTACATACATCAGGAGATGTGCCACCTGCTACACCATTTGTAGATGTACCTGCAGGGCATGGAACACATATTTTTACGTTTGGATTATCAGGAGAAACTTGAGAATAATATCCGGCTTCACATTTAGAACATGTTCCGTCTGAATTTGTTTTTTCTCCATCTTTACAAGCAACGCATAATCCTACAGAAGCAGCACAAGTACCAGGGAATGCAGTACCAAAAGGACAAGCTTCGCAATAAGGATATTTAGACTTATCATAACTTGAACTTATAGTACTTGGAGCTTTACTTGCATTTTGAACTCCATAAGTATTAGAAGGACAGCATGTACAAATTTCATCTACTGAAGTATAAGTCTCTTCTACTTCAGAATTAAAATATTTACCAACCGGACAGAACTTACAAACTCCTGCTCCATCCCCAACTTTATCAACAGCACCTTCTACCACAGAATAAGTGCCTGTAGGGCAAGGAATACAAAAATCTTTGCTAGCCGGAGCAACACTATATTCGGCAACTGTATAAGTTCTTATAGGACATTTAACACAAGTATTAACACTTGTCTGACCTTCTGCTGTAGAATAGGTACCAGGCTGACACCAAGTGCAAGCATTAGCATCTTTGTTTCCTTTTTTGTCTGACCAAGTACCTGCAGGACATTTTACACATTCTGTAAGCCCTAAAGTGTTATTACCATGCATACCTGCAGGACAAGCATCACAAGCAGTTTTTCTTGCAACGGTATTTGAATAAGTACCTATTTCACAAGGTATACATGCAGTCTGCCCAGATTGAGGTTGATAAGTTCCAGGCTCACATGCATAACGATGAGTGATTGAATCTTCGTCGCTTGGATTGTCTTTAGGACATTTGTAGCCTGGAGGACATATCGCACATTGAGTAGCCTTGACACTTTGTGGATTTCCTTTGTCATTTGCAGAATAATATCCAGCTTTACACAAAACAGGAGCTTGGCATTTTCCTGCACAGGCATAGCCATCTTCACAATTTCTAACATTAGTAGCTGCCTGACTAACAAATTCGTTACTATTATTATTTGAAGCATATTGACCCGGTAAAACATCCAAACAAACTGTTTTACCAGCTTCTGGTTGGTACGTGCCACAAATGCAAGCTTTAGGTTGAATCAAGCCCTTTTCCGGACAATAGTTTCCTACAGGACAAGCTATACAACTTGTAGATCCAGATTTATCTTGATAACTTCCTGCAGGACATAATTCACATTTTTTTAGCTTCGTATCATAATAACTTCCAGCTGGACAACCTTGACAAAATAATGCACCCTCATCTGACCAAGTGCCAACAGCACAAACAATAGGACTTACGGTTCCTGCAGTAGGACAATAATAATTTCTAGGGCAGGGAAGACAAGCTGATACATCTGTCGCTCCTTCTTGAGCAGAATAAGTTCCAGCCGGACATTTTATAGGTTCAACCAAACCTTCTTCCGGACAATAATGCCCTTTAGGACAAATTGTTTTATCAGTTGCACCAACTTCTGGACAATAATACCCTTTTGGACATATAACTTTATTTATTAATCCACCATCTTTAACTTTAACTAAACTAGTATCTCCATTTTTGTCAGTTTCATATACATATTTCGCATTATTATATTTATTTTTGTCTTTATCATCTTTAACATTATTTGGACAATAATATCCTTTTGGACATATAACTGAATCTGTCATAGCTTCTTCTAAGCAATAATGTCCAACAACACAAAGATTACAAACTCCATCTTTTTCGTATGAACCAGGTAAACAAGGTGTTTCACAAGTTGCAGATTCATCAGATTTAATATAACCTTTTTGCGGAGTAAAGGTGTCAGGACATACGCAAATTTTATTTTGTCCTTCGTATTTTTCAAAGACCTTAGGAGCAGCACAACATTGATCTTCTGTATAAGTTTCAGAACCATACAAGCCTACAGCCCTTTGTTTAACAACAATTGCGCCAGTTTGATTAGTTCCAGCACAAGCATATCCGCTTTCTGGCTTAGTATATATAAAACCACAATCATTTGTAGGACATAATTCTGTAACATCATTATCTGTAGTACAATTACCTTTAACTTTGCAATAGTCTGAATTACAAGGTTCATTGTCACAGATATAAGAACAAACCTTAGAAGTATCAGAAACACAAGGACCTGTAACTATAGGTGTTTTTTCCCAACCTTCATACATAGAATCTACACTCTTTACTCCATTCGCAAATAAAGCATATTCTTCTGTTAATTCTTTGTCTTGTCCACTAACTTTTGTAACAGTAGAAGCAATAATCACAGCACAAGGAGATTCATCCGTACAAAAAACATCTTTTACATATCCGTCATTTGATGTTTCATCTAGAGAATTTTTGAATTTAGCTTTTAACGTTACACCATTATCCAATTTAATTAATTGAGCATCTTTTATAGTATCATTACTTGAAATCTTTGAAGTTTCCACAGCTATGCCAGAATCTTTGGAATTAAAATAACTTAAAAGAGAATCATTTAATGAATTCTGGTCACTAATGACTGCATTTACACCTAAACCAGTTTCATTAGATTTAGAAATAGCTTTTCCCCAAGTTTTCAAAGCAGAATCTACCTGAGAGAGCTTTGTTGTAGCAATTTTATAATGATTATCCGAAAAATTATTCAGAGATAACATGGTAACAACCAAAATACCAATAATCCCTAATGCTGTCAGCACCTCTGCTATTGTAAATCCATTGTAATTTTGATACTTCATATTTATACTCCTTATTAATTAATATCCAATATTATATAAATTTTTTTGTCATAGTAAATAATTATTATTTAACATGAGTATTATGTGCAATTTTTAAAAATTTTAAACCTAATAAAGCAGAAATCTTTACAAAATTTTACAAAAATAAATAAAAAGTTACATATTATTACATATGAAGAATTATTATTATCATATTTAGCAATATAAAATTATAAAAGCAATTAATATTTCTTAATAAAGAAAATAACGTTAGCAATTTTTATTGGTTAATATACTTTTTATATACATAAGAGATAAATTTGGAGAAGAGAAATGAGCATAAACTATTCAAACTTTGGTAATTTATTAAGCAATTCAGGAACAAATGCTTTAAAAAATTATCTTAATACAAGCACTACAAATAGCTATACAAAGCAAACTCAGACATATACAAGCATTTTGTCTGGAATTACAGGAGGTTTTGACTCAGGCAGTATATTTTCCAATTCTTCAGGAATTCAACAAAACAGCTCTTATTCCAACACATACAATGGAAATAGCTGGCAAACAGGAAATGATGGATTGAATAGGCGAGGAGCAGTAAACACAAACACTTCAACAGTTCCTCAAACTGATAATCCATATGCAGGAGGAGTCTATGGCTCATCAATTGTTGGAAATTATTACACAAGCATCCAAAGTGTAGCATTGGGTCAATACGCTCCAACATCAGTATTTGAACAACGTTTAAACTATCATCTTGATTATAGCGAACAAAACAAACCGGGATCAATGCTTGGAGATTACTCAAATTATTTTAACGTAGATTCGGTTGCTTACAACACTTCTTTATCAAGTGGCTACAATATATTTGGAACAAGTTCAACTAAATCAACAAACATTAGCAAAGCAGCCAGTGCTCAAACAGTTTCAAGCTTAATGTCACTTTTAGCGTAATATTTTTTTAAAAGCCATCGGAATAAAATTTAACAAATCTGAAGCTAACATAGAATATTCGCCAAATTTTTCGGCATATAAATCAGCAGCCAAACCATGTATATAAGCGGCTAAAATTGTGGCATTAACCGGCGAAACCTTTTGAGCCAAAAATCCACCAATCAATCCTGCCAAAACATCACCAGTTCCAGCTTTTGCCAGGCAACTATTTCCTGTAGTATTCTTATAAATTTTATCGTTATTATCTGAGATTAAAGTATGATGCCCTTTTAAAAGGATAACAGAAGCGTATTTTTCTTGTGCAAATGTGAGAAAATGTTCTCTATCAGCTTGAATATAATCAGCACAAACACCAATTAATCTGGAGAGTTCTTTGGGATGAGGAGTCAAAATAATTTTTCCTTTTATATCGTTTCTGTTTAGCACAGCTATACAATTTAAGGCATCCGCATCCAAAACTACAGGGATATCAAATTCTTTAAAACAATCTAACATCTTGTCCACAAATTCTACTACATATTCATTTGTAGTAATTCCACATCCTAAAACAATAGAATCAACTTTGTTTTTCTCTAAAATTTGTTTTACAAAATTAGCATTAAAATTTCTATGAGATTGAAAAATTAAATCAGGATATACAGCAGCACAACCAGCAAAAACTTCATCTTCACTGCAAAGTATACTATATCCTGCACCTGATTTTAAAACAGCCATTGCCGACAATATACCAGCACCTGGATATTTTTTGGAACCTGTTATACAAAGAACTTTTCCATAATCACCTTTATGAGAATTTTGAATTCTTTTAGGTATAATTTCTTTTACAATATCTTTATTAATTTCAATCAAAGCTTTTCCCTTATTTTTAGTTCATCTTCAAAGCATAATTTTATAGCTTTCATAAATTTTTGTACATCCAACTTTGGGCTAATTTCACTTAACGATATTATGTGGGTAAAGTCCAATTCTTGAGGGAAAATATTTTTTAATAATTCCCTATCAAAACTAAAAGGAATAGATCCATGTTGCAAAATATGTGTATTTTTACGATATTGTGCAGAACCAATAAACTTTTTACCATTAACATTTATATCACATATGGTAGACAAATTCATACAATAACCAGCTCCTACATTGGATTTTAATTTATCACCATAATATGCTTCTATACCTACAGAATTTAGAGCTTTTAATAAAATACCAGAGAGTTCTTTATAATCAGCCATTATATTATTACCATCTTTAAGAATTTTTTTGTTGCAAACCACACAATAAGTTAGTTCTTTATCATGTAGCAAAGCTCTACCACCAGTAACTCTTCTTACAATAGGAATATTGTTATTTTTACAAAATTCTTCATTTACTCCTGATTCTATTTGATTTCTCCCGAGAGTAACAGAAGGAACTTCCCAAGCATAAAACCTCAAAGCAAAATCTATGTCTTCTTTTTCGCATTTACAAAGAAGTTTTTCATCAAATTCCATATTGTATTTGGCACTATGTACTTCAAAATCAATAAACATAAGATAATATTATCAAAAAAAAGTTCGATAAATATTAATATTTGTTAAAAATTAGAAACAAAAGTGCAATTTCACATAACAAAATGTTTTTTAAAATATAAGGAATGGAATAATAGGAAATTTGTGGGATGACATATTTCGTAGTAGGGAAATTAACCAAAGGTATACCCAAAATCAGTCAAGACGTAGTTACGGCATTTAAAAGCTTTGTTGGAACAGAAGCCTATAAAAAAACTATAAGCGATCCTATAGCAAAAGAACAATTTACAAAAATGTTGGAAATTAAAAAGCAACAAGCACTTGCTAAAGGAGATTCTGCTTTGTTTGAACTTTGCGGTCGTTTAACTTTTGAGACCAAGCAATATACGCCTTGTAACCAAAATTCTATTTATTACATGGGATAAAATTTCATAAATTTTTTATAAATAAGCCAACTAAGCATGGGCAAAGTTGGTTTTTTTGTGGTTAAATATATTTATAGACTTGAGAAATCAGGAGAGAAAAATGTCAAAACATAAAAACCAAGAAGAAACCAATGGAAACAACCCATTTGCCCAAGAAATTCAAGAAGAAGAAATAAAAAAAGAAGATGACGCAACAAACAACACCGAAACAGAAGAAAATGAAGCAAATGTATTAGAAGAACTTGAAAATATCAAAAATCAATATGTAAGGCTTGCCGCAGATTTTGATAACTATAGAAAAAGACAAGCGCAAGAACGAGAAAATTTATTAAAATACGGAGCGGAAAACACTTTAAAACAACTTTTACCTGTTTTAGACACATATGAAAGAGGCATGAAAGCTTGTGAAAACATCGAAGATGCACAAAAACTTAGGGAACATTGCGATGTAATATTCAAACAGCTTTTTGATGCATTAAATAAAGCTGGTCTAAAGAAAATTGAAACTACAGGAAAAGAATTTGACCCCAATTTACATGAAGCAGTTATGCAAACTTCTACAAATGAACATCCAGACAATGCCATTATAGAAGAATTACAATCAGGATATATGCTTGCTGACAGGGTTTTAAGACCTGCTATGGTAAATGTTGCAGTAAATGAATGAGGTAAAATAAAAAATGCAAAGAGATTATTATGAGGTATTGGGAGTAGCAAAAGACGCAAGCATAGCCGAAATTAAGCAAGCATTCAGACAAAAAGCAAAAAAACTTCACCCTGATGTAAATAAAGCACCTGATGCTGAAGAAAAATTTAAAGAATTAGGGCAAGCATACGAGGTTTTAAGTAACGAAGAAAAACGTGCTATGTATGATAGATACGGAGTAGATGGATTAAAAAATGCCGGTTACGATACATCTGGACCTTTCGATTTTGGCTTCGGGGACTTAAGCGAAATTTTGTCGAGCTTTTTTGGAGGAGGATTTACAGGAGGCTTTGGTGGAGGAAATTCAAATGGACCAAAAAGGGGTAGTGATTTACGTTTAGATTTAAATATTAGTTTCAAAGAAGCAATTTTTGGAATTGAAAAAGAGGTAGAAATAGAGCACTTAGAAACTTGTCAAACTTGCAAGGGAACAGGGGCCAAGGCAGGATCCAAACCTGAAATTTGCCATACTTGCAATGGCACAGGACAAATAAGGCAAACAACAAGAACAATTATGGGAAGTTTTGTGCAAGTAGGTATATGTCCAGATTGTCAAGGTTCTGGTCAAGTTATTAAAGACAAATGTACTGATTGCGGAGGAAGTGGCCAAAAAGATGTAACAAACAAACTAAAAATTAAAATTCCAGCAGGAGTAGATAATGGTTCTCAAATGAGAATGGCCGGACAAGGTGATGCCGGAACAAAAGGGGGAGCAAATGGAGACTTATACATAGTAATACATGTTATGTCTGATAAAAAATTTAAGCGAGATGAATTTAATCTTTTTACAACAGAATACATAACAATTTCTCAAGCAGTACTTGGAGACATAATAGAAATTGAAACACTAGATGGCAAAGAAAACATAAATATTTCTCCATCAACACAAACTGATACAATAATAAAAGTTAAAGGCAAAGGAGTTCCATATCTCAACAATCCCAGTAAAAGGGGAGATTTATTTGTTAAAATAATAATAACAACTCCGACAAATCTTACAGACGAAGAAAAAAAGTTATATCAACGTTTATATGAAATTGAAAACAATAAAAAGACAAAAGAAAGTTTATTTGATAAAATGAGAGATGCAATCTCTGGTCACACAAAATAAATAAAGGGTAAAGTATGAAAAGATTATTTGCATTATTGCTATTTTTAATATCTTTAGGTATTACACAAGAAGTTTTTGCTTCGCAACTGCCTGAAGCAGAAGTTGCAATTGTAAAACAAGCATTCCCAGATTTAAAAGTTCGTTTTGATGGTTTGATTGAACTTTCTGATGGCACAAAATACATTCCGGTTTATCCATTAAAAACTGAATTTCCTGAAACATCTGTTAAACTTACTTCAACTTTTCCCAAAAACAAATCAATAAAAGACAAACCTGATTTTTTTATGTTTAACACAAATTTTGCATTTTTTAAAGTAAAAAAAGAAAAAGACAAAACAACCATAATATATAATTCAGCAATTCCAACGGAAGTAAAAATGGGACTTTTACCACAAGATTTACTAGTGCCAAGAGGATTTCAAATTCCATCTGAGTTAAGAATTATAATAGGAGATTTAATAATTCCAATAACACCATCAAAAGAATACAAGGAAATAGTTATTTCAACTGGTAAAGAATTTAAAAATTCGCCCAGAGCCACATTAGTTGAACAAGCTGCACAACAGCTTTCCAACAAATATTTTTACGCAACAAGTTTTAACAAAAACACAATAAGCATACTAAATGCAGATACAGGTAAAGCTTTCAAACAAATTGAATTCACCTCAATTCCATCAGACATAAAACTTGCCAATAAAGGCCAATATCTTTTGGTTAGCACTTTAAGAAATGGAAATATATTTGTAATAGACACAGCAAAAACAGAAGTTTTAAAAGAAATAAAAGCAGGTGAAAAGCCTTATTTTATAGCTATTTCAAATACAGATAATTTGGCATATATTGCAAACAGAGGAGAAAATAGTATATCCGTAATAGATTTAATTTCAATGCAACCCAAAGATTCAATAAAAGTAGCTGGAAATCCTTGTTACATAGAACTATCATCTGATGGCAAAAAACTTTATTATTTGGATGCCATCACAGGAATTGTTTATTACCTTAAGAAAGAAGACGATTACTTTGCTCCATACACTTCACAACCTTTATTTAAGTCAAATAATATTGCAAAAATTCAACTTGTAGGAGATAAAATTTACACATTGAACAGAGGTAATAACGAACTTGAAATATTTTACATAAATGGAAAACCTCAAAATGAAAACCTTATAGACATTTCAGATATCACAAACATAAACTTGGAAGAATCTGTAAATGGGGAAAAGTCAGCAGTAAATTATTCAGAAAACGAATCAGAAACACCGTTTCAAGAAGATAAAGAAAAGAATAAACTTTCATTCAAGCAAAAGATAAATAAAATAGTCAGAAATCTTCTATACTACAAAGACGAACCTGAGATAGAAGAACAACCATTAAATCCTGAAAATCAAATTCAAGTTATGGCAATAAAAAGCCAACCAGAAGAAGTTTCTGCAGAAGCAACAAAGAAAGTAAAAACTGCCAAAGAAAAGCTCCACGATTTTTTAAACTACAAAGCAGAAGTAGAACCAATGCCACAAACAGAACAAATAAAATTAAATGTTGAAAAGCAAATGGATTTCATAAAAGCAAAAAGCAGAGCAAATGACTTTTTAGTAGTTAATGGCAAAATATATTTACTATGTTCTGACGATTATATTGTTTATGTATATGATGAAACGACGAACAAACAAATAAATTCTTTTGAACTTGAAAAAATTGGATATTATAATGCGCTGAAAACATCATCAGATAAAAAAATCGGCATTATTACAAATATATCATCAATGGCTTTAACAATTTTTGATACCAAAACAGATACAATTGTTCAAAAGCTGCCCCTATTAGTAAATGTACATAACGTAGTAATAACAAGCAAAAAATAAAATGTTAGTAATTGAAGAAAAATTAAAAGAACTAGAAAGTACACAAAAAGAATTTTGGAACATAGATCATTGTTGTGCTAATTTTTTAAACATGTTAATAAAAACTGCCGGTTACAAGAACATATTAGAAGTTGGGACATCAAATGGTTACTCAGGAATCTGGTTAGGTTTGGCAGCCAAAGAAACAGGCGGAAAAGTTATCACAATAGAATTTCACAAATCTCGTTACGATATAGCAACAGAAAATTTTAGGCTATGCAATCTTGAAAATATAATTGAAGCGAGACAAGGATTAGCTATAGATGAAATTATTGATTTAAAAAAAGAAGATTATAAATGTGATAACGAACTTTTTTTAGATTTTGCATTTGTTGATGCTAACAAAGCACAATATATAAAATATTTTGAATTAATTGACCCAAAACTCCGTAAAGGAGGGATGATAGCTTTTGATAACATGATTTCTCATAAAGAAAAGGTTCAAGATACACTGACAAAGCTGCGAAATCATCCTAGCTACCAAATTGAAATGTTAAATTTTGAGGCAGGATTATTACTTGCACTAAAAATTAAATAAAACAAAAAAGACCGCACAAGATGCGATCTTTTTTGAATAAATTTCAGAGATATTTCCTAAGATTGAGGTTTTAAAAAATTAGGAATATCTGTTCCACCTGAAGAAATATCTTTTTTCTTAATATTATCAACAGCATCAAAGAAGCTCTTAGTATCAATTCTGTCATTAGCTTTTGTGTTAAGTTCGAACCCAGTAGCTATAACAGTAATAGAAAGATCTCCTTGAATTTTTTCATCAATAACAGCACCAAAGATAACATTAGCATCATCTAATATGGCATCATTAATAACTTCTGCAGCTTCATAAACTTCATGCAAAGTTAAATCAGCACCCCCAGTAACATTAATTATAACACCAGCTGCACCATTAATAGAAGTTTCTAAGATAGGAGAATTAATAGCCTTTTTAGCAGCCTCAAGTGCTCTTCCTTCGCCATTAGCCATGCCAATACCCATAATAGCAGAGCCCGAAGATTTCATAATTGCTCTAACATCAGCAAAATCGATATTAATCAAACCTGGTACAGTAATTATATCAGATATACCTTGAACCCCTCTAGCTAAAATTTCATCAACCACATAGAAAGAATCTTTCAATGAAGCTTTTTTGTCCACAACAGAAATCAAACGATTGTTAGGTATAACTATTAAGGAATCGACATGTTCCCTTAATCTTTCCAAACCTTCAACAGCTTGTTTCATTTTAAGATTACCTTCAAAGCTAAAAGGTTTTGTGACAACACCTACTGTCAAAGCGCCAACTTCTTTGGCAATTTGAGAAATTATAGGAGCAGCTCCAGTACCTGTTCCGCCCCCCATGCCTGCAGTAACAAAAACCATATCAGCCCCATCTATACAAGCCATAATTTGGTCTCTACTTTCATCTGCAGCTTTTTCACCTACCAAAGGATTGCCACCTGCACCAAGCCCACCTGTCAATTTTTCTCCTAATTGTAATCTATTTGGAGCAGCAGAACGTGCTAAAACTTGCGCATCCGTATTCATTGCATAAAAATCAACTCCGGATAATCCTTGAGTAATCATTCTATTGATGGCATTTCCGCCACCGCCGCCGACACCAATTACTTTAATTACGGCTCTATTAGCCGTATATGCATCTTCGAAATTTGATGGTCCAAAGCTATTGCTCACTTTTATAACCCCTTTTTTACACTAAACTATTCTTTTTAATTGTCAACACGATTGATTTTGTTAATTTACTTAGGTTATAGAACATCTTGAAAGTCAAAACCAAGGCTATTACTGAAAATAAATCCAGACCCATTATGGTTCCAAGATAAACTAACACCACTGATAATATACTATTCAAAATAAACTCATTAGTAAAGAGAAGATAGTCAAATTGTTTCAATAACTTAGCATTTGTTCCTGAAAATAAAACATCAAAACCAACCAAAATTATTATCAATAAAAGCTTTTCACTAATCAAAGAAATATTTAAAGGACTTAAAAAACCAATAATTATTCCAGACAACAAACCTAAAGCTAAATATTTAAACATGGTCTACTCCCTAAATGTAGCGTATTTACCAGGAGGAATTTGAATATTGTCATTTTTTTTAATTTCAACTTCAATTCCTCTTAATTCTAATGATAGCATAATTGCGTCATTTTTGACTGTATTCTCATCAAATTTTTCTCCAACAGCTTTGATAAGAAAAGGAGAATTAATTCTTTTTTTGTTTATTAAAATAGTAGGTCCAACGCAAGAAATATGAGAATTTTGAACAATTCTTTCGTCATTAATACTAACTGCCGTTGCATTTTCTTTCCATAAAAAATTTACAATTTTTAACAAATCTGTATTATGAATTATGCTAGATTCATCTAGAAAAGGTGAATTGTTTGAATTATTTTCATTTAAAGTTATAATAATTCCTTTTCCTGAAATTTCAGAATCAGCAAGATATTTAGTTATACGATTTAATTTTTTTTGATCTTTTTTTCTAGAAAGTGATTTTACTTCATTTTTTAGCAGTAAAATTTCAGCTTCTAAAATATCGTTTTTGTTTTCCAATCTAGTAATTTCAGTATTCAAAGTACTCTCTCTTGCCAAAAGTATTTTGTTTATATTTTTTTTATCTTCAAATATCATATAACAAATTGCCAAAATTATTAAAAATGAAGCTAAAATCAATAAAAAAAGAAAAAGTTTTACTGATTTTGAAAATCTTTTCAAAAATGAAAAAGTTTCAAAAGTCAAAAGAGGGCTATTATTTTCTAAAATTTTTTTGTAATTCATTAGTTTAATCTCAGTTCTTTAATAAATTCTTTGGCAAGAAAACGAGCTTTTTTATCTGCATACAATATTTCCTCCAAAGAAGGTGAAGCAACGATAGAAATTTTAGACAAGACTTTGTTGGTAACACATGAAATATCAGACAATTTAATTTCGTCATTTAAAAAAGCATAAACAGCTTCTTCATTCGCAGCATTTAAAATTGCGGGAGCAGTTCCTCCTATTTTTCCGGCTTCAAAAGCAAGTAACAAAGAAGGAAATTTTTCATAATCTGGCTCAAAAAATTCTAATTTTCCAATTTGTGCAATATTAAAAGAATTTGATTTAATCCCTTCAATTCTTTTAGGATAAGTTAAAGCATATTGAATAGGCAAATGCATACTAGGCAATCCCATTTGAGCCAATACACTTCCATCGTCAAATTCTATTGCACTATGGACAATACTTTGCGGATGGATAACCACTTTAATATTTTCATAATCTTTTTGGAAAAGATGGTGAGCTTCAATAACTTCAAGTCCTTTATTCATTAACGTAGCAGAATCTACTGTAATTTTACTACCCATATTCCATTTTGGGTGAGCCAAAGCTTGAGCTTTTGTAGCATTTTTAATTTCTTCTTTCGTTTTATGCAAAAATGGACCACCTGAAGCAGTTATAATAAGATTTTTCACAAATTTTCCATCAGAAGAACACTGAAATATAGCACTATGTTCACTATCTACTGGTATAATTTGTGCTCCATATTCTTTTAACATAGGCATAACAATATCACCTGCAGAAACTAAAGTTTCTTTATTAGCAAGAGCAATAGTTTTACCTCTTTTAATAGCTTCGATAGTAGGAAATAAACCTGATATTCCTGTAACACAAATCAGGATAAGATCATAATCAATTTCTTTAGCTATATCAACAATACCATTTGTAAAAATTTTAAGGTTAGGAAATAATTTTCTCAAAATCTCAGTGTTTTTATCAGATTTAACACTGACATATTCAGGTTTAAATTCCTTGATTTGTTCAACTAAAATTTCGCAATTATTCCCTGCGGCAAGTGCAGTCACAGTAAAGTCATTAGCAAGTTTTCTTATAACTTCCAATGCTTGTGTGCCTATAGAACCAGTTGAACCAAGTATTGCTATTTTTTTCATGTTGCCGATTAACTTTGTGTACTTTATTATAGTAAAATAACAACAAAAGAATTAAAAGGATTTTTTTATGAAACTTAAAACACTTAATATGGGAGCCTTTAAAGTTAATAATTATATACTTTTTGATGAAGAAACAAAAGAAACAATTTTAATTGATGCAGGGGGAGATTTTGAAAAAACACAACAAGCAATCGACGAACTTGGAGGACATTTAAAATACTTATTAAATACTCATGCACATATGGATCATATAGCAGGAGACGAAGAAATCCAAAGAAAATATAATGTACCAATATTTATGCACAAAGAAGACGAAGTATTAATAAAAGCATTTAAAGAATCTTTAAGTATGTTTGGCATGCCAAATTATGATCCACCTGAAAACATTACTTTTATAGAAGACGGCCACATCTTTAAATTGGGAAATAAAGAAATAAAAACAATTCACACACCAGGACATACAAAAGGCGGTGTATCTTACTTAATTGATGATATGTTATTTTCAGGAGACACTCTTTTCTATGAAAGTATAGGCAGAACAGATTTGTACGGAGGAAACTACAATCAACTTTTAGATTCAATTAAAAGCAAATTATTTGTTTTGCCAAATAATACCAAAATATATCCTGGCCACGGAATAAGTAGCACCATTGAAAATGAAAAAGAAAATAATCCGTATGTTTAACAAAATTATTTTTGTTTAATTTTATTATATATGTTACGTAATAATACAAAGGAAATAATTATGCGAATTAATTCAATTAATAACAATACAAATTTCAATGCAAGATGGAGCAAAGAACTTTTAAAGGAAATCAAACCGTTAAGAAAAAATTTTAACTCAACCTTAAAAGAAATAAAAAAGGTATACCCAAACAAAGAAATTAGCAGAGATCATGGATGGTATGTATTAGATAAAAAGGGGCAAAATATTGCACTTGTTCCCAACCATTTTGATCATGTAAGAAACAAATTTTTTGAACCGGATGCTTTTGACATAAAAAATATTTTACACGAACTAAAACAACTGAAAGAAAGAAGAGGGATAAATTAATTATCCCTCTTCTCTTAAATTTGCTAAAATTAAGCTTTAACTTTCATACATCCATCAATTATACCCGCAAAACTTTCTACAGTAAGACTAGCACCACCTACTAAAGCTCCATCAATATCAGATTGGGACATTTGTTCTTCAATTGTTGAAGGTTTAACGCTTCCTCCATATAAAATTCTAATAGCATTAGCTGCATTATCTCCTGCAATAGTTTTCACAGTTTCTCTAATCATTTTGATTACACGATTAGCCTCAACAGAATCACAAGTTTTACCTGTTCCAATAGCCCAAATAGGTTCATAAGCTATGACACTTTTAGATATATCTTCTTCAGATATATCTTTTAAAGCTGCTTCTATTTGAGATTTAATATGGGAATCAGTCTGCCCAGCTTCTCTTTGTTCCAAAGTTTCTCCACAACAAATAATTGGGGTAACACCAGAAGCCAATATAGCTTTTGCTTTTTTATTAATCATTTCATCACTTTCGCAAAAATATTGACGTCTTTCACTGTGCCCAATAATAATATAAGAACAACCTACTTCTTTAAGCATATCTACAGCTACTTCTCCTGTAAAAGCTCCTGATGATTCCCAATAACAATTTTGAGCAGACAATTTAATACAATTAGAACCTTTTATAATTTCATTAACACTATAAAGAGATGTAAAAACAGGCGCAATAACAACTTCTGGTAAAATTGCCCTATTTATGTTACAAATAACTTTTTTCAAACCTTCAGTAAATTCAACAGCTTCTTTAACAGTTTTGTTTAATTTCCAATTTCCTGCAATAATAGGTTTTCTAGGCATAATTTTCTCCTTGCTAATTTTACTTACGGAAAAATTGTAACGCAAACAAAGACATAATAAAACTTTCTTTTAATAATTTTCGTTGTAAAATAGATATGTCTTTGAGAATAAAATCGAAAGGAAGAATTTATGGATCTAATGAAAGGTAAAAAAGGTATAATTTTTGGGGTAAGTAACACACACGGAATTGCTTATGGAATTGCCAAACAATTATTTGAAGCTGGAGCAGACATTGCTTTCACTTATGCAAATGAAGCAATGGAAAAAAGAGTAAGACCAATAGCTGAAGAAATGAATTCGAAATTTATTATGGAATGTGACGTTACCAACGAAGAAGCTTTGGCGAATGTTTTTGCAAAATATAATGAAATATATGGAAATGTTGATTTTATGGTGCATGCAGTAGCATTTGCGAACAGAGAAGATTTATCCGGAGAATTTATTAACACTTCAAAAGATGGCTGGAATACTGCAATGGGAGTTAGCGCATATTCTCTAGTGGCAATGTCAAGAGCTGCAAGACCTTATATGAAAGAGGGCGGTTCAATTTTAGCATTAACTTATTTGGGTTCTGAAAAAGTTGTAAGCAACTACAATATAATGGGTGTGGCAAAATCTGCCCTTGAATCAAGCGCCAGATATCTTGCAACAAATCTTGGGCCAGAAAATATTAGAGTAAATTGTATATCAGCTGGCGCAATAAAAACTCTTGCAGCTAAAGGAGTATCAGGTTTTGACAAAATGCTTAAAGCTGCAATTTTGAAGGCTCCGCTAAAAAGAAATGTAACGACAGAAGATGTAGGAAAAACAGCTTTGTATTTACTATCTGATTTAGGAACTGGAGTAACTGGAGAGGTAATCCACGTTGATTGCGGATGTCACAGTGTTTATGCTTCAAATGAAGAAATGGACATGCTCACAAGAGAAATATAAAATAATAAAGTAAAAGATAATTTAAGTTATATTGAAATATCAATAAAAAAATACCGGATAAACCGGTATTTTTTTATTAAAGAAAAAGTTATTTCTCATATTTTTTAAAAATAAGAACAGCATTACATCCTCCAAATCCAAAAGAATTTGAAAGTGCAACATTAACATTATGTTTTCGTGCTGTGTTAGGAACATAATCCAAATCAGCAACTTCAGGATCTTGATTTTCTAAATTTATCGTAGGTGGAACAATACCTTCAGTAATAGTTTTAATAGAAATAATTGCCTCAGCAGCTCCTGCAGCTCCAAGCATATGACCTGTTTCTGATTTAGTAGAACTTACCAAAAGTTTCTTATTTTTATTTTTATCTCCAAAAACTCTTGCTACCATATTAGATTCAGCAATATCTCCAAGGTGAGTGCTTGTGCCATGTGTATTAATATAATCAACATCTTCTGGATTTAATTCAGCATCTTTCAAAGCAAATTCCACAGCATATTCTGCACCTTTGCCTTCAGGATCAGGAGCTACCATATCATAAGCATCAGAACTTTGTCCATATCCAACAATTTCTGCATATATCTTTGCCCCACGATTTAAAGCATGTTCTAAATCTTCAAGCACTAAAACTGCAGCACCTTCAGCCATAACAAAACCATCTCTGTCTTTGTCATAAGGTCTAGAAGCCTTTTGCGGAATATCATTATTTCTTGATAAAGTCCTAGCACTTGTAAAAGCCCCTATACCAAAATCACAGATTGCATGTTCACATCCACCTGCCAAAACTACATCAGCATCTCCATATTGAATTGCTCTGAATGCATCTCCTACAGAATGAGCACCAGTAGCGCAAGCGGTTGCAATACATTTTGACAAACCTTTTGCTCCAATTCTAATAGAAATTTTTCCAGAAGGCATATTTACAATCATCATAGGTACGGTAAAAGGAGAACATTTATGGTAACCTCTTTCAAGCATAACTTCATGGTTTTTAGAAATAGTATCAAGTCCTCCAGCAGCTGAACTAACAATAACCCCTATTTTGTAAGGATTTTCTTTTGCCATATCTATTCCAGAATCTTTAAATGCTTCATCTGCTGCAACAATAGAATATAAAATAAAGCCATCCATTCTTTTAGCTTCTTTTGGATCAACAAATTCATCTGTGTTAAATTCCGGAACTTCTCCACCAATTTTTACAAGATGTTTGTCTTTATCTAAAGAAATTAATTTTATCCCACTTTTACCTTCAGAAACATTTTTCCAAAAATTTTCAACACCAAGTCCGTAAGGCGACACACAACCCATGCCGGTTACAACAACTCTTCTCTTTTTCATTTTATAATCCTCCAATGCTAATACTAACAGCTTATTTAAGATATTCTCTTAAAGTAATAATCGCAGTACCTATTGTCATGCCAGCACCAAAAGCGCAAATTAAAACATCACAAGGTAATTTGATTTTACCACCCTCAATACCTTCAGTAATTGCAGAAGGAATTGATGCTGCTGAAATATTACCATACTTTTGAATATTTGTAATGACTTTTTCTTCAGGAAATTTCAAACGTTCGCTCAAAGCCTCTATCATACGCAAATTTGCCTGATGAGGAATAAAATAATCTATATCTGCTGAAGTTTTTCCAGATTGAGTAAGTATTTTTTTTACTTCTAAAGGAATTTTTTGCATAACGTATTTATATACTTCTCGTCCCTGCATCATTATATGAGAAGAATGTTGTTCATTTTTTTCAGCCAAAGGACAATTTTCATTTGGAATATCTAAAATAATAAGATCCTTACTATCCCCATCAGCTACCAAATTAATAAATTCAACATCATTTCCACTATTAGATTTTTCCAAAAGTGCAGCCCCAGCTCCATCTCCAAAAAGAACGCAAGTAGATCTATCAGTCCAGTCAACAAATTTAGAAGTAGCATCTGTAGAAACTAATAAAATTTTTTCATACATACCTGAAGAAATATAAGCTTTTGCAATACTTAAACCATATATAAAACCTGAACAAGCTGCCTTTATATCAAAGGCAGCAGCATTTTTACAACCCAAAGCCGCTTGTATTTCACAAGCAGCAGAAGGATAAGATTTATGAGGAGAAGATGCTGCAACAATTATTAATTCTATGTCCAATGGATTTGTTGCTGATTTTTCTAAAACTTTCTTAGCCGCTTTAAAACCTAAAATACTAGCATTTTCTTCTCCTGAAACTACTCTTCTTTCCCTAATACCTGTTCTTTGATTAATCCATTCATCATTTGTGTCTACAATATTAGCCAAGTCATTGTTCGTTACAACCGTTTCCGGTACACAAAAGTCAATAGCCGAAATTTTTACTGCATTACTCATGAAACCCTCCTAATTGCAACAAACTAACTTTGATAAGCACAATTACTACCTATTTTTAATGCTTCAAAATTTAGATTTAATAATTTTTGTGATTTAGATGCAAAAACTTTCTTAACAGCATTTTGAAGAGTATCTAAAGATAATTTTTCTATTTGTGCTAATAAACCTAAAGATACCATGTTTGTCGTTTTTATATCTCCTAATTCTTTTGCTTTTTCAGAAATCATGGCAAAAACATAATTTATATCAGATCTTGGTTTACACATTTTTACCAGTGAAGAATTAGCAATTATTGTTCCGCCTTTTTTTAATTTTGTAATAAATTTTTCAAAAGAAAGTTGGTTTAAGGCAATTACAATATCTGCCTCAGATTTATTTGCGCAAACCTCGCTTTCGTCATCAACCACAACTTCACAATTAACCTCACCACCACGCATTTCTGCACCATAACAAGGGCAACAAATAACATTTTTATTTTCAAGCATAAAAGCATTCGCCAAAATTGTACCTGTTAACAAAATTCCTTGTCCGCCAAATCCTGCAATAATAATATTTTTTTCCATTTTTATAATCCTTCTGTTAAATCTTTAAAAGTTCCAAGTGGGTAAACTTTTGTAAGTTCTTCTCTAATGTGTTTATGAGATTCTACCGGATTCATTTTCCAATTGGTAGGACAACTAGACAGTATTTCCACAAAACCAAAACCTAGCCCTTTTAATTGAACTTCAAAAGCTTTTTTTATTGCCTTTTTAGCTTTAATAATCGCCGCAGGAGAATCAAGAGACACTCTGGCTGCAAAAGCAGTTCCATCACATAGAGCAATGTGTTCGGTCATTTTTAGAGGGAAACCGTGATATTCTCTATTTCGTCCATGCGGCGATGTTGTAGTAATTTGATTTAATACAGTTGTTGGACCTAATTGTCCACCTGTCATTCCATACAAAGTATTATTAATACAAATTGTAGTGATTGCTTCACCTCTGGCAGCTGCATGAGTAGATTCTGCTAAGCCAATAGAAGCAAAATCTCCGTCTCCTTGGTAAGTAAAAACAAATTTGTCAGGTTGAGCTCTTTTAATTCCTGTAGCACAAGCAAGTGCTCTTCCATGAGGAGCTTCCACACAATCAACATCTAAAAAATTATACAAAAATACAGAACATCCAACAGATGCAGCAGTTAAAGCATTTTCCTTCAAACCAAATTCATCAAGCAATTCAGCTATAAGTCTTATAGCAACTCCGTGATCGCAGCCAGGACAAAATGTGTAAATCATATTTTCTTTTAAAGATTTTGGTATACTAAATGTTTGCATAGCTTACACCTCCTAAATTTAGTGTAGCCTGAACAATCTCATCTACATTCACCCATTTTCCGGTAGGTCTTCCAAAATGATACACTTTTGCATTTCCATTTACTGCAAGTTTAACGTCTTTGGTCATTTGCCCCATATTCATTTCCACCACCAAAATATTTTTTATTGTTTCAGAAAGTTCTAATAGCCTTTTAGATGGAAATGGCCACAAGGTAACGGGTCTAAAAGTACCAACTTTTAATCCTTTCTCGCGTAATTTTCTAGCAGCAGCCTTAATATTTCTTGTCATACTTCCAAAAGCTACTAAAAGTATGTCTGCATCCAATGTGTTTTCTTCTTCATATGAAACTTCTTCTTTTTCAATCAAAGCATATTTTTCAAATAATTTGTACACATGAGCATTTTGCTTTTCTTGATTTACCTCAAGAGAACGTATTTGCCTTGCTCCTCTATCTTTTGCCCCAGTTAAAGCCCAAGAAGAATTGTCTATTTCATCATATGGATAATCATGTAATACAGCAGGTTCCATCATTTGTCCTAAAAATCCATCAGACAACAAAATAACAGGATTTCTGTACTTTTGAGCTAAATAAAATGCTTTGTAAGTTAAATCTATACTATCTTGAACAGTAGAAGGAGAAAGTACTATAGTTCTATAATCTCCATTTCCCCCACCAGTTACAGCTTGATTATAATCACCTTGAGCTGGATAGATATACCCCAAGCCAGGACCGGCCCTCATTACACTTATTAACACAACTGGCAATTCATCAGATGCAGCATAAGACATAGTTTCTTGCATTAAACCTATCGCACAAGAAGATGATGATGTCATTGCCTTTACACCTGTTGCAACAGCTCCCATTACCATATTTATTGCAGCTACTTCACTTTCTGCACAAACATAACCCCTGCCTAAAGCTGGCATAGCTTCGGATAAATATTCACCTATTTCAGTTTGCGGAGTAATAGGATACCCAAAATAGCAACTACATCCTGCTTTTATGGCAGCCTTTGCTATTGCATAGTTCCCTTTCAAAAGCACTTTTTCCATTATTTATTAACCTCTGTTATAGCTAAATCAGGACAACTAATAGCACATAAAGCACATCCGGTACATTTATTTTCAGTATTATCGAATTCCACTATATTACTGCCGGTCTTCCCAGAAATATTAGAAATTTTTATAACTTTTCTTGGGCAAGCTTCTACACACAAATAGCATGACTTGCATTTTTTTGGGTCAATCACTATATTGGGCATGTCATTATCCTCTCATTAAACAACCAATACTGGCTGTTTTTATATCATTCTCAAGATGTCCTAGTTTATGATAACCATACTATCCCGTAAACAATACCGTGTCAAGAAGTATTTTTTGTACAATTGGGCAGTTTTTCAGTTTTTTAACCAAATACAAGATATATGTATATTTAATATTGACAAACCTCTCTTCCCGTAATAAAGTACTTGTTAAGGAAACTATACAATGGCAAAAAAACAAGAATACATAGAAAAAATAATGCAATATCACTGCCCAAGGTACGAAGAACTACCCCCTGTTGCTCTTTACACAGATCAACTAAAAGAATTGCTTGAAATGTATTTGTCTGAATTTGAAATTCCAGGAGAAGAAAAATTTATTACTCCTACTATGATTAGTAATTACGTTAAACAAAAAATTATTCCTCCTCCTGTAAAAAAGAAATATGATAGAGATCACATAGTTTATTTAATAGTCATAGGTATTTTTAAGCAAACTTTGAACATTTCAGACATTGGTGTTTTGATTAGAATGCAAAGAAGACTTTATCCTGTAGATGTGGCTTATAACTTTTTTTGTACAGAACTGGAAAATGCATTAAAAGCTGCATTTTGCACAAGAGATTTTTCAAATATAAACAGTGCTCAAAGAGTTTCAACACTTTCTGAATTAGTTAGATCAGCACTTTTAGCTTTTGCTAACAAAATTTATATTAAAAAGAATATATACCATAGAAAACAAACTAATTCTCAAAATGAATAAAATTTAGCTTAACTAATTCACCAAAACAGGTAATGTAATACGAAATTTTATTTCTTATAATAAAATCAGATTAAGCAAATACAGGAGTTTTATAATGATTTTATTTATAAAATGGCTAGCTTACGCTCTTGCAGTAATGTTCATAGCTTGGTTACTTCCCGGAATAGGAGTAGAAAATTTCGTTAGTGCTTTGCTTGTTGCAATAGTTTTGGGCTTAATTAACGTATTTTTTAAGCCACTTTTATTGTTCATTACATTGCCAATAAACATTTTAACATTAGGTCTTTTTACTTTAATAATTAACGCTTTATTGTTGTGGTTTGCAGGATTCGTAACACCTGGATTTTATGTCGAAGGTTTTTGGAGTGCCTTTTTTGGAGCATTAGTTTTATCCATACTTTCGACTGGAATCAATAGTACAACTAAGGAAATGTAATTTTAATATAACTACCAACTAAAATTTAGGTTATAATTAATTACACAGAATTACAAAATAAAGAAGGTAGTTATGTTAAAAACTCAGGATACGTTATTTTTAGCAATAGATATACAAGAAAAACTTGTGAAAATGATAGGAGAAAATAATTCTTGTTCTAAAAACTGTGAAAAACTCTTACAAACAGCCGAGATATTAAATATTCCAACGATTGTAACAGAACAATACCCCAAAGGACTTGGTAAAACTATAAACACAATACAAAAAGCAAACAAAAATTCCAAATATTACGAAAAAAAGACATTCAGTGCTTACTCTAATTTAGAAATAAGAAATGAAATCGAAAAGAGCAAAAAACAACAAATAGTCATAAGTGGAATAGAAACACACATTTGTGTGTTGCAAACAGTTTTAGAACTTAAATCTGAAGGATATGAAATATATTTGGTAAAAGATGCTTGCGGTTCAAGAAAACAAGAAAATCATAACACAGCTATTGAAAGACTAAAATTTTCTGGAATAACAATAACAGATACGGAGACCACTCTTTTTGAATTAATTAGATCTTCAGAACATAAAAACTTTAAAGAAGTCCAATCTCTTATAAAGTAAATTAAATATAATCTTTCAATATATTCATAATATTATATTTTGAATGTAATCCTTGAAAGCGATAAATAATTTCGCAATCTTTAAAAAGTATAAAAGATGGAAAAACATTTATCCTATAAAATTTCGCTAAATTTGGATTTTTATCAATATCAACAGTACCAATCCACACATTATCTCTTGATAATTCTTCAAGAACATTTTTTTGTTGAAGGCAAAAATTACACCAATTAGCAAAAAATTCTACTAATTTAAATCCATTAGCAATATTCTCATCAAAATTTTTCTCATTTAATTCATGCAACATTTATACACAATAAGAATTACAACGACAAAATTTATGTTAACACTCGAAAAATTTCTAAACATTCCACAATTGTTTATCTAGTTTATTACACCTAGACATTGTATTATTTTATAAGTATAATGGTTTTAAAAAACATATAAATTGTATTTGCACTATATTATTAAGTTCAGGAGCCATATTATAGTGTCAGAGGATAAAATTCGAACAATAATCATAGAGTATTTTAAACCATTAAGAAAAAAACTAAAGACAAAGCTGGAAAAATCTAAAAATATAAAAATAGTCGGGATAGCAGAAGATGGAGAAAACGGCTTAAAATTAATAGAATATCTAAGACCCGATATTGTTTTAGTCGGTTTAGATTTAACAAATCAGTTAGAAAGAGAAACAACTCAAATAATCAAATCAAACTACCCAGACACAAAATTAATAATTTTAACATCATATTTCAGTAAATGTGAAATTTTCAAATTTTTAGGTATAGGAGCCAATGCTTATTGCCAAAGAAAGTTTTCCAATAAAATTTTGACTGCCATAAAAGAGGTCAGAAGGGGAAGATATTGGCTTGACCCTAAAATAAAAAGGACAATTTTAAAATGGATTTCAGAAATTAAAGAAAAAAATGCTTACATATCAAAAACAAGCCCAAAAGCAACTTTAGTTAGCGAACCAGAAATAGAAATACCAAATCTACTAATAGGAAGTAAAAACTATACAGAAATAGCAGAATAACTTACTATTAGCTTCAAAAGAGCAAAAATATCAAAAAGATGAAAATAATAAATGTAGAGGAATTAGAATTATTCAAGCATTCATTAAATAATATTAATTTTTGTAAAGAGAACAAAAAGCCAAATTTACAAGCATTCCATCAGATATATAAAATATATAGCAATAATAAATCAAATTTATTTTTTATTAATATAACGAATAATATTAATAAGAGGAGCATGAGCATGAGCATGAGTACATCAGAAAACAATTATAGTTTAGCTAATTACTTTAGCAAAGTGCAGACAGAAGCAATTGTAAAACAAAAGAAACAAGAAGAAGCCGAAAAAGCTCGCGCAGCAGCTTACAACCAATCCCTATTTGGTCAAACAGAAAAACTAACAGGAATAGAATTAAATAATTTCACTTCTATATTTGATAAAAACACAACTTTTGCAGATGGAACAATGGACTTGATTGAGGGTACTGCACAAGTAGCATTCTCACCAATAAAGCTAGGAACTGGTATTCTTGGCAGTGTACTGAGTCCATTATCCGGAGTATTAAATGGCATATTTGGTTTAATAGGACAAGTTTTAAGTCCATTTGGTAACATTTTTTCATTAACAGGACAAAATTCGCCACAAAAAACTACATCTGAAACTACTCCGCAACAAAAACCACCCATTGAAAATGCTACATCTCCAAAACCTACCACTGGCACTACTACATCTGAAAAATCAACATCTAAAAATGCCCCATCTGAAAAACTTGATTACACAAAATCACAAAATCTTAAATTGGGTACAAGAACTAAAAACGATGATGGGGATTACACACTTACGACTTACGGGCTAGAAGAAGTTAGCTCTTCAGTAAGAGCCGCCGTAGAAGAATATAATCAAGCAAACTCTGATGTAATTGCTCTAAAAGTGGCACTCAATTCAGCTAGTCAAAAAGTAAGTGGCAAGAAACAGCCAGAATTAACAGCAGCTGATGAAAATTACGTTCTTCAACAAAAATATCAAGCAGAAGTAGATTACTACTCAACCACCCTTGATTCAAAGAAGAATGACTTAAATGGAGAAAGAGCCATACTTAAAAATTTAGAAAACGCGACTCCAAGAGATGAAAGTAGAATAAAACAAACTAAAGACTCAATAGCTAGATTTGAAAAAGAGATTAATGATATAGAATTAAAATTATACCAAGCAGAGCTAAAAGTTACTGAAACAAGCAAAAAAATTGACAGCACATATAAGGCTAACAAAGAAGTTAGTGCTTGGGGAGAATATGAAGCAATATCCCACAAATTAGAAATAGCTAAAGCAACTTTAGAAAAAAGCAAAGATAATGTATCTACATCTGTAAAAGAAGTTCTAGGTGATGAAAATCCATCTACTAAAACTGCTGAAGAATATTATAGAAAACTTAATGGAGAAAACAATGATGGCATAAAAACAGCTCAAGCCAAAACGAAAGATGAAGCAACAATATCTGATCAAAGAGAATCCAAATCCACAGATGTTTCTGTTAGCAGAAATGTTATTGACATAGAGGTATCTAAAGCATTTCAAGGAATTAACCTAAGTGAAGCAATCGATAAAAATGGTTCTTTTAAATTTCCTGAAATGCCAAAATCATTAGGCATAAGTGAAAAAGAATGGCAACAAGCTTGTGCAAGAGCTATAGTAAGTACAGGTGTATACACTGCGGTAATCAATAATAATAAAACTAATGGCGATAACAACACGTTTAAATATACATTCAGCCCAATAACTCAACAACAATCACCGAAAATAACACCCCAAGAAACAAATTCCAACAACGGTGTTAACAGCAATGATTTGTTCCCAGTAGAATCACAAAAAACACCAGAAACAGAACCAAACAATGATGGTAACATCAACACTACAAGTCTATGTAATATCTTTAGCGGACTAAATATTAATTTCTCGAGCTATACCTGGAATTCCAAAGAAATATCAGCAGAAGATGCACAAAAAAAGATTCAAGACATTATTGATAAACTTGATATACCCACTCCAACGCATAGCTTAGGTGACGGGATGAAAGTTCAAGAAAATACTGAACAAATTATGAGACAACTCGAAGAATTATTAAGACAAACAGTGGCAAAAAATAGTGCAGATCAAAAAGCGTTATATGTAATAAAAACAGAAAATGGAATGGTTTATAAAATTGCAGTAAGTGGCCAAAACTACAAAATTGAAAGTTCACAACTGCCAAGAGATCTTATATAACACCTACTTTTTGATTAAACGATAAATACTAATCTGCTAAAATTGTAACGAAAATCAAAATAAAACACTTATATTGTAGCGTGTTAATATAAAATTAGTAAAGAACTACATAACAACCTGTAACACAACTTTTCTTACCCTAGGTTTATTATCAAAGTCAACAAGAATTATTTGCTGCCACATGCCAATTTGTAATTCATTATTGTATATCCCATAATTTTTGGAATTTCCTAACAATGATGCTCTTAAATGTGCATAACCATTAGCATCATGCCATTTTTTATCGTGATTATATACAATGTTTGATGGAGCAATTTTTTCAAGCATTTCTGGAAAATCCAAAAGTAAACCTGGTTCATATTCAATATTTGTAATAGAAGCAGTAGAACCAATAACGCTAACAGCCATCATACCTTCTTTTATTTCATGCTTCTTTATTATAGCTTCAATAGCATTTGTAATATTAATTATGTCAGTGTTACCTTCAGTTTTTACATGCAGAAATTCTGTAATTACAGGCATTTTATTCCTCAATAACTTTTATTGGATTTGAAAAAATCCAAGGTATATTTTTATGATAAACTTCAATTCTATATTTTCCTATATCCAACTTATCAAATTCTAAAATTTTTGTTTCGTTTTCATAAATTAAAACGCCATCTTTTATTAATCTTAAGGTAGCCTTTTTAGGTAATTTTGCAATAATTTTAGAATATCTACCTATCATAGCTATTTCTCCTTGATAAGTCTTTTTTTCCTTGTTATCAACATAAAATTCATAGTTAATTTTCGGAGAAATTTTACGATTTATTAGAGAACAATTTGCATTTTTAAATGCGCAAAGAATTTGCTCTTTAGCTTTTTCGAAATTATTACTTAGCGGCTCATTAAGATAAACAATATTATTCAACGCATTAAAAAAATCGTAATAATCCGAAATTTTCACAAGAAATCCATGCCTGCCAATTCGGAAGCTATGTGCATCCAGACCACCTATAGCTGGAACAATATCACTTTTTGAATTATTTAGTCTATCCCACCAAGCCAAAACATTTTTTGTAGGTCCTTTAGAAATTTTATGGCGATTAAAATATTGAAGCATTTTACTTTTTTTAATTGAATAATTATCAGTCCAATCTGTTAGATAATTCCATATTTCAAGTCCATCAAATGTATCAATACTCCAATCTTCCCATCTAAGAGGTTTTTGTTTGTTTTCTCGGTGAATACTTTCATCAGGATGTGCAACAAAACAAATTCCATTTTGTTTATGAACTTCCTCAATATAATTACGTTCACCAATTTCTTCGCTAATTTCTTCTTTTATTCCAAAAGCCAATAAATGATTAGAGTAACGCGGAGTAATTTCTGTTCCAGCAATAACACAAACTCCATATTGATATCCTTCGTGTATCATTGGCTTGAGAGTATTATGATCAGTAAGAATTATCCATTTCAGACCTGCTTTTGCTGCCTGTTTAACAATAAAATCAACATCTTTTGAACCATCGGAATAGGTTGAATGAATATGTAAAGCACCTAAATAATTATGCTTCAATTTAAACTCCTTGCATTATTTGGACACCTGAACTTGTACCAAGTCTTGCCGCACCTGCTTCAATTAATTTTTTAGCATCTTCGAAAGTTTTTATACCTCCTGATGCCTTAACCAATATATTATATTTTTGAGCTATTTCAAACATTAATTTTACATCTTCTACTTTTGCACCTAAACCATTTTTTACAAAACCAGTAGAAGTTTTAACAAATTTAGCACCAGATACTCCGACCAAATGAACTGCTTTTGTTATTTCTTCTTTACTTAAAAGATCTGTTTCTATTATAACTTTAACAGGGTTGTCTTTAGAAGCCTTTACTACTTCTTGAATATCATTTAAAACATATGTATCATTTTCGTCTTTAAGGGCAGAAATATTCATTACCATATCAATTTCATCAGCTCCATCTATTATAGCATTTTGAGCTTCTTGAGCTTTTATTAAAGATAAATTTGCACCCAAAGGAAATCCTACAACAGTTACTACTTTTACGTTTGTACCTAGTAAAACTTTTTTTGCATATTTTACATTTATTGGATTGACACAAACTCCCAGAAAATTATAATCAATAGCTTCTCTCAATAATTTATCCAAATCTGCTTTTTTAGCATCAGGTTTTAATAAAGTATGTTCTACATATTTGTTAATATTATTCATAATTCACCATCAATAGTCTATAATATTAATTGTCTACAAAATAGAATATTGGTCAAATATGAAAAAATTTTTTACGGCATTTGTATTATCTTTTTTATTTGCTTCAAATTCATTTGCAGAAATTGAAACAGCTGAAACAATTTACGCAAAAGCATATGGAGCTTTGTACAAAAACAATATCAAAGAAGCAACTAAACTTTTTGAAAGAGGTCAAGAATTTTATCCGGATTGTGCTTTTTTATATGCAGGCATGGGGGATATATATTTAAAAGAAGGTAATTTTGATAAAGCTTTAGATTACTACACAATAGCTCAAAGAAAAAAATACGCATTGGATGTCTACAAAATAGACTTTTACAATGCATATTTGCAAAAAAATATGGAAGAAATCTCAAATGGTTTAAATCAACTAATTTCGGCAACAAAAAACTCAGACAATCCAATTTTATACAAAAACATAAAATACATAATGAATGAAAATTACGAAAAAACTAAACTAGTAACGGAACTTTATTTGAACACACAAGATGAGGACTTAAACAAAGTAAACAATTACAAGATAGCCGGAAAAAAAGAAACAGCATTGAGAGGATACCTAAAATTACTAAACCAAAATCCTCAAAATTTCCAAGCAGCTAATAATGCCGGAGTAACATTATTCGAATTGAAAGACTACCAATTAGCCGAAAAATATTTAAAACAAGGTCTTGAACATAATCCGAATTCACCAATAATTTTAAACAATTTAGCAATAGTTGACTTATATCAAAAAGAATACAAAGAAATGGAAAATAATTTTGCTGCTGCTTTAAAAGCCAAAAGCGATTATTTACCAGCAATAAATAACAAAGCTATTGCTTATATACACAAGGGATTAGAATTTTACCAACCGGAAAATATTGATAGTATTTTGGATATTATAAAAAAGAACAATGAAGATTATTTTGCAACAAGAACTTTAGCTAAAATTTATTTTATAAAAGGTGATTTCAAAAGTTCTTTTAACATATTAAAACCACTAAATTCAACTTATAATTTTAAATTATATACTCAAAAGGCTTACAGTGCCTACAAAGCAAATAACACAGAAGAAGCTTTAAATTTAATAAACAAAGCAATATCACTATATTCAGATAATAGTATTGACTACGAACTAAGAGGTAGAATTTACTCCAAAATGAACAATTATACAGAAGCCGAAAACAATTTTAAAAAGGCATTAGAAAAAGACAAAAAAAATTATTCTGTATATTATTACAAAGCACTTAATTTAAATACCTCAGGGAAAAAAGCCGAGGCTATAGAAACAATGAAAGAATTTATTTCACTAAAAAAAGGAAATCCCAATACGACTCAAATAAAATTACTGTTTGATTAGTATTTTTGGTATAAAATAATTTCAAAAGGGAAAAAAATGACAGAAAAAAAATTTGAACGTTGGTACGATAAAGAAGAAGATTTATCTCTTGTAATGAAAGCATTAGAATTTGCAGACGATGATATTAAACTATCTATTGCGGCAGATTTAATTCAAATGGTAATGGCAAACAGAGACACAGAATCAACTGATGAATTTATCGAAGATATAAATGAAGAATACGTACCTGTCAGAAGGCGTTGGTACGATGAATTTGAAACAGTCCACTCCGCAGTTGAAATGCTGAAATATCTTGAGCCAGAAGAACGTGCTGCAACATTAAAAGAAGCCATTCGTTCAATTATTTATTTCCAATCGCAGAAAATCAAAGGCAACGAATAATGTTCAAAAAACACATAAAAGCTTCAACTGCAAATATTTGTAATTGCAAAAAAGAAAAGATTCAAGTTATAAATACAAAATTAATTGTTAGACGTTTATTTTTTCTAACAATTGGAGCAGTAATTGTAGCTTTTGGGCTTGAAAACTTTTTAGTACCCAATTCTATTGTAGATGGAGGTGTAGTAGGTATTTCTATTATGGTAAGTTATCTTACCAAATTACCTTTGGGAATTTTTACTTTTTTCCTAAATCTTCCATTTTTAGCTTTAGGATACAAACATCTTGGGAAAAAATTTGTATTTTTATCTTTGTATTCAAGCGCAATGCTTTCAATATTTGTAACTATTTTTCACAATACTCCAAATGTTACAGAAGATGTACTTTTAGCAGCAATTTTTGGTGGAATAACTGTAGGAATTGGAGTTGGATTAATTTTAAGAAACAATGGTTCATTAGATGGTACAGAAATTGTAGCTTTAGTTTTTGGAAAGAAAATTCCATTTTCTACAGGTGAAATTATTATGTTTATAAATATATTTATATTTGCAGCAGCTGCAATTGTTTTTAATGTAGAACAAGCCATGTATTCAATCCTTACATATTTTTTGATATACAAGTCAATAGATGTTGTTATGGAAGGAATTGATGAATCAAGAACAGTAATGGTAATAACAAAATGTCCCGACGAAATATCAAAAGTTATTTTGTACGAACTAAAAAGAGGAGTAACTTTTATAGATGGAAAAGGGGCATATACAGGAGAATATAAAAAGATTTTATATTGTGTAATAACAAGACTTGAAATAGCCAAACTAAAAGAAATTGTACATGAAATAGACCCAAAAGCTTTTATTGCAATCACAAATGTACACGAAGTTGAAGGCGGACAAGTAAAAAAGAAATCAAGACACTAAGAAAAGGAAAATATCATGTCAGGACATTCAAAATGGGCAACAATTAAAAGGAAAAAGGCAAAAGTAGATGCAGCAAAAGGAGTAGAATTCGCCAAATTTTCAAGAGAAATAATGGTAGCAACAAAACTAGGAGGACCTGATTTAAGCTCAAACTTTAGATTGAGAACAGCTGTAGACAAAGCAAAAGCAGCCGGTCTTCCTAATGATAACATCAAGAGGGCAATAGAAAAAGCTTCAGGAGCAGCTAACAACGAAAATTTTGAAGAAATCACATATGAAGGCTACGGACCTGGAGGAGTAGCAATTATTATTGAAGCACTAACAAATAACAGAAATCGAACAGCTGGAGATATTAGAAGTTATTTTAATAAAAACAATGGAAATTTAGGAGAAAATGGTTGTGTAGGTTGGATGTTTAAACAAGAAGGTGTTATATTAATAAACAAAGGAAACATAAATCAAGAAAATCTTTTTGAAACAGCAATAAATGCAGGTGCAACTGATTTTTCAGAAGAAGATGAAGAATATAAAATATCTACAGAACCAGCAGAACTACAAAAAGTATCAGAAGAACTGCAAAAAGCAGGTTACCAATTAAGTTCTTATGAAATAACAAGAACTCCTCAAAACTCAATTGAAATAAACACAGAAGAAGATGCAAAATATTTGCTTCGTCTTTTAGATAGTATAGAAAATCATGATGATGTACAAAATGTTTATTCCAATTTTGATATGGACAGTGATTTATACGAAAAATTAGCATAATGAAAAAACTAGCATTTGTTGTCCCAACAGGAATAGGAGCTTCTATAGGTGGTTATGCAGGAGATGCAGGAGCATATGCACGTAAATTGTCTGAAAAATATACCCTTATTGTTAATCCTAATGTAGTAAATGGAGCTTGTTTTTCTGCAATAAACGATAATATGTTATATGTTGAAGGTTATGCTTTGGATTTATTTTTCAAAGAAGAAATTGTTTTAAGACCAAGCAAAAAAAATCAAATTGGGGTTATTTTTGACAGAGCAATACCTAAAGGCATTTTAAATGTTCATCTTAACACATTAGATGCAATAAAAGCTGTCTATGGAATAGAAACAAAATACAAAATAACTCAAGAAGATGTCGGAATAAAATTTTTAAAAGCACAAACTGGAATTTCTACAGGAAAAATTAAAAACATAAAAACTTTATATAAAAGTGCTCAAGACTTAATCGAGGAAGGATGTAATGCCCTTGCGCCGGTTTGTTTGTTTGAAGAAAGCGAGGATGAAGATTACGCAAATGCAAAAGGAATAGATATAGTTGGAGGAGTTGAGGCAATTATTTCGCATCTTTTAACCAAAAAATTTATGCTTCCTTGTGCGCATGCTCCAGCATTTGCAAATATTGAAATTACTCAAAAACGAATATCTGTAAAATCCTCAGCAGAATACATTACACCTACATTTTTACCTTGTATAATTTTAGGATTATATAATGCGCCTCAATTAATACCACAAAATCAAAAAGTATCAACAGATTTGGGAGTAAAAGAATTATCAGGCATTTTAATGCCACACAATTCTCTTGGCTCAACACCAATATTCAAAAGTAACGAATTAGGAATTCCGATATATGCAATAAAAGAAAATTCGAGTATTTTGGATGTAACCAAAAATTCTTTAAAAATAGACAATATAATAGAAATTAATAAATATACAGATCTATAAAAGACAAAGTAAATTGTAAACTTTTTTAAAGCAACTAGCAAATTAAAAAAATCACATATTTTAATAGAAGGTCAGATTATACGTAAATTAAACTATAGTAATTTTTTCTAAAACCTGATAAAATGGTTAGTAATGCAAAATAGAGGGTAGTGTAATGACTGAGGGAATGAGTTTAAGTAACATAAATCGCCCCGCAATAAATATGAATAATACAGAAGTTGGAAATAACCCGAATGATAAAGCTTCAGGGGAAGAGTATTTTGACAGGCGTGGCCAGCAACAGGAACAAGAAGAATTTAGACAATCTCCATTTGTCGACAGATCGGCTCAATTACGTGCAACTTTAAATTCTTTGGCTGCTCTTAATGCAGCAAGTGTAGTAAAAGCAAAAGATAAATACAAAAATAAACCAATAGAAAAAAATTCAGAACAAAAAATAGAAAAAATCTCTACCAGTAAAGATAATGAAAAAGAACAAAATGAAGAAAACGACAAAAATGAATAACAAAAATAAAAAACAGTAGTTAAAAATTTAACTACTGTTTTTTTATTTTTAACGAATTTTTATTGCCCAATTTTTTCCAAAATAATAGCTTGAGCTTTACTTAACTGTGGATCTTTTCCTTGAGCAATTTCTTCTTCTGTAATTTTCACTTCATAATCTGGAGTAATACCTTTTTTGTTAATATCAGTTCCATTTGGAGTTAAATATTTTTGGGTAGTTATATTTAATCCGCTTCCCCCTGGTAATTTATTAATTTCTTGAACCAGTCCCTTTCCAAAGGTTTTTTCTCCCACAAGCACGGCTCTTCCGTTATCTTTTAAAGCTCCACTTAAAATTTCGCTAGCACTAGCACTTCCTCCATTAATTAAAACAACTATTGGCTTTGTGGTAGTAACTCTTTTTGAAGCTCTTGTAGGTTCTTTGTAGCCATCCCGGTCAACTGTGCTAACAATAGTTCCACCGCTTAAAAGCATATCTGATATAAATATAGCATTAGAAAGCAAACCTCCCGGATTTGAACGAAGATCAATAATATAGCCAGATTTATCATTTAATTTTTCCAAAGCTGAAGCAAATTCTGCCGTAGTACCTTTGTTCATAAAAGTACTTAGTCTTATATATCCTACTCTGTTGTTTAGTCCAAATTGTTCTGGAGGATTGGTAGAAATAGCTTTTAATTGAATTTCCGCACGAGGAACATTATAAACTTTATCAACACCTGCTCTTCTAATTAAAAGCTTTACACTTGTTCCTTCTTCGCCACGAATTTTATCGGCTGCATCTTTTACAGTCATTCCTTTTGTACTTACGTTATCTATTTCAACAATATAATCATTTGCTTTTAAACCAGCTTTTGCAGCAGGAGTATCTTCTATAGGAGAAATTACAGTTAATTTTCCGTCTTTTACACTTATTTGAACCCCTATACCTTTCAAAGTTCCGCTAATAGCACTACCTTCTTCAGCAAATTCATCGGGAGGCAAAAATCTTGTATATGGATCATTTAGGCTCAAAAGCATGGTATCTATTGCAACATAAGCATCGGCTTCAGTTTGAAGAGAATCATCATATTTATGTCTCCATTTTTTCCAATCTTGACCATTGTTTTCTTGGTCTACATATTTTGAATAAACTAATTTCCAAACTTCATCATACAAAGATTGAGGTGTGTAAGCATAAGCATCTGACCTAAATGTAAAAATAGAAACAATTAAAATTATTAATAAACAAAACTTTGAAAGACAACTTTTTTTCATATAATTATTCCTTTTAAACAATTTCTTAAAAACATATTAACACATGTCATTTTTTAATTTCCAACAATTTTATGTTTTAAGTGCAATTTTTATAGCAAGTCCTTCTTCGTGAAGTTTTATAGCTTCATCGATATTTTTAATATTCATTTGATGAGTAATTAATTTTTTAACATCTAATTTCTTTTCGCTTATAAGTCGTAAAGATTCTTTAACAAAAAGAGGAGTATGATGAAATACACTTATTACTTTTATTTCATCATAGTGTAATCTTCTTGTATCAATTTGAACTTTTGTTCCTGCTTTACATCCGCCAAAAAGATGTACAACCCCGCCTTTTCTTGTTAAAGAAAACATTCTTTCCCAAATTTCAGGAAGTCCAACAGCTTCAATAACAACATCCAATCCTTTTTTTTCTGGTGTCAAATCCTTAAATTGAAGTTCCGGGGTATCTGTTTTTGATAAATCAATTACATAATCAGCTCCACCAAATTCTTGAGCTAATTTTAACTTTAAAGGATTTCTTCCAGCAGCAATAACAGTAGCTCCTTTAAGTTTAGCCATCTTTACAAACATTAATCCAATAGGACCTATTCCAACAACCCCTACGGTCATTCCGGGTAAAATACCTGTTTTCTCTGCACCATGAACAACATTTGCCAGTGGTTCAACAAAAGCAGCTTCTGCAAATTCGACTCCATCAGGAATTTTATGCAAATTACATTTTACAATTCTTTCAGGAATTTTAATGTATTCAGCATAAGCACCGTTTAAAAATTCAATATGTTCACATAAATTATATTCACCTATTTTGCAATAATAACATTGCATACAAGGAGCTGAATTAGCTGCTACAACTCTATCACCTACTTGAAAATTTTTGACATTTTTTCCTTTTGCAGCAATTGTCCCTGCAAATTCATGCCCAAAACCTGACGGAATTTGTTTTATTAATACAGGATGCCCACGTTTGTAAGTCTTAATATCTGTGCCGCAAGTAAGTGCCGTATCAACTTTTACTAAAACTTCATTATCATTTATTTCAGGAATTTTTACTCGCTCATATTTTATATTTTTGGGACCATAAAACATTACAGCATTCATTTCAGACATTTAATCACCAACCTTTATAAAAGCTTTCAAAATTTTATTACTTTGCGTATCTTTAATAGCTTCGTTTAAACTACCTATATTATATGCTATAGACATTTCTCCCACATTTATTTTTTTGTTTCTTAATAACTCAAAAGCCTGTTTCAAATCATTTGGAGAAGGCGAATAACTTCCAAAAACATTAAGTTCTTTGTAGTAAATTTCATTATTTGGAAATGAAGGCACATCTGTTTTAGTTGATGAAAAAACACAAATTTTTCCACCATTTCTTACTTGTTCAACAGCTGTTTTTACTGAAGCATCCGCTCCTGCTGTCAAAAAAACAATATCGGCTTCAATTGTATCAGTAATTTCATTTGAAAGATATGCATCGTCAAAACCATAATGTAAAGCTAAATTAAGTCTTTGCAGTTTTATATCTAATCCCAAAACAGTAGCTCCCATTGTTTTACATATTTGTCCCATTAAAATGCCAATAGAACCTAGTCCAACAACAACTATTTTGTCTCCTTTAATCCATCCGGCACGCTCTACAGCCCTGTAACAACACCCCAAAGGCTCAGTAAAAGAAGCAGTTATAAAATCCATATTAGATGGGATTTTAAACACCGTATACTTTAAATGATTCTCATCAACTAATATATATTCGCTAAAACCTCCTGGAATAATATTAGATTTTTTAAATGTTTTACACATAGAATAATTTTCATGCCTGCAATAATTACACTCAAAACAAGGATAATGATGGGCTACTGCAACTCTGTCACCTATTTTAAAATCTGTATCAGAATTAATTTTTACAATTTCCCCCACAACTTCATGCCCAAGAACATCACCATCTTTTGCAAAACCATGGGTAAATTTAACGATGTCAGACCCGCAAAGACCGCATCCATAAACTTTTATTAAAGCTCCTTTGTTTTCCAAAATTGGAGTATTAATTTCTTCTAAAACAAATTGATTACCCCTTAAAACACTAGCTTTCATGATTTAAACCTTCAAATTAATCATTTTTTCTATTGGGGCCAAAGCCTTTTGAGCAATTTTTTCATCTATAAAAACTTCATGTTCTTCATTTACAAGGGAATTTAATATATCTTCTAGATGATTCCATTTCATATTTGGGCAAACTGCTTTATTGGAAATAAGATAAAATTCCTTATCCGGATAATCTCTTTCTAACCTTTCTTTTACTCCTAATTCTGTGGCAATAATAAATTTTTTATTTTTGGATTTTTTTACAAAATTCATTATTTGCGTAGTAGAACCCGTAAAATCAGAACGATTAATTACTTCTGAATGACATTCTGGATGAGAAAGCACAAGAGCATCTTCATAAATTTTTCTCATTTTATCTACATCATCAGGTAAAATTCTTAAATGCGTTGGACAAAATCCATTGTAAGTAACAACTTCCACATCAGGTAATTGTTTCCCAACATAATTTCCCAAATAAGTATCCGGTACAAAAAGAACCTTTTTTGCACCAAGAGAACGTACAACTTCCAAAGCATTAGAACTTGCACAACAAATATCAGATTCGCTTTTTACTTCAGCAGAAGAATTTACATAACAAACAACAGGAGCTCCAGGATGTTTTTCTTTAAATTCTCTTAATTGATTTATATCTATCATATCCGCCATTAAACAGCCTGATTCCATTCTTGGCAACAAAACTTTCTTTTGAGGAGAAAGAATTTTGGCTGTTTCTGCCATAAAATAAACTCCTGCAAATACAATAATATCTTTGTTTGTATAAGCTGCTTGTCTGCTAAGATATAAAGAATCTCCAACAATATCTGCAACTTCATCTATTTCAATATTTTGGTAACAATGGGCCAAAATTATAGCATTTTTCTCTTCTTTGAGTTGTTGAATTTTTTTAATAATAAATTTTTTATCTGTCATTAACTCTGCCTACAATCCACTGCATTGTAAATAATTATACAATAAAAAAACTAAAAGTTACGCAATTCTTTTAATTCTCTTAATTCTTTTTGATAAGGGGAATAACCATTTATTTTTTCAATAATTGGAGGAATAACCTCAAGAGCATATTCTATATCTTCTTTTGTTGTAAATCTGCTCAAACTAAATCTTATACTACCATGTAGTGATGTAAATGGAATCCCCATAGCTTTCAAAACATGACTTGGTTCTAAACTTCCACTTGTACAAGCGCTTCCAGAACTTGCGCAAATTCCTGCATCTGCAAAATGTAAAAGCATCAATTCCCCTTCTATATACTCAAAACTTATGTTGGTAGTATTGGAAACCCTTGGAGCATTTGCAGAATATACTTTGGCATTAAATACTTTTTTTAAAATACCTTTTTCAAATTCATCACGTAAAGTTTTAACTCGAATTAATTCATCAGAAAGAAAATCTTTCGCTAATTTGGCAGCTTCACCAATACCTATGATACCTGCAACATTTTCAGTACCTGGGCGTAAACCTTTTTCTTGATGTCCACCTAAAATAAGAGGAGGAAGTAATATTCCTTTTTTTACATACAAAGCTCCTATCCCTTTTGGAGCATGAAATTTGTGCCCAGAAATTCCCAACAAATCTATTGGGCAAGAAGAAACATCCATAGGAATCTTACCGGCAGCTTGAACTGCATCCACAAAAAACAAAGTTTTCTCGTTTTTTTCCTTTACAATTTTAGCAGCTTTTTCTATAGGAAAAATTACTCCTGTTTCATTATTTGCCCACATAATAGAAACTAATGCAGTATCAACATTTATGGCTTCTTTGAGCTCTTCGAGCATTAACTCGCCTCTTGCATTAACATCAAGATATGTAACATTGTATCCCCTTTTTTCAAGCCATTTATAAGTGTTTTGCACACAAGGATGCTCAACTTTTGTTGTAATTATATGCTTTTTATTCTTATTAATTTCTAATGCACCTTTAATAGCTATGTTTGCACTTTCTGTTCCACATCCTGTAAAAGTAACTTCATATGGATTTTTAGCCCCTAATAAATCCGCTACTTGTTCTCTTGCTACCGCTAAATCTTTAGAAACTTTCCCTCCAAAATCATGCATACTTGAAGGATTACCATATTTTTCAGAAAAAAATGGCAACATTTTTTCCAAAACTTTTTCATCAACTTTTGTAGTGGCATTGTTGTCTAAATATACAAGTCTTTTTTCCATAATCTGCCTCTGCTAAACTGCAATAACTTCTAATTCATTTGAAACTTGTTCTTTTAAAGTTTTTTCTACAAAATTTTTCAAAGTGTGAGAACTCATCGAACATTTACCGCATGTTCCGCAAAGTTTCACAAAAACTTTGTTCTTCTTGACGTTTATAAGTTCTATGTCGCCTCCATCTTTTCGCAAATGTTCTGAAATGTAACCTTCGAGAACTTTATTGATTTTTAAAACTAATTGGGTCTTGGTTATTTTATTAGAATTTTCATTTTTCTTACGTAATTCATCTTCAATTATAGCAACTGCCTCATTATGGCATTTTCCACAACCTGAACCGATTTTACTGTATTCTGATGCTTCATAAATATCTGTTACACCTTTTTCCCTCACCAGATTTCTCAAATCTTGTTCCTTAACATTAAAACATTGACAAATTACAGGATTATCAGTATCATCTTTTTTTTCTATTCCTCTATAATTTGCTATGGCATCTTCTAATGCTTCTTTTCCCATAACACTGCAATGAACTTTAGCATTTGGTAATCCACCCAAAAATTCTACTATATCTTGATTTGTAATTTTGGCAGCTTCGTCAACAGTTTTTCCAATAATCATTTCAGTTAAGGCACTTGAGCTTGCTATAGCTGAACCACAGCCAAAAGTTTGAAATTTTGCATCAGTAATAATATCTTGTTCATTTATCTGCAAAAATATCTTGAGCATGTCTCCGCAAACTAAGCTGCCTGCTTCACCAACTGCATCAGGATTTTCTAATTCGCCCACATTTTTCGGGTTTGTATAATATTCTTTAACCTTGTCTGTATATTCCCACATAATCTAACCTATAATTCCTACAATTACAAAAGGAATTTTATCACAAAGAAATAAGCTACGCATGAACAAATTGAGTTAATTCTAAAAAACAAAATGTGATTTTTGCTCAATTATATTTTTTATAACATTTTCAATTATTTTCTAATAAAAAAGAGGTCATGATGACCTCTTAACTTTCCAATCTTTCTCTTTTCCTCATTTCTCTTGTTTTGTCATTTGCGTATATACGCAATTTCGCTTTTTCCTTTTTTCACTTTCCTTTTTATTTTGCTTCTTTGAATTTTCAACCGAAATTACGTCAAAATTATTTTTTATTATTTTGAGCTTTCGCTTTGTCTAACATTTTTTTTGCATCATCTAAGGTTGTCTTTTTAAGTTTTAAATCAGTCTGCGCCTTCTTATAAGCATCTTGTGCACTTTGTAATTTTTGGTTAAGAGCAGATATATTAGCCTTCTTTTCTTCTGTTAAGTTTTTTAATTGATTTTTTCTTTGTTCTTGCTCCGCGGCATTTTCGGTTACACTGTCTTTTTTGGATTCTGCAAGATTCCGCGCATTTTCTGCAGTTGCTATATCATTTTTTGCTTGTGCAATGGCAGCTTCTGCTTTTTTTATTTCAGCTTTCTTTTGAGAAATTTGAATTTTTAGTTGGGATATTTTGGATGCGTCTTTTTCATCTGACTTTTTTGACTCCTCCGCATTTAGTTGTGTTTCTAGGTCAGCTATATCAGTATTTGCATTAGTTATTATAGTTGTTTGATTTTCTATTTCTGTGTTTTTTGAATTAATTATACCATCTTGTTTAATCATCTCTTCGTTATGTTCCTGCGCTTGTGACCTTAATTCTTTCTCTTGTTTATCTGCCGTCATATA
>CASDUJ010000033.1 GCA_949283935.1 uncultured bacterium
TAATAGGAATTTTGTTTTGATTTTCTCCTTTTGTTCCAAGTGGAGTAGCATTTACCAATATGTCCGCATCTTCTAAATTTTTTATTAAGTTTATATCTTCAATTTGAATGTATGAGTTTATTTTGTTTGAAAATTTATCTAATATTTGACTGGCTTTTTGCTTATTTCTTACATATATGGTTATGTTTTTTGTTCCTAATTCTTGCAACCCATAAATAACGGCAAGTGCAGCTCCTCCGCACCCCAATATTTTGGCATTTTTTATGTTTTTTCTATAATTAATTGGAATAGAATTTGTAAAACCATAAATATCTGTGTTGTAGCCTTGACTTGTACCATTTTTGTTAATTTTAACTGTGTTAATCGCCCCAATTTGTCTGGCTTCTGGGGATATCCAATCTATATATTTCATAATTTCTATTTTGTAGGGTATTGTAACATTAAAGCCACTAAATTCATTGTCTATAAAAACTTTTAATTGAGTTTGTAAATTTTCTTGTTGTATTTCAAATTTGTCGTAGAATCCATTAAGTGTAGTACTTTTTAGCGCTGCACATTGAATTATTGGCGAAATAGAATGAGACAGTGGGTAACCAATTATTCCTAATTTAAGATAATTATTTTTCATAAACCAAATTTTAGCATATTTTTGCTGTTTTGACATATTTAATTTTGTGTTATCTTACATTGTAGTGAGGTTGAGATGGAAATATTTTTAATCTTTGTTGTGTGTACATTTTCAGGAGTTTTAACCGGTCTTCTAGGAGTTGGTGGTGGAATAGTTATAGTACCATTGTTCCTCAGTGTTTTGCCTTTGTTTGGAATTCAATTTTCTTTGCAAGAAGTTATTGGAATAAGTGCAACTTGTGTTTTTATTAATAGTTTAGTTACAGCATTTTATCGTAGAAAAGAAAAATTTTTGCCATTTACTCAAATAGCTCCTTTGGCAATTTCAATAATTATTGGTACATTATTAGGGGCTTATTATTCTGATTTTGCTCCTAGACAAGTGATTTTAGGTATTTATATTTGTGTAAGTTTATTTTCTATATATCTTATAAATGGAGAAATTTATTGTGACTTAAAACAAAAAAAACTAGGGGTATTGTTATATCTTATTTTTGCTTTTATTGGAGCTATAAGTTCTTCTATTGGAATTGGTGGAGCGGTACTTTTTGCTACTGCGTTGAAATGTTTTATGGGAAAAGAAACAAAAATACTTTTGCCTACAATTACTATGTTAGTTTTAATTCATGCTTTTTTTGCCTTCACAGGAAAATTTGTTCTGGGACATGTGACTTTAAGTATAATTCCTATAGCATTTTTAGCTAGTTTACTTGGCTCTAAAATAGGGGTGCAAATTTCTCGCCAATTAACAAGTACTCTTATAAATCGTTTAATGAGTATTGTTTTAGTTTTGGGACTTCTAAAAATCATTCATGAATTATTTGTTTGAAGTTTAATTTTTTGAATAATTTGTTCTGCATTATAGTATTTAAAATAAAATTGTGCTAAAAATATTATCTAATACGTTTTTCTGTTTCGGGATCAAACAAAAATGCTTTTTCTATAGCAAATGGAATTTCAATTTGTTCATTTTCATTAATTTGAAATTCTTGTGGGAGTTTTGCGCAAAATTTTTTATCATTTAT
>CASDUJ010000034.1 GCA_949283935.1 uncultured bacterium
CATAATCCGCTATCCAAATCAAAAGTAGAACCAAAAGGACATACGGTACACTTTTCTCCATCCCAATAAGGAATATTTTCATTATCCCAAAAACAAGTTAAGCAAGTATTTAATGCTAAATCATAAATATTATCGCAAACACATGCAGGATAAGCACCTGTTGCATCAATTGGACAAGAGAAAGTTTCACAAGAATTACCATTCCAGAAAGTATCAACCGGACAAGGTTCACAAATATTATTTGTAGAATTATAAATTGGGGTTTCGCCATTTACTGAACAATCACAATTTGGATATTTTCCTGTTGCTTCAGCAGGACAACAAATTGTTTCAGAGCTACAACCTGCTGTAGCAGGAGCACCTTCTGGCATATTTTTTAATTGAGGATATTCGCTACAAGAAAAACACCAAGTATTATCATCCCAATCAACGTATATAGAAGTACCCTTAGAACGTTTCATTTCTGCAGTAGTTTTAGGTTCACCATTTATACAAGTTCCTGTATTCTTGCATAAACCTAATATGTAATTATTTGAACTATTCCAATAACTATTAGTAATAGTACCCGAAGAAATTCCAACCAAACCACCAAAACCTGAAGTAACAGTTGGAGAAACAGAAGTAGAACCTGCATCGTTTACGCAAATAACTTTGGCATTCGTTGTATTTCTAAAATCATACTCATCTTTTGACATTGTTGGATAAAAATATCTATCAAAAGCTATTCCTGCAGAATATTCTGCACTCGACCAAAGTCTAAATGAAGCTCCAGAAGTAACATCTGCATCAGATGCCACACCTGTAAGTAAGAAATTCCATAATTCTTTATCAGCTACTTCAAGTGCATTAAATTCACAGCAACCTTCTTGACTAGTATTAGTGCAAATCGTACTACAATTATAATTTGTATTATAAATTTGATTCATTATTGCCATTAATTCAGCCATCGTTGGTAGTCTTTTACCTTGATCAGCACAATATTTTGCAGCACCTGCCCAATAATCATTTTCTAATATACAAGATTTAATACGGTCTGAATTTGAAGTAGCAAATGCTCGACAATCAGATTTAGACAAAGCGGTAGCAGCAACAGGTGAAGTTAAGCATAAATTGCCAGCATGGTATGAACCTGCGCCACAAACTCCTTCTCCAGGAATAGTACCATCACTTTGAGTAACTTTTCCAACAGAATAACAATTTGATATATAACCGCTACCACTTGGTAAATTTCCAACCAACCCACCAACATTGTAAATATCAATAGAAGAATTTGCAGTTACATTACCAGTTGCATAAGAATCAGACAAAGAAGCATTGCTCGTAGGTAGCATAAATCCAACAAGACCACCTACCACAGGTTTTCTTGTTGTAGTAACTTCAACATTACCTGTTGCAAAAGATTTTTTAACATGGCTATCTAAAGTACCAATCAATCCACCTACGTGGCTATTATTTTCATTACCTTCAGATGCAACAGCATTAGAAGTAACTTTTACATTACCTGTAGCATATGATTTTTCAAGATTGGAACTAGATCCAACACTTCCGGCCAAACCTCCTACATCAATCTGTTTTGAAGCTTCTGCTTCTATATTTGCATTGGAATATAAATTAGAGAAAGTACTACCTTCAACACTTCCAACAAAACCTCCGGTGAAATTATGTCCTTGAGAATTTGATATTATCGTGCCACTTTTTACACTAGAAGCATCAACAGTTGAACTTTGAATTGTTCCTATCAAACCACCTATAGACAATAAATCGCTGGAACTTGTTACATTAATATTGACATTTTCTGCATAAGAATTTGATAAATTAGAATTTTCAAGAATCCTACTCGCTAAAGAACCAACGTATGAATAATTATTAACTGTATCTTTGAATGTTACATTTATGTCAACATTTTTTACATAAAGATTTGTTAATGTAGCATTTTTAACAAGTCCTAAAACACTTACATCTGAAGCATTTGTTGTTATGTCTATGTCGACATTTTCAACTCCTAATTTTCTTATAATAGCAGAAGGATTAATTAATCTAAACAAACCTTGTGCTTGTTGACCAGTATAGTTAGGTCGGTTAATTACAAGATTAGTAATTTTATGATTATTACCATCAAACACACCAACAAATCCACTACTATCGTTGTCTGCAATAGGTACCCAACCTTCATTTGTATTAAATTGAGGTAGGCTTATAAAGTCTGACAAATCAATATCATTCATCAAACAATAATTACCATTAAGCGGATAAGAAGCATTATTACCAATTTGAGCCATGTCATCGGCACTAGAAATAGCTATATAACCATTTTCACAAGTCCCTATTTTATTGTCTAAAACGCAGCTATAACCATCTTTATCAAGAGAACTGCCTACCGGACATGTTGCACAACGCAAATCACAATTATTAGCTGTTGGTGCATTTGCAGGCATACCTTTTAATTGCGGATAATTATCGCAAACAAAACACCAATCATCGACTTTCCAATTTACAAACACAGTATCTGTAGGTGTTTTATGCAATTGTTCAGTAGTTTTAGGTGAATTAGGCGCACATTGACCACCATAATACCAATCTGAAAAACAAGGAGGGTAACTACCTGATGGATTTTTTGTTGAATCATAATAGTTATTAACCAAAGTTCCGCCATCAAGCATACCTACTAATCCTGCTGCAGGATAGTATCCAGATGAAAGATTTCCGGCAAAATATGAATTTAAGATTGTACCTCCTGTCATATAAGCAGTAAGTCCGCCTACCCATTCGCCACCATTTAAGGAGCCCGTAGAGTAAGAATTGGCAATCTCACCACCTCTCATATAACCTACTAAACCACCTGTGTACATGTAGCCGGAAGTATTAACAGTAGAAAAGCTGTTAGAAATTTTACCATTTAAGCGTCCAATCAAACCACCAATTTCTTCAGGCATTTCATAAACATTATTTGTTGTAATTGAACCTGTCGCATAAACATTTTTCATTTCACCTGTAAATTCACCAGCAACGGCGCCAACATATTTAGGAGCATCAATAAGAACATTTTCAACAGCTAAGTCGTTTATTGTACCTGAAACAGAACCAAACAAACCTTGATAGTATCCGTTTGGGCGATTAATTTTTAAGTTTGCAATTTTATAACCGTTACCTTCAAAAGTTCCTGAGAAAACAGAGTTAGCATTAGCATTTTTGTTAGCTACAGGAACCCAACCTTCTCCTTCTGAGAAGTAATCCAAACTTATATCTTGCATTAAACAATAATTACCATCTACAGGATAAGAAGTATTATTTCCTATTTGAGCTAAATCTTCTGCATAATAAATAGCAATTGCTCCACTTGGACAATTTTTGTATTCAGCATCATTAACACAAGAATTGTTGACCATAGTAGTTCCTGCAGGGCAAATTACGCAATGCTGGTTACAAGAATTAGAAGAAGGAGCCCCATCTGGCATATTTTTCAAAACAGGATACGCAGAACAATTAAAACACCAATTATCCGTTGACCAATGAGTATAAACTCTAGAACTAGGAGTTTGATAAAGTTCTGTTGTGCTTTTAGCAATTACAGAACTATTTGGATTATTTCCACTTGCTGGCAAACCAGTATTCACAGTAGAATCAAAATAAGAATTTTTAATAGTTAAAACACTTTTATCTGTATGTTCATTACCAATAAACGCGCCTTTTATTGTGGAACTTGTACCGGTTCCTAAAACATATCCGTAAGAATAAGAATTTGTTACATATCCATCGTTAGCGATATTTCCAATAAATCCGCCTATACTAAGATTAGCACCTTTTGCACTAACAGTTCCGCCAGAATAACAGTCTAAGATACTAGGAACTGCAGAACCTACAAAGCCACCCGCCAAAACATGTTCAGCATTATTTACAGTAACATTTCCAATTGCAAATGAGTGACTAACAGAAGAACCCTCTTCAAAAGTTGCAGCCACACCACCAGCAAAAGCAGTATTTCCATTTGTAGAAGCAGTTACATTACCAGTTGAGTAACAATTTAAAATTGAGCCGTAAGTACCGCCGACCAAACCTCCAGCCCAAACATTTGAAGTACTATCAGTAGCCGCACCGAAAGATTTAACCTCTACATCACCTATGGCATAAGAATTTGTTACAGAACAAGAATTTGCATATATAGTCCCAATCAATCCACCGGCATGAACTGTATGAGATTCACTTTCAGCATTTACAGTACCTGTAGCGTAACAATCTGATATAGTTCCTCCTTCTCTTATGCTACCGATAAGTCCTCCTGCAGATATATCGCCAGAATAAATCGCAATAACAGCACCTGCGGCGTAGGAATTTGACACATCTGCTTCTTTAGCAACACCTATCAAACCACCAACAGAAATTCCACCACTAACCAATCCGGTAGCATTGCTATTTTTTAAATTAATTTCTTTTACTTGTCCAATTAATCCACCTGTAGCGTCCAAACCAACAACACTTCCGTTCGCATAAGAACTATTTACTTCTGCGCCATCTTCTGCAACATAACCTATTAAGCCGCCTGCATTTGAACTAGTTACACTAATATTACTAGTTGAATGACAATTATCAATTCTGCCACCTTGATATACAGAACCAATTAATCCACCACCTTGTCCATCAGCAAGAACTTCTCCAGAACTAGAACAATTAGAATAATTAGAATAATTTGAACGTCCAACTAACCCGCCTGCATCAGATACATCCGCTGTAACATTAGAATTCGCGGAACAAGTCGTAAAAGTCGAAGAATTAGAATGTCCAACAAGACCGCCTGCATTTGTACCTATTGAAGAAACCTCTACATTAGAAGAAACATCTGTTACTGTTGAGCTGCCTGCATATCCGACCAAAGCACCAACATTATTTGCTGCATCTATTGTAGAACCTTCAATAACAAGATTTTTAAAAGTAGCATTGTTCGCATAACCAAACAAACCTTGATTATCTGAAGTTGTACGATTAATATATAATCCAACAATCTTATGGTTATTACCATTAAATGTCCCTTTAAATGGTTGATTAACCGTTCCTATAGGATACCAACCTGAACCAGATAGATATTCCGGAGTATTTATGCCTAATTTACTCAAACCTTCATAAAAAGCAACCAAACCATTATCAACGGACATAGACGAAATATCTATATCATTCATTAAGCAATAACTTCCATCAAGCGGATAAGAACGATGATAACCAATACGAGCCAAATCTTCAACTGAATAAATAGCTATAGCTCCTTCAGGACAAGTGCCGACTGCAGAATCAAGGATACAAGAATTTTCTTCAAAATGAGTTCCAGCAGGGCAAGAGACACAACGGTTTTCGCAAACAGTAGCATCTGGAGCACCATTAGGCATATTTTTCAAAACAGGATAATCATCACAAGCAAAACACCAATCATCAGTTAACCATCCGACATAAACTTCATCGGTAGGAGTAGCATAAAGTTCTTGTGTAGTTTTACCAACAGAACCATAATCATTAAACCCACACCCAACATTTTGTCCTGTAGTAATTTTATCAAAATAAGAATTTACTATAACTGCACCACCAGCATAGTTGTCACCTACAAGACCACCAACATAATTAGTATTTGCAGCTACAACATTTCCAGTAGCATAACTATTTTCAATTTTATCATATGCTCTACCGATTAAACCTCCGACACCATCACCGGATCCTGTAACATTTCCCGTAGCATAACTATTTGAGATTTTAGAACCTTCTGCCGCTAATCCAATTAAACCACCAACTTTAGAATTTTCACCTGTAACATTACCTGATGCAAAGCAATTTAGGATTTTAGATTGATTTCCCATTGCACAGCCGACAAGACCGCCTACATTATCTGTACCATTTACAGTAGCAGTAGAGTAAGTATAGCTAATATTTACAGGGTCTACATTACCAACTACACCACCAACATTTGATAAGCCATTAACCTCTCCAGCAGTATAAACTCTCGAAATATTACCACTCGCATAACCAAATAATAAACCAGCATAAGAACCAGCATCAACTGTACCATTAGCTGAACAATTAGTCACAGAAGTATTAGAAGCATAGCCTGCCAACAGACCAACATAATCTTTTGCAACAATATTTCCTTCAATATCAAGATCTGTAATATTTGCGAGATAAACAGAACCAAACAAACCTTGAGAACTTAAATTAGGTCTATTAATATACAAGTTGATTATTTTGTGCCCATTTCCATTAAATACACCTGTAAATTTAGCAGTAGTAGTACCTATAGGCAACCAACCCTCATTACTTGTATAAGGAGTAAGGTCAATATCATCAACTAAACAATAATTGCCATCTAATGGATACCCTAATTCGACACCAATTTTTGCCAAATCATAAGACAAACTAATTGCAATAGCTCCATCAGGACAAGTTCCTACGGCAGAATTAAGTATACAAGCTCCTTGAGAATTTTCAGTAGAACCAGGAGGACAATGCGTACACTCAATACCATTATGATATGGTTTTGTAGGATCAGCATCAACACAAGAAGCACAACGATTTTCCCAAGGGAAATAAGCAGGAGTATCGACAAAAGCACTACAGTCACAATTAGGATGAACTCCCACAGAGCCCGGAGGACAATCAGGAGTATAACAAATATTTTGAATAGGATTATAAGATGTTACATTTATATCAATGTCACACACGCAAGCATCAAAACTACCATGTGCCTCAGGAGGACAACAATTAGCAGCACAATTTTTAGTTTCTGGTGCACCTTTTGGCATATTTTTAAGCAAAGGATATTCGCTACAAGAAAAACACCAAATATCCTGACTCCAACTATCATAAATTGCCGGAATAGAAGCCTTTTTCATTTGTGCAGTAGTTTTGGCTATAGCAGTAGAGCAATCAGAACTTTGACAAGTATGAATTGAAGACAAAGATGGATTTATAGTTGAATTGTAGTATGAATGTTCTACAGCAACTAAACTTGTATCTGTTTTCATTCCAATAAATCCAGCCAATCTAGGAGCTATAGGAGAATTTCCTGATACTAAACCATAAGAATATGAATTTCTAACAGAACCATTTGCATTATAAATGTCTCCTACTAAACCTCCTGCTACAGTGTAACCTTTTGTATCATGGGCATTCATTGTAATATTTGCTGTTACATTACCTTTTGCATAGCAATCAAAAATATTAGCCGAATTTTTCATGACCCCAACTACACCACCTGCAATACCTTCAAAGTAACTATTTGTGATTTCTACATTACCTGTTGCAAAAGAATTTGTTAAAGTTGTTCCATCCAATACTCCAACAATACCACCAGCTATAGCTTGCTGCGTAGTACTTACAGCTAAAATATTTCCATTTGCATATGAATTCGAAATAGTTCCATTAGTTAATAATCCTACCAATCCACCAGCATAAGTAGGGTTCGTTGCATCATTACTTTCTGCGCCAACCTCACTTGAAGAAAAACTATTTTTTACAACAGTAGCATTCTCAGAATCTCCCCCTAAAAGTCCACCAACATAATTTTGACCAGTAACTTTTCCTTCGGTACTACAATTATTTAGAACAGATCTTTTAGCTCCGGCAACAAGTCCACCAGCCCAAGTAGAATTTGATAAAATTTGGGAATTAGCACGACAATTTTCAATAGTAGTTTCTTCAGCTCTAGAAATTAAAGAAGCAACAAATTGATTGTTAGACATATCAGTAATTGTAGCATTTACTGTTAAATTTCTAATTGTTGCATTATAAGTACTTCCAAACAAAGCAGCGTAGCCATTGTACGTTTTACCTTCTTCTCTATTAATGATTAAATTAGATATTGAATGATTATTACCATCATAAATTCCTTTGAAAGATTTATCATGGACATAATTACCATTATTTGCATCACCCCAAGTTGCTGTTCCTATAGATTGCCAACCTTCACCTGAAGAATAATCAGCAAGACTTATATCTTTTATCTGGCAATAATTTCCATCTAATGGGAAATATGGATGATTACCTATTAAAGAAAGATCAAAATCATTTTCAATTATAATATATCCGGTACCACAGTTGTTAAGATTATTTTCTAATCTACAAGCTCCATCATAATAACGTGTACCAGAAGGACAAGGCTCACAAGTTTTTGTTTTACCATTCCATTTAGGAGTATCTCCTGGACAAGCTGTACAAGCCATAGGAGATATATTTGTATTCCAATAAGGAGTAGTTCCCATACAAGGAATACAAGTCATTTTTGTTTCATCCCAATCAGGTGCATCAGCTCCATTTGCTTGATAACAAGAAATACAATCGCTACCATTCCATATAGGACGATTTTCGCCTGATTCAGGATAAGCTAAATGACAAAGAGTACAAGTATTATCTTCTATTTTATACCCCGGATTACCTGCAACAGCACGACAATCGCAATTAGGATAAATTCCTGTAACTCCTGAAACCAGAGGACAACAACCGGTTACACAATTATCCGCATTAGGTGCTCCCTTAGGCATACCCTTCAATACAGGGTAATCTCCACAAGCAAAACACCAATCTACATCTGACCAACCATAATACATACCATTATATCTTGGATTATCGTAATGAGTCATTTCAATTGTATTTTTACCCAACACATTGGAAATATTAGAGCCTGAAGTCAAATCTGTATTAAAATACCCGCTAAGTATTCCGGTATTTAAACTTCCAACAAACCCTCCAAAATTAGCTTGTGCTTTAACTTTATTTGCAGCATAAGAATTTGAAACATTACCATTTGTAACTAAACCAATTAAACCACCTGCATATCCTACAGTAGAATTACCTCCAACGTAAGATTTAGAATACACATTAACTACAGAACCACTTAATTGATTACCAACAATACCTCCAATATTTTGAGTTCCACTTACATCTCCAATTGTGTAAGAATTTGAAATAGAACCAGAAAATTGACCAGCTAATCCGCCAACATACATAGTACCATTTACTTGCGCATTAGCATACACATAAGAAACACTTGTATCTTCGAGTTTTCCTGCAAGTGCACCTACGTAGTTTGCCCCAGTTACATTGGCATTATCGATACCAAGATTTTTAATTACAGCATTTTTTGTATGTCCAAACAAACCCTGATAGAGTTCAGCACTTCTATTAATAACTAAATTCGAAATAACATGTCCATTACCATCTAAAATACCTGTAAATACATTATCTATGCCGCGAGAATAATTACCAATAGGCTTCCAACCTTCGTCCGAAGAATATCCCAAAAGGTCAATGTCACTAGTTAAACAATACTGTCCATCTAAAGGATATGCAGCAATAATACCAATTCTTGCCAAATCAACATCACTATTAATAGCAATCATACCAGCTACACAAGTACCTATATCATTAACCAAACGACAACTACCATTTGAAAATTCGGTATTTGCAGGACAAGGAGAACATTGTATTCCATCCCAAGCTGGTTTATCATCAGGACATCCAGAACATTGTCCTATTTTATTAGCTTCATCCCATTCCCAATAAGGTTTTGTAACATAACCATCTTCAATCATGTCATTTTCAGAACAAGTAATACAAGCATCCAGTTCATATCTATAAACAGGTCTGACATTAACAGGATCAGGATTATTTTCCCAATCTCCTTTAGAAGAATCAAAACAAGAAATACATTTATTATCATCAGGGCTCCAAACAGGAGTTTGTGTATTAACAACATCTCTACAAGATACGCAAATATTTTTATTAGAATCATAATTTTTCATAGGATAACCTGATGCATCCAAATCATTAACTGCAGAACAATCACAAGCAGGGTGAGTTCCGGTAACTCCTACATAAGCAGGGCAGCAAATAGAAGAACAAAGACTATAAGCTGGAGCTCCTTCAGGCATATTTTTCAAAACAGGATAATCTCCACAAGAAAAACACCAATCATCAGAAGACCAACCTGAATAAATGTTTATATAAGCATTGCTATCAGGAGCACGTTGCATTTCCAAAGTAGTTTTACCATGAACATCATCACAAGAATTGTCTGAAACACTACCACATCCTATATCCATACCGGTAGTTTCTTTGTCATAATAACAAGAACTGATAGAAACACCTAAATTGACTTTACCAATCAATCCTGCCACATAAACATCAGAAGAATTAACATTTATAGCTCCAGTAGCATATGAATTAATCACAGAACCTTTCAGCTCACCTATCAAAGCCCCAGCTAATCTTTCTGCGCTAACATCACCTCGCGCATATGAATTTTCTATAGAAGCCACATCAGAATTAACAGCTCCAACAAGTCCTCCTACATTATTTGCAGAAGCAAATACTTGAGCAGTAGAATACGAATTAGATATATTTAAATAATTATTTCCGACTAAACCTCCTACATAAGAATTACCTGTGACCACACCTTCTGAATAACAATATTCCAAAATCTCATAGTTTTCTCCTACTAAACCACCTACATATCTGTTTCCAACTACTCTCATTGAAGCGTAAGAATTTGACAATTTATTGTTGTTAGTAGAAGAATAGATTCCTATCAAACCACCTACATAATCATTCCCGAAAACTTCGGCACTAGAAGATTTAACGGAACAATTTTTTATATCACCACTCGCAGATCCAATAAGACCACCTACAAATCTATCACTACCTACAACAGAACCTGTTGCTGAACAAGATTCTATATTAGCTGAAGAACTTCCAGCCAAACCTCCGACATAAGAATCCCCTTCAACATTTACATTAGAAACAACGCTTAAAATACTGCCAGAAACTTGTCCAGCCAAGCCTCCGACATAGCTAGAACCCGCTACATTACCATTGATGGTTAAGTTACGAATAGCAGCAGAGGTACCTGAAATTTTTCCAAATAAGCCTTGGTAATTAGCATTGGGGCTATTAATAATCAAATCAGAAATTGTATGGTTATCTCCTTCAAATACTCCTGAGAAAACAGGATTACTTGCATCACTATAATTACCTATAGGTACCCACCCTTCATCTTGAATATAATCTGACAAACTAACATCTTTCATTAAACAATATTCACCATCTAAAGGATAAACAACTTTTCCTCCAACGGTTTTACCAATTTTTGCTAACTCAGAAGCACTGTTAATAGCAATCATTCCCAGCTTACATTCAGTATTTGTCCACAAATTATTTACTCTACAAACACCCAAAGTTTCATCAAATGTTGTATTATGAGGACAAGCCACACATTCAACACCATTCCATATGGGTTTATCTGCCCCATTTAGTTCATAACACGAAACACAAGTATTATTTTCCGCATTATAAGCAGGAGTACCATCATACTCTAAAGGTGAACAATCGCAAGAACCCAACGTACCAGTGGCTCCTTCGGGGCAACAATGAGTATAACATATATCGTGAGTTTCAGCGTTTTTAGGCATATTACTTAAAACAGGATAATCGCTACAAGAAAAACACCAATCATCAAAACTCCAACCAACATAAACAGAACCATAAGTTCCTTCATAAGCTGCATTTTGCAAATCTTGTGTAATTTTATAAATCACACCAACACAAGCCGTGCCACAAGCTGGCAAAATACTTTCAGGATGAGTGTCTCTATTCAAATAAACAGATTTAATTTCTTTGGGATTTTCAAGTTTACCTATTAAAACACCCCTTTGAGCACCTGTGCCTGTAACAGTAGCTTGTGAATAGCTATTAAGCAAAGTACTTTCTGCTTTAAACTCTCCAATTAAACCACCAACCATAGAAGCAGTTTTGCCATTCACTGTGGCTTTAGAATAAGTATTTCTAACTTCAACTCCTTCAGCTTCACCAATTAGCCCCCCAATAGAAGTTGAATCATTATCTCCGCTAGAAGTAACTATGGAATTAGAATAAGAATTTGATACAATATTTTTAGCTAAACCAACCAAGCCTCCCACATGCAATTTACCTATTACTTCAGCATCAGAATAACTATGTGTAATAGTTCCTTCAGATTTACCAACGAGGCCACCTACATCAGTACCATTAGGGCTCTCTATTATTGAATTAGTATAAGCCTTACTTACAATAGCATTAGGTCCTAAATATCCAACAAGTGCACCTGTTTCCCCGTAACCTGAATTTTTTATACTACTATTTGTAACTCCAATGTCAGAAATTTTAGCATTTCCTGCAACAGCTCCAAAAAGCCCTACTTGTGATGCAGATGTATTTATTTTCATATTTTTAATTTCATAACCATTACCCTTGAAAGTACCTAAGAAAGGATTTGCAAAATTACCTATAGGAATCCAGCCTGAACCTGTTTGGTAAGAAACATCCTTTTGACTATCGCCTTCGCCAACAGTAACATTAGCTTCTGTATTAAAGTCAATATCATTAATAAGGCAATAAGATGCTGCTAAATTATAACGAACCCTATTGAGAGTATCGGCATTAAAAACAACTATATCACCTTTAGCGCAATCATTAGTTACGGTAGTAGTTCCTCCGCCACCACTTGGATCATCAGGATCTACAGGTGCATCCGGATCATCTGGTTCAGGTTCTGATTCTTGTATACAACTACCCAAAACAGGATTCAAAACTGTTCCTTCTGGGCAAGGGACGCAAACACAATGCATTTGATCAAGCAAGCCATTAGAACAAGAACTTTGATCTATAGGACAAACACAAGCAGATGCAGCTCCTTTAAGTCCATTTGAAACAAAGGGAGCAGGACAATCACAAGCACAAACATCCACATTATCATTATATGAACCTATACCATAGGCAGAACATCCGGTATTTGCTTCACAAACGCAAGCAGCATCATTATTGGTTAATTTATTTGAAACATATGGAGAATTACAATAACAAGAACAATCATCTGCATTATAAGTACCATTTTTACAATTAACATTTAAATTAGCACAAACACAACCATCACCTGTAGAATTAACAATTTTGTCACTACCGCAATCGTGACAAGTTTTTGTTGCATAGTCAAAATATTGGTTACTTCCCGTACAAACACACTGACATATGTTTGAATCTAATTTAGTGTTTTGCCCACAACTCTCTTCAGTTAATTCACACTTGCACTCGCAAGTATTAGGATCTCTAACCATCTGACCTGTATCGCAAGGAGAATTACAATCTCTACATTCACACGTAGCACCTTGTCCATCAGAATCTAAAACCCATCCTCCACCTTTCGCAAGACAAGCAGCCTCAATATCTTTATCACAAGACCAACATCTCTCATCGTCCCAATCTAAAACATAAGGAGAACCAACTGTATTTACAACGCTTAGTTTGTCGTTATTTTCTGAAGCAGTACAATCTTTGACACAACTACCAAATCTGAGGACCAAAGAACTATCTTCGCATTCGCAAACACAAGAATCAAAATCAGACCCAGAGCAAACAATACCTTTGGCTTTATCTGATAAATTTTCACAAGTAGGTTCAGTAACATTGGATGGAGGAACAAGGATGCCCCCAGAAGGTTTTTCTTGAACACCATCACCGTAAACAGGAATTACATATTGATCTTCCCCAGAATTATTAGGATTTGTCGTAGAATTTAAGTCAACTAAAACAGCTCCAATTAAATCCTCAGCTTCAGGTATTAATGCCGAAGAAGAACTATTAGACCCACCTGATGCGACATAATTTTTTCCCGAAGTGCTTAAGCCACCAGAGGGCATAAAACCAAGACTAACGCCGTTATTTAAAGTAACACCGGACAAATTATCAACAGATGCACCATCAATTTTGTTGATAATGCCATCGGAACCACTAGCCCAACCAGCACTGCCTTCCCAGGTATTTGCGACGTCTAGGCGGTTTTGGAAGGTATCTCTAAGTTCTTGAGGGGTGTTTGCAGTAAATTTTAATGTATTTTTTTTGTCTAAAGTTAGGACAGATTTAGATGCAGTAAAAACATCGTTGTAAACTTTATCATATTGAGTCGAATACAGGTGTGCTTTATGCTGGTCTCCTCTTATGCCAGATATAACAAGAAGCACAACTACCCCTAAAATTGCCAAAGTAATAAGGACCTCGGCAAGCGTAAATGCATGCTTTTTTATCATTCTATTTAATACCCGGTTTAACTAATAACGTACGTCACAATCATAATTATACAACTATTGCAGAAAATTTGCTACTTTTTGTTACTATTTTGTTTTTTTATTGTTACAATTCTTTATATTTTTCTTTTAAAATTAGCATTTTTTAGAAGAAAAAAAACAAAAACTTAACATTTCGTTACAAAAAAATCATTTACAAAAAACATGGAAATCCATGCTCACATGAGGTTTCGGGCATGCTCCTTAGAAATCAAGGGGCATGGGCAAAAATTTTTTGTGAACAAAATTTGTACTATGAGAATAAATCTGATACTATTTTTATAGTTGGATAACATATTTATGTTGTATTTTTGCTGAAGGAAAGATATGAGCGATAATAGCTTACCACACTCAAAAATAATTGACGTTCATAAAGATATTTTTATGAGAAGTCACGTTAACGAATTAGTTAACGAAGTAAAAAAGAATATTGAAAATGGAGCTATTTCAATTGCTATAGATTTTAGAGAAATAGAAAACATAGACATAATAGGTTTTGGAGTTCTTAGGACAGTTCAGAAAATATCAATTACTAATAACATACACATTAAGTTAATAAATGTAAAAGAAAATGTAAAAAAAATTTTAGAAAATAGTTGTTTAATATTAGACATTTCAAACGTGGGAGAAGAGGGAAATTCCATTCACGAGGAGATTGCGCTTATAGCGTAATTGGAGATTATTGATACATATTCCAGCCTAAATATTCAAGGGTTAAAATTTTAGCCCTTTTTTTATTTCTGATATTTATATGATACAATATTGCTGAGGATGGTTATGAAGAAGATTTTAGTTGTAGTATTTATTTATATATTAATTACCATTTCGTTATCCAACAAAATGGTTCAAGCTTTTTCGTTATTTAGCAAGAAAAATATTCAAGAACAAACGCAAGAAAATTACGAAGAAATTGAATTAAATTTAAAAGAGCAAGACAAATTAAAGATAGAAAAAAATGCTCCTGCAAAGGATATAAAGTCATTAGGACTTACCAAATCAGATGAAGAAAAGATCAAAGCATTTGAAATTCAAAAGAAACAAGATGTAGAAGACATAACAAATCTTTGGCTTGCAACTGTTGAAAGGAACAATGTAATAAAATTTGCCTTAAAAAAAGTTACAATGAACCCTCAAGAGAGGAAAAAACACTCTTCAAAGATGGCAAGAACAATAGCTGCACTTGTAAACGGAGCAACATTATTGCCGTACGTATTTGGGCTAGATGCAACTATTGCTTCAGCTGCTGCTGCAGGAACATCTTTAACCACACAAGCGGTAAAGAACAAAATGGGATATGGAGTAGCAAATATTCCTGTAACTGACACAGAACTTATACAGCTAGCTTCACTTATTGAAGATTTACAAAACAATTTGATAAAAAATTATTATTCATACAAAAGTTCAATTGAACTTTTAAAAGATTGTCGCTCTAAACTAGCTTTATACAAAAAAAACTACAACAATGCATTGTCAAAAAAAGAACAAGCAAACATTCTCGTAACTAAAGCTATGTACGAAAAGCAGCAAATGGAAGAATTAAAATTAAAAAACAAAATTAAAACTGCAAGAATTGAGCTAGAAAGATTTGCAGGTGAAGAAGTAGTAAACAATTTAAATTTAGTAAGAGTTAATGAACTGCAAGCAAATAATTTGGAAGGAGCAGATTTATGACAAGATTATGCAACATTATATGCATTTTATTTCTCATATTAGGTATTTCTGCTAATTCTGCATACGCAGTCAAAACTTTAAGAACCCCTCAGGGGAGAATAGGTTTAAGTTATAAAACAGAAAAATATTTTGCAACCAACAAAACAAACATAAAACCTGAAGAATTAGAAAAAATAGGTTCAATAATAAAGCAAGATGAACAAAACCGAAAGAAAAATGAAAAACTAGCCCAAAAAGAAATGCTATCAAAAATAAAGAAAGAAAAACGTGAAAAAGAAAAAGCCAGAAAGATAGCTATTGCAAAGATGAAAGAAAAAGAAATTTTGCAGCAAAAAAAGGAAAAAGATATAGAAGAGAATAAAAAACTTAAAGCAATAGAAGCAAAAAAGCAAAAAGAAGCTGAAACAAAGCTCAGAGAAAATGAGCAAAAAAAACTAAAAATAGCAGCAAAAGAAGCTGAAAAGAAGCAAAAGGAAGAAAAAATTAAAATCGAAAACAAAGAAGAATCATCTAAAACAAATTTAACAAAAACAGAAAAAAATGCTCAAGATGCATATCCTACAGAAAAGAGAAAAGAAAATTTTTTCACTAAATTAACACAAAAACCCAAACAAGAATCAGAGAAAGCCTTACCTACTATTGAGCAAACAGGAAATAAAAATACAAATATTCAACCAACAAAAATAACAAGCAACAACCACAAAGACTACGAAACGAGGATGATAATAAACGAAGTTACCAAAGAACTTACACAAGAGCGACCTCAAATGTTAGAAGAATTAAGCACACTTTGGGTAAGTGCTGTACAAAAAAGTGACACAGTTTATTTTGCAATAATGAAACTATCAAATCCCAATGGAGATGAAGTAAATAAAAATGGATTTAAAAAGATATTAGAACCCATAATAGGAGCAGCACCTCTTGTAGGTCAAGCGTTTGTAAATCCGGCATTTACTGCAGGATCGCTTATAGGAAGCAATGTAATGGGAACAATGATGAATGACAGTGCCACGAGGAGACTAACAAAGGTAAACGATGCAGATTTAGTTATTTTGGCAAGAGCTATAGATGAATTGCAAGAAGCATTGTTAGTAAATTATATGTCATACAAAAGTGCTTACAAAGAATATGAACTTTCCATAAAAATTGCAGATGAAAGGAAAAAAGCTTACGAACAATTGAACAAACAAAACTCACCTCATATTATATTAGCGAATACTTTTTACACAGAAGCTTTAGACAATCAATATAAAGCTCGTCAAGATTTTTTGATGAAACGTGTAGTACTAGAACAAATGGTAGGCGCAGAAGCTTTAAATGAAATAGAAAAGAAAACAAATGGAATAACCGCCTCTGGATTTTAACTATTTGTAAATATAAAAAACAACTTTCTTGAAGCATACTTATGTTAAAGCTAAAATATGAGACAAGTGAAAGAAAGGAATAGCATGCCAAAAAGCAAGATACCGCCGCAAAGTATTGAAGCAGAAGAAAATGTCCTTGGCGCAATGTTAGTAAATCCGCTGGTAGTTCCAAGAATTGCAGAAATTTTAACAGCAGATATGTTTTACAATCCTGCCCACGGAGAGATTTACGCAAGTATAATGGATTTATTTAATGCCTCTAAACCTGTCGACATTATAACTGTTTCAGAAGATTTACATACAAAAGACAAACTCAAGCTAGTAGGTGGTAGAGCTAAAATTAACGATTTAGCTATTCACGTAGTAACAACCGCAAATGCCGAATATTATGCAAAAATTGTTGCGGAAAAATCTTCTTTGAGAGATTTAATTAACGCAGGCTCTGACATAGTAGAAATGGCATATGAAGAAGGTTCTACAGGAGAAGTACTTGAACTAGCCGAAAGAGCAATATTTTCAATAGCTCAAAAAAGGACAAAATCTGATTTAGTACACATAAAAGATATAGTTGGAGAATCATACGAACAAATTGATGCCAGATATCACAACAGTGATGAATTGTCAGGTGTAGCAAGTGGTTTTTACGATTTAGATGCTTTAACATCAGGATTTCAGAAATCAGATTTAATAATTTTAGCAGCGAGACCTTCTGTAGGAAAAACAACTTTTGCTTTAAATATTGCCCAAAACGTAGGAGTTCAATTAAAAAAACCGGTTCTTATATTTTCTTTAGAAATGAAAAAGGATCAAATTGTCAGAAGAATGCTATGTTCTGAAGCAGAAATAGACATGGGTAGACTTACATCGGGTAGAATGCAAAACAAAGACTGGTTAGATTTATCAGAAGCTATGGGAGTTTTGTCTGAATCTCCAATATACATAGACGACACACCTGTTTTAACAATAACAGATTTAAGAGCAAAATGTCGCAAAGCAGCTATGAAACTAGGAGAAATAGGTCTTATTGTAATTGATTACTTACAACTTATGGAAGGAACAACAAAAGGTGGAAATACTGACACAAACCGTGTTAACGTAATTTCAGCAATATCAAGAGGATTAAAAGGAATAGCAAGAGAGGTAGACGTACCGATTATAGCATTATCGCAACTTTCAAGAGATATTGAAAAACGTCAAACCAAGACCCCCATGTTATCAGATTTAAGAGAATCAGGATCAATTGAACAAGATGCAGATATAGTAATGTTTATTCACAGAGAAGATTATTATGGCAAAGAAAATGTAGAAGTTGAAAACAGAGGAAAAGCCGAAATAATTATAGCAAAACAAAGAAACGGTCAAGTAGGTAGCATTGAACTTTTATTTCAAGCCAACATAACTAAATTTAAAAACAAAGCTATTCGACCAAAATCATTGTAAAAAACTAAGATAAAAAAATCCCACACCGAAAAGTGTGAGAAAGGACGCATCATGGCAAGTTAGTTCATAATGAACTCTTGTTTTCGTTTACTCTCTATAGTGCCTTTGATTGAATGGAAGTCATTGTTAATTTCATAGCAATTCATACATCTAGCTTCATATGTTTCATCGCCTCCAATCATAATCAAAGGAGAATTAACATCAGCCGGAACTCCATCAATTAATCTTTGAGTTCTAACGCCATGTTCACTACCACATTTCATACAAATGGCACTTAACTTATCAATTTTATCCGCATAACACAATAACTGTGGCATACAACCAAACGGTTCTTCTTTGAAATCCAATTCTAATCCGGCTCCAATGACTTTTTTCCCATTAGCCATAAGAGTTCTTATTACAAAAACTATATCACTATCGAAAAATTGTAATTCATCAATAGCAATAATTTGATCATCTTGTTTTACATAAGATAATATATCAATAGCTTTTCTTACTTTTAAAGCTTCTTTCCTACTTCCTGCCCGAGATTCAATACAATCAGCCAATACTCTTGTATCCAAAGTAGGAGAAAAGACTTTAATTTTTTTACCAGCAATGGAAGCTCTTCTAAGTCGCCTCAACAACTCTTCAGTTTTGCCACAACTCATAGGGCCTGTAATCAATTCAAACTTGTAATTATACAATCCTGCTCCTCTAAAATGGCTCCATTAGGTATTTAAAAGAAAAATTTAATTAAACCAAATAGTTTCTAATATTTTCTCTTTTGTTCCCTACAGAACATGAATATTATAGCTTATTTTTCAGCTTTAGTCGAATAGAAAATTTGCCATGTAAAATTTTCTTAACATTACAAGAAAAAAACTAAAGTATTCATTAAAAATGTCGATATAAAGGGTAAGAAATGTTATCTATGGAGTAAAGATGTCATCAGAGATGAACATATTTAAAAACGGTGGTTTTGTCATACCTTCAGATCAAAGGAAGGTTAAAATAGATCAAAGTATTATATCAAGAACAATAAAAAATCTTGCCACCCCTGTTTTTGATTTCTTCACAAAAGAAGAAAAAAAAGAGGAAATTTCTTTTGTAAATTACGAAGAAGAAATTCAAAAATACGAAATGAAATCTGCAGTAATTCAAAGAATATTAAATGATGCTGATCCTAAATCCAGAACAAAAATGAATATAGTTATCTAAATATATTATTTCCTACGCATTTTTAACACCCGAAGAACAAATTCGGGTGTTTTTATTTTATTAATTTTTGTAATGTTTTGGCAATTTTCTTTGATAAATTTACTTTATTAATATACAATAAGGGGATAAAGGAAAGTATGTTATGGAAAATTTTAACGTAGATATTTTGGAACAAATTAATTTAAAAGAAACATTTAAAGAAATTTTAAATGATTATGTTATGTTTGATGAAAATTTCAACACAAATCCTGTAATGTACGAGTGTTTTGCCAATTATGCATTCATAACCAAACCTGATTTAAAAGGAAAATATTTAGAAAACTATTTGCTTGATTTGAAACAAGATGTAGTTGAATTTTTTGAAGAAAAGCAAAGAGATTACAGTTATGAAACTCTTGAAAATTTAGCATTTTTCAGATTAAACAAAATTGCCCAACAATATGATTTAGCTAAAAATTATATAAAAAACGAAGAACAACTTAGTCAAATAGCAAATAAAGCCAAAGAATACAAAAAAGATTTAGACATTATTCAGGCATTATCCTACTAAACAATGAAAATAGTAATAATATGCGTTGGCAAAGTTAGAGAGCCATATATAAGTTTAGGAATTGAAGAATTTAAAAAACGCCTAGCCCCATATATTTCGTTAGAAATTACAGAGGTTCAGGCGTTTCAAATTAAGACAAAAAATGATGGAATTAAGGCAAGACAAATAGAAGCAAACAAAATTTTTAATATTATAAGCAAAGATGATTATAACATAGCTTTAGCAATACAAGGGAAAGAAATTTCCTCAGAAGGCTTTGCACAAAAGTTAACAGAGCTTTCACAAATTGGGGTAAACAAAATAAATTTTATAATAGGCAGTTCAACAGGACTGGATGAATCCATACTAAATCATGCAAATCTACGTCTAAGTTTTTCAAAAATGACATTTCCTCATCAACTAACACGTTTAATTTTGTTGGAACAAATTTATCGTGCTTTTAAAATAATAAACAAGGAACCATACCACAAATAATTATTTCAAATCCACTATAAAATTTTATTTTGCAAACATTTTACTAAAAACTATCTACTATTATAAATCTGTTTGGATAGTTTTTTGAATTTTCTTTTTAGTTTTTTCCAAAGATTTAATTCTTGAATTAGTTTTGTTTACAATTTTTTTAAGCGCAGCACGTTCTTGTTTTACGCGAGCATATTCTTGGTTAACTGCAGTGTAATTACTTTTTGCGGTTTCAAGTTTTGTTCTCAACTCTGCTTGAGCCGCTTCCAAACTAGAAATAGAAGTTTGCAAACTTTGAGTAGTCAAAGATTCTTGTTTACTCATTTGACTAGAGCCGCGTACAACAATAGGCTGTTCAACTTTTACCGTTTGAGTTTGCACATCAGTAGTAGCTGGAGGAGGAGTAGTTGTTAATTCCCCAAAAATATTATCCTCACTCAGAGCTGGAGTAGATAAACCACAAACTGCACAAATCATAAACCCCACAGTTAAAAACAAATTTGATTTTTTCATAAATTCTCTCTCCTAAATAATTTTACCCAAAAATTCTGATACGATTATACTATTTTTGTGAAATTATAGTATCAACCAAATTCAGGACTTTTTCAGGTTTTATTTCTCTCATACAAGGAGCATCATCAATAAAAGAATTCAAAAATTTACATGTTCTTTTATCACAAGGAGAACAATTCAAGCCAGAAGATATTGTAAAATGTTTTTCGCCATATGGCCCGCTTCTTGAGATACTACAGCAACCATATAAGCCAATACAAACAGTATCTGTAGCAGATGCAATATGCAAAGGACCTGTATCGCCGGATATAACAATATCAGCACAAGACAAAAGAGCTGCCGTCTCAATAATTGAAGTTTTTCCTGCAAAAGATTTAATTTTAGGCAAATAATTAACTAGTTCATTTACATTTTTTTCATCATCTTTGGCACCAATCACATAAATTTCTGCATCATATTTAGCTAAAATTAAATCTGCTAACTTTTTCCAATAATCAATACACCATTTTCTTCCCTGCCTTGAAGAATTTGCTCCAGTATTAAAGCATATTTTTAGCTTATTGTTTAATTTTTTTGACATTTCTTCTTTTATTTTAGGTGGAATATACAAATGCAAGTTTTTATCTAATTTTAAGTCTGGAAATATTTTTTTACCTGTAGCAAAAAAGTTTTCAACAGCGTGAAAATTATACGATTTTTGATAATTTACTATTTTTTTTGCACCAATTATTCTACTTAAAATTCTTAATCTTAAGGAAGGTTGAAGATCCAAAATAACATCATAATCCAATTGTCTTAATCTTAAGCCCAAATTAAAAATGTACTTGTAATCTTTTTTTTCAAAGATAAACAAATTTTTTATATCAAAATCATTAGCCAAAAGCTGCCCAGGAACATTCCCAGTTAAATAATCTATTTCGCAGCCAATGTTTTTCAATGCTCTAAGCAAACCTGTTGTTTCTACAACATCACCTATTGCGCCCAATCTTATTATTAAAACTCTTTTAGACACATCATAACTCAATTTTAAATTCCGGGGATTCTTCCGTATTTTTTTCAAGATTATTATAAATAGCAATAATCAAAAGTGAAGAACCAATATTAAAAATAATATTCATAAGTCCAACAAAAACAATAAATAAAATAAGTACAAAAAATGAAAAAATTGATGAAAAAAACGATGTAGTGAAAAGGAAACTAACACTAAGAGTTTTAAATATCGCTCCAATTATCATAGAAAAAGGTAAAAAACTCACAGCCGCAGCCAAAACACTTACCATCCCTGAAATAGACCCAATAACAATCGCTTCTTTTTCACCAAATTGTCCAATAAAATTGTTACGTTTTAACATATATACAATTACTGCACCAACAATCCAAAAAGCAAAAATCATAAACAATTGTACAATAGGAATTAACAGTAAAAAACCGAAAATAAGACCAATTATTGCACTTAAAAAAGCAGCTGGTTTTACGTAATTTGGAAATTTATCAATCATAAATATACCTCTTTATTTTATTATAAGACAATTCTTTTATATTGTAAAAAGAAATAAAATAAAAGCGACCCTAAGGTCGCATCAGTCAAGAAAGGAATGGTTAGACTATTAACAAATTTTATTAAAACATTATTTATATACATGTGGCAAATTTGTAAACATACCGCAACAAATTTATGCCTTATTAAAATCAATTTTATAACCCAACACATCCACTATTTGCTTCACTTCCTCATATCTCATTGTTCCTTTACGAAGTTTTTGAGATATACCATCTGCAGTAAATTTTTTACCATATTTTTTTGACAATTTATCCGCTAAATTAGTTAAAGTCAAATTCTCTTTTACCAACAAAATTTTTATATCTTCTCTTACGCCCATAACAAGTTCTCCCCCCCCTAAGATTATTATACATATTTCTCGATAATTTGACATCTTATTATGGATTTGATATATTAAAACGAGCAAAAGAACGTGAACACGTATATTAAATCGTTCAAAATACGTAGAGGTTAACATGTCTGACAATATAACCAAACCATTAAGCAAAACAAAAATAGAACTTGATAACATTCTGTTATTATGTAATATGGCAGAAGCTTCAATTGAACAAAATCGTTTTGAAAATTGTTGGGATTATTACCCAATTTTTGGAATGATAAAATTGATTTGCAAAAAGGCAATTTTAAACATCAAAAAAATAGATTTTTAGGCAAAAAACTGAAAATAAACAAAAGCTACGCCGCCAAGAACAAAGCAGTAATATGCAAAAATATTAAGAGAAAATTTATTAAGAAAAGCAATAAAATATTTTATACAAAAATAGCCAACAAAAGCAGAAATAAAAGTTCCTGTTAATATTGGGAGCCAACTGATAGAAGAAAAAACTTCAGGATTAGAAATCTCAGGAATATGGTAAATTACAGCCAGAAGAATTACAGGTATACTTAATAAAAATGAATATTTAGCTGCATTAGTTCTATCAATTCCCAAAGCTAAGGCAGCAGCAATAGTAGAACCAGAACGAGAAATACCTGGTATAGCAGCAAGTCCTTGAACTATACCAATGAAAATAGATTTTTTCATATTTACCTGAGAATCTTTTTTTGCAAATTTGTTAGAAAAAAATTCAGCAAACAAAAGAACTGCCCCAGTAAAGATTAATGTTAATCCAATTACCGCAGGTAACGTCACAAGTTTTTCACAAAAATCTTTGATAGGATAAACAACTAAACAGGTAAAAAAAGTACCCGACAAAATATAAACGGGCAAGATTGCTTCATAATTATCAAATTTCTTAATTTTAATCGCCAAAAAGAAAGCTTTTAATACAGAAATAATTTCTTTTCTAAAATAAATGCAAACTGCAACGAGAGTACCAAGATGAAGCATTATATCAAAAAAGATTTCCTCATCACTTGCAACAGAAAAATCTTGTCCGGTAAACAATTTATAAATCGCACTAGCCAAGACAATATGTCCGGAACTACTTACAGGCAAAAATTCTGTCAATCCTTGTATAAATCCCATAATTATCGTATGAAAATAATCCATTTAATTCTCCTCTTTACTTAATTCATTAATTAAAATTTTGTCTTGATTTGACAATTCTCTACTTAAAAATTTTTGAAACAAGTCAGCTCTACGTTCTTTTGTTCTTCTAATTTGTTCTTTTCGTCGCCAAAGAGCAATTTGCGAATGATTCCCTGACAATAAAACATCAGGTACTTTCATTCCTCTAAATTCATAAGGTTTAGTATATTGAGGATATTCAAGCAAATCATCACAAAAACTATCAAAATGAGCTGACTCAATTTTTCCTAATGTACCCTCAATATTTCTCGAAACACTGTCTATAATACACAATGCAGGCAATTCCCCTCCAGTTAAAACAAAATCACCAATTGAAACTTCTTCACAATTAATATTTTGCCTTATTCTTTCGTCAAACCCTTCATAATGTCCGCAAATTATCGTTATCTCGTCAAACTTGGCAAATTCTAAAGACATTTGATGAGAAAAAGTCTTTCCTTGAGGTGTAAGCAAAAGTGTTTTAGAATTATCAGATTTCGTAATAGATTCAAAAGCAGCAAAAAAAGGCTCACACATTAAAACCATTCCTGCTCCACCACCATAAGGAGTATCATCAACTTTTTTATGTTTTAGAGAAGAAAAATCTCTGGGATTAATCGTTTTTATTGTTATTATTCCAGAATCTTTAGCTCTTTTGATTATGCTAAAGTTACAATAATTTTCAATAAGCTCAGGAAACAATGTAATAATATTAAAATGCATATTAGTCTATTAATCCTTCTATTGCGTTAATGTATATTTTATTATTTTTTAAATCTACTGTTGGAACTAATTCTTTCACAAAAGGAACGAAAAATTCTTTACCATCTACTTTTTTAATACATAACAAATCCGAAGCAGATTGTTTGTTAATACAAGAAATTTTTCCAAGAAAAACATCATTTAAATTATAGACATTTTTTCCGACAAGATCATCAACAAGAAATTCATCTTCTTCAAGATTTTTACGCAAATTTTCAATTGGAACAAATAATGTCTTGCCTTTGTACAACATTGTATCGTTTATAGAATTAATTTCTTCAAATTTAATTAATGCAATATTTTTGTGAAATCTTATTTTTGAAAGATTTAATTTCTGATATGAATTTTCATTTTTTACAAAAAAACATTTTTCACACAAAAGTTGATGTTCTTTCCCTTTTGTATAACCAACTTTAACCTCACCATTTATACCGTGAAAATTAGTAATTTTTCCAATTGAAATATATTTTTCTTGCATCAAAAAACTCTCCTTTGATAATTTTATCAAAAGAGAGTTTAAAATACAAAAACAGATTTTTTAAAAAAATTATTCTGCGAGCGGGGTATAAACTCTTGCAGCAAGTTCTTTGTCAAGAGTTAACATTGCATTTTTATCATCACCAACAAATTGAAGTTTTCTTACAATTTCTTCAGCATTTGCTTCTTCTTCAATTTGTTCGCTAACGTACCAATTAAGGAAAGACATAGAAGCGAAATCTTTTTCTTCTACAGCAATTTCCATCAAATGGTTAATACTACTTGTAATAAATTGCTCATGTTTTAATGTAGCATCAAAAACATTTGAAAGATTAACCCATTCTGCATCAGGTTGTTCTACAGTAGCCAAAGATGCATTTCCACCTCTTTCCAAAATGAAATCAAATAATTTCATTGCATGATCTAATTCTTCTTTCGCTTGAATTCTCAACCAATTTGCAAATCCTAAAAATCCAATAGAATTACAATAAGCTGACATAGAAAGATACAAATAAGAAGAATACAATTCCTTATTTATTTGACCATTTAATTCAGCTTCCATTTTTTTAGTTAACATAGTTATCTCCTTTCCATAACCCATGTAAATTACAGTATTCACGAGCATGCTTTAAACCATCCTTCAATTTTATCAAAAATTCTGGTTTTTCATTAGGTTCTAAATATTTTCTTAATATTCGATCATTCGCAAAAACTTCAATAAATTGAACGTGATGTTCTGGAGACATTGGATGAGGAGTCGAGCCAACTTTAACAATTGTTTCCCCTGTTTCTAATTTTTCGAAAACAGGCACATGTTTTTCTCCTGAATTTTCATTTTTAGTTTTTTCTTCTTGTAAAGTCATAGGTTTGCCACAACAAACTAAAGTACCTTCACCTGCAAAAAGAACTTCTACAAGATTACCGCAAACATCACATTTATACACTTCAAATTGTTTTGTCATAATATTCCCCTTCAAAAATAAGCATGAAAATTTTAATACTTACAAAAAAATCCAACAATAGACAATAGAACTATTATTTAATTTAATTGTTTTTTAGCTTCAGTCCACAATTTATCAAATTCTTCTAAAGAATTATCTTCAATGTTTTTTGGGGAAATTTCTTCCATTTTTCTAAAACGTTTCATAAACTTTTTGTTTGCATTTAATAGAGCAATTTCAGGATTAATTTTGTACCATCTTGCCAAATTCACAACAGCAAACAAAATATCACCCATTTCTTCTTCCAAATGTGTTTTGTTATTTTCTTCTACAGCATCTTTAAATTCTTGAAATTCACTATAAATACACTCGTATAAACTATTAACATCAGGCCATTCAAATCCTACTTTTACAGCTTTTTTACTTATTTTGTAAGCAGCAAAAAGAGCAGGAAGCGAAGCACTAATTCCATCCATTGCTGATTTTCTATGTGGTTTTTCTTCTTTTTTCAGTTTTTCCCAATTATCTAAAATATCTTGAGTAGAAGTAACTTTAACATTTCCAAAAACATGTGGATGTCTATGAATTAATTTTTTTGAAATTCCTTTAGCTACATCATTAATATCAAAAGCACCATTTTCTTTAGCTATTTGCGAATGTAAAACAACTTGAAGCAAAACATCACCTAATTCCTCCTGAAGATGCACCATATCATTTGCATCAATTGCATCAAGTACTTCATAAGTTTCTTCAATAAAATTTTGCTTTAACGATTTATGTGTTTGTTCTCTATCCCATTTGCAACCATCAGGTGAACGTAATTTTGAAATTATATTAATTAACTCATCTAAATTTTCATTCATTTGGCAATTTTTTTCCTTTACTTGTATTATAAATGTTAACGCAAAGGAAAAATTTATGGAATATAATGTTACAATAAAGAATATAAATAATTACAATTACGACAAAAAACTATCTCGAAATTCTTTATCTAAAACAAAAACAAACAATTTTAAAAGTGGTGAAATTAATGGAAGTACTTGGAGCGATTATATGAAACATTCAATTAATAACCAACTACAATGTAATTTAACTGTAGAAAAAGCAAACAAAATTTTGACAGAAGAAACAAGAGAAATACAATTTAATCCTACATCTCAATATAATTCTTTAGCTGAAGGAGACAAAATTGCATTAGCACATTTAGTAAAAGCAGGAAAAATTTTAAATGATGTTTTTGTAAAACAAGAACACGAAAGAGGATTTGAATTTAGAGATGAACTGAAAAGAAAATCTGATTTAGGTGATATTCAAGCACAAAAAACTTATGAATTATACAAAATATTTAATGGAATAGAAGATGAAAGAAAAGAACGCACATATTTGTTTAAAAATATAAAGCTTGCAGATGGAAGAAACCTTTACCCTAAAGATATTAAACCAAAAGAACTAATTGATTTTTTAAAAGCAAATCCTCACAAAATAGAAGAAATACTTTCAAATAATACTGTTGTGAAAAGAATAAATAATAGTTTTGAGGGAATTCCCTATCAAATAGAATACAAAAAAGAATACGAAGCTGCAGCAAAAGAATTACTTGAAGCAGCCAAAACATCAACTAACAAAGAATTCAATGAATATTTACATTTACAAGCTAAAGCTATGCTTAGTACCGATCCTGAAGATGCTTACAAAGCTGATGTAGCTTGGATAAAGCTAGCAGATACCCCATTAGAATTTACAATTACAAGAGAATGTTATGATGATAAATTTACAGGCAAAATTTTAGAGGACAAAGAACTTTCCCAAATAATTTCCGAAAAAGGTTTAGATGCTAATTCCAAAGATATGATTGGAATTAGAGTAGGCATTGTTGACAGAAAAGCAAGCAAAGAACTTGCTGATTACAAAAACCACATGAAAAATTTCTCTAAATTTTTGCCTTTTGCCAACACATATGAACAATCTGTAGATAAAATTGATCCTGCAATAGGAAGTAAACAAACTTTAGTAGATGTTGATTTAGTTTATATGGGAGGAGAAAGCGGAGCTTCAAGGCCTGGAGCAGTTTTGGCGCAAAATTTACCAAATTCTGACAAACTTGCAGCTAAACGCGGAGCAGGAAATAGAAATGTTTTCCACAAAGATATGCGAAAAAGTTTTGACCCAGAAATTCGAAAAAGATTTTTAAACGAACTTATAGATGAAAATCAACGACATTTGTATTCTGATGAAGCTGACCATTTATTTACAATTGGGCATGAACTTACACACTCTTTAGGCCCAATGAAAACGGCTCAAGGACTAGATAAAAAAACTTCCTTAGGAGATTGGGGAGATGCAGTAGAAGAAGCTAAAGCTGATTTAGGTTCAATTCTTATGGCAGATTATTTTGTAAAAATAGGCAAATACAGCCCTAAACAAATGGACGAAATAATGCTTACTTGGGCAGCCGGTTTACTCTCACAAGAACCTCCTTCTAAATCTCAAGCGCATGGAGTTAGACGTGTGGCCCAATATAATTACATGAGAGGCTGCGGAGCAATAACTTTTGATGTAGGTGGTAAATTAAAAATAAACCCTGAAAAATTTGTTGTAGCAGCAAATTCAATGCTAACAGAAATTATTAAACTTCAATTAAATGGCGATGTAAATTCTGCGGATGAATTTTTCAATAAATGGTTTGTTTGGACAGCTGAACAAGAATATGCATCTAAGATTTTAAAATCAATGAAACCTAAAATATACAAAAAATTTAACCCAATTCTTGCAGACAAAATTACACAATAACATTAATTTTTTCAAAATACCAATATAATATTTACCTTCTTCTTTTTTTTGAGCTATGTTGTCTGTACATATTTCTCATCATATTTCTTGTTGCAATTGGATTTTTTTTCATATTAGCAGTCATTTTAGACATACCTTGCATCATTTGGCGCATCATTTCAAATTGTTTTAAAAATGCAGAGACTTCTTCTGGGGCAATTCCAGAACCTTTTGCTATACGTTGTTTACGACTTATATTAATTATTTCAGGTTTACGTCTTTCATTTGGTGTCATACTTCTTATACAAGCTTCTATTTTATGCATTTGTTTTTCACCTTGATTAGCAATCAAGTCTTTTGTGCTTTTATCTATTCCCGGAATTGGCAACATATTTAAAATTTGTCCAAAAGAACCCAGCATTTTTATTTGTTTTTGTAAACTTAAAAAATCTTCAAGCGTAAATTCTTTTTTTCTCATCTTTTTTTCAAGTTCTTTAGCTTGTTTTTCGTCAAAATTTTCTTGAGCTTTTTCAACAAGAGAAACAATATCTCCCATACCCAAAATTCTTTGGGTCATTCTTTCTGGGTAAAAAACATCAAGTGCGTCTATTTTTTCGCCAACACCTATGAATTTTATTGGTTTTTGAGTTGAATAAACCACGCTTAATGCGGCTCCGCCACGAGAATCACCATCTAATTTTGTTAAAACCATTCCTGTAATATTAAGTTGTTCATCAAACATTTGGGCCACATTAACTGCTTCCTGACCTATCATAGAATCGATTACCAGAAGTTTTTCAGATGGTTTAAATGTTCTGTCAATCAACAATAATTCCGCCATCATTTGAGTATCAATCTGCAGTCTTCCTGCAGTATCAATAATTAATACATCAAAACCATTGTTGTAAGCATACTGAACAGCTTCTTCTACAATTTGAACAACATTTGTAAGACCATCTTTTGAATATACTTCTATACCAGTTTGCTTTCCTAGCGTTTGTAATTGAGTAATTGCTGCAGGTCTATATACATCGCAAGCAACCAGCAAAGGATTCTTGCCATCTTTTCTTAATTTTATCGCAAGTTTTGCAGCGCTAGTAGTTTTGCCAGAACCTTGCAATCCCAGCATCATAACCATCGCAGGTTTTCCAAATAAATTTATTGGTTTATTTTCTCCGCCTAAAATTTGAACCATTTCATCATTTACTATTTTTACTAATTGTTGAGATGGAGAAATACTTTTTAAAACTTCTTGCCCTTCAGCTTTTTCTCTTACATTTGCAATAAAAGATTTAACAACTTTCAAACTTACATCCGCTTCCAAAAAAGCGCGTCTAATTTCACGAAAAGCTTCTTGCATATTTTCATCAGTAAGTTTTGATTGTCCGCTCGTAGTTCTAATTATATTTTGCAATCTGTCAGATAATGATTCAAACATTTTTACTCCTACATGTTTTTAGTTATATTTCTATTTATAGCACAAATATAGACTAAAACTTTAGAAAAAAGATTTACAAAATGACATTTTACCTTAAAAAAAATCCACCGAAATATTTTGGTTAACTCTAACCAAGATTATTCTAAAACAAAGCTTCAATAAATTCTTTGGAAGAAAATTCTCGCAAATCTTCTAATTTTTCTCCAACTCCTACCAATTTTACAGGAATTTTTAATTCTTTTGCAATAGCTACAATGATAGCTCCTTTAGAAGTTCCATCTAATTTGGTTAATGCAACAGAAGTTAAATCAACGCATTCCGCAAAAACTTCTGCTTGTTTTAAGGCATTTTGACCTGTAGTTGCATCAATTACCAGCATACTTTCTGACAAATTTCCAGCAGCCTCTTTGTCAATAACACGTTTAATTTTTTTCAATTCTTCCATTAAATTAAATTTATTTTGCACTCTTCCAGCCGTGTCAATTAAAAGAATATCATATTGATCCATCTGAGCTCTTTTAATTGCATCGAACACTACAGATGCAGGATCTGCTCCGTCATTTCTCACGATATCTGCACCAGCACGCTTCGACCAAATATCAAGTTGTTCTTCTGCAGCTGCTCTAAAAGTATCCGCAGCAGCAATTAAAACTTTCTTCCCAATATTTTTAAAATTATAAGCCAATTTTCCTATTAAAGTAGTTTTTCCTGCTCCGTTGACTCCAGTTATCAAAAAGATATTCAGTCCATTTTTAAGATTTAAAATGGAAGAAGGTGCCAGCTCTAAAATTTCTAAAAACTGCTTTTTTAAAAAATCTCTTAGATTTTCTTTCGTTAATAAATTTTTGTTTTTCCTCAAATTATCTATAATGAAAGCAGAAGTCTCTACCCCTAAATCTGCTTTAATTAGAGTTTCTTCCATCTCGTCTAAAATATCATCATCAATTTTTTCATTATTTTTAAAAAGATTTAAAAAATTTTCAACAAGATTTTGCCCTGTTTTTTCAATAGTTTCTTCCAAATTTGACTCTTGTGCGTAATTTGTATCAAATTCATTTGTCTGTATGTCAGCAAAAATTTCTCCATTTGGAATTTCATCTTGATCAATTTGTGATTTATTATGTTCTTCTTGATATAATTTTTTTTCAATAAATTCACTAGATAAATTCTCAGGAATATTCTTTTCTTTATCTTCTTCTTTGGGTTTTAGTATTTTCTTAAAAAAATGAAACATAATTTATTTCTTCAATCTCGTCGAAACAATTTTACCTAAAATTCCGTTTATAAAAGATGAACTATCCTCAGTTGAATATCTTTTTGCAAGTTCTATAGCTTCATCAATAATAACTTTTTGTGGTACATTTTCACTATAAAATAACTCGCTTATCGCCATTCGCAAAATATTTCTATCTATACTTACCATTCGCTTTATATCCCAGCCTATAGAAAATTCTTCAATCAACTCATCTATTTCTTTTTGATGTTTTTGAATATTTTCAACAACAGTTTTAGCATATAATTTAACTTCAGGAGATTCTTCTAAAACCGCAATTTCAGCAGCCTCTATAGCCTTAAAACATTTTTCTGCAACATCAAGCAATCCATCTATTTTTTGAGCAAATACATCAGTTTTAGGGATTTCAACTCCTATATTTTTGGAATTAATAGGACGATCTTTATTTTCATCACTGTCTATTTCATAATTTTGAAGATAATCTTTTACATCAATCAACATTGCCGTAGTAGTTTCCAAATCATCTTTTGCATCACTCACTAATGTTCTAACAGAATTTAAAAGAATTCCATCTATATCAATTTTTTTAGTATTTAATTTTATTTGAGAAAGAACCATAATTATAAGTTCTCTAGATACACGTCTTGCGTTCACTTAAATTCCCTTTCCTAATGATGAGTATGAACTTGTTTTAGCTGCAATCTTAATTCTCTTAGTTGTATTTCATCTGCAAAAGAAGGAGCATCTGACATCAAACATTTTGCTTGAGAATTTTTAGGAAAAGCTATAACATCTCTTATAGATTCAGTTCGAGCCATCATTGCAATTAAACGATCAAGCCCTAATGCAATACCTGCATGAGGCGGAGTTCCATATTTAAATGCATCTAACATAAATCCAAATTTTGTTTGAATTTGCTCATTTGTTAATCCTAAGGCTTCAAATACTTCTTTTTGAATTTGACTTGAATGAATTCTTACGCTTCCTCCTCCTAATTCAACACCATTATAAACAATGTCATAGGCAATAGATCTGCAGGCACCTTTGTCCACTTTCATTTTATTTAAATCTTCAGGATTAGGCATTGTAAAAGGATGATGAACACTACTCCAACGTTCATCTTCTTTAGAATATTCAAACATAGGAAAATCTGTTACCCACAAAAAATTATGTTTAGTTTTATCTATTAAATTTAATTTATCTCCAAAATGCAATCTTAAACGACCAAATACATCATAAGCAACTTTAGGTTCATCAGCTATAAAAAATACAATATCACCTTTTTGGGCATTTGCACGGTTTTGAATTTCAGAAATTTCTTCTTCTGATAAATATTTTAAAATAGGAGATTTTATTGTTCCATCTTCACAATAAGTTATCCAAGCTAACCCTTTAGCTCCAAAAGATATAGCCAAATTTCTTACATCATCCATTTCTTTTCTACTGTAAGAAGCAATGTTTGGAATTTTTAAGGCTTTTGCTATACCACCATTTTTGATTACATCAGAAAAAGCGGCAAAACTGCTTTTTTCCATCACATCGCTTACATCAAAAAGTTCTAACCCAAAACGAGTATCAGGTCTATCAGAACCAAATCTATCCATAGCTTCTTTGTAAGTAATTCTTTCAAATGGAGGATTTACCTCAATTCCCCCAGCTTGGAATGCTTTTTGAATTAAATTTTCCATAAGATTTATTACATCTTCTTGTTCAACAAAAGACATTTCCAAATCAACTTGAGTAAATTCAGGTTGTCTATCAGATCTTAAATCTTCATCTCTAAAACATTTAGCTATTTGATAATATCTTTCAATACCTCCCACCATCAATAACTGCTTAAAAATTTGAGGCGACTGAGGCAGGGCATAAAATTTGTTGGGATGAACTCTGCTAGGAACCAAATAATCTCTTGCTCCTTCTGGCGTAGCTTTAACCAAAATTGGAGTTTCCACTTCAAGAAAATTCTCTCCATTCAAAAATTCTCTTATTGCAGAAACTACTTTGTGGCGTAAAACAAGGTTATCCAAAACAGGTTTACGTCTAATATCAAGATATCTATATTTTAGTCTAACATCTTCGTTTACATTGTCTCCGTCATCTAATTGAAATGGCAAAACTTGAGATTCATTTAAAATTTCAACTTTTTCTGGGTACATTTCTACAGAACCTGTTGCCAAATTAGGATTGTAAGTATCATCAGGTCTTTTAGTAATTTTCCCTTGAATTCGAACAACATATTCATCTTTTAACTTACTAAAAACTTTGTGAACCTCAGGATTAATTTGAGGATCTGCAACAGCTTGAAAAACTCCCATTCGATCTCTTAATTCAACGAAAATAATTCCTCCTAAATCTCTAACATTAGCAACCCAGCCCGAAAGCATTTGAGTTTCGCCAATGTTATTTTCTCTAATATTTCCGCAATAATTTGTTTTATAACTTGTTAAACTCATTTTGAACTACCTTGTACTCATTATCTAACTAACTATCGTTTTATCATAAGAAAAACCTCTTTACAAGAATTGTTTTTCATCAAAAATATCTTAGCAATATATAAACAGTTGAAATAATTAAAGCAACTATTGTAACAAGCCCACCATATTTCATAAAACTCATAAAAGAAATATTGTGTCCTTCTGCAGTTGCTTTTTCTGAAACTATAACATTAGCAGCAGCTCCTACTATAGTAAAATTACCCCCTAAACAAGCTCCCAAAGATAAACTCCACCACAAAGGAGCCACATCCATTGCACCTTCTAAATTAGCAATTAATGGAGCCATAGTAGCTGTATAAGGAATATTGTCTACAACTCCAGATATAATTCCTGAACCCCACAAAATAAGCATCGAAGCTAGTTTTGTATCCCCGCCGGTAGCTTCAATAATTTTTTGAGCTAAAAGATTTATCCCGCCAGTAGCTTCAATACCACCAATAATAATAAATAAGCCTGCGAAGAAAAATATTGTATTCCATTCAACGTGGTTAAGAACTTCTTTTGGTTTTTCAAATAATAACAAAACACTTGCTCCAGCCATTGCAGAAACATATGCTGCCAAACCAGTTTTGTCATGAAGCATAAAACCTAAAATAACAAGAGCTAAAACAATTATAGAACGTATCATAAGATTTTTATCTTTTATAGTTTTTGAATTATCGATTTCCATAACTTTTTTCGTATTTTCAGGATTAGTTTGAATTTTGTTTCTGAACCAAAAAGAAAGAATAGCAACCGCAAAAACTAATATAACAGCAACAACAGGAGTCAAATTCACCACAAAATCCATAAAAGACAATCCTGCTTTACTTGCAATAATAATATTTGGAGGATCACCAATTAAAGTAGCTGTACCACCAATATTTGAAGCCAATACTTCTGTAATTAAAAAAGGAATAGGAGAAATCTCAAATTGCTTAGCAATAACAAAAGTTAAAGGCATAACCAAAATAACTGTAGTTACATTATCTAGAAATGCCGAAATGACAGCAGTAAAGATGCCTAACATCACTAAAACCAATATAGGATTACCTTTTGTAAGTTTCAACATTTCTATAGCAAGCCAATCATACATTCCACTTTTTGCTGAAATATGTACAATTAACATCATACTAACAAGTAAGAATAAAACATTAAAATCCACATATTTGAAGGCATCCATAGAGCCAACAAGGCCAAATAATAAAGTTAAAGAGGCCCCCACCAGTGCAACTGTCATTTTAGGAATCTTTTCCAGTGCAATAAATATATACGCTAAGCCTAATATCCCAAAAGCAATATACATAGAATACTGCTGAACAAATTGTTGAATAAATTCCATTTATCTACCTCACAACTATACTAACAAATTATTTTCTATTTTAACTGGCTGAAAAATTTGAGTAAACCCAAATTTTATTATATTATGTTCGCAAGGGTAAAAATGAGTTACAATGGAAGTTTTAGAAAAAATAAACACAACAAATAAAAACGAAATTTTGTTTTTAGCGCAAAAAAGTCATGCCACTAACGCACTAAATATTTTGTTTTTAGGAGTAACGCATGGAGAAGAACCTCAAGGAGAATTTTTAATAAACAAATTCATTGAAAAAATACAAAAAGAAAAACTATATTTCAAAAATAATTTATATTTTATTCCCTGCCTAAATCCCGATGGAAAGCAATTAAAACAAAGAGGTAATTTCAATAATATAGATTTAAACAGAAATTTTGCCACAAAAAACTTTAAAACAACTACATTTGATGATGGAACCAAATCAGGAAACAAACCTCAAAGTGAAATAGAAACAAAGTTTCTTTCTGAAATTATAGAAAAAATTAGATTTGATATTATTTTAAGTTTTCATGCTCCTTTTGAAATTGTAAATTTTGACGGAAACGCAGAAGAAATAGCACAAAAGATTTCAGAAATAACAGGATATCCTGTCCAAAAGGATATTGGCTACCCAACTCCAGGTTCTTTTGGAACATTTTGTGGAATAGAAAGGAACATACCAACAATTACGTTAGAACTATCTCAAAAACTTTCAAATCAAGAGCTATGGGAACAAAACAAAGAAATATTTAATTATTTAGGAAATTATTAAAAATTAACCAGCTCAAAAATTTTGGCATAAATATAAATAGATGTTAGAACTAAAATTACACCACTAATTTTTAATAAAATTCCTGAAACTTTATTTAATTTCAAAAGTTGTTTAAACAAAGAAGTAAATAAAGCAGCAATAACAAGTATTATCCCTTGCCCAATTGAAAAAAGAAACAACAAAACTGCAGCATTTATTATATTAGCTTTAACTGAAGCATAAGCTAAAATTGCAGCCAATATAGGAGTAGAGCAAGGAGTAGTAGCAAAAGCAAAAAGCATCCCGATTAACATAGGGTATATAACTATATTGTTGTTTTTGTTTTGAGGCAAAGCTTTAACTATAACAGGCATAGGTATTTCAATAATTTCAAGCATATGAAGCCCAAAAATTAAAATTAAAGAAGCCATAATCAATCCCCAATAAGGACCAGATTGTGCTCCAAATATTTTTCCTGTTAAAGCACAAAAAACTCCGACAACAGTTAGCATTAAAGCTAACCCGAGCATAAAAAAGAATATTTGCAGGACAGTACGAATATGATGAACTTCTTGTTCTTCTTTTTTGCCTATTATAAAACTAACTACAACTGGCAATAAGCCAATGGAACAAGGAGAAATTGAAGTAACTATACCACCCAAAAAAGCAAGTATATAAACAATCCAGCCTAAGCCATCAAAACTAATTTGTCCTGAAAATAATTGTGATAAAAAATTTGTCATTATTTCAATAATTCTTCAAGTTGTAACACAAAAGTTTCTTCTGACATTGCACCTTCTTTTTTTGAAACCATATTTCCTTCTTTATCAATAAACACAGTTGTTGGAACTACTTTAACATCATATTTTTTAATTTTTTCTGAAGTATCATTGTCAATCATATTTGCATTAATTTTTTGAAAAGAAATTTGCTTTTTGTATTTAGGTTCAACGACCTGCAAAACTTTTTTCAATTTTTGGCATTCTGAGCACATAGGTGAAGAAAATTCCAGAACAATAGGTTTTCCCACGGCAGCCTCCAATGCACCATTATTTTCTGGTGCTTTAAATATTGCATAAAAAGTTACCGGCAAAATTAAAATCAATGCTATAACTAACAAACTTAATTTTTCTTTCATTAAACCATCCTCATAAAATATCTTTGTTATAACATTGTATACTTTATTTTTAAAATTTTCTAGTCCAATTGTCTAATTTATGATATTTTGTAACTGAAGTTAACTTAAAATAAAAATAAACAAGAAGGTTTAAATATGTTTTTACAAATATTAGAGCTTATGGATACACCTATATTGTTAATAGCTTTTGTTTTGTTATTAATTGTTCCTCTGCTTTTTTCTATAGCATTTCACGAATTTGCACACGGATGGGTAGCTTACAAATTTGGAGATATTACTCCTAAACTTATGGGTAGACTTACTTTAAATCCTTTTGCTCATTTAGATCCATTGGGAACAATTCTTTTGTTTATTATTGGACTTGGCTGGGCCAAACCTGTAATTATCAACATTGAGAATATTCCTAATTCAACAAAACAAATGCTTGTAGCTTTAGCTGGTCCTACATCAAATTTTTTGTTAGCAATAATTTTCACCCTTATTATTTCTGTTTTGGAAAATGATTTTTTAGTTTCGCCAAATAATTTCGTAATCATGTTATTCAATATGTTGGTTACAATAAATATTGCTCTTGGAGTCTTCAATCTAATTCCTATCCCACCACTTGATGGTTCAAGAATTTTATCTTGGATACTACCTGAAAAACTTAAATATATATACAACTACATAGAAAATTACGGAATATTTATCATGATTTTGATACTTTTTACAGTAGGTTTCAGTGGAATATTTAAAATTTCGTATTATTTACAACATCATTTGTATTTATGGCTAAAGGTAAATATATGATAATGAACAACAAAGACAAGGGAATTTTAGGCGAAAATATAGCAGCAAAGTATTTAGAAAATATTGGCTACAAAATACTAGAAAGAAACTGGAGATATTCAAAATTTGGCGAAATTGATATAATAGCTCTTGATCAAAACACTATTGTTTTTGTTGAAGTAAAAACAAGAAGAGGTTTAGGTTTTGGACATCCTTTTGAAGCAATTGACTCAAAAAAAATAAATCAAATACAAAAAACAGCCATAGCTTACATATCCCAAAAAACAATCAGGCAAAAGAACTATCGTATTGATGGTATAAGCATCATTCTATGCAATCCACCCAAAGTAGACCATTTGAAAAATATATCGTAATTGTTTTATCTGTTGTGCCCTACGCGAAAACCATGATCAACATCAGCCATAGAACGATTAATGTTAATCAAAGTTCCAAGAGCAACAGTACCCGCAACACCCAAACCAATTGCAACAGCAGTAGCTTTACCAAATCTGCTGCAACCTTTGGCATTTTTTACGTAATTATAAATGTCTTTCGGAAAACCTATGAAAGGATATTTTATTATTTGCTTTAAATTTTTATCAAATACAGAAGATGCTTTTTTCGCAATTCCTCCAACAATTCCAGCAATTGTTTTTACTGGAGTAGTAAGTAAAGACTGATCTTTAACTCCCCTACCAGCAGTTCTTACAAGGAACCAATCCAATCCCAAAACCGCAGCACCAGCAGTCAGCCCAGCCAAGATGGATGATACAAGTCCGAATATACCTTCTTTTGCTAAAATATAAGCCTTTTGCGCATACGCGGTAGATTTAATTGCTTTTTTGATAAAACTATCTTGAGGTTTTTCTAATACAACAACTTTCTCACCTTTGTCATTAGTTTGTCCATTAAGAAAACCTTTATAAACATCACTTTTAAAGCTAACTGCTGAAATCATAATATTTTACCTACATATTTACTGTATCCATTATAAGTTTAAGCAAAAAATTATTTGCTATTATTGTAAAGAAACATTTACAATATTTTAACAAATTTCTTTTTAGTTGCATAGTGGTTACTAAGATATTTTAAGAATTTAAAAATTTCAGTTAAACTTTTGAATTTTTACACAAAAAGCAAAATCTTTCATGGTATTATCTTACTTGATTAGACTATATTGGATTAGAAAAGTATGCGCAAATCAGATAACCAAAATATAATGCCAAGCACAACACAAGTAAATAATGAGAATCATCTTGAAATTGGAGGTTGTGATTGTGTTGAATTAGCAGACAAATATGGAACACCTTTGTATGTAATTGATGAACAAACAATTAGAAGAATATCAAAACAATACAAAGAAGCTTTTTGTAAATACAAAAACATAAAAATGCTTTATGCCAGCAAAGCATTAATGACAAAAGCTATAGCTAAAATTATGGATCAAGAAGGTTTTGGTTTTGACGTAGTATCTGCAGGTGAATTATACACAGTATTAAAGTCGAATGTCGATTCTAAAAATATTTTATTCAATGGTAACAACAAAAGTATAGAAGAATTAGAAATGGCAGTAGATAATGAAATAGGCTATATTTCTGTTGATAATTTTTTAGAATTAGCTTTATTAGACAACATATTAAAAACAAAACACAAAACTCAAGATATTCTTTTAAGAATAACCCCCGGCATAGAATGTCACACACACGAATACATTCAAACAGGACATTTAGACAGCAAATTTGGTTTTGATTTAACTCAATTAGATGAAGCAATAGAATTAATCAAAGATGAATATACATCATTAAATTTAAAAGGTTTGCACGCACATATAGGCTCACAAATTTTTGAAACACAAGTTTATTACGATGAAGTTCAAGTTATTTGCAAAGAATTCAAAAGAATAAAAGACAAATTTAATATAGAGTTAACTCATATGAATTTAGGAGGGGGATTAGGAGTAACTTACACAAAAAAAGATACACCCCCATCAACATATGAAATTGCAAGAATAATTTTAAATTCTATAGAAGATGGAATGAAAAAATATAACATTAGAGAACCATATATTTTTATTGAACCTGGAAGAAGTATTGTTGCCACAGCTGGATGCACATTATACACAGTTGGTTCATCAAAACAAGTACCTAAAGGCAAAAAATACGTTGCAGTAGATGGTGGAATGGCTGACAACCCAAGACCATCAATGTATCAAGCTATTTACACAGCTAAAGTAGCTAATAATGTCGAATGTAACAACAAAGAAATTGTCACAATAGCGGGAAGATTTTGTGAGTCAGGAGACATTTTGATAAAAGATATAGAATTACCACAAGTTCAAGAAGGAGATATCATTTGTATTTTTAACACAGGAGCTTACGGTTATTCTATGTCTAGTAACTACAACAGAGTTACAAAACCAGCAATGGTATTGGTAAATAATCAAAAATCTGATATTATAATCAAAAGAGAAAGTTATGATGACTTAATAAGTCATGACATTGTTCCTGAACATTTATAAGCAAGGAGGGTCTTCTGAACACTATTCATCAAATTTTTTATTCTCGTATTGACGAACTAATCCGAAATTTTGACTGGATAAGTGTAGTAGAACTTTTTGTTATTAGTTTAATTGTACTTTCAATATATGTAAAATTTATAAGAAAATCTCCATCCAGAAAGCTTTTTAACGGAATTGTAAGTATTCTTTTGATGTATATTTTTTCAAGATTTTTGGTATCAATTAATTTATTTATTTTCGGAAGGTTTTTGGAAGGAATAAGTTTAATAATGCTTTTTTCTCTTGTTGTTATATTTCAACCAGAGTTAAGAAGATTTTTGGGTTATTTAGGTCAACCTGGATTTATTCATAAAACCTTTTTTGCCCCCAAAAAAGAAGAACATAGTGTAAATTTTGTTAAAGAAATGACAGAATCCATAAAATATTTGAGCAAATCAAAAATTGGAGCCTTAATAGTAGTTCAAGACACAGAAGATATGGCCGCATATAGCGAAATAGGAACAAAAATTTTCTCAGTAATTTCAAGCGAATTAATACTAACAATATTTCACCCAAATACCGCTTTACATGATGGAGCAATGGTAATGACTCCCAACAAAATTTTAGCCGCAGGAGTTTTGTTACCATTAACAGAAGATCCTGAATTAAGTTGGCAATACGGAACAAGACACAGAGCAGCAATAGGGATAACTGAAATTACAGATGCTACTTGTATTGTAGTATCAGAAGAAACCGGTTTTGTATCAATAGCTAAAGGCGGAAGACTAAAAAAAATAGATACAATAGAAATTCTTTCAACAGAATTAAACAAAATGATTACGCCAACAGACAATATTACTAAAAAGAAAACATCAACAAAAAATATAATTGAAATTAAAAAGACAGAATATAATGAAGAAAATAGTACTGATACTTGATTCCTTAACAAAAATGTTTCCTGCCAATGGTAAAATACATGGCGGAGCTAACAGAATTGGAAGATATTTAATTGAATATTTTTCAGCAATTCCCGATATAAAATTAGATATTATCTGTGGAACTTCAGGAAACGAAAGCATGAAAAGAATAAACAAAATATATTCTTTAGGTTTTTGTCCTTTTAGCGATATGAATAAATTTTTTGAAAAAGCTCAAGAAATTATTCACCAAAACAATTACGATATAATTTTAACAAGTGATTTATTCCCACCATTCGGTAATATTATTGTTCATTCGCATACGTTAATGTACAAAAATCAAAACTGCAAAAATATTTTAGAAAGTTTTATCCAAAGATTTTTACGCAGAAAAAAAACAGAACAATTCAAAAGACTTTTTGCCAACAAAGAACGAAAAATTTTTACAGTTTCTAAAAAGTTAGCTAAAGATTACATAGAGAATTTAAAATTCAACCCAGAAAATGTAATATGTGTCTACCCTGGAACAGATCAAAAAGAAAAACCTAAATACATTCGCCAAACACCAATAACATTTGGAATTGTAGCAGGTAATGCAATAAACAAAGGGGGCTATCTTTTTTTAGGAGCAGTATTTTTACTAAAACTTGCACAAAAAAATTTCAAAGCCAAAATGATTGTAACAAAATCCAAAAAAGGAAGTACCATAGAAAGCTTTCTAAATTTTTTGAGACTACAAGACAAAGTTGAAATTTTACCAGAACAAGAAGGAATGACAGAATTTTACAAAAAAATAGATTGTTTGGTTTTACCTTCTTTAAATGAAGCATTTGGACTTGTTTTAACAGAAGCAGCAAGTATGGGAAAACCAACTTTAGTAAGTTCTACAGCAGGATCAAGCGAAATAATAACAAATAACGAAAATGGTTTTATTTTTGAACGTTCAAAGTGTTTTTTTAGAACTTTATACAATTTATTCAAAAAAATGGAACAAATAATAAACACCCCTCAAGAAAATTTTGAAAAAATATCTAACAATGCATACATTCTGTCCCAAAAATACACGTGGGATAATTTTTTTGAAAAAATAGCAAAAGAGCTAAAACTCAATACATAGTAGCAAACATTTAAAAAAATATAAAAAACGTTTCAAAAAATGTAAAATGTGGTATAAAGAATGTAGCGGGGTAAATAATGTTAAAAATACAAGAAAATACAAATTCATACATAGAAACTTTTCACAAAGTTATAGAAGAATCTAACAAAAGAAACACTAAACATTTGATATTGTTAGTTGACGATGAACCTGATAATCTTGCTTTACTAAGAAGAACTCTTCGGTCAAAATATGAAGTAATTACAGCTACAAATGGAAAAGAAGCTTTAGAAATCGTAAAGCAGAGGGGAAAAGAAATTTCTCTTATTATTAGTGACCAAAAAATGCCTATTATGCAAGGAACGGAATTTTTTGCGAATGTAGCTGAAATGTACCCTGACATAGTTAAAATGTTACTTACAGGTCACTCTGACATTGATATTTTAGTTGACAGTATAAACAAATGTAATTTATTTCAATATATTTTTAAACCATTTGAGCCCGAAGAATTAATGTTAATTGTCCAAAATGGCATCGAAGTTTTTGAGTTAGCACAAAGCAAAAAAAGAATGTTAAAAGATTTGAAAGAATTGTTTTATACAACAATTAAATCAATTGCTTCGGCTTTAGATGCAAAAGATACTTATACTCACGGACATTCATTACGAGTCACCTTGTATTCTTTAATTTTAGCTAAACACATGAATGGTATTAACGAAAAATTCATGGAAGAACTTGAAACTGCAGGACTATTACACGATATAGGTAAAATAGGTATTTCTGAGGGAATTTTGTGCAAACCAGGCAAACTTTCAGATGAAGAATATGAAATAATAAAATCACATCCGGAAAAAGGTAAAAAACTTTTGACCAGTATAAAGAAACTTAATTGTGTATCAGAATGGCTAAATTCTCACCACGAAAGATGGGATGGAACAGGATATCCAAATCACTTAAAAGGAGAAGAAATTCCTATTTCTGCAAGAATTATAGCTATTGCAGATACATATGATGCAATGACATCAAGTCGTTCTTACCGAAAAGCTTTGCCTCATGAAGTAGCTAGAGATGAAATCTTACGTTGCAAGGGAACACAATTTGATCCTCAATTAGTAGATATATTTGAAAAGGCAGAGAAAGAATTTGCCATAGCTCACGATGATCCAGAAAAATATTACAAAGAAAATAGCATTCTAAGACAATACATTGCTCAAGATGAAGGTCAGTTATCTAAGGTAGTTTATTAGTTTTCCAACATTTCTTTTATTTGTGAAATCTCACAAGTTTGAAAATTTTCTTTAAAATTATTAATTTTTTCAAGTTCGCAGTATAATTCTTTGTATTTCGTATTATTTAATAATTCTGATAGTGCTTTACTTTTCACAAATTCAAACAAATATTTCTCGTTTGTTTTCGATAAAATTTTAATAACTCCACAATTATTCAAAAGTTCAAGACAAATACAAAAAGCTTCTTTTGTTGAGGCAAGATAACATATTGATTTTTTTATTTCTATTTCACCATTAAAATGCATTGCACAATATTTTAGCATACCTGAAATTGTTTTAATAAATTCATTAATTTCAAATTTATTCTCATTACAATTAAAAACATGTACTTTTTTAGGAGAAGCATCTTTAATTATTTGAGCAAAATCTTCTTCACAACAAGGACTGGAAATTAATATAAGCTCTTCTACATGAGAAATATTAAAGCGATTTTTTATAACATTTTTTATTGCATCATAATCTGAAATTTGAGAAATTATTTCTTTATTTTCAAGATAAACATCTGCTTTGTTATTGGTTAAATAACTATTTAACATTTTAAGAAAATTATTCTTTTTTCGATGATCGACTAATAAAGCTTGATTTTTGGCATTTTCATCAAAATCCATGTTTTCGATTTCAATTTCTCTATTTTTTATGAAAATATTTTTAATTATCATCTGAATAGTTTTTTTACCTTTGTATTCATTAATTTTAGGAATAAAAGTTAAATCTACTTTATCTAAAAGTTCAATAACATGATTGTTTTTATTCCATATAATTCCCTCTGCAACAAAACTTTTATCTTCAGATTCAAAACACATTTTCATATGAGAATTTTGTCCTATTACATCAAATTTTTTAAGAATCAGATTTTCCATTCCAAAAACACAAGGACGATTTGCTTCACCATACGGTTCTAAAATTGCTAATTTCTCAATAAAATTTTCAGTTAAATCTTTAGGAGACAATATTGCATCAATATTGATTTTTCGCCTTAAATTTTTTCCATCAAGTTGTTGAAATACTATTTTTTGTATTTTATTGGAAAGTTCTTTGATTGAAATTTTATTCAAATCAGAACAAAACCCTCCTGCTAATTCATGTCCGCCATAAGTTTCAAATAAATCAGACATTTCAGTTAAAACTTTATGAATGCTTAATCCTTTTATTCCCCTAATTGAGCATCTTGCTTTATTTTCTGTTTTATCAATTGAAATAACAAAAGCTGGTCTATTGTATACTTCCACTATTTTTGAAGCTAAAAGTCCTACTATACCTATATGCCAATTTTCATCAGCCAAAACTATTGCTTTGGTTGTTTTTAAGTCTATTTCTTTTTGTATTCGCGCAACTGCCTCGTAAAAAGAAGTATCACACATTTGTTGTCTAGTTTGATTAAATTGATTTAATTGATTTGCACAAAAATTTATTTTTTCATCATCATCAGAAACCAAAAGTTCCAATGCAATTGTTGCATTATCTAAACGACCTGCTGCATTAATTCTAGGAGCTATAACAAAAGCAATTGAATCAACATCAATTTTTTCTTTATCTTTTTGAGCAAGTTCAAGTAATTTTACTAACCACTTGGGAGCATTTTTCTCTAAATATTCAAGCCCTGAACTGACAATAGCTCTATTTTCCATAGTTAAAGGCATAACATCTGAGATAGTCCCTATCATTACATATGGAAGTAGTTTCTTTTTATATTCGTTATATTTATATTCATCAAGAAGAGCGCAACAAAGTTTGTATGTAACCATAACTCCGGCAAAATTAACCATATTTTGTATTTCATCAAATTCCAAATTTTCAGACATTTTTCCTGAACACTTAGGATTAATAATTGCAAATGCTTCCGGCAAAACCTCAGAAGGTTCATGATGATCTGTAATGATAACATCAGTTCCAAGAGATTGAGCAAGTTTAATTTCTGAATTATTACTTATACCATTGTCAACAGTAATAATTAACTTTGCTCTTTGTTTACTGATAATTTCAATAATTGCTTTTGAATTTAAACCATGACTTTCATTTTGTCTGCTAGGAATATAACATCCAACTTTTGCTCCAATTTTTACAAGTGTTTTGAAAAGTATTGCAGTACTCGTAACTCCATCACAATCAAAATCTCCACAAATCACTATATTTTGAGATTTTTCTATAGCTTCTTTTATCCTTGCTACAGCCTTTTTCATATCTACAAAATTTTCAGGATCGCTGAATGAATAATTTTGAGGATTTAAAAAAACTTGAGCTTTTTCAAAAGTATCTATACCTCTATTCGCAAGAATTTGTGACAAAACTTCAAAACCGGTTAAGTCGTTTATTCTTTTATCAAATTTTTTATTTTCTATTAATTCCCACTCTAATTGCATAATTTATTTTGTTGCTAAACTCCTGTTTAAATCAGAAAATATTTTGTTGGTAACTGTCGCAGGTAAATCGTAAATCCCATCAGCAGGAGTTATTTTGACCATAACATTAGTACTATTATATCTGCTAACTGTTATGTATATTGGTTTTTCGCTTTTATAATTCGCAAAAATTCTGCCTTTTTCCGAATCATAAGAAACTAATTCAAAATCAGAAGCATTAACAACTCCTAAAAGATGAGAAAATACTTTGTCATAAGGAGAATTAAAATATTGAACAACACTGGTAATAGATTTATTAACATTATCGTCAGGTAATATAGCCCCTTTTTTAATATTTTTGATGTTGTTAAGATTAAAATTCAAAGTTGGATCTTTCTCTCTAGCAGGAGATATTAAAGGGGCAACATAAATAGGTGTGTCACTTATTCTTTTATTGTTTCTGGCAGGCATTACATCAATAATAGGAATAACATCCATTTTTATAATATCTTGCTTGTTGTCTTGGGAAACAGTAGACTTTGCATTATAAGTAACATCACAAAAACCTCGAGAAGAAATACAAAATAAGCAAAAAGCTAAAATTAAAATAATTTTTTTCACAATCTATTCCTCTATTTTCAATGACTCATTCATTTTTGTTTCTTTCCAATTTTTTCCAAAATCTATATCTACTACCAACGGAACATCTAAAGGCTGCCCTAGTTCCATAGCTTTTATTGTAAGTTGAGCAGCTTTTTCTGCAAAATTTTTGGGAACTTCTATCACTAGTTCATCATGAACCTGCAAAATCATTTTAGCATCTTTACATTCTTCTTTTAATCTTTTATTCAAATTAATCATTGCAAGTTTAATTAAATCAGCAGCTGTTCCTTGTAAAGGAGCGTTAATTGCAGCACGCTGAGCAAATTCACGAATTTTGTAATTGGAACTATTTAATTCACTGGAAAAATATCTTTTCCTTCCATACAAAGTTTCTACGTACCCATTTTTCATAGCAAAATGCTTTGTTTCTTCCATATATTTTCTTATATTTGGATATGTTGCAAAATATTTATCAATAAATTCTTGAGCTTCTATAGATGTTATAGACAATGCTTCGGCTAATCCATATCGGGTTTGTCCATATATTATCCCAAAATTTACCGCCTTAGCTTTTCTTCTCATTTCTTTTGTTACATCTTCTAAGTTTACTCCAAATATTTTAGATGCAGTTATTGAGTGAATATCATCATTATTTTGAAAGGCTTTAATTAATACAGGATCTTTTGCATAATGAGCTAAAAGCCTTAGCTCTATTTGTGAATAATCTGCCGCCAAAATAATACTTTCTTCAGAATTTTGCGGAATAAATGCTTTTCTAATTTCATTACCGATTTCTGTTCTAACAGGAATATTTTGTAAGTTCGGGTTGGAGCTACTTAATCTCCCTGTGGTAGTAATTGTTTGATTAAATGTTGTGTGAATACGATTATCTTTTTCCGAAATTAAATCCGGTAAAGTATCAATATATGTAGTTTTAATTTTGTTTAGATGTCTGTGTTTTAGCAAAAGTTTTGCTATTTCATATTCATTAGCCAATTCATCTAAAACTTCAGCCCCAGTACTGTAACCTGTTTTAGTTTTGTTTTTGCCTTTGGGCTTTATACCTAGTTTGTCAAAAAGAATTTCCCCAACTTGCCTTGGTGAATTTATGTTAAAATGCTCCCCTGCAATTTCATAGATTTTATTTTCTAATTGAAATATATTTTCTGCTAATTTATTAGAAAGTTCTTTCAAATAAATTGTATCAATTGAAATACCATTCCTTTCCATTTCATAAAGAACAAAAATTAACGGTAATTCTATCTTGTAAAAAAGTTCTGATTCTTTTTCATCAAAATTTAAAGTATGATATTTAGCTAATTCACAAACAGCAAAAACATCATTTGAAAAATAATCAAAAACAATATCTAAATCCAATGAACATATATCTAAAGCATTTTTTCCTTTACCCAAAAGTTCTTGGGCATCTTGCATTTCATAGCCCAAATAAGCCAAAGCTTGTTGCTTTAATCCATGTTTTAAAGAAGAATCTTTTACATAATCTGCAACCATTGAATCAAATACAACATTTTTTAAATCAACATCGTAATTTTTAAGTACATGGTGCGCAAATTTGGCATTATGGGTAATTTTGGCAAAAGCTTCATTTTCAAAAACAAATTTCAATTGCGAAATAAGAAACTCTATATCAAAAAAAATCTTGCCTGCTTGCTTAATTGGAATAAATGCAGTTTTAACTTTGCTATTTATTTCCAAAACCTTAATTCTACCTTTTTCTAAACCTAATTGTTCATTGTATGCAAATGAAATACCGCAAATTTCTGCAGTCAGGGCATCTGTTCCGCTTAGTTCAAAAACAAAACTAATTACGTCTTGGTCTTTTAATTCCAATATTAATTTTTCAAGTTTTTCTTTATCGTCAATTAAATTTTTCTCAAATTTTTCATCTATGTCAGTTGTGCTAACCTCACAAATATCTTGAGCAAAAAAATTTAATTGCTTGGGCTCACTTTTTTTGCTTTCCTCTATTTTATTATCTTTATCGACAAGTATTTCATTTTTATTGCCAAACAATCCCAAAATATTGGGTAAAGTTCGCAAAAAACTGTAAAATTCATATTTTGTAAAAAATTCTTGTATTGTTTCTGCATTAGGCACATTAAGTTTTGCGCCCTCAAAATCAAAACTTATATCTACATCTTTTTTTATACAAGCCAGATATTGACTTAAATATGCCATTTCTTTATCTTTTACAAGTTTTTCTCTTACACTTTTGGATGATATTTTCTCAATATTTTCATATATATTGTCTAATGTTTTGTAATCACTAAGTAATTTAGCAGCAGTTTTTTCTCCAATACCTTTTACTCCAGGAATATTATCTGATGTGTCACCTCGTAATGCCTTGTAGTCAACTATTTGCTCAGGGTAAACTCCTAATTTTTCAAAAACTTTTCGAGTGTCATATTCTATTAATTCATTTTTAGAAGGAATTAAAACTTTAATGTATCCTTCTTCATCAATTAATTGAAAAGAATCTTGGTCACCTGTAAGTATATAAGATCTGTGCCCTAAGGATTTTGCTTTGTTAGCTATTGTTCCAATAATATCATCTGCCTCAAAATTTTCTAACATATAAACTGGAATGTCAAAAGCTTGAACTGCATCTATAATTGCCTGCATTTGTTCTCTCAAAGCATCCGGCATAGCAGCACGTTGAGCCTTATAGTCCTTGTATTCATCCGTACGAAATGTCTTGCGCCCCATATCAAAAGATACTGCCATCGCATCCGGTTTTATCTTTTTTAAAATATCAATAATAGCCCTTATAAAACCATATATCGCCCAAGTCGGATGTTTTGCAGATGTTTTCATGCCTGTTCTCTCCAAAGCAAAAAACATTCTGTAAGCTAGTGCATGTCCATCAATAAGTATTAAGGTTTTTGAATTTTCCATACAACTTTCCTTTGTTATAAAAGAATAGCACACAAAAATCTATTTTGGCATTTTTTGTATATTTTCATTGCAAGGAATATTTAAAGCAGAAATATCAAGTTTTATTTTACCTTTTGATTGTCTTCTTAAAGTTCGAGAAATTTGAAGAGGATAATTTTCAAAACCTTTTAATTCTCCATGATTAAGTTTCTCTATGATTGCATCTATATATCTTTGAATATTTTCACCGTAAAATTGAGGATGTTTTTTTACAAATTCCCTAAAAGGCATACAATCTCTCATATTGTTATCTCTGGAACATTCTACAATATAATTATGCATTTCATTTGAGCCTCCCCCGTTTTTAACTAAAGGAGATTTTGCTCTAACATGTTCAACTGTACCTAAAGAAGGCATCATCATAGCTTTGATTATATCGTGCGAATTCCTTTCTAATCCAGTTGCAGGATTTTTTTCGGAAAATTTAACAATAAATGCACTTCTGTTATTACCTGCTCTTGGCATTTCATGAGCTATTTCAAATATTGTGTCAGCAGCATCTTTTTCGCAAAGAGTATAAACTACATCTCCTATTTTTCCAATAAAAGCCCGCCTCTTAAATGTTGAATCATAATTGCCATTAATTATTAAATCTTCTGCACTTATAAGAGTGGCATCTAGCTTTTTTTTCGATTCTTCAGAAAGAAAACTACCTACAGCTTTTATTCTATCAATAATTTTTAATTCATCTTTGTACAAAGAAATAAGATTCTCAGAACGAACAGCATCAAATAATTCTCTAAGATTTTTTTCAGGATATTTATTACTTAAAACTTCTAATAATTGCAAAGTACTCTTTTCAACCTCATGTAATTGATTAGAATATTTTTTTAAAACAGGTATAACCTCTTTAGAAGGCGAATCCGGGGGCAATATAAGTGCTTTTTTTATGTCTGCCGGTGTAAGCATTTTTATTCCACAACAAGGACAATGAATACCTGCCAATCTTTTTCGCATTCTTTTTCCGTCTGCTCCTGTTCCACCTGAAAAGCTAACAACATCAATAGCAGAAGAATCCAAATAATTTTTAGACATGCCAAAATAATTATTCTGATTATTCCAGTCATACTTATGAGAATTAAAAAGAAAATTGATTGCCTTGATAAACATGTTTCTATAATACAAATTGCCCAATTATATGAAAATAATAAAAATTTTTTTTTGCCAAAACCTCAATTTCTTGATTTATACCACAAAATTTTACACAAAACTATTTCTGTATTTGTATACCAAAAACAAATCCGTAGAAACCAACAACAAATTAAAAACATAAAGATAAAACACAAGATCAAAATTAAAAAGTATTTTGTGAATCATTCCGCAAATATAACCTACTATCACAAGCCATAAAAACAAACGACTTTTCCCTTTAACATTTTTTGTAGTATAAGTTTTAACTACAGCAGCAGGCCAGCTAGCCCCAAAACAAATTAACATACCTGCTTCAAAGACACTCATTTCAAACCTCATTATTATTAATTCCGCATTCATTATATCTCCAAAAATATTAAGTTATATTAAGAAAAAATACATTTTGCAACAATTTCTTAACATTTCGCAAGAAAAGGATTGAAAAATCCAATGCAGTTTGATATATTAAATATATATTCATTATATCTTGGTCGGTTTTATTTTTGCTTTTATTTGTAGCGACTGTATTTTATCTTGGTGTTCGGTTGTTTTTAAGGAGTGTTTATTATGAAGAATTGTGAAGCAGCTAAGGCTCTGCCTTTAAAATTTGTTCACTTTTGTGGCAAAAACGATGAATTTACACAAAAATATTTAAGAGAAATTGCAAAAATTCCAGTTTTAACTTTTGAAGAAGAAAAAAAATTGGCCGAAAAAATAAAAAATGGAGATTTAGAAGCCAAAAAGAAACTTATAAAAGCAAATCTTCGTTTAGCAGCTAATATTGCAGCAAAAATTAAAAATTCAAATATGAGTTTTGCCGATTTAATACAAGAAGCTAACATAGGATTAATTATTGCAGTAGATAAATATAACTACAAACTAGGTTATAAGTTTAGTACCTATGCCACATGGTGGATAAAACAAGCAGTATTAAAAGCTATTTCTGAACAATCAGGCTGTATGAAGGTTCCTGTTTATGTACAAGAAATCGTTGGTAAATATTCAAAAATGAAATCAAAACTTGAAAACGAACTTCAAATTACACTTAGCATTAAAGACATGGCCCAAAAAATGGAAATAGATCCACAAAAACTTGAAGAATATGTAAATGCCTTCCAAACGAATTATTCCCTTGATGAAAAATTTGAACAAAACGGGGCAAAAGAAACTTCATTACTAGAAATTATTGCAGACGAAAATGCAACAGCTACAGCAGAAGTTGAATATGAAAATTTAAAAAATTCTCTCTATGAAGCAATAACATGCTTAAAAGAACGCGAAAGAAAAGTAGTTATTTTTAGGTTTGGTCTTAACAATACAACAAAAAAAACTTTGGACGAAATAGGAAAAATGTATGGAATAACAAAAGAATGCGTACGCCAAACAGAACTAAGAGCTATCAAAAGATTAAAAGATTTTTGCATCAATAAAGAAATTGGACTATATTGCTGTCAATAAATAAAGCATATATTTCATCTTTTTAGAGGATTTATTCTATATAAGAAATTTGTTATAGTGTTATCGATAATGGAGAGTATAATTCTATAAGCAGGGGAGATTAGTTTCGATACACGAAAAAACCTGCTTTTTTACTATCGATTTTTAGGGTTTATTTAAAAATCATTTCTTTTGGGATCCGTACTTCCGACACCAAATAAATCAGACAATATAAAAGATCCTGCTTTTATTGCCAATAATCCTGCTGCTATTTTGTTTATAATCGGAATTTTGATTAAAGAAAATTTACCTTTTCCTGTAAACAAAGCAACAGCTCCAAGTCCTAGCGTAGTAAAATTATTTCCAATTTGATCAACAAGACTTACAACAAAGCCTACGGTATTATCTTTTAGTCTAAGCAACCAATTATCTAAATACCAATTTCTCACCCACTTCTGTAAACCGCTTGTGACAGTACTTTCGCCATCTGTAGAATCTGTTCTCAAATACACGTCATTTAATCTTTCTAGTTGTTTTGCATTAACATATCTGGAAGATTGCCTACGAACATTAGTCACTGTATCATAACCTGAAATACCAAGAGCAGATAAGCCTATTATTTTTGCTAAGAGATTGCCAACCATGATTATGTGCCTTTCTTGTTGTTATTGTTCGTTGGAGGATAATGCGAATTATCTGGAACAGTCATTTTTGTTTGTGACATTTTTAATAAACTGTCTGCAGCTTGGATTGCATCTGCAGAATAATTTGTTTTGGATGCTTGAATATTCTTTAATATCTGCTCTGTTTGACTATTACCTTGAGCATAGCCTGAACTTAAAATACTCATTGCAACAGCTTTAACAGTTGGATTTGGATCTTGCAAAGCTAAATTTAGAAGTGCCGTCAAAGAAGGATTATTTAATCTGCTTTTATCCTCTTTAAATCTGTCCAAAATTTCTTTTACTGCACTTTTTCTAAGTTCAACACTTGGGTTCCTTAAATAATTTTCGAGATTTTTTATGTAATTATCGGTAAGAATCACAACTTGTCTTTTTTTGTTCTTATCAGATGAACCAGATAGATTATCTTTGGGATAACTTTGTTGCAAAGCTTGCTGCACACTTTGAGGATGAGTTACATTTGTAGTCTGGGTAACTCCACCTTTATATCGATCCAGATAATAAGCTGGAGGATAACAAAAATAGGGATAATAGGCAGGATAAGGCATCATTGGCATAGCATAAGGAAGCATAGCGCCACCTAAACTAGCAGAAGGATTGTTTATATGAATATTAATAGTACCTGAACCATTATATGGAATTGATGTTGGTTGCGTTTGTGTCATAAAACACCTAATATTATCCTTACCTTACATATATATAAAAAAAATGTTACGTACTTTTTTGCTTTTTAAAGTAAATTTTCGATTTCAAATTAACATAACTTTACAAAATTATTTTGTAAAATGAAGCTTTTTGTAGATAATTTAAAAGTTACTCAAAAAAAAATACAAAAAAAATGTTGTAACAACAACATTTTTTTTGTATTTAAAAGATTGCTTATCGTTTTATTCTTAGCTAAAATTGCCCAATATGCTTTTTGTTAAATATTTATTAGAGAATTAAGAAACGAGAGGAAAAGATGAAAAAAATTTTATGTTTACTGCTGAGTATTGTTATGCTTGTAATGCAGACAGGTCTTGCATTAGCTATACAAGAAGGCCCCGTATCTGTTCTTAAAGAACCTACATACAATAAAGATGCGAGAACAATATCTTATGCATTTGTATTTGATGGACCATCGGATAAAAATCGAACTTTTTTGGAAGAATTTAAAAAATCAATTATTCAAACTACAGCTCCTGATTTTAAAGCTATATTCCCAAAAGAATATATATTTACAGGAGATTGGACTAAAAAAGGAGCTCAAGCTGCGAGCGATAAAGCAATGGCATCAAAGGCTACAATGGTTGTATCTCTAGGTTATTTGTCTTCTAAATATTTTAACGAAATGAAATCAAAGAAAAAATTTGTTGTAACGATTGATCAATACGGATTAAAAGATTTAGGAGAAGATTTTTTTAACCCCGTAAGACAATCAGCAAAAGGAATTTTATTGTTTAAAAAACTAGTAAATTTCAACAAAGCAGCAATTTTAATGACAGAAAGTTACTACCAGACCCGTTCAAATTGGGATGAATATGGCAAATCAAAGCTCCCAGGAATAAATTTCACAGTTATACCTGTTAATGGGGACCCAAAAGCAGCATTAAGTAAAATTCCAACTGATTGCGATGCAGTAATATTTACACCACTTTATAACTTATCCGTAGAAAAGAAGCAATTTCTTGTAGATAAATTAAACGAACAAAAAGTATACACATATTCAACTGTAGGTAAAGAAGATGTAGAAATGGGAGTATTAATGGGAGCAGGAGCTCTTGATATTGACAAAAAAATTGCCGAAGCTACTTCTTTTAACATAAAAGGCGTTTTAAATGGTGACAGAAAATTTGATTCAAAAATTTCTTTTTATGAAGATCAAATTTTATACATAAACAAAGATACAGCAGAATTGGTAGGGCACAAACCTCATCTTAGGGTATTAGACACGGCAGAAGTAATTTCCAATAAAAAGCCTGAGATTTACACCCTTGGAGCCATATTTAATAAACTGGAAACTCAAAACCTTGACATAAAAAGAGCAGAAAAGCTTGTAAGTGCAGCAAGAAGAGCTTCTGCAGCAGCTATATTAAGGTACTTACCGACTTTTGGAATAACTTTAGGTTATCAACAATATAATGAAGATTATGCAGATTCAGCAAGACTTTCATTACCAGAAAAAACAGGAATATTTTCTCTTGGTTTTGAGCAAGTTATTTATTCACCAGAACTAGTTACCAATATTTTGGTTAAACACAAACAAATAAATTTTCAAAAATCAGAAAGAATTTTAACTGAGCAAACCATGGGAATAAATGTAGCATTTTTGTACGTAGATACACTTATGCTAGAAAACATGATAAAAATTCAAAAAGAATACGTTCAAGAATCTCGAGAAAATTTAGCAATAGCTAGAGTACGTGAAAAGATGGGCAAATGCGGAAAAGAAGAAGCTTTAAGATGGGCTGCTCAATTAAGCGTAAACGAGCAACATTTAATTGAAATGAATGCTGCTTTAAAAAATTTAAAAATAGACATAAACAAATTACTAAGTCAAAATCCTACAATTGAATTTGAACTAGCTGAACTAAAAGCAAATGATCCGGCATTTTACACCAGCGAAATTAATTTAATTAATTATGTTACAACCGAAGATGCAATAGAAAAATTTACCAAAATGCTTGTAGAGGAAGCATACAAAGTATCTCCGGAATTAGCAAAATTAAAAGCTGCAATAAAAATGAAAAAATATGAAATGGGAATGTATTACCAAAAATTCATATTACCTAGCGCAAAGCTAACCTATGAATACACATCATTAATTGACCCGCAATATACTGGAGACATTAATGTATTACAACCCCTTGGGCCTAATGGCAGCCATATTCCTGTTGCTTTAGGTCATCCAAATTCAACTAACGGTAAATTTGGCATATACGCACAATGGAAACCAATAGAAGGTGGTACAAAAGTTGCAGAAATAGCCAGAACAAAAGCTGAATTAGACGAGCTTAAACTGTACGAAGAAGAAGTAAAACAAGAACTTGAAAGACATATTAGAGATGTAATAAACCGAGCTATAGCAGCATACATAGTTATTGAAAAGAAATATAAAGCTATGTACGCCTCCAAAGAAAATTACCTTATGGTAAAAAGAACATATTTACAAGGAGATATGAGTATAGCCCAATTAACTGACGCACAAAAGGTTTATTTAGATTCAAAAGTAGATGCAATGAATTCTCAATATGAATTTTTCAAAGAACTTTTATGGGTACAAAGAGGCTTATGCTCTGTAAATTGGCAAAAAGCTAATCCTGATGCTAAAAAATTCATTCAAAACATAAAAGATTCCTTAGAAGAAAAAAGTGATATTCAACTTTTGTAATTATGTTAATAAAAAACAAAAAGCTGCAACAAAATTTGCAGCTTTTTGTTTTTGTAAGAATTAACTAAATTTTTAAATCCAGAATATTTTTTTCCGCACAATTTTTAATAGGTTTTGGTAATTTATGGTATGTATTTATTTTTTCGTATTTCATAGGAATTCTTTGTTTATTAAATATTTCTTTCGGTAAATACTTAGAATTAACTAGCGAGCAGGTAATTTTTTTTGCAGAATTACTTAAATTAATAACCATAACGACCTCCATTTGGTACTAATCATTTACATTGTAGTAAAAACAAACATATATAAAATTGCTACGTAAAATTTTGTTATTTTATTTAATATTTATTTTTTGGTGTTATAATCAAAAAAGCAAAGTATAAGAGGGATTAAAATGCAAAAATACCAAACATCAGGAGTATACATCATAGCAATAATATTAATTGCATTATTTGCAGCTTCATTTATGGGAGAACGACCTCAAACAATTAAAAATATTTCATATTCTCAAATGGTAGAAAAAGTTAAAACAGGAGAAATTTCTTCAATTTCAATTACCGGAGATAAAGCAGATGCTACTTTAAAAAAATCTGAAGGTGATGTAAAAACTTTAAGTACCATTATTCCGTTAAATGGCTACACATTTATTCCATTACTTGAAGAAAAAGGAATTGATATTTCAGTTAAAGGCGAAAATAATCCTAGCGTATGGTCAACACTAGCTGGGCCTATAGTATTTGCAATAGCTTTGTTGATAATATTTTTTGTTATATTTAAAGGTATCCAAGCTGGCGGTTCACAAGCAATGTCTTTTGGAAAAAGCAAAGCTAAATTAATGATGGATAACAAAGTAAAAGTAACATTCAAAGATGTAGCCGGAATAGATGAAGAAAAACAAGAACTTGAGGAAATAGTTGATTTTCTAAAAAATGGAGAAAAATATATTTCTTTAGGAGCCAAAATACCAAAAGGAGTACTACTTGTAGGTGCTCCTGGAACAGGGAAAACTCTTATGGCAAAAGCTGTAGCAGGCGAAGCTGGAGTTCCTTTCTTTTCTATAAGTGGTTCAGATTTTGTTGAAAGGTTCGTAGGTGTTGGAGCTTCAAGAGTAAGGGATTTATTTGAACAAGCCAAAAAACATGCCCCTTGTATAGTTTTTATAGATGAAATTGATGCAGTAGGTCGCCAAAGAGGTGCAGGACTTGGAGGTGGACATGACGAAAGAGAACAAACCTTAAATCAATTATTAGTAGAAATGGATGGCTTTGACGAAAACACCAATATAATTATAATAGCAGCAACAAACAGACCTGATATTCTTGATAACGCTTTATTACGTCCCGGGCGTTTTGACAGGCAAATAGCAGTAAGTTCCCCTGACATAAAAGGGAGAGAAGAAATTTTAAAAGTACATGCCAAAAACAAACCTTTAGCAGATGATGTTGATTTAAAAATTTTAGCCAAAAGAACTCCAGGTTTTACAGGAGCAGATTTACAAAATCTTTTAAATGAAGCAGCACTTTTTGCTGCAAGGTTAGGTAAAGAAAAAATTACAATGGAAGAAGTAGACAATTCAATTGACAAAGTTATTGCAGGAGTAGAAAAAAAGAGCAAAGTAATGACAGAAGAAGATAAAGAAATTACTGCTTATCATGAAGTAGGTCATGCTTTAATTTTAAAACTTGTTAAAACTGATGATGTATTACATAAAGTTTCAATTATTCCAAGAGGAATGGCCTTGGGAGTAACATGGCACAAACCAAAAGATGAAAGTGTATCTGTAAGAAAAACAGCACTTCTTGGGAAAATAGTTACTTCGCTAGGAGGCAGAGCCGCAGAAGAAATAATTTTTGGAAAAGATAACATAACAACAGGTGCTTCTCACGATTTGCAAACAGTTACCAGAATTGCAAGAAAAATGGTAACTGAATGGGGAATGTCAGAAAAAATGGGAAATATAACTTATGGCAAATCAAATGATAATGTATTTATGGGAAGAGATTTTGGTCACACAAGAGATTATTCCGAAGAAATAGCAGCACAAGTTGATGCCGAAGTCAAAAACATAGTGGATACACAATATGAATTAGCCAAAAAACTTTTAACAGAAAACAAAGATATTATGGAAGCAATAGTAAAAATTTTGCTAGAAAAAGAAACTCTTGAAGAATCAGAAGTTGATGAAATAATGAAAAACACAATTGCAAATAGAAATGAGGTATAAAATGGGAGCAAGAATTCATCCTGAAGAATTAGATCCAAATTACAGAAACAAAAATTTTGAAGAAGTTACGAAAAATTTAACAAAAGAAAAAGCAATTGAAGAAGCTAAAAGATGCTTAAATTGCAAAAATGCAAGATGTGTAACAGGTTGTCCGGTCGGAATAAATATTCCTGAATTTATTGCAAAATTAAAAGAAGGAAAAATTCAAGAAGCTGGAGATGTTATAAGACAAACAAGCTTACTTCCATCTGTATGCGGAAGAGTTTGTCCGCAAGAAAGGCAATGTGAAGGTAAATGTATACTTGGAATTAAATCTGAACCAATTGCTATAGGGGCCCTGGAACGTTTTACTGGAGATAATTCTGTAGCGGAAATAGAAAAAGAAAAGCCAACGGGGAAAAAAGTTGCAATAATAGGTTCAGGATGTGCAGGAATAACTGCTGCTGCAGATTTGGCAAAAGCAGGTCATGAAGTTACTTTATTTGAAGCATTACATGCCTTTGGAGGCGTTTTAAGATATGGTATACCTCCATTTAGATTACCTAGAAAGGCTTTAGATACCGAACTTGAAGGTCTAAGAAAGCTTGGGGTAAAACTTTGTAAAAATGTTGTTATTGGCAAATCATTAACTATTCAAGATTTAAAAGATGAAGGATATGATGCGATATTCATTTGTTCTGGAGCTGGTTTACCGAAAATGCTTCATATTCCGGGAGAAAATTTAAATGGAGTATACAGTGCAAATGAATTTTTAACTAGGGTAAATCTTATGAATGCCCAAGAAAAAGAAACTCCTACGCCAATTTACATAGGGAAAAAAGTTGCAGTTGTAGGCGGAGGAAATACTGCTATGGATGCAGCTAGAGTGGCAAAAAGAGTAGGTTTTGAAGAAGTAACAATTGTATATAGACGTTCTGAAGCTGAATTACCTGCAAGATTAGAAGAAATTAGACATGCTAAAGAAGAAGGAATAGAATTCAAACTTCTTCATTCTCCCATTGAAATTCTTGGAGAAAACAACTATGTAACAAGTATTAAATTACAAGTTATGGAACTTGGAGAACCTGATGAAAGTGGCAGAAGAAGTCCTGTCCCTATTGAAGGTAATATAGTAAACATGGATGTAGATGTTGTAATTGTTGCTCTTGGAACCAATCCCAATCCTATAATTCAACGTTCTGCCCAAAATGATAATTTAGCTTTAGAAACAGACAAAAGAGGCTATATAGTTGTAGACAAAGAAACTGGAAAAACCTCTATTGATGGAGTATTTGCAGGTGGAGATGTAGCCCCCACAGGTGAATCCAATGCCATAAATGCTATGGGAGCAGGAAAAAGAGCCGCTAAAGCAATCAATGAATATTTGAAAAAATAATTACAGGAGAACCAAGTGTTTTTGTTTATAATAAATATTGTTGCAATATTATTAGTAATATACCTTGCTATTTCCTATGTTTATTTCTATTATGTAGTTTATTGTGCTTCAAAAACTCGTATTGTTGACATAGAAAACAAAATTGCAGCAATTGATTATTTAAATACATTTAATGTAGTGGTTTATGCTCACAATGCAGAGCAAACCATTACTACATTAATTAATGCCTTAAAAAATCAAGAATATAACAAAGAAAAATATGTAATAAACGTAATTCTTGATAATTGTATTGACGAAACCGCAAAAGTTTTGGAAATAAGTAGTGGTACAAGGCTATGGAGATTAAATTCTGAAGATGGACTTCCTGCAGGAAAAGCTGAATCCATAAAATGGTTTTTTGACAGAATTTTCATTAATGACAAAAGCGACGCTTTTGTTTTTTTGAACGCAGATAGCACAATTAGACCTGACTTCCTTTCAAGATTAAATGACAAAATTAATCGTTCCTCTGTAGTAAGTGGCATAACTTTAAATAAAAACCTTTTTTCATCTTTTATTGGAAGAACAATCGGGTACAGAAAAATATTTTTAAATACAATAATATTTGTTGGCAGAAATATTGCAGGATTTTTAAATTACCTTAACGATGACATATTTGCAATAAAAAAAGATGTTCTCTTACAAGTTCGTAATAATTTTTCCAAAGATATTGATTACCAATTTGAATTACCAATTAAACTTTCAAATATGAACATAAAAATGGAACATTCTCCTGATATAAGAGTTTTCAAACAATATTATGAAACAACAGATAATATTTTAGATTTTTTTAATAAAATTAATTTCAAAAAATTTTCTGTATTCAGAAAAAATTTTAAAAATATATTTTCTCCAGATTATTCTCTAGCATCAAAAGAATACATTTTATCTGCATTATATCCAGGGGAATTTTTTGTGATAATCAGTTGTTTGTTTTTAATGAAATTTGCTTTCATAAATAATTTCATTTTAAGTTATCAGGGACCATACCTTATTTTTATATATTATTTTATATTGTTTTTATATTTGGCCCATGTAGCCAAATTTAATTTCCAAAAATTTACATTTTGGACTTGCTGGCTATTGTTTTCTCCTTTAGCTTTATTTTCAAATTATTTCATCAACTATTACAGTGAATACATACAAAAAAAACATAACGCAGAAGAAACAAAAATGAACGAAAATTCAACTTTTATTGATGTTCTTTTAACTAATGGAGATTTGGAATTATCTACAAAACTTGAAATTATTAATGAAGATGCATTGTACAGAGTTGTTTTTTGGTACGAAAAAAAATATATGTCTTCCCAAAAATATTTACGTTTATCTGAAGCTTTAAAGGAAATTTCAGAAACTCTTATGGAAAAAGGATTTGCATTAAAGATTTGTCAAAATTGTGGTTATTTTGAATTTCAAAATAATGGAAGATCTGATTTTGACAGAGGGAATTGTTATTTAAAAATGATAAAAAAGGAATCAAAATTTCCTGAACTTACTTCAGTTTGGGATTATTGCGAAAATATAATTCCTGAACATGCAAAAAATTTTGTAAGAAAAGAACTTGAAAATATTGATGAAGATAAATAAAACTATTTCAATTATGTTTATGATAGAATTGTGATGTGTAATTGAATAATAAACAGAGAGGTTAATAAATACTTAAATGACAATGCAATTAAAAGAACAACCTGAACAACAAACAAATGAAGATATACACATAATCAATAAAAAAACTTGGAAAGAAAAATTAAAAGACAATAATTTTGTCAAAAATTATAGCAGAATGTGGCCATTTGTTAAACCTTATTGGTATAGGGCATTGATGGCTATGTTAATATGTATTCCTATTGGATGTTTAGATGCAGTAATAGCTTGGTCTTTAAAACCCTATATGGATGTAGTTTTGGTAGCCAAAGAAAAATCTTTCTTTGTAACCTGGGGAGTTCCTTTGGCAATTATATTGTTCACAACAGTTCAAGGAATTTGTAATTATTTGGGTGATTATTTAAATGTATGGGTTGGTCAAAAAATTGCAATGGATTTGAAGAAAAAACTATATTCAAAATTACTGTCTTTTGAAACTTCATTTTTTGACAAAAACACATCAGGAGATGTCGTTTACAGATTTAACCAAGATGCTGAAATCGCTTGTAATGGGCTTTTAGCTAATTTAAAACTTTTTGTTTCCAGATTTTTCTCTTCCATTTCATTGCTTTGCGTATTATTAATTAATTCTTGGCAATTGTTCATAGTAGCAGCAACAGTTTTAGGCTTAGCGTTGGCTCCTTTGGCTTTCGTTAGAAAAAGAATTGAATCTGCAGTTGGAGAAAATGTTGTGGCTGTAAGTAAGATTGTTACTACATATAATGAATCCTATGCAGGAAATAAAACCATTGCATCTTATAATTTACAAAATAAACTTTTCAATGAATTTAGCGAATTACTTAAAAGCTTCTTTTCAATTATTATGAAAATTACGCAACGTACTGCCATAATATCTCCTATTACATATTTTGTAATTTCTATAGGTATTGCTTCGGTTATTGCATTTAGTAATTATTTAATAGTAAATGAACATATAACAAGTGGTAATTTTGTATCATTTATAACTGCTCTGGTAATGCTTTATCAACCACTAAAAAGTTTAAGCAACAACCTAAAAGATGTACAATTCTCTTTTATGGCAATTGAACGTGTGTATGAATTAATAGAAAAAGAACCTGCCGTAAAAAATATAGATAATCCAATTGATTTGAATGAAATAAAAAACAACATAAAATTTAAAAATGTTAACTTTGAATATAATCCAGGGGTTCCAGTTTTGAAGGATATATCTTTTGAAACTCATGCCGGGCAAACAATAGCTCTTGTGGGTAATTCTGGCGGAGGTAAAACAACTTTAGTAAATCTTATTCCCAGATTTTATGACATCACAGGAGGAAGTATTGAAATTGACGGAATAGATATTAGAAATTATTCTTTACATTCTTTAAGAGATAAAATTGCCGTAGTATTTCAAGATAATTTTTTATTTTCAGGAACAATTAGAGAAAATATTTTATTGGGAAAAGAGAATGCAACAGACGAAGAAATTCAAAAAGCTTTACAATGTGCATATTTGGATGAATTTGTTGCTACATTAGCAGATGGAGTTGATACATATATAGGAGAAAGAGGAACTCTTCTTTCTGGCGGACAAAAACAACGTGTGGCTATAGCTAGAGCTTTTCTAAAAAATGCACCAATTGTTATATTAGATGAAGCAACAAGCGCTTTAGACAACAAAGCTGAAGCCGTCGTACAAAAAGCTATTGACAATTTAATGGATAATAGAACCGTTTTCGTTATAGCACATAGATTATCAACTGTTCAAAATGCCGACAGAATCATGGTAGTTAATGATGGCAGAATTGTTGAAGCAGGAACACATGAAGAGTTACTAAATATAGATAAAGGAGCTTACAAAGCCCTTTATATGGCACAATTCAAAACACAACCGGTTACATAATATTTTGTTTGCTAAAAAATTCATTAATTATTTGTTGAGCTTTTGAAGTTTCATTTGCTTTGTTTGGTAGTTGTTGATGTTGCAGTTCAGGTTTTTGATTTGGAATTTGTTTTTTAATTAAATTCTTGTCTTTTTTACCTTCAGTCATATGTTTGTTTATCAAAGGAACAATTATACCAAGAGCAATACAAGCATACAGCATTCCTATAAGTTTTGCTTTGTTTAATATTCCCAGTTTGCTAGAAATTGAACCATCAGGTCGAATCCAACCATTTTTATATATTTCTTTTAGGGATAAAACTTTGTTTTCTTTTATAACAGAAGATTTTAAAGTAGAATTAATGACTTCTTCATGAGTTTTAATTGAAGAATTTTTAAGCCAATTCCACAGTCCTTTTCCTTGAGTTTCAGCATCATAATTTATCAAAGTTTTGTCTTTAAAATTAACAAAACATTTTGTAACAAGAGCACCTAAAACTAAAAAGTTAGTGTATCCTAAAAAATCACGGAAAGCACTTTCTCTAAGTTCATTTTTGTCACTTGAAGCTAAAAGTCTTCCCAAAATAGTAGAACCATAAACTACTTTAATTTGATTAACTGTAGGAAGTGAACCCTTAAATTGTACTTTTGAAATTAAATCTCGTAAAGATGATGCATTTAATGTTTTAAATATGTAAAAACCCATACCTAATACAGCTAATAATTTTAACGGTAAAAAAGTATGATCTTTCTTTTTCGGCTCTTTGCCTTTTTCCATGTGTTTACTATAGTTTGGATCTCCAACAAATCCTTTTATACCCGTCCTTTTTTGTGTAAGATGTCTGTTTATGGCCTGAGTTGACAAAGCAACAGCACAAATTGCAGCTAGCCCTAAACTTGTCTTACGAATACTTAGTTTTTTTAAATCTTGTACAAACATATTATTTGTAATATCAGTTGAAGTCTTAAAAGTTTCCAAAACATTTTTCTGCATAAAAGATTTTGTTAAAGCATATGCATCAGCAATAAAATGTTCGCCTTTAGTAGTGATTGCCTTATCTCCAAGCTTAACCCTCAAATTTTGAGTGGACGGAATATCTATATTTAAATAAGCTTCGAGCAAACTAGCTGTTTTAGAAGGTAATTTAAATGATTTGGATTGATCCATTTGTTTAGAAATTTCATTTACAATAGCATTTTGATTTTCTTTGGATAAACCATACCAAATTTTATCTGTAGTATTTTTTAAATTTTCTGAATTACCACCAAGTCCTTCAACATTTGAGAAAACTTTCTCCAAAAAAATTTTTCTTATTTGCTTTTCATCAACATTTTGATTTTCATCAACTACAGTTTTAAAAACTTTTGCCAAATTCTCTACTGTATCATCATTCGCCGTAATAGATTTAAAATCAACATTGTAACCTTTGTGTTTTAATCCTTGCGCAAGTAAAGTTGCTGCCCCAATACCAGCTACACCTATTGCGGCATGAGTTGCAGTAGAAGAGGCTTCTCTTATTGCAGTTTCTGTACCAGCTTCTTTATTACGTGTAAAATCAATTATTGAGCGAGGAATAACCATAGACAAAAGATCAATGGCAGAAACACCTAATATCTCATGTTTGTTTATCGCCATAAAAGTAGCTGATATTAATTGCGAACTTTTAAATGCAATATCACCTGTTTTTTTATTATTATAATTATTATTAATTGCTGTAATATTCAAAATATGCCTCATTTATCAAGCTGTTTTGCTATCTCTCATAAAAGCAGTGAAAACTTTTTTTTGATCCAATTGAGTAGCGTAATCCGTTTCTTTTGAAATGTTTATTTTTTGATGTTTTTCCATTCCTTTTTTCTGAGTTCTGTGTTTGTTGTATATGGGTACAAGTAAACCAAGAACAATACAAGAATACAATAAGCCTGATGCTTGTGCAAATGCCCTATTTTTTCTTACAGCAGGATTATTGGCTAATTCTTCGAAACCTTTTAGTTCTGTGTGTCTAAACCAATGCCAAAATTTTTGAAATTTATTTGCATTAACAGGCAAAGCTTTTGTTTCGTTTAACAATTGTCCGGCCATTTCAGGATTTAATTTTTCCTTAATTGTTGCAAATCCTTTACTTACATAATCTCCAAGATAATAAAGATTAATAAATGTACAGGTATCTCTTAAAGCACTTTCTTTAAGCTCATTATCATTTGCAGAAGAAATAATTCTTCCGGAATATGTTACCGCACTAATAGCTCGGCATTGATCCATTGTAGGAAACATTCCGTTAAATTGAAACATGCTTTTTGTTGGCATTTTACCAAAAGAAGCAATTGCCAAAAAACCCATTCCTAAAGTACCCAAAATCTTGTGAAAATTTAATTTTCTGCGTTCTTTTTCACAAAATTCTTTTTTATCTATAACTTTTCCTTTCTTAATTTGTGCAATATAGTCGGCTTCACCTACAAAGCCATCATGTCCCGTTCTGTATTTTGTAAGCATTCTGTTAAAATACTGAAAAGAAGCACCAGCAGCAATAATAACAGCCAATCCTAAAGCACTTTTTTTATTTATTAAAGTAGTTAATTTTTTACTAAAAGAAACAACTGTATCATCAGACATTTTAACAAAAGTACTGCCCATATCTTTCATATCTCGAGTCAAACTTTTTAAATTAGAATTTATTGAAAGTTCCTTTAATCCATCTAAAGCTACATAAGGCTTTTTATCTATAAATCTTATATTTCTAGAAGCACCTAATTTTTCTATTAGTACATCAGTTGTTTTGCCAAGAAGTTCTTTATCTCCGCTAATAATTGCTTTAGCTATGTTATCATATAAAACATTTTTGTCTTTTAGAGAAGAAATTTTTCTCCAGTCATTTTTTCCAGCTAAACCTTCAATATTATCTAAAACTTTAGCTACAAACTCACTAACACGTTTTTCTGGAGTTCCTTGTGTACTAAGCCAAGCGCTAGTCAAAGCTTCATTTGTATTTTGATTAGCCCAAAATTTAGAAGGTTCAAAACCAGCAAACTCTTTTCCCATAAGAGGTCTTTCTAAAAGTTTTGCTACACCATAAACAACAAAACTTGGCACCAAACAATTAATAATTAATCCTGCAGATTCTCTTAAAAAAGTCTCAGTAGCAGCAAAACCATTACGTGTAGCATCTACTACTGTTCGAGGACCAATCATTGACAACAAATCAATAATAGATACACCAATCATCGGACTTTTGTCGCTTGCAATTAATGCATTTGTTACAAAACTACTAATATTTCCAAATGTTTGCTTATTAGTATTATTTGAATTATTTTTTACCCTAGTCTTTACATTAGCGTTGTTTAAATTAAAATTAACAGTCATCTGCTACCTTGTAATCATTCCAGATTTATATCATAACAACTACACGTCAGTTTTAAAACACTTCCAAGGAAAAATTTGCTACGTGGCTATTTTTTCATTAAAACCTCAAAAGCAATAATAACCTGAAAAAATATATTGTTTTTTTAATATATGGGACACTTTGGGTATTTTTTTTATTTTTCTCACTAATTTAACTTATTTATGATTGATTTTTTATAAAAACAATTAATTTTTTACTTTTTTTACAATTCTTAATGTTTTTTTGTCAAAAAATAAGACCAAATTTAAAACAAGAAATTATTTTAAGCCAAGCGATTGAATTTTGTCACATATTCCAAAATTGCACCACCAATTTCTTCATTAGGGTCAAAATTTGCCAAAGGTTTTGAAGCAAAACTATTTCTTAAAAGCATCGCACACAAAGGTCCAAAAGCATCAGGAATAAGAATTTTCCTATATATCCCAGCTAAAAAGGTTTGCACATAAGGAGAATTTGAGCAATTAAATCTTGAAAATACTGGGTACATTTTCTCAATACCTTTTACCCCATTGTCTAACAATTTATCAATTATATATAAACTTTCCAAAATTTGAGGCTCACTAGAAGACTTACTTAATACATCGCTTAAATAAGGTAAAGCAAATTCTTTTTGTTTTAAAAAATAGTTCACACGTTCTGAGTTAAAAACACAATAATTTCTATTACCTTGAGGATACTGAACAAAATTTACAGGAGAACACATGCAATTATCCTTTCCCTAAGTTTAATATTTATTTTTAAACAAAATCAAAGATAATTGTCAAGAAAATATAAAGAATCAAAGAAAATGTTCTTTTTTTTCTTTGTGCATGTTAGAATCTACAATTGCAAGAAAACATAATGGAGTAGAAATAGAATGAATAGTTATTTAGAACGTGTACTGGAAGAAACAAAAGCAAAAAATCAATGCGAACCTGAATTTTTACAAGCAGTAGAAGAAGTTTTAGAAACATTAAGTCCAGTGGTATATGCTCATCCTGAATATGAAAAATTGGCATTGTTAGAAAGATTAGTTGAGCCAGAAAGGATTATAAGTTTTAGAGTACCTTGGGTAAATGATAAAGGAGAAACAAAAGTTAACCGCGGATACAGAGTTCAATTTTCCGGAGCTATTGGTCCATACAAAGGGGGATTGAGATTTCATCCCAGTGTTAATCAAAGTATAATGAAATTTTTAGCTTTTGAACAAGTTTTTAAAAATTCTCTAACCGGACTACCAATAGGAGGAGGGAAAGGCGGAAGTGATTTTGATCCTAAAGGAAAATCAGACACAGAAATTATGAATTTTTGCCAAAGCTTTATGACAGAATTATGTAAACACATTGGACAAGATACAGATGTTCCCGCAGGAGATATTGGAGTAGGGGCAAGAGAAATTGGCTATTTATTTGGGCAATACCGCAGAATAAAAAATGTTTACGAAGCAGGTGTATTAACAGGAAAAAGTATCGAATATGGTGGTTCTTTAGCCAGACCTGAGGCAACGGGCTATGGTTTAATGTATTTTATGAGAGAAATGCTAAAAGCAAATTCGAAAAATTTAAAATCTAAAACAATAATTATTTCAGGTTCTGGTAATGTTGCAATATATGCTTGTGAAAAAGCACAAGCATATGGAGCAAAAGTAGTAGCTATGAGTGATTCCAATGGTTGCATATATGATCCATCAGGAATCAAACTTGACACAATAAAAGAAATTAAAGAAATTAACAGGGGAAGAATAAAAGAATATTTAGACAAATACCCGTCCGCTCAATACATGGAAAATAAAGCGGGAGAAACTCCGGCAGTTTATACTATAAAAGCCGATATAGCTCTTCCTTGTGCTACACAAAATGACATTAATTTGGAAACTGCCAAATTACTGGTTGAAAATGGTGTTTGGGCTATTGGAGAAGGTGCTAATATGCCTTGTACAAATGAAGCAATTAAATATATGTTAGAAAAAGGAATTTTGGTTGCACCTGCAAAAGCAGCAAATGCTGGAGGAGTAGCAGTAAGTGCCCTAGAAATGTCACAAAATTCAATGAGATATTCTTGGACATTTGAAGAAGTCGATAAAAAACTTGATAACATAATGATAAATATTTTCAAGGCTTGTCAAAATGCTGCCAGTGATTATAATTATGGAACAAATTATGTAGCTGGAGCAAATATAGCAGGTTTCCGAAAGGTGGCTAAAGCTATGAGAGCTCAAGGTATAATCTAACATTTTTAAAAGACAAATTTTGGTCAAAAAATTCATTATTTGTTAAAACAAATAATGAATTTTTTAATTTTGCAATAATAAGAATTTACTTAGTTGATTCCAAGTAAATTTCTAACTTTGTTTTAACAGCTTTTGCACGCATAGTTATTTCTTGAAAATTCGCAGCATCAGCATACAATTTTCTTCCTAATCCAACTGCAACTGCACCAACTTCCAAATATTCAGTAAAATCTTTGGTAGAAATCCCACTGCTAGCAATTAATCTTAAAAATGGCATAATTCTCATCATGTAAGCTATATACTTAACTCCTCCCATTGCTTTTGTGGGAAAAATTTTCGTGTATAAAGTATTTAATTTCCAACTTTCATAAGCTTCGTTAGCAGTAGATGCACCAATAATCAAAGGGACTTTTGCATCACCTTTTGAAAATTTAATAACACTCATTTCCATTACAGGAGTATCTATAAATTGCGCACCAGCTTGGATGGCTTGTTGTACTTGCTGAGCAGTTATCACAGAACATGCACCAAGCAAAATATTTTCAGGTTGCAACTTTTCTATTATTTCTATTGCGTTGGGAATATCCATTGAAATTTCTATTGTAGTTAAACCACCATCAATTAAAGCTCTCGCCACATCGTAGGGAGCAAAAGTTCCATCATCTCTAATTACTGAAAATACTCTGTTTTTGTTAATATGTTCCAAAACTTGCTCTTTGGTCATGGCAAATCCTTTCTCACAGCATAAATTTCAATTATTATAGCAATTATTTTGACTTTAAACAAATACCTCTTGAGCTCTATAAGAACTACGAGCTAGTGGAGCAAAAAATGTATATTTTATTCCCTTTGATTTAGCTAATTTTTCCAACATTTTAAATTCATCAGGCTCGTAATATCTTACGACTTCTGTATTTTGTTTAGTTGGACGAATATATTGACCAATAGTAACTATATCACAATTTATTTTATTTAGTTCTACAAAAATTTCTTCAAGTTCTTCTATTGTTTCCCCTAAACCTACCATTAAACCTGTTTTTGTTTTGATTTTGGGATTTATTTCTTTTGCCATTTTGAGAACTTCTAAAGAACGCTCAAAACTTGCCATGGGACGTATGGTTTTGTGCAAGCGTTTTGTAGTTTCAAGATTATGATTGAAAACATCTAAAGGTGTTTGAACTACTTTTTTTATGTGCTCATAATTGCCATTAAAATCAGGAGTCAAAACTTCAATTCTTACATTAAAATTTATATTTTTTATTGCCAAAATTGTTTCTTTAAAATGTTCTGCGCCACCATCCGGTAAATCATCTCTTGTTACTGAAGTAATTACAGCGTAATGCAAACCTAGATCTTTTATAGCTTGAGCTATTTTTTCAGGTTCTAATAAATTTACTTTGTCTGTTTTATTATGACCTACTGCACAAAATCTACAATTTCTCGTACAATTTTTACCCAAAATCATAAAAGTTGCAGTTTTTTTTGCATAACATTCTGCTTTATTAGGGCATCTTGCTTCGTTACATACAGTGTTCAGTCCATTTTTAGACAAAATATCTCTTACAACTTTAGAACTTTCTACGTCTATAATGCCTCTTTTTAACCAAGCAGGTAATCTTTTTTCTTGCTGTTCCATAAATTTACCTCTTTGGGGGAACATAAATTGCTTTGTCTTGCAAATTTAAGATTGTCTCACTTATTGCTTCAGAAGTTGTAGGATGAGCATAAACAATTTCGTTTAGTTGATTAATTGAAGCTTTTAAATCAATTGCAATTGTAAGTTGCTGCAAGAGACTAGATGCATCATTAGCCACTACACTTGCCCCTACTATTTTGTCATCCATACTCAATATTTTAATCATTCCATCAGTTTCTTCATCAATAAAAGCTTTCGCACTTATTGTCAAAGGCAATTTGCTAACCTTATAATTGGCGCCGGTATTTTTTAGTGTTTGCTCTGTAAGCCCCACAGTAGCTATCTCTGGCTTCCCGTAGATAATTGATGGAATATTTGCGTAGTTTATTTCAAATTTTTTCCCCATAAATATATGCTCAACCAATTTTACCGCTTGAGTTGCAGCAGTATGAGCTAGCATTTGTATCCCTGTAATATCACCTATTGCATATATATTTTCAAAATTAGTTTTGAAATTTTTATCTACTTTTATAAAACCCTTGTCTTGTTCCAATGCAATATCTTTCAAACCTAACATATTAGGAGTTCTACCAATTGCAACGAGAATTTTATCAATTTCTATTTCCTTGCCATTAGACAAAAATACTCTATTTTCTTCTATTTTTTCAACACTTACTTCCGTATAAAATTCAATTTTTTGTTTTCTAAAAATTCTAGCCAAAACATCTGAAATACTTTCATCCATATTGGGAGCAAGTTTTTTAGCAAGTTCAACAACATAAACTTTTTTATCTAAAGCTCTTAATATTCTCGCCCATTCAATTCCTATAGCTCCAGAACCAATTATTAATGTCCTTTCAGGCATTTCTTTTAATGTCAAAATAGTATCTGAATTTAACACAAGTGAATTTGGTAAATTAGGTAGATTTTTTGGAATTGAACCTGTGGCTACAACAAGATGCTTGTATGCAATTTTGAATATTTCTTTCCCTGACTTAACAATTAATTCACCCTGTGGATCAAGTTGCGCCATTCCATAAATAATTTCAATACCATTTGATTTTAATGTGCGTTCTAAGTTACTTCTAACTTTTTCAACAGTTTTACTACGTAAATCTAAAATTTTACCAAAATTATAAGAAATATTGTCAATTTCTATTCCAAATTTAAAAAAATCCTTAGCATCAGCAAAAATTTGAGTAGAATGTAACATTGATTTAGATGGAATACAACCTCGATTTAAACAAACTCCTCCTAAATAACCCATTTCTATTACAGCAACTTTAGCCCCAAGTTGTGCAGCTCTTATCGCACCTGTAAAACCTGCAGGACCTGAACCAATAAATACGATGTCAAATTTTTCAAACATGTTTGATCCTTTTTGTTAATTTCAATGAAGAAAATTTCTAATACCTGTCACAATCATTGCAATATTATATTTATCACATTCTTTTATGACTTCTTGGTCTTTAATACTACCACCTGGCTGGATAATTGCAGCTATGCGAGATTGTGCAGCTGCTTGAATATTATCAATAGCAGGGAAAAAGCCATCGCTCGCAATAACAGCATCTGTAGCACCATCACAAGCTTGAGCCAAAGCAATTTCCATAGAAGCTATTCTGCTTGTTTGCCCTGCACCTATCCCAAGTGTTTTTTTATCTTTTGCAACAACAATAGCATTTGATTTAACATGCTTTGCTATTTTCCAAGCAAAAACCATATCTTCTACCATTTTTTCATCCGGTTTTGTTTTGGTTACAACTTTAAAATTATCTTTGCCAAGTTCTTTGTCTTCTTTTATTTGAATGAGAGTTCCGAATTTCGTGTTTTTTATATCTAATATAGGAGTTTGCTTGTAACAAAGTATATCGTTTTTTACTATAACTAAACGTAAATTCTTTTTTTGTGCCAAAAGTTCTATCGCTTCTTTCTCAAAATTTGGAGCAATAATTACTTCTAAAAAAAGCTCTTTCATAAGTTTCGCAGTTTTTAAATCTACTTTTTGGTTAAAAGCAACAATACCACCAAAAGCGCTTATAGGGTCACATTCAAGAGCTTTGTTATAAGCTTCTTCTACCGTTTCGCCTAAAGCAACCCCGCAAGGATTATTATGTTTTATAATTGCGCAACAATTTACTCCAATAAATTCACTAACAATATTGTAAGCTGCTGCCATGTCAACTATATTATTAAAAGATAATTCTTTACCATTAAGTAATTCAAAATTCATATCTTGTTCAAATTTATACAAAGAAGCAGCTTGATGAGGATTTTCACCGTATCTCAAATCTTGAATTTTTTCTAGATTTAAACTTAAAATTTCAGGCATATTAGACTGAGAAAGCGTATTTGCGATTAATTTATCATATTTGGATGTAAGCTCAAATCCTTCTATCGCAAGATTTTTTCTATATTCTGCTGTGGTTTCACCATTATTATTTCTCAATATGTTCATAAATTTATCATATTGGCAAGGTGCTGTGAGGACATTAACATCCGAATAATTTTTTGCTGCAGCTCTAATTAAACTTACCCCACCAATATCTATAAAGTCCACTGTTTTTTCTATTTCAAAAGGATAAAGATTAACAACTACAACATTAATAGGCATAATATCATGTTTTTCTAAGTCTAACATATCATTTGGATTATTGCTTCTTGCTAAAATACCAGCAAAAATTTGCGGATGAAGAGTTTTTACTCTACCATCAAGAATTTCTTCAAAGCCAGTAATTTCTTCTACTTCAATTGCTGGGATGTCATTTTCTTTGAAAAAATTATATGTTCCTCCAGTAGAAATAATTTCATAATCGTTTTTCAATAATTCTTTCGCCAATTCAATAATTCCAGATTTATCATAAACACTTATCAATGCTTTATTTTTTGACATATTGCCCCCTAAAAATGTTATATTCATAGAATAGTTCAAAAACATAAAAATAGATACCCCCATTTTGCTTATAGCCCCAATTTTATAAACAATAAAAAAAACCGCTTGAGTGAACAAACGGTACTTTATAAGACATAAACGGGATTAAATATAAATTAACTAAACTTGCCAAAATCTATTTCACTTTTAATATTTTCGAAATACTCCTTTCGTACATAAAAAACCTGCTTTAGCAAAAGCAGGTTAAATAAAACGATACATAAGTATCCTACCTATATTTGATTACCTTACCCTTGCAAGGAGCCGATGCTCCTACCCTAATTTTAAATTTTCAATTTTCCTTTACTTGTCTAATTACGTATTTTATGTTGTTAGCATAATTCCCATTATACTCATTATGTTATCTTCACCCAATGTTTCATACCTGATATCATCAAGTGACTTGTGAGCAGAAAGAAAAGTGTTTTTTTCATCTTTTTTATCTCTTGATGAAGAACTATTTTCAGGCTCTCTCAAAGCACCTGCAGTTGCAGTATTTGTAAAATTAAATAAATTATTTCCTCCAACATATCTTTCACTATGGGATTTATTATCCCAAATTGAAGCAGAATTATTGTATGAAATACCTGCAGCCTTTGTTTGTTCAGCAACAGAACGAGAACTCGTTGTTATTTTAGGAGATTCTTCAGCATATTTTGTTTTATTTTCCCAAAGAGTCTTCTCCTGTTGTTTTTCTGGAACTTTTTCTTCTTTAGAAAAATCACTTCCCTCTGCAGTTCTTCTTAGAACTTCTCCAAAAGTCTTTTCAAATCTAATTGCAGATGGTTTATTTACACCAAAAGACATTTTTACTCCTAAAAATTTTTCCCAATTATCCTTTACATCTTAATAAAGTATTTTTATTATGAAAAATTGCTTAAATAAAAAAAATATTAATTTTTATTTACAAAAACGAATAATTTCATAAAATCTCATTACGAGAATAAAATATTACCAACAATATCCTACAAACTATTCATTTAGAATGAAACAAAATATGTTATAATTAGCAAAAATTTAGGAGAATTAATATGGAAAATATTTGGCAGAAATACGCAAAAGTTTTAGTGGAATATTCTACAAAAATAAAAAAGAACGATAAAGTAATAATAAGAGCAGATGCTCAAGCACAACCATTAGTAAAAGCTGTATACGAAGAAGTTTTAAAAAAGGGTGCATACCCAATACTTAGGATATCACTAGATGAAATTAATAATAGTTACTTTAAATATGCAACAGATGAACAGCTTGACTACATAGATGATTTCATAAAACTTGAATATGAAAAAGCCGATGCACTCATTGCAATAAGTGCTCCATATAACACAAAAGCTCTTTCTATGGTGCCTTCATGCAAACAAGCCAGACGCTCAAAAGCAACCAAACCTCTATCAACTCTTATGCTTTCAAGAGCAGAAAAAGGAGAATTAAATTGGGTAATATGTAACTTTCCAACTAATGCCAGAGCTCAAGAAGGGAAAATGTCATTAGAAGAATACTCAGATTTTTTACTCAATACTTGCTTTTTAAATGATCCAAATCCAGTAAAAAAATGGCAGGAAATGGAAGAAATGCAATCAAGAATTGCTAATATCTTAACTACAAAAAGCAAAATTCGTTTTGTTGGAGAAAAAACAGACATAACTTTTAGTACAAAAGGTAGAAAGTGGATAAGCTGTTCTGGCAAAAATAATTTTCCTGACGGAGAAATTTTTACTTCTCCTATAGAAGATAGTGCAAATGGAATTGTATATTTTGATTTTCCTGCAATATACAGAGGAAATGAAGTTAACAATATAAGTATAACTTTAAAAGACGGAAAAGTTGTTGAAGCAAAAGCAGAAAAAAATGAAGAATTTCTTCAAAAAATGCTTAATCTAGATGAAGGAGCAAGCTTTGTAGGCGAAATTGCGATAGGAACAAATCCTAATGTAACACATATAACAGGAGATATTCTGTTGGATGAAAAAATTGGAGGCTCAATTCATATTGCATTTGGTGCTTCATATCCGGAAACAGGAGGCAAAAATGAATCAGGGCTACATTGGGATATAATTAAAAATATGAAAAATGGTGGAAAAATATATGCAGATGAAGAATTAATTTACGAAAATGGAAATTTTTTAATTTAGGAAAAATAAAATAGATGAAATATAAAATAACCTTATTGTTAATAATATTGTGTATATTTATTCAAGGATACGAATACAAATACGAAACACCAAAATTAGACGCAACAAACAATGCAGCAAAGCGTAACAGTCAAGGAATAATGTATATGGAAATGGGACAATATGCCGCAGCAATGACGGAATTTAAAGTTGCCATTTCATTAAATCCTAATTCACCTGCAAGCGCAGCTTACTACAACAATTTGGGTTTATTATATATGAAACTAAATAAACTAAAACAAGCCCAAGAATGCTTCAATGCCGCAATAAAATTAAATCCTGTGTTTCTTGAATATTATACAAATTTAATTGATTTTTATGACAAAGCAGGACTTTTAGATTCTGCTTTAACAGATTATTTAAATCAAATTGCAAAAGATAACCAAAATTCAAATGCATATTTTATGGCAGGTTTAATTTGTTCTCAAATGGGCCAAAAGCAACAAGCAATAAAATACTTAAAAAGATTCATCTCTCTAGAAAAAGACCAAATTTTATCAAGAGCAGTAAAACAAATGCTAGAAGAAATGAAAACTGAAAGATAAAATAGACCAATTGGTCTATTTAAGATATACCTGAGGATTGATGATACTTTTGAGAAAACCCCTTATTCTAAGTATATAAACAGGGAGTAGGTGGGGTAACATGAACAAATTACATCAAGAAATTAGAAAAATATCTTCAACCATGATATTTATTGCAGTAATTTTGGCTGGACCGCAAGTACTAGCAAAAACTACAACATTAAATGGAGTTGAAATTTCTTCTTCCAATTCAAGAGGCTACGACATAGTATTAAACACAGACAACCAAACAAAGATTCAAAAAAAGTCAAACGAAGCAGATACACTTGTTTTAGATTTAAAAAACACGAAAGTAAGTAAAGAAACGAACACAATATACAAAAATGCAGACGGCATTGAGCATGTAATATTAAAACCTGAGGCCAACAATTTACAAATAGAAATTAACGGGAAATCTGCAGGAAACAGTAATGTATCAATAAATAATGAATTAGCAGCATTGCCTCAAAACTACAACGATACTGTATATATAAACAAACCGCTCAATGCCTATGCACCTATTCATGAAATAGAAGAAGAGACACAAAGCGTAAGTTTTATAGGTTTGTTAAAAAGTATAAAAAATTCTCAAACTTTGAAAAGCATAATTAATTCTTCAAATATTGGCTGGATTACTTGTTTCCTTTTAATGTTTGGATTTTTACTCAAAACACAATTCAAAAACCAAAATCGTAGCCAAATTAATGTAAAAATTGGAAATAACACTGAAGATAACAATATCTTAAAAACAGCATTAGAAAGAAGAGAAGGATTGATAGCAGAAAGCTTAGGTAGTCAGAGAAGAACTCAATTGCGTCCAAAACCACAGTATTCTACAAACATACAAAAAACTAACTACGGGCTAAAAGCTTACAACAACCAACCAGCAAATGCTTCAACGAATTCTTTCAAAATTCAAAATTCTCCAATAAAAAAAGACATTCTAAAATCAGCAACCAGCAACACATACAGACAATTAAGGACCACTGCTACGGCTCAAGAATTGAAAGAAGATATCAAAAAAAATGAAATACATATAGACAACGTAAAATTTTTAGAATCAATGGCCAAAATTTATGAAAGAAGCGGAAGAGTTGATTTGGCAAATGGATTGGCAAATAATATTAAAAAAGCCAAAACTATAAGATAAAGTATGAATTAGAGAGAGTAATTTGTTACAGTTACAAACCTGAAAATAAAACTTCAGGTTTTTTATTTGCATTAATACGAATTGATTTAACATCTAAAAATCTTCTTTTATATTAACATTTAAAATTTGTTTTGCTTTTTTTCTGGAATAATTTCTTTTCTTAGCAGAAATTTTTGGAACAGCCTTAGAATTTAATTTTTTAGTTTTTGTTTCAACTTTTGTACCTTGTTCTTTTATCTTTTTTTTGTAATTCTTTGCTTCTTGCAAAATACTAAGATAACTTTCATAGCGACTTGGAAAAATTTTTTCAATATTTGCGATTACATTACACCCAACTTCACATTCATGCAGACAATTTGTAAATTTACATTCTTTAGCAAACATCTTTATTTCAGGGAAAAATTCTTCAATTTTTTTAGGTTCAACATAATCAAATTTTAATAAACTAAAGCCCGGCGTATCAACTAAATTAAATGAAACACTATTAGAATCAAAAGATAATATTTCGCAATGTCTCGTCGTATGAGTTCCTCTAGAATTTTTACTAATTTTACCCACCCTAAGAACAAAATTTGGATTTATAGCATTGCAAAGACTAGTTTTACCAACCCCAGAAGCACCACATAAAAGAGAAGTTTTTTCTTTTATAATATTTTTTAATTCTCCAATGCCTGTTTTTTTAATTGCAGATGTAAAAACAATTTTATACCCCAAAGCTCCATAAAATTTTTCAAATTCTATTCTTTCTTGCAATGAAGTTAAATCTGATTTGTTAACACATATAATTACATCTATACCAAAAAATTGAGCTTGTGCTAAATATCTATCAATACTATTCAATGGAGTTCTAGGATGTTTTAAAGAAACAACAAGAACAATTTCATCAATATTAGCTACACTTGGACGCAAAATACTATTTTTTCTGGGTAATAATTCAGTTATAGCAGCTTGATTAGAAATTTCCCTAAAATCTTCAATGATAACATTGTCCCCAACAATAATTTGCACTCCTGATTTTTTTAGTATTTCGCGCAATTTACACTCAACTAATCCCCAATTAGTTTTAACGTAATAAAAATCAGAAAAAATTTTAACAACTTTACCTTGCACAACATCACCTGTACATAATTAAAATTATTATAGCATGGGATATTTTAAAGAAAAAAAATTAAGAATAAATTTTATTTTTCTAATATTTGGCATAGAGCATGCCTGTAATGTACAAATTTTATTTATTATTAAAACAAGCTCAAAAGCAATAAATAAGCAAAAAAAAAGCCACCGAAGCAGCTTATACATCACATAATCTTGGGAGGAGATTTGGGGATTGTTTGATACACATGTACAATACCATTGTCATGGCTTTTTTGTACACTAAAAAATGCAAATGTTACAAAAATTTTACATTTGTTTTTTTAAATATACAGCTCAAATATATTCTACAGGGTTGAAAATATTTTGTCAATTAATTTTTTTGTGCTATAGCTCTAGCTGCAACAACTCCTGAAGCAGATGCTTGTAACAAACCTCTTGTTACTCCAGCACCATCACCTATTGCATATAAATTTTTTATTCCAATTGTTTCTAAATTATTATCCAAAGGAACTCTTGAACTATAAAATTTAACTTCTACTCCATATAATAACGTATAACGAGATGCTACACCTGGAGCAATTTTATCAAGTGCATAAAGCATTTCTGTTATACTTGTTAAATGTCTATGAGGTAACACCAAACTTAAATCACCTGGAGTAGCAGATTTTAAAGTAGGTTGAATAATACTTTTATTAATTTTCGAGACAGTTGATCGTCTACCTTCAAGTAAATCTCCGAAACGTTGAACTAACACTCCACCTGCAAGCATGTTAGCAAGTCTTGCAATATGTTGTCCATATTGAATAGGTTCTTTAAAAGGTTCTGTAAATCTTTTGCTTACAAGGAGAGCAAAATTGGTATTTGGAGTCTTTTTGTTAGCATAACTATGTCCATTAACTGTAGAAATTCCATTATAATTTTCACAAACAACTTCACCATATGGATTCATACAAAAAGTTCTAACCATATCCTTAAATGTTGGAGCGTAATATACCAATTTTGATTCGTATAACTTAGAAGTCAAATCTTCCATAACAGGTGCCGGTAATTCAACTCTTACTCCTACATCCACGGCATTACTAACCAATTCTATTTTTAATTTTTTAAATTCTTCTGCTAACCAATCAGCACCTTCTCGCCCAGGTGCCACAATAATATTTTCCGCTTCAAAAATATTACCTTTATCTGTTTCTACTCCTTTAACAACTCCATCTTTCACAATCAAAGTAGCAGCTTTTTCATCATTTATTATGTCCACCTTTTGCATTAAAAAGTCTTGCATACTTTTTAAAACATTTAAACTTCTTTCCGTTCCTAAGTGTCTAACGGGAGAATAAATAAGTTTTAATTCAGCAAGGGTAGCTTTCCTAGCAATTTCTTCGACATCTTTGTTGTTAGTACCATAAACGACATCTGTTGCACCATATTCCAAATAAATATCATCTGTGTATTTAATTAATTTTTCGACCTCTTCTCTTGGCATATAATCGTCTAAATGTCCTCCTACATCAGGAGTAAGGGTAAGTTTACCATCAGAAAAAGCTCCGGCTCCACCCCAGCCGCAAAGCAAGCCACATTTTTTACATCCCGGACAAGATTTTGCACCATTTCTGATAAAACATTTTCTTTCTTCAATTTTAGGACCTTTTTCAATTATTAAAATTTTATAATCCGACTTTAATTTCACAAGTTCAAGAGCCGAAAAAATTCCAGCAGGTCCGGCACCAATTATTATTACGTTATACAAGGCATATCCCCTTAATGTTATTCACAAAACAATCATAACGGAAACATACTTTAGTTTGTTATTATTTGTCTAAAAAATTAATAAATATTTACTTACAAATTAATCGGTAACTATTGCCAAAATTTTTCTTAATATTCTTGCAAAAATTATGGCAAAAATACCAAAAACAAAATCATACAAAAATTGCATTCCCGTCAATAACCATAACCAACTAAGTATTAAAAATAATTGTTCTCCTTGAAAAAACATTAAAATAGTAAGATAAATCATACCAATTAAATGCACGCAAATAACACCTGAAAGCGAAGCTTTTAGTAAACGATATTTAATATTTTTATTTTTCAAAATATTTGAAACAAAAAATACCGCAGGAAAAAATCCCAAGAGATATCCCATTCCTGGCTTTAGAAAATATAAAATTCCGCCTCCTGAAGAAAACACCGGAACACCTAGAATACCTGCCATAATATACAAAAACACCGCAAGCATTCCTCCAATTGGACCTAACAAAGCAGCAATAAAAAATACAGCCGGAGCTTGAGGAATATAACTAAAATAACTTACAAAAGTTGTATTTTCACCTCGATAAGCATCATATGGGCTAAATAAATTGAAAACCAATAAATTAAATCTTGTAAAAGTAGCAACAATCAAAAGAATGATACACAAACAAATAATTGCAATTGTTCCGATATTAAATTCGGGATAACCATCTTTTAATTTAAATCTTTTATCTTCTAATATAGATTTCCAGAATTTATTTTTCAATTTTACCTCTCTAATTGTAATTTTAGGTCATTTATTAATGTTTTAAATCTATCAGAATATATGCTTTGAGTCCACATTATTAATGCGTCTTCATTATTGTCTTGATAATATTTTTCTCTTACTCCTATTGATTCAAAACCATATTTTTTATACAAATTAATCGCAGGTAAATTTGATGCCCTTACTTCTAAAGTAAACCATTTTATACCAAATTCTTTTGCTTTTTCAAAAATATGCAACATCAATTGTTCAGCAATTTTCTGTTTTCTAAATTCATTTTTTACAGCAAAAGTAGTTATATGAGCTTCTTCGAAAATATTCCAAAATCCACAATATGCGACTAATTGTTCATTATGTTTTGCCACATAATAATGTGCCAAATTATTTTTTAATTCAGCTTCAAAAGAATTTTCAGACCAATGATATTTGCCAAACGAAACTGCTTCTATTTCCATAATAGAAGGAATGTGAAACTTTTGCATTTTTTCAATTTGGATATTTAACATGATATTATTATATGACATAAAAAATAGTAAATAAAAAAAAGAGGCATATTGCCTCTTTACAACTTCCAAAAATCTTCCCAATTTTGTCTTATAAAATTTTTTATTATTAGTTCCTTATATTTTAATAAACAAAAATAAAATTTTATGATTGCCTGCTCATAACGACTAAACAGGCAAATTTGGGAGGTAATCTTAGTAAAATATATAGAAAATATATACTATATATTTTCTATATATTGCATATTTCTATAAAAAATTATTGGTTTTTATGTTACAATTTTTTTACAAATTAAAACAAACTTATTAAATAGTTTCTAGTAGCAGTTGGACAATTTTTTTAGTAGCATCAGGCTTCGCCAAAAGCAAATTTGCATCTTTCATAGTTTTAAGACGGTTTTTATCATTTGCTAGAGAGGTAACAATCTCGATAATATTATCTGCATCACACAAATTATCCTCAAGACAAATTGCAGCGCCAAATTCTTCCATAGCTTTTGCGTTATAGTATTGGTGATTATGTGCAGCATATGGATAAGGAATTAAAACCGAAGGTAATGCACAGAGATTAAATTCTGACAAAGAAAGAGACCCCGCTCTTGCAATAACCAAATCAGCCGCAGATAAATACAAAGCTATATTTTCCAAATATGCTGTTGGCAAATAATTTACATTGTTACGCAATTCAGCTTTTATAGAATCCATATAATTTTCATAATTTTTTAGACCTGTTTGATGAATAATTTGCAAATCTAAATCATTGATAAGTTCAAGAGCACAATTTGCTATAGCGTTGTTTATAGATTTGGCCCCTTGAGATCCCCCCATTACTAAAACAGTAAACTTTTCAGTATTTAAATTTAATTCAGTTAAAGCTTCCATTTTGGTTTTAAGGTTAAAATCATTTCTGATAGGATTACCATACACTGTAATTTTGGAAGTGTTAATAGTTTTCTTAGCATCTTCAAAAGAAAGATTAACAGCATTTGCATAAGGTGCCATTTTTTGGGTAACCACACCAACTACTGCATCACTATCATGAAGAATGAATGGAATGTTTAACATTTTGGCAGCAATCAAAGGAGGTCCGCTAACGTAACCTCCTGTACCAAAAACACAATTTGGTTTAATTTTTTTTAAATAATTAAACGATACCCAAACCGCAACAATTAATTGAAACAACCATTTAACAAAGTCTAAATTTTTTGTTTTTGGCATCCCTGATATGTTTATTGGCAAAAATTTAAAGTTTTCTTTCTCTATTATAGATTTCTCAAGATTTTTAGGATTGCCAATATAATAAACTCTTGATACATTTTCAATATTTAAAAGTTCTCTACCAACAGCAACAGCAGGATAAATATGACCTCCTGTACCACCACCTGTCAAAACAATTTTAAGTTTCTTGAGGTCTTTTTTTGTTTTCATTATAAGGTTTCCTTTCTTTTTTAGCAGAATATCTTGAAATATTTAAAAGTACTCCAATCATTGCAGTAGTAACAATAAAAGAAGACCCTCCATAACTAATCATAGGTAAAGTTACACCTGTAACTGGGAAAACACCGGAAGCTACACACATATTAATAAAAGCTTGTACACCAATAATAAAAGTAATACCAAAAGCAAGCAAACGACCAAATTGATCTTCACATCTTGCAGCAACTTTAAAACCAATATTAATAAACAACAAAAACAATATAACGAGCACGCTTATTCCTACAAAACCAAGCTCTTCAGCTATAACAGAAAAAATAAAATCAGTATGTCCAAAGGGCAAATAATACAATTTTTGCTTAGAATTTCCTATACCAACACCCAAAAGTCCGCCACTAGAGATTGCATACCAACTTTGAATAATATTATAGCCTATACCTTGAGGATCAGAAAATGGGTCAAGCCAGCCCATAACACGCTTACGCTGATATTCCGTATTCATAATTAAATACAATACACAAGGAATTGCAATAACAGCGGTTGTAATAAAAATTCTTAAATTCATTCCTGCTGCAGTAAGCATAGCAAGGCAAGTAATGCCAAGCAAAAGAAATATACTCATATTAGGTTGAACTAAAATTATGAGCATCATTAAAGCTACAAGCGCAAAATGTTTTATAACAAGTGGATCAAGAACATTTTTGGCTTTGTAAAGGGCACTAGACATCAAAAGGACACAAGCAAACTTTCCAAATTCAGAGGGCTGAATAGGTAAAAATGTTAACCACCTAGAAGAACCATAGCTTGTTTTACCTAATCCAGGAACAAGCGTAGCAGCAATAAGGGCAATAGTAACAATTGAAACAGGCATTACCCATTTTTCCCAATTTTTAAAATGTATTCTGGAAGTTAAAAACATAAGAAAAAATCCTACCACAGCAAATTTTAAATGGTTTAATGGATAGAAAAGAGGATTTTCATAATGATCAACTCCCTCCGGCGCACTGGCCGAAAATATAGCTACTATTCCGAAAATAACTAGCATTAAAACTACTATAAGAAGATTTTTATTAACAGGCGGAAGCTTTTTTAGTTTTTTAATGCCAAATTTTGAAGTTTTTTTATTATGTTTAATAACATTTTCAGTTTGTCGTTTTTGATAGGACATGATTTCTGAAGACCTCTCCTCTTTCTTCAAAATTTTTGAACATATCAAAACTAGCACAAGCCGGAGAAAAAAGCACATCTCCTTGTTTTAAACTACCAGCAATATCAATCGCATTTTCTAGGGTATTTGTTTTGATAATTTTATTGTAGCCTATTTCTTTTAAAGCATTTTCGAAACGTTCTGTAGCTTCACCTATCAAAATGACATGAGAAGCCTTTTGCTCTACTGTCTGAACAAATTCAGACAAATCAGTCATTTTGTCGCGTCCTCCTGCTATCAAAACAACTTTGTCTTTAAAAGCATTTAAGGCACATATCGCAGAATCACAATTTGTTGCTTTCGAATCGTTATAATATTTAGTACCATCAATTTCTTTGATAAATTCAATTCTGTGAGCAGGAGCTTTAAATTCTTCTATAGTTTTTTGAATAATGTTTTTGGAAATATTTAAAATCTCAGCGATAGCTACAGCACACATCATATTTTGGTGATTATGTTTGCCAAATATTTGAGCTTTAGATAAATCACAAATTTTTTCGACATCCTTGTTCTTTTCAACATAAAGTTTATCAGATTTTTCAAAAATACAAAAATCATTAAATTCATCGTCAAAAGCAACAATTTTAGAAGGAGTTTGATTTTTTAATTCTTTTACGTGTTTATCCTTAAAATTTAATACAGCATAGTCTGGAGCAAGTTTTCCCAAAAAATGAGATTGTTTTACTTTTAAGTATTCTTGGGCATTACCATGCCAAGTAACATGATCTGGAGTATAATTTATAAAAGCTCCAATATAAGGTTTCAAATATTTACTATGAAAAATTTGGTATGAACTAATTTCCATAACAAAATAATCAACATCTTCTTGCAATAAATCAGTTGGGGGCACTCCAATATTTCCGCAAAAAGGAGCATTAAAGCCGGCATTACATAAAATTTCGCTTACAAGTTTAGTCGTGGTAGTTTTACCATTGGTACCTGTAATTGTAATAAATTTAGATTTTTCTTTTTTGTTTAAATAAGCAAAATCAGGTTCGCTAATTACTTCTTTCCCAAAACATTTTGCTTTTTGGAAAATTTCAGCTTCAGGAGGAATACTGGGACTAGTAACTATGATATCAGCGCCCTTTACGGCAGAATCACTATGATGTCCCATTTCAACTTTTATGCCTAAATTGCCAAGTTCTTTTATAACAACAGAATCTTCGGGTTTATGAGTTCTTTTTTCAGTTATAATTACTGATGCCCCTTCTGTTGCGGCATATTTTGCAACAGAAATACCACTTACAGACAAACCTAATACCAAAACATTTTTGTTTTTCAATTCCATAACTACACCACATACAACCTTATAGCCAAAGCTAGTAAACAAAATACCAAAGTAATGCTCCAAAATACATAAACTATTTTCCGTTCACTCCATCCTGAAAGTTCAAAGTGATGATGAATTGGAGACATTTTAAAAATTCTTTTACCAGTTGTTTTAAAACTTGTTACTTGAATGATAACAGAAAGAGTTTCTATAATAAAAATAATACCAACAAACAAAAGCCAAAACTCATTTTTACTCAAGATAGCAATAGTACCAAGAGCCCCCCCAAGAGCCAAAGAACCTGTATCTCCCATAAAAATTCTTGCCGGTTGTTTGTTAAAATATAAAAAACCCAAGCAAGCTCCTGCAATAGCCGAGCTAACTATAGCAAGCCCTGTATATCCATTTATTTGGCAAAGAACAGCAAGCGTACTAAAGGCTAAAGCAGAACATCCAGAAGCAAGTCCATCTAATCCATCAGTTAAATTCACCGCATTAGAAGAACCTATAACTACCAAAATTGCAAAAAACGGATACAAAAATTTCAAATCAATTTCCCAAATATTAAAAACATTTATGGCAGTTTTATCAACATAAACCATATACAAAGCGGGCAAAAGAGCAACTATAATTTGCAAAATAAGTTTTCCTCTTGCACTTAGTCCTTTGTTTTGTTTTTTGTGAATTTTTTTTATATCATCCTGATACCCAGTATAACAATACAAAATTATAGTAATCAAAGACAACACCAAAATTGTAGAAAAAGCTGTTGCCATAAAAAGAGAAAGTATAGCCGCAATAACTGCAGAACCAACAATAACAAGGCCTCCCATAGTAGGAGTACCGGCTTTTTTGGCATGCAAAACTGAAACATCTTCTCTAATATATTGTTGGAGCATACGTTTTTTCAAAAAATCCAAATACGGAACTCCCAAAATAAGTGTTAACAATAAAGCTATTAAACCGGAAACTAATATTAATATCATTTTTCCCTAATTATCTCCAATATTTGCTCAAATTTCATTCCCCTAGAGGCTTTGAGAAAAATTAATGTATTTTCATCCATAATATTAACCAAAAAATCTGCCGCCTCTTGTGTTTTCGTAAAAATCTTTTTTGGTATTTTAGATATTTCACCTGCTGATATTTTAGCAAGTTTACCAATCGAAATAAAATAGTTTACATTTAAACCATTAATAAATTTTCCAATTTTTTTGTGATAAAACTCTTCGAAATCTCCAAGTTCAAACATATCTCCAAAAACAATTATAATTTTTTTATTTTTATAAATTTCACAAACATTTTTTATTGAAGCTTCAACTGAATCAGGATTAGCATTGTAACAATCACTTACTACAATTGTTCCATTTGACAATTTTGTAATTTCATTTCTGTATTCGATGTTTTTAAATGTCAAAAGTCCTTTTTGAATTTCTTCATTAGAAAAACCTTCAATTAATGCAATTTTAATTGCGGCCAATGCATTTAAGATATCATAATCAGAATTTTGAGGAAATTCAAAAACAAAATTATTGTATTTAAATTTGCTTGAATTTTTATTTTTCTCTATTATTTCTATGTCATTAAAACTGTAAAAAATTTTTTGGTAGTTTCCTTTTGGTAAATTTTCTTCTATTAAAGTATTTTCATTGGCAACTAAAACTGCTCTATCAGAGAGATAATTAGCAATTTCACACTTGGCTTTTGCTATATTTTCTAAAGAACCTAATATACCTATATGAGCAGATCCTACATTAGTAATCAAAGCAATATCAGGTTTTGCAAAACTTGCCAGCAAATCTATTTCGCCTAAAGCTCTCATACCCATTTCAACAATACAATATTTAGTTTCAGGTTCTATTGCAAGCAAAGTTTGGCATAAGCCAATTTCATTGTTATGATTTTTGAGAGATTTTTGTGTTTTAAATTTTGAGCTAAAAATGCAATACAAAATTTCTTTAGTAGTTGTTTTTCCCGCAGAACCTGTTACCGCAATAATTTTTACATTTTGCTGCTTCTTATAAAATTCCGCAATTTGTAAATAAGCAATTGTCGTATCATCAACTACAAGAAGAGGTAACTTATTAAAAGTTGCTAAATTATGATTTTTATCAACTATCGCAAGTTTTGCCCCTTTTTCAAACGCTCTATCAACAAAATCGTGCCCATCAAAAACTTTTCCGCACAAAGCCAAATAAACATCACCAGTATTAATCAAGCGAGTATCTGTAGACAAAGAAACTTGCAAATTTTTATCAAAATCCCCAATTAATTTACCTTTAGTAATATAAGCTAACTTTTCTATAGTAAAAACAGGTTTATACATTTAAAAATCTTCTTCAAAACTTCAGTAAAATTTTATAAAAAACAAAAAATAAGGTAAAGCTAAAAATATTTGGGAACAAGAAATACTAGACTTAATTTACCCAAAAACTTGTAAACATTACGAACATGTAATAAAATAAGGCTATGAAAAAACTTAAAAGTAAAAAAGGATTTACAATAGCCGAGCTAACAATCGCAATGATGCTTGTAGCTGGAATTGCAATGATTTTAATGCCAACTTTAGTAGCAGATAATGAAAAACAAGTATTTGCTACTTCCTTAAACAAAATTTATACCCAACTGCAACAAACAAATCAAGCCATTGGTTTGTTAAAGGCACAAGGGAAAATACAACCAGGAATAAGTGCTATCAATATGTACAAAGAAGCAATATCTTTATCAATGAAAACCGTTGCAAACAAAAAAGAGCAATATTTGGAAGGTTACTATCCTAAATTACCTGCATATTCCAAAATGGATTTTAGTACAGAAAAAAACACTAATTCTGATGACATAATTATACTTAAAAATGGTGTGTTTATTTATTTTGATGCAGAAAATAATTTAATTGTAGACGTTAATGGCCGTAAACAACCAAACACAACAGGACAAGATATTTTTTATTTTACAATTACAGAAAGTCTTGATGGTTCGACACAAATTACCCCCAAAGGAGATGATGCATCTTGTCCAAGCAAAAAAGAAAACAAAGATTTTTGTTCTTCTCAACCTAGTTCTTGTGATGGTTGTGCATTTAGAATCTTGCAAGGAGATGGTAACGGAAAAATTGATTATTTTTAAGAGGAAGTATTATGCAAAAATATAAAGGTTTTAATTTTGTAGAACTTATGTTAGTGATGGTTGTTCTTGGAGTAATTATAACTCTAACAATGCCTTTGTTGAAAAACATTAAAGATGATGATGACATATATCGAGCATACATGAAAAAGGCGAACCAAGACATTACAGACACAATATCTATGTCTCTTATTAAGAATCGTGCTTTTACAGGATTTGATAAATTAGGAAAAATCTCTTACATAACCGGAGCCAGTGGATATACAGCTGATTCAACTGGAATCAGAACAGCTATAGAAACTGCAATTAATGGTACCCAATGCACAGGATATAGTGCTAACAATTCTGATACTTCTTGCGTTGATAATGAAAACAAACTTATTTTCAAAAAAGGCGAAACTGTTATTGATACACTCGAAAATAGTACCCCAGGAATATTATTAGCAGGCAAGTCTGTTATGCTTTTTGTATACGAACATACTGATGTTGCAGATGATTCTACAGAAAATGAAGAAAGTTTTGGTTATATATACATCGATATGAACGGAAACAAATCGCCTAATGAACTTTGTAAAGACAGATATAAATTTCAGTTATACAAAGACCGCGCAGTTATGACTGATTGCGACTTGGCACTTTAATTAAAGTACTAAAAATTCGATTAATTGTAAAACTTTTATATTAGAATTTTGTTCTAACAGTCCTTGTTTTAAACCTAAATAACAAGAAGGACAAGATGTAAGAACTATTTGTGCATTAGAAGCAATAATATCTTTTGCTTTATTTTTACTAATTTTACGAGATAAAACTGGATGAGTACAAAGAAAACTCCCGGCAGCTCCACAGCATGCATCAGCATTTTTTGCTTCTACAAAGGTTATGTTAGAGATTTTATTAATTATTTTTCGCATTATTTTTTTATCTTCAGTAAATCTTGTATGACAAGGATAATGGCAAGTAACCACACTATTTTTCCATTTTTTACGAGGTTCATAATTAATAATATCCAAAATTTCGTAAATACTTTTACATTTATTTTTTAATTCTAATGCTTTAATTTTGTAATCACCTTCTAAATATTTGCTATATTCCAAAAATGTATTTTTGCAACTTTGGCAATCAAAAATCAAATAATCAAAAACTTGTGGCAAGCTATCAATATTAGTTCTCGCTATTTTTACAAACGTTTCCATGTCGCCGGCAGATTTTAATGGAAGTCCGCAACAATTAAAAGAAGAAGTTATTATTTCCACATTTGTTTTGTCAAAAACTTTAAATACAGCATTAGAACAAGAAGGATTTAAATAGTTGTTAAAACAACCAGCGAAATAAACTACTTTTATTTCTTTTTTTACATTTGCAAATTTTTTCAAAGGCTTTATGTTTATTTTTAAAAATGATTTTAAAAGTTCAATACGTTTAAATTTAAAAATAGAAAGTATTTCCAATATTTTTAAATTTCTAACTAATATCACAAAAAATTTAATTACTGTTAAATAAAATTTATTTCCAAAAACTTGAGCAAAAAATAATTTTCTAAAATCAAAAATTCCCAATTCTAACATATCAGCCTGAGCAGTTTCAATTATTTTTTGCGCATCTATATCACTTGGACAAAATTCACTACAAGCACCGCAATGTAAGCAAAGATCCATAATTTCAAGTGTTCTTTTGGAAAATTTTATATCTTGATTAATAATTGAATTTAAAAGTTTAAATTTTCCTCGAGAAACAGCACATTCGGTTTGCAAAATTTTATATACAGGGCAAACACTTTGGCATAACCCACAACCGGAACATTTATAAATTTCTTCTTTGTACTCATTTATTTTCATAGTCAAATATTTTTTGTGGATTCATAATATTTTTAGGATCAAAAATAGACTTAATTTGCTTCATATACTTAAGAGTGGTTGTATCAACACTATATTTCAAATATTTTGCTTTTGCACTTCCTATTCCATGTTCACCAGAAATTTTTCCGCCTAAATTAATAGCAGAAAGAAACAATTCTTTTATTGCAGCATTTACTCTTTCAGCTTCCTGTCTATCTCGCATATCAAAAGCTATGTGAGGATGAAAATTACCATCTCCAGCATGTCCAACTATACTTATGTTAACATCAAATTTTTCGGCAATTTCGTACGTTTTCTTTATCATATCAGGCATTTTTGAACGTGGAACTACCATATCTTCAGACAAAACATTAGGACGTAATTTGGCTACTGCACCAAAAGAACTTCGTCTTGCTTTCCAAATTTTTTGCTTTTCTTCTTTTGTAGCAGAAATTTGTTGCTCACTTGCTCCAAAATCCAAACAAATTTGTTGAATAACATTTATTTGACTTTGAATATGAGCTTCATCTCCATCTACTTCTATAAACAATGCAGCATCATTATTTGTTAAAAATCCAGCATCACAATATTGCTCAATTATTTGCATTGTAGTTTTATCCATAATATCCAAAACCGAAGGTACTATTTTAGACATAATAATTGCATTTATTGCATTTGCCGCATCAGCTATCTTTTTAAAATAAACAAGCATTACTTTGTTTTGTTCAGGCTTTGGAATCAAACGAAAAGTCGCCTCGGTTATTACTCCTAAAGTACCTTCAGAACCAACAAAAAGTTGCGTTAAATTATAACCTGTAGCATTTTTTATTGTATTTGCTCCGGTTTTAATAATTTCTCCATTAGCTAAAACTATTGTCAAGTCAATTACATAATCTTTTGTTCCACCATATTTAAATGTACGTGAACCACTTGAAGATAAAGCCAATGACCCCCCTATAGTAGAAACTGCCAAATTTGAAGGATCGGGAGGATAAAAAAGCCCTTCTTTTTCAACTATGTTTTGTAAATCTCCAACAATGACTCCTGTTTGAACTTTTATTGTTTGATTTTGGATGTCAAAATCTAAAATTTTATTCATTTTATTAATTGCAAGTACAATACCTCCTTTAAATGGAACACAGCAACCTGCCATGTTTGTCCCCGCACCACGCACAGTAATAGGAATATTGTTTTCATAAGCTATTTTGACAATTTCACTTACTTGCACAGTATCAGCAGGGAACAAAATATAATCTGGCAAATACAAATCAATTCCAGCTGCAGTTGCATCTGTAGCATACATAATACAATCTTCTCTGGCAGTCAAAACATTTCCTTCGCCTAATATTTTTTCAAATTTTTTCTTCAATTTGGAATTAGTATTGTTAATAGTTTTAATCATAGCTTAACCTGGAGGCCAAAGCATAGGACGTCCTGCAAGCAAATGTATATGCATGTGGAAAACTTCCTGTCCGGCCTCTTTTTTTGTATTAATAATTGTTCTGTATCCGTTTTTTGCATTTTTAATTTTTGCAACTTCTTTAACTGCCAACATTAATTTTCCTAAAAGTTTTATATCGTTAATATCTTCAAGAGTTTCGAAATGCATTTTGGGAATAATTAAAGTATGGATAGGAGCTTGAGGATTTAAATCATCAAATGCAACTATTTCATCTGTTTCATAAACAAAATTGCAAGGAATTTGTCCATTTGCAATTTTACAAAAAATACAGTCCTCTTTAATCATATTTCAACCTCTTCAGCAATTTTAATTAATTTTATCACAAAAAAAATGTAATTTTTACAACATTATTTCAGGTTTTAAATTAATGCTAAATTTTATCCGCATAAATCTTAATATCCAACTATTTTTAAAATATACCCTTTTGGCTAATGAAAAAAACAAATTACATTACTAATTTATATATATGTGCATTAACAAATTACTAAAAGCCTTAGGCGAAAATACAAAACTTACCCAAGACAAATTTACACAAGAAAAAACATTTAATGCATGTCAAAAAAAGTGGCTTGGAGGAATAATTCCATCAGAAATTTTGGCTAGAACTGTAAAAGATGCAATAAATTCATTAGTAACAATTTGCGAAAGTGGAGATTTTTATGAAACATTTCCAGAAAATGTTAAAACCCCAAACTACGGTGACAAATGGGGCAGAATAGCAAATTATATAGAAATTAATAACAGAGCCATCGCCGAAATGAACAGAGAAAAATGTTCTAAAGGAATATTAAGTTCAATTAAAATTTTGCCTGCAATTCCTCCTTCTGCAAAAAACTGGGCAAATTGCATTATACTTTCACAAATTTTTCCCAACATATACGGAGATGGCTACAACAAGCCAATAAACGAAGAAAATTCAATTTACGGAATAAAAATAGGAGAAAATTATAGTCAAAACATTATAGATTTTTCTATTACAAATAAAATTACACCAGAAGAACAAATAAAAGCCTTTAATATTCTTGCCCATTTTCATGGATTAAAAACTGGTTTTAGAATAGTAATATCAGAAGATCAAATTAAAATATCTAACTATGGAAAAGAGGATGAAGCTTTTCACTGGAATAACAAAAAGCACCAAGAAATTTTCATCAACGAATGTGTAAAATTAATAAACTTAGGCTTTGAGGCAATATTTATAGATTCTGCAAAACACATAGGCAATTATGACATGGAAAACTACAGCGGAGTAGGCGCTTTACCTGAATATAAACAAATGCAATATATTATCCACGAAATAAGATCTCGTAGTAACAAAACCACAATAAGCATTGTAGGAGAAAAAATAACAGAAGATATTGAATATTTTAAAAATTTGGGATTTACTACAGGAACTTCAAGAAGTGCAGAAAATTTTGAAGAAATTAAAAGCAAAGCTATTGAATACAAATACCAAAAAGAATACGCCCCCGGAATAGAAGTTTCCAACGACAACGACGAAGGAGGAAGAAATTACGAAGAAAGGCTTCAAAAGATAAATACATCTTTATTTGGCTACGAATTTCCAAGTGACAAACTAGCAAGTTTTATGCAAATGGATGATTTATTTCCACTAAGGCACGATATAAATACTCATTTGTTAATGCTTAGCAACCCATCATTTTCAACAGATGGCTCAGCCAAAAGTCACTGGGAAAACCTTTTTGCCAAAGAGGAAGGAAAAAATTATAACCAAAAAGTAGGAGAATTATTTGCGTATTCTTTATGCTTGTAATAAATTGCCAATAATTTTTTGGAAAATTTCTTTTTTGTGAAGTATTTTTTACAACTTGAACTAATACAAAGTTAATTATATAATTGTGGTTGGAGATTGTATTTGGGGAATTATGATTAGTAGCAAAAAGTATAAGTACGAAACTTATACATCAGAATATAGACTTACGCAAAAGCCACAAACAAAATTAAAAGGACTTCCGAAAAAAAGATTTACTAACAAAATAAATTTTCCAAAAGTTATTTTACTTGTTTTATTGCTTGTATTGGTTATTTGGCCGGCTAGTCAAAAAATTTACGATTATACTCTGATTAACAAGATTAAAAATACCAACATACAAATAAACGCAAATAATATTGCAAATCAAGCTGAAAAACTTTTATCAAATTCTATTCTTTTTAATCGAAAATTCATTGGTCAAGTAGCCCAAAAACATTCGCAAATGCTTCCATTAGAATTGAATAATGAAATGAATACTTTACATTCTAACATTCAATACCTACTTAACCAATATCCTAATTTGATAGCAGGTATTTTTGTATGGGACTACCAAACAAAAAATTATTTGAGTATAAATGGAGATATGCAAATTCCAGCAGCAAGCATAATAAAAATTCCCATCTTACTTCAAATGTTCAAAAGAATAGAAAGAGGAAACCTTTCTTTATACGAAAAATTCAAAATGACTTCTTATTACAGAACAGGAGGCTCAGGTTATTTACAATACAGACCGGAAAATGCTGAATTTGAAATGAATGAACTCGCCAACTATATGATAAGAACAAGCGACAATACAGCCACAAATATGATTTTATCAGCTGTAGGAGGCGCACACGAAATGAATATGGCTTTACGCAATTGGGGTTTTGCCAAAACTTATATAAAAACATGGCTTCCTGATTTATACGGAACAAATGTTACCACCCCAAAAGATATGGCAACCATATTGTATAATTCAGACAATCCCGATTTTCTTTCTTTGGAAAACAGATCGAAAATTGTAGAAATTATGAGCAAAGTCAAAAACACAAGTCTTTTAAAACAAGGTATTCCAGATAATGCACAATTAATTCATAAAACAGGCGATATAGGTGAAATGCTGGGAGATGCAGGTATAGTAACAATGCCTGACGGACGCAGATATATTATTACCGTTATGGTAAAAAGGAAATGGAATGATTATTCAGCCAGAACCTTGATTAACCAAATATCATCAACAGTATACAATTCATTTGCAACAAACAATTTGTAGTTATACAGCAGGAGGAAGTTTAATGTACGCAATAATTTTAGCAGGAGGAAGTGGTTCGAGACTTTGGCCTATAAGTCGAGAATTTTACCCAAAACAACTTTTAAAGTTAACCGACCATAACAGTTTACTTCAAGCTACATATTTGCGTTTAACATCATTTTTGGAACCCGAAAAAATAATACTTAGTACAAACATAGAACTTGCCGCAAATGTAAAAATACAACTGGACAAACTTACTAATGAAAAGAATATTTTGTCAGAACCTATTTCAAAAGACACAGCTCCTGCAATTGCTTGCGCAGTAAAATACATAGAAACACTTTCAAAATCAAAAGACGAAGTTATAATAGCCGTACCATCAGATCACGTAATAAAAGACATCTCAGCATATGCAAATTGCATAAAAAAGGCAGAAAAACTCGCAAAAGAAGGATACATAGTAACATTTGGAATAAAGACAAACGATCCTGATACAGGTTATGGCTACATAGGAACTCAAAAAGACGAATCAATAGAAAAGATATGTAAAACAGCATTAAAAGGATGTGAATTTAAAGAAAAACCTGACGAAAAAACTGCCAAAGAATATATAGAAAAGGGAGGATATTATTGGAACAGTGGAATGTTTATGTTTACAATATCTTCATTTAAAAAGCAAATGGCCAAATATATGCCAGAAATAGCTACTATTTTAGAAGAAATAAATTTTAGCAATTCGTCATCAATTTCATTTATGTCATATGAAAAAATGCCAAATATTTCCATAGATTACGCTCTTATGGAAAAAACTGACCAAATAGTTTTAGTTCCCTTAGAAAGTGATTGGAAAGACTTAGGCTCTTGGGAAGCAATATATGATGTGCAAGAAAAAGACACCCATGGTAATGTTATCGCAGGCAAAGTTATTGCAAAAGAGAGCAAAAATTCTTTGATATACAGTAACTCAAAACTTGTAAGTACAATAGGAATAAACAATTTAGTTGTAGTTGAGACTTCTGATGCAGTTTTAGTATGTGACAAAAGCAAAACACAAACAGTAAAAGATTTATACAATGATTTAAAGAAAACAAACAATGACATATACATGGTTCACAAAACTGTATATAGGCCTTGGGGATTCTACAAATGTTTAGAGCAAGGAGAGGGATTTTTAACAAAATTAATACACGTATCTCCAAGACAACAACTAAGTTACCAAATGCATAATTTCAGAAGTGAACATTGGGTAGTTTTGTCAGGGAAAGCCAAAATTTTACTAGAAGACAAAGAATATGTTTTAAATCCCGGACAAAGTATTGATATTCCATTAAAAGCCAAACATTCTTTACAAAATCCATTTTTCGAAGATTTAGAAATAATAGAAGTACAACTTGGAAACAAATTAATTGAAGAAGATATAATAAGATTCCAAGATATATACGGAAGGGAAAATAAATGATAACAGCTCAAAAAGGTACAAAAGACATATATGGGGAAGAGATTAACAAATGGCATTTTGTGGAAAATGCAATGAGAAAAATTTTTGAAAAAGCTAATTACCAAGAACTTAGAACCCCTATTTTCGAAGCAACAGAATTATTTGCTAGAGGAGTTGGAGATTCAACTGACATAGTAAACAAAGAAATGTACACTTTTGAGCAAAAAGGAAGAAGCCTAACTTTACGTCCTGAAAATACTGCTGGAGTAGTGAGAGCTTATATTGAACATGGTATGCACAGACTAAGTCCGCCTGTAAAGTTTTATTACACAGGACCGATGTTTAGGTATGAACGCCCACAAGCAGGAAGGCAAAGACAATTTCATCAATTAGGAGTAGAAGTTTTCGGGATAGATGCTCCATCCGCAGATGCAGAAGTAATAGCAACCGCAATAACATTTTTAAATGAAATAGGTTTAAAAGATTTAGAATTAGAAATAAATTCATTAGGCTGCGAAAAATGTCGTTCAAATTTTAGAGAAAAACTAAAAGCAGCTATTTTACCTAGATTAGACAAATTTTGCGATGATTGTAAAATGCGTTACGAAAAAAATCCATTAAGAATGCTGGATTGTAAAAACTTAGAATGCCAAAGTTATTTGGCAGAAGAAAGCATTCAAAATGTAATAAAATCAGAATTTATATGTACTGAATGCCAAGAACATTTTGAAAAACTAAAAAGTTATCTTGATGAATTAAACATAAAATATAATGTAAACAAATTACTTGTAAGAGGTTTAGATTATTACAATCGAACAGTTTTTGAAATAAAAAGTAACTCTCTTGGTTCCCAAAATGCAGTTTGCGGGGGAGGGAGATACGATAGTCTTGTTGAAACTTTGGGGGGAATAAAAACACCTGCTGTAGGCTGGGCAATGGGGATGGAAAGATTAATGGCACTAATTTCTGATTTTAAAGTTAGCAGACTTGATGCTTATATTATTTCTCAAAGCACAAAAGAAACATTAAAACTTGCTCAAATATTACGCCAAAAAGGATACAAAACAGAATTTGATATGCAGGGTAAAAATTTTTCTAAAGGATTTGAAAAAGCATTAAAATCAGGTGCGAAATACGCAATAATTTTGGGAGAAGATGAAATCTCTCAAAACAAAATTACCATAAAAAATCTTGATACAAAAGAGCAGCAAACCATTACTCTAGAAGAATTATTTAACAAAATAGAATAATATCAACTACTATCTTTAGTGGTATCTTTTAAATTAAACATGTTTTTAGTATTCTGGATATATGAACAATAAAAAACCGATAATTGCTATAATTGGACGTCCTAATGTAGGCAAATCAACTTTTACTAATCGTATTATAGGATCAAGAGAATCTATTGTTGATGATTTGCCCGGAGTAACGCGCGACAGAATATATTTTGATGTGGAATGGATTGGCAAAAAATTTAAAATTATAGATACAGGTGGAATTATTCCTGATAGCAATGACGATATAATGCTTTCTATTTTTGACCAAGCTAAAATTGCAACAGAAGAAGCTGATGCAATTATTTTTATGGTAGATGCCAAAGAAGGAGTAAATGCTGCAGACTTTGACATTGTACAAATTTTAAGACAAAGCGGAAAAAAAATATTTTTAGCGGTAAACAAAATAGATACACCTGAGAGAATGGCATTAATAAATGAATTTTACGAATTAGGTCTTGGAGATCCTTTTCCTATTTCAGCTTTGCACGGTTCAGGAGGAATTGGAGATTTACTTGATGAAATATTAAAAATTTTACCAAAAATTGAAGAAACAGAAGAACAAAAGAAAATTAAAGTAGCAATTGTAGGCAAACCAAATGCAGGAAAATCCTCTCTTACTAATGCATTACTAGGTAAAAAAAGAGTTATAGTAAGTGATATAGCAGGAACTACAAGGGATACAATTGATTCAGAAATTACTATAAACAATCAAGAATACATTTTACTAGATACAGCTGGAATAAGAAAAAAATCCAAAATTGAATATGGAATTGAAAAATTTGCCGTCTCAAGAGCAATTAAAGCTATAGAAAATTCTGACATAGTAATTTTAATGGTTGATGTAACAGAAGGTTTTACAGATCAAGACAAAAAAATAGTATCAATTACTCAAGAAGCCGGAAAAGGTCTTATTATAGCAATGAACAAATGGGATTTAATTACAAACAAAACCTCAACAACAATTAACACATACACAAAAAAACTAAGAGAAGAAGCTCCATATTTAGACTATGTTCCTATAATTTTTATAAGTGCAATAGAAAAACAAAGAATAACAAAGATTTTTGATTTAGTTAATGAAGTTTATGCACAAACGACTAAAAGAATTCCTACAAGTTTATTTAACAAAGTTATACTGGAAGCATATGCACTAAATCCTCCAATTACAGAAAAAAACAAACGACTAAGAATTTTTTATTCAACTCAAGTTAGCACAGAGCCTCCGGAATTTGTAGTATTTGTAAATGACTACACACTGGTAAAAGCTGGATATAAAAGATACATAGAAAAAAAATTGAGAGAAGCTTTCGGCTTTAGCGGAGTACCTTTTAAGGTATTTTTCAAAAACAGAAAAGAAAAGGAGAAAAAATAGAATATGGAAATAATATGGAGTTTATTAGTAATAATAGGTGCATATTTACTAGGTTCATTCCCCACGGGATATTTATTGGTAAAATCCATAAAAGGAGAAGACATAAGACAAATAGGTTCCGGCAGTACGGGAGCTACTAATGTAAAAAGAGTTTTAGGTAAAAAAGGATTTTTAACCGTAATGATTATTGATGCAATCAAAGGATTTATTCCGGTATTTGTTGCAAAATATTTACAAACAAAATTTGGAATTTATCCCGACACTGAATTACTGCCAATATTAGCATCAATTGGTGTAATAATTGGACACAGCAAATCAATTTTTTTAAAATTTACTGGCGGGAAATCAGTCGCAACAACAGGAGGAACAATATTAGGATTAAATTGGCTTGTAGCAATTATCGCATTTATAATTTGGGCAAGCATATCATATATTTCTCGATATATTTCACTTGGCTCAATAATAGGAGTTATATCTTTGCCAATACTTATGTACATATTCCAAGCTCCTTTATCCTACGTAATATACTGTGCAATTGCAGCAATTTATGTTATATATTTACATAGAGAAAACATAAAACGTTTATTAAAAGGAACGGAAAACAAAGTAAGATAATCATTTGGAGAAATTTATATGAAATTAGCAGTTTTAGGAGCAGGAAGCTGGGGATTAACTTTAGCTTGGATGTTAGAGGAGAATTTTGATGATATATACGTTTGGGGTAGAAGCGAAGATTTAACTCCATCATTTTTAGAAACCAAGAAAAAAACTTACCCAATAGAAGTTCAACTTCCTCAAAAAACAATAATTACTGACAACATTAAAGAAGCTATAGATAATGCCGAAATTATTCTTCTTGTAGTTTCTACTGCAGGTACAAGACCTGTTTGTGAATTGTTAAAAAAATCAGGTTTAAAATCATCACAAATTATTGTAAATGCATCAAAAGGAATAGAATTGCCAAGTTTAAAAACGCTTAGCAAAGTAATAAAAGAAGTTTTACCGGAAAATCATGTAGCTGTTTTATCAGGCCCCACACTTGCTGTTGAAGTTTTAAAAGGACTTCCGACTGCAGCAAGTATTGCTTGTGAAGATATTGAAATAGCAGCATATTTGCAAAAATATTTCAATGTACCAAACCGATTTAGAATATACACAAACACTGATGTAATAGGAGTTGAACTTGGAGGTAGTTTAAAAAACGTAGTAGCAATTGCGTCAGGTTTTGTTGATGCAAAACATTTTGGGTGTAATTCTCGTGGAGCAATTTTGACAAGAGGTTTTGCTGAAATTGTGAGAATTGGACTTGCTTTAGGCGCAAATCCCAGTACTTTGTATGGTTTATCGGGTATGGGAGATTTAATAGCAACTTGTTCAAGCCCATTAAGTAGAAACTACAGCGTAGGTTACAAATTGGGAGAAGGCAAAAAACTTGATGAAATTTTAAAAGAACTAGGTGCCATAGCAGAAGGGGTAAAAACATCTCAAGCACTTTGTGAACTTGCGAAAAAACTAGGAATGGAAACTCCATTATCTCAAACCGTATACGAAGCTGTTTACACAGATATCTCACACGAACAATTGTTGTATAATTTAATGAATCGAAAATTTAAAAGCGAAGAAAGTTACACATTAAAAAAATAATGTATTAAATTGACGTTTTTAAAACACAAAAGTTTTATAATTTTACTAAAGGTGAAATTATGGAAAAAAGAAAATATTTAGGAATACAATTTGATTGCTGCGGGGTATACGCAAGAATTTACCAAAACAAAGAAGGTACAGCATACATAGGCAGATGTCCAAAATGTTTGAGAACAGTTAGAATTAAAATCGGTGAAGGCGGAACGACCAACAGATTTTTCAGAGCAATATAATACATTTTGACAAAATGTAGAGCAATTTTGTTTACTAAACTAAATTAAAACACTAACCAAAATAACAATTTTTTCAAACAAAAAACCTTTATTAAGATATAAAGGTTTCGAAGGTAGTTTAAACATGTACGGAAATATTAGACGCTCAAATATACAAGGAACCCAAGGTCTTGTTCCAATTGATGCCGTTAAACAAATAGTAAATGAAATTACAAATCCAATTAAACCTGAAAAACTTATAGAAGGAGATGGAGGAGCATATCGATCTTATTGTTTTAATATTTTAAATTCAAAGAAATAAAATTTTAATAACAATTTTAAAATTTTTCAGGTTTAATGTATAAAATTATAATTAGAAAAAGACATGCGCATATACACAATTTCGTCAACAAAAATAAATAAAAAGAATTCTTTTGGAGCAGAATTTTCAGAAGATTTTTACCCTGCTTTGGATAAAGTATTAAACAAAGTTTTCACAGTTGAAAAGGCACTTGATAAAAGAGCAATAAAATATTTTCCCAAAACCAGATATCAAAGTGTTAAGAAGCGTTTACAGAGCAGTTTAAATGCTATAGACAAAGCCTTTTCGGATACACAAACGACAATCTATCCATACATTAACTCTAAAGAGCAAAAAGGATATTTTGCTATAAACACGAGCAAAAGCAGACATTTATTAGCTCCAATAAAGTTATTACAAGGAATTAGTTACCCGGAAAATATAAAAATTCAATTAGGTGACATAGAACTTTTAGCATACAATCTTCAATCATTAGAAAAAAGGGGAAATTGGCTAAAAAAATTAAAAGAATTTTTAATAAAGAAACTTTAAAATTTTACTTGTGTACAGTTAAAACTCATGTCATAATAAAATTAGTTAGATAGTCGAAATTGCAAAATGAATTCAATAGATATATCATAACTAAATATAGCTAAAACGCAGACCAGTTCTGCGATATTGTCATAGAATAAAAAGAGGTATGTCATGGAACCAACAATGATTATACTGGCTGTTTTAGGGCTATGCATTCTTATATATGCAATAGTTTTACAAATCAAGCTAAGTGAACAATCCAAGTCCATAAAAGACATGGACAGAATTAACCAACAAAAATTGAGAGAAGTTGAAGAACAAATAGCTATTCAAAAAAAAGAAGCCTTACTTTTTGCCAAGGAAGCATTACACGAGCAAAGGGAAGAATTTGAAAGAGAAGTAAAATCGAGAAGAAATGAAATAGTGAAACTTGAAGATAAACTTGCTCAAAGAGAAGACAAAATAGAAAACAAAATACAAGAACTAACTGACAAAGAAGAAGCTTACAACAAAAAGATGGACGAATTATATGAGAAAGAAGATATTTTAGCAGATTTAGTTCAAAAACAAACAGAAGAACTTCAGCGAGTTTCTTGTATGTCACAAGAAGAAGCAAGAAATATTCTTTTGCAGCAAATAGATAAAGATTTAACACATGAATACGCAGTAAAAATAAGAGAAAATGAAGAAAGAATTAAGCAAGATGCAGAAATTAAGGCGAGAGAAATAATAGGAAATTGCATGCAAAGATGTGCAATAGAACATGTTATAGAAAGCTCAGTTTCAGTAGTAAGCTTACCAAATGATGAAATGAAAGGTAGAATTATTGGTAGAGAAGGAAGAAACATCAGAGCCTTAGAAACATCAACAGGAGTAGATTTAATCATAGATGACACACCAGAAGCAGTTGTTTTATCTTGTCTTGATCCTGTTAAAAGAGAAATAGCAAGAACTGCTTTAGAAACTTTAATTGCAGACGGAAGAATTCATCCGGTAAGAATTGAAGAAGTAGTAGAAAAATCAAGGAAACAAATTGAGCAAAAAATGCAAAAAGAAGGGGAAAATGCAGCTGCTCAATTAGGAATAGTTAATTTGCACCCAGAACTAATAAAACTTCTTGGCAGATTATATTTTAGAACAAGTTACGGTCAAAATGTTTTGACCCACTCACTTGAAGTAGGTCATTTGTCTGGAATGATTGCCACAGAATTTGGGATAGATCCTGAGATAGCAAAGAGAGCAGGTCTTTTGCATGATATAGGAAAAGCTGTAGACCAGACACAAGAAGGCACTCATATTCAACTTGGAGTAGAACTTGCAAGAAAATATGGAGAAAAAGAACAGATTGTACATGCAATAGAAGCTCATCATGATGATATTCCCGCAAATACAATGGAAGCTAATATTGTAAAAATTGCAGATGCAATGAGTGCAGGCAGACCAGGAGCACGAAGAGATACATTAGAAATTTACATAAAACGTATTCAAAAACTTGAAGAAATTGCAACAAGTTTCGAGGGAATTAAACGTTCATTTGCAGTACAATCCGGTCGCGAAGTCAGAGTTATAGTTGAGCCGACAATTGTAAATGATGATATGAGCGTAAAACTTGCAAGAGATATAGCTAATAGAATTGAATCAGAACTTGATTACCCAGGTCAAATAAGAGTAACGGTTATAAGAGAAGTAAGAAATACGGAAGTTGCGAAATAATGGAACAAAACAGCGTAGAAATACTTTTTATTGGTGACATAGTAGGCAGACCAGGAAGAAGAATTGTAAAAGACTATTTAGAACAGAATCAATTTGATTTTGTAATAGCTAATGTAGAAAATGCTTCTCATGGTTTTGGATTAACTAAAAGAAATCACGAAGAAATAAAAAGCTACGGAGTAAATGCTATGACTTCTGGAAATCATATATGGGATAAAAAAGAAATTTTTGAATACATAAATGATTCAGACACACTCATAAGACCTTTAAATTATCCTAATTGTGAGTGGGGAAAAGGTTTTAGGACATTTGATGTATGCGGAATAAAAATTACTGTAACTAATTTACTTGGCAGAACATTTATGGCTCCAATTGATTCACCTTTTGAGGTTTTAAGAAAATTAGTTGAAGATATAAAGGGAAAGACAGATTTAATTTTTGTAGATTTCCACGCAGAAGCGACAGCTGAAAAAACATCTTTGTGCCATTACGCCAAACAATTAGGAGTCAATGCTATTTTAGGCACACACACACATATACAAACTGCAGACGAAACAATATACGATGGGAAAATGGTATACATAACAGATGTAGGATGTTGCGGGGCAGCTCAAAGTATTATAGGAATGGATGTAGAAACTTCAATCAAAAGATGGTTAACATGTATTCACGACAGGCTTGATGTATCAGATTCAAATAAAGCACAATTTAATGGAATAAAATTTAAATTTAATAAAATAACGCTTTGTTGTGAAGAAATCCAAAGAATTTCATTTATAAAAGATTTCAGTGAGGTAAAAGATATGAAAGGAAGTTAAAGTGAAGCTTGATTTACATGTTCACAGCACATACTCAGATGGCGCTTACACTCCGCAAATGTTGATAGATACAGCGTCTACAATTGGCTTGGATGTTATTTCAATAACAGATCACGACAATATTCTTTCTTATGATATTGCAAAAAATTATATCAAAGAAAAAAACTTAGATATGGAAATTCTTCCGGGAGTAGAAATAAATACTTTATATAATAATGAAGAAATTCATATTCTGGGCTATTTTATGGACTTTGAGAACAGGAATTTTAAAAAAATGCTAAAAGAGCAACAGCATGCCCGTATAGCACAAACTCATAAAATAGTAGAATTATTAAACAAAAAGGCAAATATACCCGTTACATTTGAACAAATTAATAATTACGTAGCAAAAGGAGGAAGCATAGGACGTCCTCATATAGCAAAAGCTATTGTTGTAGCAGGCGGAGCTCAAAACGTAATGCAAGCATATGCTAAATACATTAATGACGATTCTGATGTATACATTCAAAGAGAAACCGTTACTCCACACGATGCGGTAGAAATAATATATGAAGCAGGAGGAATACCGGTTGTAGCTCATCCTTGTGATATAGCGAATCCTGAAAAACTTGTAACAGACTTAATGAATTATGGACTTAGAGGAATAGAAGCTTATCACAGAAAGCATTCTCCGGCTATGGTAGAATATTATTCATCCATGGCAGAAAAATATGGTCTTATTGTGACAGGTGGTTCAGATTTTCACAGTCCAAACAACAATAACATCATATATCTAGGAAAAATTTTCATTCCTGATTGGGTATACACAAATTTAAAGAAAGAAAAAGAACATATAGAAATTGCAGGAATTTAAACAAAGGAGCAAATAATGTTTGAAAAATTTACCGAAAAAGCAATCAAAGTAATGACTGATGCGCAAAAAGAAGCATTAAACTTCAAACATGCCAAATTATACCCAGAACATATTTTCCTTGCAATTTTAAAACAAAAATCAGGAATAGCATCAAAATTTCTCAAAGCCTCAGGAATGAATTATGAATTTGTAAAACATGAACTAAGCAAGCTAAATCTTGAAAAAAACGGAAAAATTCAAGATATATTACCATTTAGTGAAGATTTAAAACATGTTTTGAAGCTTGCTTGGGATAAATCAATTGAAATGCAGAATCACTCTATTATGCCTGAGCATCTTTTTTTAGCAATTATTGATAATAAAAACATAAATATATTAAAATTATTCAACAGTTTTGATGTAGACATAGCAAGAATTAAAAATTCTACAGAACGAATAGTTCAGAAAAAAACTCAAAATAATACTCATCCTGAATTTACAAATAGAAAATACAACAATGAAAATTCAATCCAAATAAATTTAAATTATATATTAGAAGATGAAAACACAAAAGAAATATTTATAAGTGCAAATGAATTTACGCATCATTCAAACTTCGAAGCTATTGGAAGTGCTCAAATTTTAAGTGCAGTATTAGATGATGACATAGGACATTTTTTTGATGAAATTGGAGTAGACAAGGAAAAATTAATAGAAGAATTAAACAAACCTCTCCACAGAAAATCTGATTATGATACAGATTTTTTGTATACTCCAAAAGCTAGGGAAATTATTTTTTCTGCCATTGATTTAGCCAAAGAATCAGGTTCATCTTGCGTTTACCCAGAACATATACTTGGAGGAATATTAAAAAGCCGTTCAGGAAGTGCTTACAAAGTTTTAAAAGAACAAAATATAAACATAAAATTATTACAACAAAAAGTTAACAACAAAATTGAGCAACAAAAAACAGCTTCTATGCAAATTTTAAAATTTGCAAAACAAGAAGCTTTAAGACTAGGTCATAATGTTGTAGGCTCAGAATTATTGCTTTTAGGCATTATTATGGAAGAAAATGGCATAGGGGCAAAAGTTTTAAATGAACTTGGAATTACTATGAAAGATGCAAGAAAAATTGTAGAAAATTTAATAGGTTATGGAAATAACTATGACGCACATAATTTTTCCATTTCTTCTCGTGCCAAAAAAGTTATAGATAATGCTTGGATTGAAGCCAAAAATTCAGGGAAAGAAAGAATAGATTCAGAGCATATTCTTCTTGGAATAATAAAGGAACAAGATTGCGTAGCCAATAAAGTTTTAGCAGCTTTGGGAACCGATGCTGTTGAAATTAAACAAGGAATTAAACAACATATTTGTTCTTAGTTATTTCTTGTATTTTTTTCGCAAATAAATTTATATTCACAAAAGCAACATTTGTTTTGCATTTGTATGGCATTTGGTGGAACAAAAGATTTTATTTCCTTTATAGTTTTCAAAAAATTCTCTTCAAACTGAACGTATAATTCTTGAGAAAATTCTATACTTTTTTCCTCTAAATTAGGTGTTCTTACAAAAGTAAAAATTATGTTTTCTGCACATACATTAATCTTTAAATCTTTTCTGGCTTTGTAAAAAGCATACAAATAAATTTGAGCTTGCAAATCCAAAATTGGATTTTTCGGAATTTGCATGCCAGTTTTCCAATCTGCAATAGTATATTTACCTGTTATATTATCAAAAAAGACAGCATCAATTCTACCTACAAATAAATTTTTTGTATTTGCAATATTTACACAAAATCCCCATTCAGTTAAAAATGGTGTTTGTTTTAACAATTTGTAATTTAAAATACTTTTGTAGTGTTTCAAAACTTCTTCATCAGAAATTTTTTCCATCAAATTCATATCAAACCCATTTAATTTATAACTAATTAGAGCATGCACTTTTTTCCCTAATTCAAAATTTTGCTCGGTTTTTGGAATAACAATTTTTTTTATATATTTCAAATAATATTTTTGTTTACAAATCTGCCAATCTTTTAACATTGAATTGTTATAAATATTAATCATAAAAACCTACTTGGCAAGTTTTACTAAAAGTTGGACAATAAAAGTCTTTTCCAAAAGTATTTTCTTTTTAGCCAAAATTTTTACATCAGGGAAATAACCTTTTTGCAAAACAGAAATTTGCATTACAAGAATACGTCCTTCTTTTATAAATTCAAAATCAATATTTTTTACTAATTCTAGATGTTCTCGATCTAACAAATCAGCAACACGTAAAATTCCTGCCAATTTTTTCACAATTCTTTTTTGTGAATTATCTAATTTTTTAAAATATTTATCAAATTTAGAAGGTATTTCCCCAGAATGATAACGAGCAATTTGAGCAATTACTTCTAATTCAGCTTTAGTAAATCCTTTTAAAGCTGAATTTACAATTATTTCATATGATTTAATATAATGTTCAGATGAACTTATTGTTCTTCCTATATCGTGATATTTTGCTGCCTGTTTTAGATATTCCAGTTCTTTGTCACCTAATTCATGCAAAAATTGAGTATTTTGAAAAATCAATACAGCAAGCTTTGTAACCTGAGTACTATGGGATTTTTCCGACTCGGAAAAATTTTTGTAAATGCTTTCAATATTATACATCTAGTTTTTTTCCAAAGATTTTCTTATATCTTCCTTTGTTATGCCGATTTCTTCAAGCGACTTAATGAAATGTTCTGAAACACTTTTTTGCACATTAATTGGAACAACCCGAAGAAGTTCTATTGCTTTAGAAATTATCGGATCTTTATCATACCAGCGATTCCCTCCATCTTTAGGCTTTACGGTTTCATAAAAACGATTAACCGTATCCGAACCAGCTTGTGTTTCAACTTTTTCAAGAAAAATTTTAGCTTGTTCTCTTAATTCATCTTGATAAAACCTAAGCATTTCTATTACTTCAAGAAGCATTGGATCATAATCGTACCATCTCTTGTATTTTGTCATAAAATCATTACCTTTGGATTGCCAATTTGATTATCTGATAAATTTTCATTTATTTCAACTCTTTTAATATTTGCTCCTAAAAGAGTAAATTTTTCTTCTAGTTTTTCATATCCTCTATCAATATGGTGTATATTACTAATAGAAGATGTTCCTCTTGCCGCTAAAGCTGCAATAACAAGAGAAGCACCGGCTCTAAGATCGCTTGCTTTTACTTCTGCACCAGTTAAATATTCAACACCTTTTATTATTGCTTTTGAATTTTCTTGTTGAATATTAGCACCCATTCTGCGTAATTCAGGTACTTGCATAAATCTATTTTCAAACAAACTTTCTGTAATAATACTTATTCCATCAGCAAGAGACAACACGCTCATCACTGGAGCCTGCATATCAGTATGAAAGCCAGGATATGGCTGAGTAACCAAATTTGTAGCCTTTAATACTTTATCTTTTTTGACTTTTAATATATATGGATCTATTGCTTCAATTTGTACTCCAATTTCTTGTAATTTATTCAAGAAAAATGTTAAATGAGAAGGAATAATATCTTTTACCAAAATTTCTCCACCAACCGCACATAAAGCGCAAATATAGCTTGCTGCTTCAATTCTATCTGGAATTGTAGAATACTCTATTCCATGCAAAGAACCTTTTTTTACCCCGTTAATTATAATTTCAGAAGTCCCTGCACCAGATATATCAGCACCTGCCATATTTAAAAAATTAGCCAAATCAATAATTTCAGGTTCTTGAGCTGCATTTTGAATTCTAGTTACTCCATCAGCAAAAATTGATGCAAGCATAATATTTTCTGTCGCACCAACAGAAGGCAAAGCAAGTGAAATATCTGCTCCAATTAAATTTTCTGCATAAGCAATTACGTAACCATTTTCAATATTTACATTTGCCCCTAATAACTGCAAACCTTTAATATGAAAATCAACTCTGCGTTCCCCTATTGCACATCCACCAGGCAAAGCAACTTTTGCTTCGCCGCATCTACTTAGCAAAGCTCCTAAAACATTGAAAGATGCACGCATTTTACTTACATATGCATAGTCAGCTGTACAATTATTAATGTTACGTGCATCAATTTCAATTGTTTGGGTAATTTTGTTGTATTTAGTCTTAGCTCCTAAACAATTAATAAGCTCCACCATGGTCTCAACATCTGATAGATCTGGCACATTATGTATTATGCATATATCTTGAACCAGAAGAGCAGCTGCAATAAGTTTTAATACTGCATTCTTAGCTCCGCTGATAGCAACTTCGCCATGTAATTCTTTACCACCCTCAATAACAATTCGTTTTGACAATCCCTTGACTCCATTTAAAATACAACATTATTTTATTATTTAAAAATCTATATGTAAATAGGTTTTAAGGTGTAATGTTTAGCCTTTGAATCCCCCCTTAAATCACATGGGGGCTTCTTTTTTTTATTAAATATGTTATAATTACAAGTGGTGGATAATATCTAAAGCAAATTTTGCATGGATAAGCTTGTGTCAACCGTAGCTTATGGAGTTTTAAAATAAATGGGTAATGAAAAAATAAACAGCAACTCAAGTTTTGCAGAACTACTAGATAAATATGATTATAAATTTTCTAAAGGAGATTTGGTAAAAGGTGTTGTTGTGTCAATAGATAATTCCGGAGTTTTGGTTGATATTGGTGCAAAAGCAGTAGCTTATGTTCACCCTAAAGAAGTATTTTGCGAAAATAGTAAAAACTTTAAAGAAGCTTTGAAAATTGGAGAAGAATACGAATTTTTAATAATAAAAGAAGAAGATGAAGATGGACAACTTACACTTTCTCATAAAAGAGTTGCCCAAGCTTATAGTTGGAAAAAAATTGAAGAAATTTTTGCAAACAATGAAAGTGTTATGGCAGAAGTAAAAGCTGCAGTTAAAGGTGGCTTACTTGCAGAAGTATATGGTTTGAAAGCATTTATTCCATCAAGTCATTTGCGAATAAAAGACATTAATGAATGCATAGGGCAATCTATAGAAGTTAAAATTCTTTCAATTGATTCTGCTACTTCTAATCTTATTCTTTCTCAAAGAAAACTTATTAATGATTCTCAAACAGATAAGAGAAAAAATACTTTCGAAAATGTAGAAGTTGGTAGTATCATTGAAGGGGAAATTGTAAGACTTGCAGATTTTGGTGCTTTTGTTGATATAGGCGGAATAGATGGTCTTTTACCACTTTCTCAAATGTCTTGGAGATGGGTAGACCACCCATCTGACATCATAAAAGTTGGAGACATAATAAAAGTTGAGGTAATTGGAATAGATCATGATAAACAAAGAGTAAGTTTAAGCCTGAAAAATCTCCAAGCAGATCCTTGGGAAAAAGCAAAAGAAGAAATAAAAGAAGGCAGCAAAGTAAAAGGGAAAATTACCAGAATAAAAGCTTTTGGGGCTTTTGTAGAAATTTTACAAGGGGTAGAAGCTTTATTGCCATATAAAGATTTACTTGAATATCAGCAAACAAATAATGTTGCACTTGATTCAGGAAGTGAAATTGAAACCTATGTAGTTAAATTTAACCCTGATGATAGAAGAATTAGTCTTAGCGTAAATCCTTTTACTAACGAATCTCCTGCTCAAGAAGAGTAAAAATAGCAATATTTTCCTATTATTTGTTTTTTATAGATATAAGGTAAAATGGGAAATTATCTGTGAATTACTTAATTGTTGTGGGGAAAATTGCTAAGGCAATAGCTAAAGCAGTTCCAAAAGGCAAAAGTATTAAGGCTATAAGAAATACGACCGTGAATCTTGGAGATGATTTAGCCAAAGTTTTACCTGAATTTAATCATCAACCTTCTGAAGATTTATTTAATTTAATTGCACAAACAAAAATACAAAACAAATATTTATCTGATATTTTTGAAAAATATCAAAAAGTATCAAACAAGCTTACGGATAGATTTTTTGAACATAATGAAGGAATACAAAAACTTTTTACAATATACCAAAAAAACGGAAACGAAGGATTATACGAAGCATTAATAAAAAAATCACATGAAATGCTTTCTCAAAACCCCATAAATGAAGCAATAAAACTAAAAAAAGCCTCTAACAATTCATTACGACAATACTGGAAAGAAGTTTGTGGAATAAATATTACGACTAACCCCCAAACTGCTAAAACAGAAAGCATAACAGATAAATTATTCAAAAAAGTTTTACAAAAAAAGACATACAGCCAAATGAGACATGCAAACGAAGGTGGTATGGAAATAGATTTATTAGGTTTAAATGCAGATGTAGCCCAAAGAATTGATGCACATGGAATTGCAAAAGAATCTTTCAAAGCACAATTAGAAACATTGCACAATTTTTTGACAAAAGGAATAAACAAAAATAAAGCATTTCATACTTTTCCTCTAGGATTAAAACAAGAATACCAAGGTGCAGGAGCAGGTTTAGGAGCAGTAGAAGCTTATAGAGACGGCTCTTTTATTATTACATCTGGTTTAGACAAAAATTTGAGTAATGATGGAATTCAATATGTAATAGTTAACCATTGTTTTTTTGATATATTAGCTGATTTGCAAAACGCATATCCAAAAGTTAAATTTATAAAATCTGTCGATGCTCCGCAATTTTTTAATAATATGAAATAATCCCTAAAAATAGACCTATAGATTGATGTTTATAATAAGAAAAAATTGCAAAATAATATAAGAACGTTTTTATGGAGAGAGGTTTCAGATGGAAAAAGGTATTTTCAAGATATTAGAAAGACAAGAAGAAATAACTGAACCATCAATGAGTTTATTGTGGGCTTGGCAAAATCAGCCTCCTGTTATGCAATGGTGGTTTGCATTATCTGGCATTAGCATTATGGCTGTTTATTTTGTTTTGGTTGCAAAATTATAAATCTTTGCTTTTAGCATAAAAAATCATTGCAATAGATATAACAATTAACGGTAAAAATGCTGTTATGATAGGTGGTAGTATAGATTTCTCTGCAAGCATATTAATGAATGGAACCGTTAAATAATATGCAAATATTATTAATGCACCTATTGTAAAACCTAAGAATCTATTTTCTCTAGGTCTGCTCCAGCCTAAAATTAAACCACAAATCGCAAATATAATACAACTCAAAGTTTGTGCAAATCTTTGATATAAATTATTTAAATTTGCATTATATTCATCTTTAATTTGTTCATCTTTCAATAATTTTAAATGTTCTTTTAATTCTTTTTGAGTTAATTCATCCGGCTTAACATCGTACATCTGAAGAAGTTTGTTAGCATTAATTGCTGTTTTACCTTCTAAAATAACCATTTCATCAATTTTCTTTATGTTTTTGTATATACCAGTTCCAAGAAGTTCATAAATTGTAACATCATTTACAATAAATTTATCGTTTTGAAATCTACCATTTTCTGCAAATATAATATTTTTCATAGATGCATCTTCTTTGGAATTTGTAGTAATTTCGGGAGTAATTTGAAAAATATTTATATTTTTCATGTAATCACCATTAGTTTTTGAAACAATAATCAATTGTTTTGGATTACTTTGTTCATCTTTTTCAAGATAAGACCATTGAATTTCTTCACGATCATTTCCAGCTTTAATCTTTTCTACTCTTTGAGAAGAATAAGGAATAAAAGTATTATACGCAAAGAAACAAAATATGGCGAAAATTCCACTTAACACTAAGATGGGGCGCATTAAACGCCAAAAACTTACTCCAATAGAACGTAAAATAACAAGTTCAAAATTTCTGCTCAGCATATCTGTCACAAACAGAGTCCCTAATAATAAACCAACAGGTATTGCTTTGCCCAAAATAGTAGGTATTTCAAAGAAAAACCATTCTAAACCCTGTTGCAAAGTTATTTGGTTATAAGTTACTCTGTGAATAATTTTAAATAATGTTTCCGGAGAAATCCAAACCACAACAAACGCAATAATTCCAACAAATGTTGCTATTGCAACAAGCTGAAATATGTATTTATCCAATATTTTTGCAGAACCAAATCTCATCATAATACAAAATCTTCACCAAGATAAAACTTTTTTGCATCAGGATTATTGGCAACGTCCACACTGTTACCAGCTATCTTAATCTTTCCGTCAAATATTAAATTTACTCTATCTGTTATAGACAAAGTTGCTTTGGGGTTATGATCTGTAATCAAAACTCCTATATTTTTTTCTGTAAGTTTTCGTATGTGTGCTTGAATTTCTTGAATTGCAATTGGATCAATACCTGTAAATGGCTCGTCAAGCAAAATAAATCTTGGACTTGCTGCAAGTGCTCTGGCAATTTCCACTCTTCTTCTTTCTCCACCTGATAATTTTACAGAAGAAACATTACGAAGTCTTTCTACACCAAAATCATTTAACAGTTCTTCAAGTTTTTCTACTTTTTGTTTATTATTTAATTTTTCGTTCATTTCCAAAACTAATTTTATATTTTCTTCAACTGTTAAACGACGAAAAATTGAAGTTTCTTGAGGGAGGTAGCCTATTCCTGCTTTTGCTCTTTTATGCATAGGTTCATTTGTTAAATCTATTCCATCTAGTTCAATTTTACCTGAATTAGCTTTTATTAAACCTACTAACATGTAAAAAGTTGTTGTTTTGCCCGCTCCATTAGGACCAAGAAGACCTACAACTTCACCTGGCTGAACATCAAAAGAAATTTCATTTACTACTGTTCTATTATCATATATTTTTATTAGATTTGTTGCTTTTATCGCCATATTAAAATCCTTTATTCCCAGAATCTAAATTTTCTAAATTATTAATTTGAGTTTTTACATTCCCTTCAGCAGTAAAGTTTTTGGGATTCATAGTAATTACTATACTGTCAGCTTCTATACTTTTGTCTCCTTCTTTAATTTTTGAACGTCCCGAAAATATAATTTTATTAGGTCTTTTTGTTTTGGGATTAGCTAACATAACAGCCTTTGGACCCGTTGCAATATAATCATTGTATATTATTTTTACAGCTCCTGATGCCATAGCAGTATTTGTTTTGTTGTTGTATTGTTGATTATTTGCCCAAATTTTTACAGTAGTAGCTTCATCAACTTTTACGTTTGTATAAGCAGAACCTGCTGAAGTCATTATTTCTGTGTTTGCATCTAAATTTACCTCCGAACCAGTTACTAGAATTTTGTCTTGCATAACTTTTGCACTTCCTATAAGTTTTAAATATTCTAATCCGCCCTTTTTAGAAAGCCATATCTTCGCTGCTTCAGAATTTGTTTTTATATCATCGTATGTCATAACTACATTATTTTTAGCTTCCATTAAATTAGTATTTGTGTTAAATGATTGGTAATCTGATTTTATTGTAACTGTCGGTTTGCCCAATTTTTCTATTCTTGATTGTACATTACCTGTAGCCTCAACTTCTTTCGAAATTAACGACAATTTTAAAATATTTGCTTTTGTTTCACTTTTGCTATTTTTAGTAATTTGAATAGCATGAGCTCCTTCAACAAAAGTTGCAGTATCCGGTTTCCCAGCTTGATTTATGGTTAAAAATGCCTTTGGACTTCTAACATTAACATCATCAATCGTAACTTTTACTTCTTTATCTAATGTAATTAATTTTTTGGCATCATCATAAACTTGTTTTTTTGATTCAACTGTTAAATTCTTTGCGAATGCAACGTTTACAAGCATCAATAAAATCAATAAAGAAATAAAATATTTCGAAACTCTCATTATTCTAACCTCTTTTTTTTGTATTCTTTATAAACCCGTACTTCAGCGTTTTCTATAATTTCAATTTTTTCAAAATCTTTGGTAATAGTAGCTTTATTGCTTAAAGCAATAATCTCATCAGCTTTGTTTATTACCACATTTCCTTCTGCTCTTACTACATCTTCTGACATTACCCAAGAAACTTTGTTAGCAGTAAGTTCTGCATCATCTTTTCCTACTATCCTTACATTTTCAAGCAAAGAAATTTGCTTGTTTTCAGAATTATAAGTACCTTTTGGTGCAGTAAAACTCATTACCACTTCTCCTTTTTGGTAATAATTTCCTACGATATCAGTTAGAGTAGCTTGGACTTTTTCTGCATCATATTCACCAACTGCAGCATATATTTCCCAATATTTAATACCATCTTTAGTTTCGGTTATAACTACATCATTTACCTTTGCATATTCAACAGCACCTTGTGATACCAAAAAAGCTTGAAATTCTTTAGTCCACCTGCCAGCAAAAACAAAGGCAATAATCCCAAGTATCAGTATAAAAACTATAAATATAATAGAAAATTTTGTTCTCTTTTGCATATCAACTATTTTATCGCATAAAAAAATTTTTTACCAATATATGTTAAAAAATTTAAATTTCAAGCAAATCTACAAAGAAAGTCAATAGTTAAGAAATATTAAGATAAGATAACACTAATATATACTTTTTGCGCAATAAATATATACCAAATGTTTTTATTAAAGTATAGCGAGCAGTGGAGAAGAGAGATGTCAACAGCAGAACAAATTAACATTTTTAATTTAAGATACAAAAACATAAAGCCTACAGCCAATATGTATGCACAATGTGCGCAAAATATTTCTTCAGCAATGGCAAAACCCCGCAGAACCCAATACAAAACTGTAAATCAATTACTAAAAGAATGTCCATTAGTTGGTTCTACCAAACTTGGTTTAAATTTTATTGCTTAAACTAAGTTTCTTCAGCCGAAGAAATATCTTCTGTATCTGTTTCATAATAAAGAGACATATTTTTTATCATTAAATCTTTTTGTTCATCCCTTTTAGTTTGAACTTCTTCATCTATACAAAAAGCATTTATTTCTGCCTCAGAAACTTTGCCGTCTCCATTTGTGTCGATTTTGGAAAAATTAGAAATTATCTTATTTGCAAGTTCTTCATCAATAGCACCTTGGGAACGTAATTGCAAAATTTGGTCTCTAGTAAGACCTGTAGACAAATTTGTAAGCATGTTATTAGCTTCATCGGCATCTAAAATTCCATCATTGTTTGTATCTAAAGTAGAAAATTGATTGCTAAGCATTTGAAAGAAAGTAGAATTAATACCTGAAGTATTGTTGTATATTGCATTGTTCAAATTTGTCCGGTTAATTCCTGTAGTATTATTTTGCAAAAGGTATTGAATAGTACTTTGCATGCCACTTTGCGCGGCAGTAAAAATACCAGTAGTTTTGCTTCTATCGTACATAATTCCATCCTTATATTATCTACTAACTAGATTATAATTATTTTTTGTTATTTGTCATCATTCATAAAAAGTATCAATAAAGGAATAATCCAAATTATTTTTGTTCTATAATTTAGCTATGCAAAAAATTTTAATACTTTTTATTTTAATAATTATTTGTGTTTTTACTTTTACCCTCGAAAGTAAGTCAAAGAATTTTCAAAAAGGAGAACAACAAATGGGACTAGAAAAACTTAAAAAGGAAAATAAAGTTATCGATTATTTCATACAATTAGCAGAAATTCCATCTCCAAGTTTAAAAGAAGAAAAAGTAGCAAATAAAATTATAGAAATCTTGGCTAATAAAAACATTTCAGCTAAAAAAGATTCATATGGGAATGTTATTGCTTACTTAGAAGCAAACAATAATAATAATGAACCTATTTTACTAAGCGCTCATATGGATGTAGTAGGCAGCAATGATCCGGTAAATATTTGCTTGTCATCTGACAATCAATACATTGAAACGGACAAAAAAAGAACGCTCGGAGCTGACGATAAAGCCGGAATAGCAGTTATTTTAGACATCCTTGTATATTTCAAAGAACATCCTAAAATTTCCCATCCCAAAATTGAAGCTGTTTTTACTAAAGATGAAGAACTTGGAATGACAGGTATAGAAAATCTTGATACAACTCAAATAACTTCGCAGAATGCATTAATACTGGATGGGAGCAACCTAGGGGAATGTAATGTTGCTGGAGCAAGTTTTACAAATTTAACTATTTATGTAACAGAAGGGAAAAGTGGGCATTCAGGAATTGATATAGCTGATGAAACGAGAATAAGTGCTAATAAAGTTCTCGCAGAAATTATTTCACAAATTCCACAAGGAGTTTATAAACAAAATGAACTAGGAATAATTACCTCTATTAACTCTGGAGCAATAATTGGAGGAAGCGCAGGGATATATTTGCTAAACAATAAAGACAACTTAAATATCATTTCACAAAATCAAATAATGGAAGAAATAGCACAAAAATCTTTCAGAAATATTATTGCATCTAACGCTTACGTTTCATATTCTATAAGAAGTTCTGACCCCGAAAATGAAAATTGTTTAATAGAAGAAATTAAGCAAATTGTAGATAAAATTTCGCAAAAATACAAAAATAAAATTAAAATTTCCTACCAATTTGAAACTCATCTTAAACCTTTTGTAAAAGATAATAATGAAAAATTTTTGAGTATTGTACTTAATGCTGCTAAAAAAACAGGTTTGGAAACAAAACCTTCATCTTTTCATGCAGGCGCAGAGACACACGTTTTGCAAAACAATAAAACAAATGCAAATGCTGAAAAATTTAAACCAATGTTACTTGGAATTGCTAATATTTTAAATATGCATTCGCCAGAAGAAATGTTAGATTACAAAAGTTTGATACAAGGAAGCAATTGGATAAAAGAAATTATTTTTGAATTATAAATTTTTATTTACGTCAAAAACTCCCTGCTTTAAGCAGGGAGTTTTGATAGTAAATATCTTTACAACAATTCAGGGAAACCACTAGGATTATTTTGGAAAATATCATCCAAACTTGGTGTGTAAGAACCATGGTCATGACCACAACCAAAATGATAATTTTCACCGTGTTTTGTCAAATGCCAACAATGACCATCAGTAACAGCTCCAGGGACAGCTAAGCCTACAGCTAATGTAGCATATGCTAGAGCTTCACCTGCTTTTTCATAACCTGCTTGCTTTAACGCAGAATTATATGTACTATTTGAAATTTCAGTTACTGCTTCTTTACCTTTTTTAGCTGCTGTATAGCCTGCAATTACTGCTCCACCTATTTCGTGACATGCCATACTGGCTAGAACTTTATCCGCAGTAGTTACACTTTCTTTTAATGCAGCTTTTAGCGGGGTCATTAAAAATCCTTTACCAACACTTAGTAAATTAGAAGTCAAACCTCTTTCGCCTGCAGTATTATCAGCATTAGAATAAGTACTATCTATATTATTCCAAAATTCTGTTCCTGCAACACCAGCATTTTCAGCTCTTTGAGCAAGTCTTTTTGCATCATTAAAATCGATACTACCGTTAGCAACTAACGAAGCAGCTTCCAACTCAGCATTTTGCAATCTTGTGTCCATTTCAGTACTTAATTTTGCTTCTGCCTTTTCTATGTATTTAGCACGATTTTTATTCGCTAACTTAACATTTTTATCAAATTCGGCAAAAAGTCTTTGAGCTTCTTCAGTATTTCCAGATGCATTAGCAGCTAATGAAGCAGCATATAAACCTCTGATGTGTTTAGCAGATATTTCATCTACATTTACTTCGGCTCTACTTTTTATAGCTTCTTGCGAAGTCATTGCTTCCTTTTTCTCTGCTTCAAATAAAGATTGGTATTCAGCTTTTTTAGTTTCAATAACTTCTTCGCGAGTTGGAGTAGGAGTTGATGGTTTAACTTCTGCAACAGCTTCCTGTTCAGCTCCGCCGAACCAACTTAAAGGATTATACCAAGTTGATTCTGATTTTTCTTCTGGCTTGGACTCTGTTTGTTCTTTTGGTTCATCTTTAGCTTCTTCTTCGCCATCTATTAAACCAAAAGTAATTCCGCTTACCAATTTATTTACTGCTTTTTTGGTAGTACCTTCTTTTCCATCAAACGAAGTTGTTACTGTTTGTAACAAACCAGATGCAAAACGAAGAGGAGCAGTTGTAGCTTTAGCTACTTCTTCTCCGGCAACATATTGAATACCTGCATTCAAACCTGATTCTGTCAAATCAATTACAGATGCAGGAGCATTTAATACATCTGAAACAGCTTCTCTTGACTGCAATTGGGCTTTATCTAATTTATCAACACCTGTATCAAATTGATGAACTAAAAGATCAGTATTTTTATTTACTAATTCCTTTGCAGCAGAATTAGCAGCTGCAACAAGAACTGTTTCTCTTGAAATTTTTCCTGCTGGATTTTCAACATCGTATTCTCTTTTAATCAATTCACGAACTTCATCAGTGTCCATATCAGAAAGTTTTTCAGGATCAATGCCTAAACGAGTTGCTACTGCAATTGCAGTCTTTTTATCATTGATGTTTTCAATTGAATAATCTTTCAAACTATCAGCCACAATTCCCAAAGATTTTTTAGTACTTTCATCAATTAAATTATTTGTATAACCTTCAAGTTTCAATCCTGAACTTACTACATCAGAAGAACCTCCGGCAAAATTTAAAACTCCATTCAACAATTTAACTGGGGAAGCTACTGCTTTTAATAAACCTGTGCCAGCATTAGCAGCTTTGTCAGCGTTATCTTTAGTTTCTTTTGTTTCTAGATTGTCAATTGCCTCATCAAGTTTTTCAGATTGAGTAGTAATTTTTTCGGAAACATACGAAGTTACATCAGCTGGCTGTGCAGATAAATTACCCGCTAATGCAGGAATGTATCCCAATCCTTTAGTTTCCTTCGTTATTAATTCTACGCGTCCATCTGCCCTATCTTGTGCAGCAACCAAATCATTCCAACCACCTTTTTCTTTTACGTATTCAACTCCATCTTTTACGTACGAATAGCCAGTCTTTGCAGCATCCCAAGTAGCCTCAGCTGCATCAGATATGCCACCCCAAATAGAACCAAAAAATCCTTTTTCTTCGTTTGGTTGTTGCAGCTTTTTATCTTCAGAAGTATTTTGAAGATTTGCTTGATTTTCAACTTTTTTAATTTCCATACCCAAATGTCCTCCTAATATGTTTTCCCAAGCAAAATTAATTTTCCCATATATGTAAATAAAAACCATGTTTACTTTTAAATTGCCTAATCGATTAAAAAAAATACCATGCCGAATTTTTTTTTATATGTTATAATCAGCGAAAATAGTAATTTTACGGAGTATAAATATGAATGAAATTAAAATATCTGTTTCTATAAAATCAATAATTGTAATAATTGCTATTACTTTACTAGTATTAGGTTTAATAATCGCAAAAGATATTATACTATTCCTATTTGCTGGCTACATAATTGCTAGTGCAATGTTTCCATTAATTGATTTTTTGAGAAAAAAAATGCCAGTTGCCTTAGCTGTTGCACTGGTATTTACTGTATTGATTATTTTTATAGCAACAGTATTTATTCCATTTTTTGCTATATTAACTCATCAATTAGAACAGTTTCATCAATTTTTTCCCAGATTAACCGAAAAAATATCGGAATGGACAGCAATATATAGATCATCCCATTTGAGTTTTATGTTGCCTTCAACTGAAGAATTAGCAAGTAAACTTTTTGGATACAGCGAAGATTTTGTAAAAAAATCTATCGATTTTACATTTACTATTTTTGGTATTGTTGTTGCTTTTTTTACATTAGCTGCATTAGTCATGTTTATTTTATTAGATAGAGAATCTCTTAAAGAAGGATTCCTCTCTTTTTTTCCAAAAGAAAAACGTAATTATGTAGCCAACATTGCTGCGACAATTACAACCAGAGTAGGTGGATATGTTAGAGGACAGTTGTTAATCATGTTTCTTGTTGGTTTAGTAACAGGCTTGGTAATGCAATTTATGGGGCTGCCTTTTGCTTTGTTATTGGGTATTTTAGCAGGTCTATTAGAAGTAGTACCAATTGTTGGTCCAATATTATCTGCAGTACCAGCTGTTATACTCGCTTTACTAGTAAGTCCTTGGTTGGCTTTAGGAGTTATCGTTGCTTATTTAGTAATACAAAGAATAGAAAATTTTATTACTCCTTTTGTGTATGGAAAATTTTTGAACATGCCACCTTTAATTATTATAAGTGTTATTCTTATAGCAGGAGCAACTTTAGGAGTCTTTGGAGTCATACTATCTCCTGCAATTGCAGCCGCAATTTATGTTCTTATAGAAGAACTTTATTTAAAAAAGATAAATAACTAAAATAATTTAACTATTTTCTTGCCAAACAGCCCAAGGAGCCTTATTAGCTTGCCATAACTCGGTCAAGGCTATTTTATCACGCAATGTATCCATAGGGCGCCAAAATCCTCTGTGCTTAAAAGCATTAAGTTGATTGTCTGCTGCTAGATTCTCTAAAGGAGCTTTTTCAAAAATTACATCATCTCCATCTGAAATATAATCAAATACTTCAGGTTCACAAACAAAATATCCACCATTTATCCAACTTTCTTCACCTTTTGGTTTTTCCATAAAAGAAGTAATCATATTATTATCCTTTATTACCAAAGCTCCAAATCTTCCAGAAAGTTGTACTGCCGTTATTGTAGCCAATTTTTTAGATTGTTTATGTGCCGCAAGCAAATTATTTATATTTACATCGCAAACTCCATCCCCATATGTAAGCATAAAGGGTTCGTTTTCTACATATTTTTGTGCTTTTTTAATTCGACTCCCAGTCATTGTTTCTTGTCCTGTGTAAAGCATGGTAACTTTCCAAGGTTCATGCCGAGTTTTATGAATTTCTACAGTATTATTTGCCATATCAACTGTTATATCAGAATATCTGTTGTAATAATTTATAAAATAATCTTTGATTATATGAGATTTATAGCCAGTCAAAATAACAAAATCATTAAAGCCATAATAAGAATAAGTCTTCATTATATGCCATAAAATAGGTTTGCCACCTATTTCTACCATAGGCTTAGGACGCAAATCTGTTTCTTCAGATAATCTAGTTCCCAATCCGCCTGCTAGAATTAATACTTTCATTTTTTCTCCTTCGAGCAATTTTAGAACTATTGTATACTTTTCTCGAAATTATGTAAACTAAAATAAAAAAGCTATGCGAACTTAAATCAGGGATGCATAGCTAGATAATCGTGTGTATTGTTTCTAAGGAGTATACTAGTAATTCTAAACTTTAAACTAAAGTATTACATCGTTCATACTTATGATTTAATAAAAATTTTCTCCTCCAACTAATGTATATAGCAAAAAAAATTTTTTTCATTTTTACATTACATGTAACTTGAAACTTATGAAAGGAAACAAAATGTTCGTAAATTTTAATTCATCTAATTACTTATCCCGATCAAACCTAAATATTTCTCAGCCTAATTTTCAAGGTAAAGTCGAAATCAGAAACAAAAAAGAAATTTTAGATGAAATAAAAAAAATAGGCGAACTTGAGCCACAAAAAAGAGCTAATGCATTAAATAGTATAGCCATCTATTTATATAACAATCCTATCGCCGAAAATGGGAATGAGCTTGTTGAGACAGCAATTTTGTATTTACCCAAAGAAGACAACGAACGTAATGCACTTAAGTATGCAGTAGAAATTTTAAGATTAATTAAATATGCTGGATGCGATTCTGCAACTACTACTAAAATACAAGAAATGCTTCGAAAAGCCCAAACAGCTTCTCCATTAGATTCTTGCATAAAAGGTTTTCAGCCTACTTCTTGCAATGTTTGCGGACAATATTTGTCATCAGATGAAGCTCAAGGTTATTACGCAGGAAAATATCCCCGTAGACAAGGCTATTTCATAAAACGGAAACAGTTGTAATAAGTTATTCTTCTAATTCCTCTTCTTCTATCGGCATCTCAATTTTTACACCCATTTTAATAAGCTCTTGTTTAGCTTTAGGGGCAAATGCGGTGTCCGCAAAATTTTCAATTATTGTCTGGTAGCACTCAATCGCTTCATTTTTGTAATTACGTTTTTTTAGCAAATTAGCTTCCATATAGTACAATGGAGCATACTCAGGAGATGCTGATTTTAGCATAGCCTCATCTAAATTTAGTTTAATATTTATCATAGTTTCATTATCTTTTGGTGAAAAAAGCGAATTTGCATAAATTTTTCTAGTCAAATTATTCAAATCTTTGTTCATGTTCTCAATTTGTTCTTGGCTTAAGCCACCTTTGGACTTTTTTCTTGGCGCAGCATCTGCACCGGAAGTCATCCAAATTCCACTCACAAATACAAAAATTATAAGAGTGAAACATGCAATTAATCTACTTAAAAAACTTTTCATTTTTTATAATTTCTCCCTGATTAATATTTTATTTTTACATTTTACTAAAGATATTGCCATTTATCTTCAATTAAATGTATGATTATTCTATGAAAAAAGATGAATTAAAGCAAAAAATTTTGCAAACTTTAATTTTTGGATACGAAGGAGAACAACCTCCTGCTAAGCTTTGGGAATTAATTCCTAAAGGCTTGGGAGGTATTATATTTTTTGCAGAAAATATAAAAATTAGAAACGAATTCAAATCACTTATAAAAAGATTTAAAAAGCTGGCAACCATTCCACTATTTTTTTCCACAGATCAAGAAGGTGGCTTGGTCGAAAGGACTATATTTTTAGATATTAAAAATGAATATTTAACTCCAAAAGCCATTAGCAGACTTGAAAATCAAGAATATATAAAAAATCATTATGAACTAATGGCGATAGATTTAAGAGATTTAGGAATCAATTTTAACCTAGCACCAGTTTTAGATGTAAACACAAATCCAAACAATCCAATTATTGGTGTTAGATCATTTGGAAATAATCCTTTTATAGTCAATAAATGTTCTCAAATTGCGATTAATGCATTTAAAAATATTCATATATTTAGCTGTGCTAAACATTTTGCAGGACACGGAGATACAGAAATTGATTCTCATAAAAAAATGCCTAGAATTGCAATGGAATACGAAAAATTTTATAAAAATCACCTCGTATGTTTTGAATACGCCATTCAAAATAATATAGACGCAATAATGGTTTCTCACATACATTTTCCTTTTTTTGACGAAGTAAAAACGCCCGCATCACTTTCACAAAATGCAATTGAAATATATTTGAAAAGCATACTAAAATTTAAAGGTTTAATTCTAACAGATGACATGGTAATGGGTGGAATAACAGAAAATTATGGATTGAAAGAAAGTATTATACTTGCCCTAAAAGCAGGAATAGATATTTTAATTTTTAGAAATATTACAAATGAACTAATAGAAACAATAGATGAAATTGCTCAAATTGCTTGCGAAGATAAAGAATTACAAAATAAAATAAACACTGCCTATGAAAAAATTGTTAATTTTAAAAATAAAAATTTAGTTGAATTTTGCCCAATACCTCTACAAATAAAAGAAAATCAACAAATTATTGACAAAATTGCAGAAAAAACAATAAAAATAGATAAAAAAAGCGACATTTTACCGTTACAAAAAGAAAAAAAATACACAATTATAGCATTCAACACAAAAGAAATATACAATTTAAGTGCAAATCATAATAAACTTTCTGATTTTTTACCAGAATTTAACGTAAAAGAACTCTCTTACCCATTAGATCCAAATGAAGATGAAATAGATAAAATAACGCAACTAATAGATGAAAACACTGTCGTAATTTTTCTTTCATATAACGCTCATATCCATAAAGGACAATTAAAATTATTTGAAAAAATTAAAACGCAAAAAATACTTGTAAGTTGTGCCCTTGATTATGATATTAAACTTTTTGGTGGAGCCGAAAGTATAATTTCTTTATGTTGTTTTAAAAATCCAAGTCTAAAAGGATTAGCCAAAATTTTGTCAAAAAATTATACTAAATTCTGATTTAAAAGAAAATTGCACTTGCAATAATATAATATCTGAATTAAAAACAGGTGGATATGTTTTGGGAAAAAAACAAAAAACAAAATAATAACCCAAAAGATTGTTTTGAAAAAAATATTTCATCACAATCTCACACAAACGATAAAAATCCTTTTTTGGATGAGAGTTCTAATAATTTTTTAGATATATGGGAAAAACTAAAACAACAAACAGAAGAATTAGAATGCAAATGTTACCCAAACACATACGTTTGGATAGAAAAATTCAAAGACGACAATTATTAATTATTTTACAAACTTAAACAAAACAGGAAATTTGACTGCTTGTTGATTTATAACAGCAACTAAAGCCATTATAGGGAAAATTAAATTTATTATCGCAACTACAGGTGCTCCAATAGTAGCAATTAGCCAACCAACAATTGGTATCATAAATATAATACAAAAAAGCAAAAGCATTAACTCGAAATTTAGCAAAGTTTTTACAATAGAAAAAGAATTTTCACTAAGCTTTTCTTTAAAAAATAACATTACAATTAACGGAGCAAGAAAACCCAAAAATATAGCTAAAACCAAAGTCAAAATAACAATAGTTTTGTCTTCTTCATTTTTAAAAACTGGCATAATTGTTTCCATATTCTTTCCTCACAAAATATAACGTTTCAAGGATACAAAATCAAATATAAAAAGTCAAGGATTTTATAATAAAATTCCAAAGTTTTATCATTACATTAATATATTCAAATATTTGATTTTCTATACACTAAATATTGCCTCAAATTTTGTTTTATAAACAAAACAAAAAACCGCTGGACTTACCCATACGGTTTTTTGTTTTTAAAATATTGAATTAGAAGAACAAACCAGCTTCCCTTGCCGAATCAGCCAAGGCTGCAATTCTACCGTGGTAAAGAAAACCACCTCTATCAAAAACAACACATTCAATGCCTTTTTCTTTTGCTTTATTAGCAATTGCAGCACCTACAATTTTCGCAGATTCAATATTTGCACCATTTTTTATTTTTTCTCTAATATCTTTATCTAAAGTACTAGCAGATGCCAAAGTAACATGATTTACATCATCAATTAATTGAGCATAAATGTGCTTTCCACTTTTGTACACAGCTAATCTGGGTCTTTCAGCACAACCTTCAATTTTTACTCTAATACGTCTGTGTATTCTTTTAATTTGTTCTTTTGCAATTTTTTTCTTAATCATTTTTTCACCTAAGCTTTCTATTTTGTAATAACACGACGAGCTCATTAAGTCGCCGTAGCTCTATATGGGCTACTCGCTAATAATTTCTTCTATTTTTTACCAGTTTTACCTGCTTTTCTTCTTATATGTTCGCCAACATATTTAATACCTTTACCTTTATATACTTCAGGAGGACGTTTACTTCTAATTTCGGCAGCAATATCGCCAACTAATTGTTTATTTCTACCTTTTACAGTAATTTTGTTGGTTCCTTCAACGATAAATTCAATACCTTCAGGTGCAACAACTTTAACTGGATGCGAATATCCTAATTGAAAATCTAAATCTTTTCCAGCTTTTGCAACTCTGTAACCTACCCCGTTGATTTCCAAATTTTTAACAAATCCATCTTTCACTCCAACAACCAAATTGTGAACTAATGTTCTTGTTAAACCATGAAAAGCACGAGATTCTCTCTCATCGTTTATTCTTTCAACTTCAATTATATTTTCATTTTTTGTTACTTTTATTTCAGGTCTAAATTCCAAAGATTCCTGTCCCAAAGGTCCTTTGGCTGTTATTGTATTTCCAGAAATTGTAACTTCTACACCTTGAGGTATTTCAATAGGTTTTTTACCAATTCTTGACATTTCATTTTCTCCTTTTTGCCAATATTTCCGTTAAGCAAGTTATGTATTTACTTCTTTAACGGGTTTTCAGGTACTGACCAATCAGCCCTTATACTAACTTTTCGTATATTGAATTAATCAAGTTAACAACAATATAAACAAATAACTTTATTTAACAAACAAAAGTTTTCAAATTAACAAATTCTACCAAACGTAGCAAATAACTTCGCCACCAACATTTTCCTTTTTGGCTTTTCTATCAGTTAAAAGACCTTTACTTGTTGAAATAATTGCTATACCCATACCATCCATTACTTTTGGAAGATTTTTAGATTTTCTATAATCTCTTAAACCAGGACGACTTACTCTTCTTAAATTAGCTATAACCGGTTGCCCAGCTTCGTCATATTTCAAGGTAATTTTAATCATTTTGAATTTCTCACCTTCTACAACTTCAAAATTTTCAATATACCCTTCTGATTTAAGAAGTTTAGCAAGTTCCAATTTTAAATTGGAAACAGGTATTTGTACATCCGAATGCTTAGCAATATTAGCATTTCTGATTCTTGTTAACATATCTGCTATAGGATCTGTATTCATTTTTTCACCTTGTTTTCTTATCTATCTCTTAAAAACTTACCAGCTTGCTTTGGTTACGCCAGGGAGAAGACCTTTGTGAGCCATTTCTCTCAAATGAATTCTACAAAGACCAAAATCTCTGTGAAACCCGTGAGGACGTCCGCAAATGCTACAGCGATTATGCAAACGTACTTTCGGATATTTACCTTTTGCTGCCAATTCTGCTCTGGTTTGTTCTTTTTCTATCATTGATTTTTTAGCCAATGTTTTTTCTCCTTATTTAAAGAATTAATTATTGCCTTCTTTTTTCTTCTTGAAAGGCATACCAAGTTGAGCCAAAAGTTCTCTGGCTTCTTCATCTGTATTAGCCGTTGTAATTATAGATATGTTCATACCCTTTACAACGCTTACATCATCATATTTAATTTCAGGAAACAAAAGCTGTTCTTTTATCCCCAAAGAATAGTTACCACGTCCGTCAAAACTTTTTGTGCTAACACCTCTAAAGTCACGAATTCTTGGCAAAGTAACGTTAATCAATTTTTGAAGAAAATCATACATTTTTTCGCCTCGAAGTGTAACCATACAACCTATTGGCATTCCTGCCCTTAATTTATAAGTTGCGATTGATTTTTTTGCACGCGTAACAACAGGTCTTTGCCCTGCAATTTTAGTAAGTTCTTCCACTGCTCCGTCTAAAATTTTTGCATTTTGAACAGCTTCGCCTACTCCCATGTTAATTACAACTTTTTCAAGTTTCGGAATTTGATGTACATTCTTATAACTGAATTTTTCTTTCAATGCAGGAATAACATCTTCCACATATCTCTTTTTTAGATCTTTAGTTAAAGTCATTTTTCTAGTCCTTAAATATCTAATTGTTCACCACTTTTTTTACAAACACGGGTCTTTTTTCCATCAACCATTGTGTATTTGATCCTTGTCGGTTCATCTGTTCCAGGAGAACAGACCATAACATTAGAAATAGCTATAGGGGTTTCCTTTTTTTCAAGTCCACCTTTTATACCTAACATCGGGTTAGCTTTGGTAGCTTTTGTTACCATATTTATACCTTCCACGATAATTTTTTGTTCTTTTGCTATAACTTTTTTTACGGTACCGATTTTACCTTTGTCTTTACCTGCGATAACACAAACTTTATCGTTCTTTTTTATTTTAAATTTTAAGTTCTTTTCTTGTGCCATGACGAGTATCTCCTATATTACTTCCGGAGCTAAAGAAACTATTTTCATATAGTTCTTTTCTCTTAATTCACGAGCTACAGGTCCAAAAACACGTGTTCCTGTAGGGTTACCATCTTTGTTGATTATAACCGCAGCATTTTCATCAAAACGAATTGTTGTTCCATCTTGCCTTTTCAAACTTGCTTTTGTTCTTACAACAACTGCTTTAACTACATCACCTTTTTTTACAGGCATGTTTGGTGCTGCATCTTTTACAGAAGCAACAATAACATCACCCACAGAAGCATAACGGCGATTTGAACTGCCTAATACTCTGATACAAAGCAACTGTTTTGCACCTGTGTTATCTGCTACTTTTAATCTTGTTTCTTGCTGAATCATTTTGATTTCCTCTAAAATTTCGGTAGGTTCCCTTAAAAAAGCTATCTGGCTTTCTCAACGATTTCCACCACGCTCCAACGTTTTGTTTTGCTGATTGGTCTGTTTTCTTGAATGAGAACTTTATCACCCTCATTACATTCGTTTTTGTAGTCAGCAGCTACATAATTTTTATTTTGTTCTATGATTTTTTTGTATTTTGGGTGCGGTCTGTACTCAGGAACTTTTACTACTACTGTTTTGTCGTTCTTGTTACTTATTACTACACCTGTTTTTTCTTTTCTAGGCATTTTGTACCTCTTATTTTGCTAACTCTTTTTCTCTTATAACTGTTTTTATTCTGGCAATTAATTTCTTAGTTTTGCCAAATTCGGCCGCATCTACTTCTTTTTGAAGTCCTTTGTCTATCCTTAAAGTGCACAATTTTTTCTTTAAGTTTGTAACTTCTTCTTGAAGTTCTGCTATTGAGCGTTCGCGAATTTCTTCTAGTTTCATATTTCCTCCACCGTTTTATTTTACTATGACTCTTGTTTTAACAGGGAGCTTTTGCGCAGCAAGTTCTAGTGCTTTGACACCAACTTCTTGAGGAACTCCGCCTAACTCAAAAAGAAGTCTACCGGGCTTAACGACCGCAACCCAATATTCAACACTTCCTTTTCCTGATCCCATACGGGTTTCTGCGGCTTGGGCAGTAACAGGCTTGTCAGGAAAAATTTTTATCCAAAGTTGACCGCCTCTTTTAACTGCACGAGAAACAGCTCTTCTTGCCGCTTCAATTTGACGACTTGTAATCCAAGCCGGCTCTGTAGTTTGAAGTCCATATTCACCAAATTCAAGAGTAGTACCTCTTGTTTCGGTTCCTTTCATACGACCTCTCATTTGTTTGCGATATTTTGTTTTCTTGGGCATTAACATAATATTTGCTCCTGATTAATTATTCTTCTGTTGTTTCTACTGTCTTTTTTACTACTTTTGAACTTCTTTTTACTCTGTCAGCTCTTGGTGCTCTTGGTGCCCTTTGAACTCTTTCAGCTTCTGCAGGATTAAATGCTTTTGCCTTCAAATTTTCGTCTGCCTTTTCACCAGGCAAAATTATACCTTTGAAAATCCAAACCTTTACACCAATAATACCCATTGTAGTATCAGCTTGAGCAAAACCAAAATCCACATCAGCTCTCAAAGTTTGCAAAGGAATTCTACCTTCTTTTGCCCATTCTGTACGAGCTATTTCGGCTCCGCCTAATCTTCCTGAAACAGCAACTTTGATACCTTCTACTCCAGAACGCATTGTTCTTTGCATCGCTTGTTTCATTGCACGTCTAAATACTACACGTTTTTCCAATTGTTGAGCTATTGACTCTGCCACTAATTGAGCATCAGCATCAATTTTATTAACTTCAACAACGTCTATTTGAACTTTTTTATTTATTAATTTTGAAACATCATTCCTTAATTCGTCAATACCTTGTCCACCTCTGCCTACTACAACTCCTGGTTTAGCTGTTACAACGGTAATAATGACATTTTGTGCTTTTCTTGCTATCAAAATTCTGCTTACTCCAGCAGAGTAAAGTTTCTTTTTGATATATCTTCTTATTTTAGCATCTTCTGCTAAAAATTCAGGATATTCTGACTTTTTAGCATACCAATTGCTAAGCCAAGATTTTATTACGCCTATTCTAAATCCGGTTGGATGTGTCTTTTGTCCCAATGTTATTTTCTCCTATTTTACCTTACTTTGTAACACGTTTAGCTTGATTGTAAGGTGAGAAGTACGTTTAAGTCTTCTGTACATACGACCTTGTGCCCTACATCTGGCTCTTTTGTAAGTAACTCCTTCATCAGCAAATACTTCTGAAATATACAACATACTTGCTGACATGCCTTTTTGAGATGCATTTGCAATTGCGTCTTTCAAATTCTTTTCCACTACTCTTGCTGCTGCATAAGGCATAAAACGAAGAATTTTTAATGCTTCTTCAACACTTTTTCCTCTTACTGTGTTGATAATTCTGCGAATCTTTCTCGCAGGCATCTTAATATTTGATTGTCTAGCTTTAGCTTCCATAGTCTATTTCCTTTTCGCCGTTTTGTCTTGACCCGCGTGAGCTCTGAAAAATCTTGTCGGAGCAAATTCGCCAAGTCTATGACCAATCATTTGTTCTGTTACGTATATGGGAACGTGAGTTTTCCCGTTGTGCACAGCGATTGTATGTCCGAGCATTTCAGGAACAATCATTGATGCTCTTGACCAAGTTTTTATTACTTTTTTATCGCCTGCTTCATTCATTTTTTCAATTTTTTTCATTAATGATTCGTGAACGAATGGACCTTTTTTTAATGAACGTGCCATTTAATTCTCCTTATTTACGTTTTCTGACAATAAGTTTATCAGATTCTTTGTTACGTTTTCTTGTTCTTAAACCAAGTGCTGGTTTACCCCATGGAGTTTGAGGAGCTCCTCCTGTAGAAGTCTTTCCTTCTCCTCCTCCGTGAGGGTGATCTACTGGGTTCATTACTACCCCTCTTACGGTTGGTTTAATACCTAAATGGCGAGTTCGACCTGCCTTGCCTAATGATATGTTTTTAGCTTCTTCGTTACCTAAAATACCAACTGTTGCCATACAATTTTTGCTAACCATTCGCATTTCAGAACTTGGAAGTTTTAAAGTTACAAATTCACCTTCCTTAGCCATTACTTGCGCCCCAGCTCCTGCACTTCTAACCATTTGAGCTCCTTTGTGAGGCTTAACTTCTACATTATGTACTACTGTACCTAAAGGTATAGCATAAAGAGGAAGAGCATTGCCAACTTTGATATCTGCTTCAGGTCCAGAAATAATCACATCCCCAACTTTCAAATTTTGTGGAGTTAGTATATATCTCTTTTCACCATCTGCATAAAATACTAAAGATATTCTCGTATTTCTGTTTGGATCATATTCTATAGTCTTTACCGTTGCCGGTACTCCAAATTTTTCTCTCTTATAATCAATCTTTCTGTAAGCTCTTTTATGTCCGCCGCCTTTGTGTCTACAAGTAATTTTACCTTGATTATTACGTCCGGCGCGCTTTTTTATCGGCTCTAATAAAGATTTTTCAGGTTTATCTGTGGTTATCTCGTCAAATTCAAAACGGGACATGCCTCTTTGACCTGGAGATGTAGGATTTATTTTACGAATTGCCATAATTTACGCTCCTGTTAACTCTTCAATGGGATCACCTATAACAGTAACTATAGCCTTTTTGCCGGAATCAGTTCTGCCATATTTCAAACCCATTCTCTTTGTGTGACTAGGCATGTAAACAGTTTTTACTGCTTTTACCTTTTTGCCGGGGAAAATTAATTCTACGGCCTGTTTAATTTCTGTTTTTGTTGCGTCTTTAGCTACTTCAAATGTGTATTGATTATGTTTTTCCATAGCTTGATGAGATTTATCGGTAACTAAAGGCTTTTTAATAATATCGTAAAGTTTTTGCGAATTTGTTCTTGTCTTACTCATTATTTCATCAACCTTTCTGTGATTTCGTTGACCGAAGCTTCACTCATTACAACACTGTCTGCTTCCAATATATCTTTAACATTAATATTAGATGGAAGAATAATTTTTACATTTGGAAGATTTCTTGCTGCAAGCTCTAAATGTTGATTCTCTTGAAGTTTTGTGTCAGCAATTATCAAAATTTTCCCTTTTAACTTAAGAGTTTCTATTATTTTCGCAAATTCTTTGGTCTTTGGAGCAGTTAAAGCTGAAAAATCTTTAATAATCGTTGTATCTTCAAACCTTGCGGAGAGAGCAGATTTTAAAGCAACTCTTCTCGCCTTAACCGGCATCTTTATAGAATAATCTCTTGGCTTTGGACCAAAAATTACTCCACCACCTTCAAATAAAGGACTTCTCAAACTACCTGCACGAGCACGACCAGTACCTTTTTGTTTCCAAGGCTTTTTACCGCCACCACGTACTTGTGCTCTTGTCTTTGCACAAGCATTTCCGCTTCTTGCATTATTCAATTGTCTTCTCACGGCTAAATGCATCAGATGTACGTTTGGCTCAATACCAAAAACTTTTTCTTCTAAATCCATTTGGCCTTCTTGACTACCATTGCTGTTATGTATTGTAAGTTGTTTTGACATTTTTATTTCTCCCTAGTTCCATTTCGTTCTTGAAGGCTTAATTGTCACCATTCTACCTTCGCATCCCGGTAATGAACCTTTTATTAAGATAAGATTTTTTTCTTGGTCAATTTTAACTACTTTTAACTTTGTTACAGTTACTTGCTCATTGCCCATATTACCAGCCATCTTTTTACCTTTATAAACACGGCTAGGAGTAGTACCTGCACCAATTGACCCTGGTTCTCTATGATTTTTTGAACCATGTGCCATTGGCCCTCTGCCAAAGTTATGTCTTTTTACTGTACCTTGAAAACCTTTTCCTATTGACTTTCCGGTAACGTCAACCTTCGCTACCCCGTCTAAAATGCTCAAATCAACTTTGTCACCTACATTGTATGTACTTGCATCATCAACTCTAAATTCTTTCAAATAGCTCATTGCCGGCAAGTCGTTCTTTTTCAAATGATTGATTTGAGGTTTTGTTAACTTTTTTTCCTTGCATAAACAAGTACCAACTTGTACTGCATTGTAACCGTCACTATCAACAGTTTTAACTTGAGTTACGGTTAAAGGTTCCACCTCTACCACCGTAACAGGGATTACAGATCCTTTCTCATCATAGATCTGCGTCATTCCTAATTTTTTTCCAATTACTCCTAGAGTCATTTTTTCCTCTTTTCTTTGTGAGCGCTACTAAATTAACATCTGCTTTCTTAGGCATCAAGAATATTCCATGGCATGCCCGATGACATGTCCAACCTGAAATCACATGTTGATTCTCAGCTTCACAGCACGTCTAAAACTTGCTGAAATCCTTGTCCCAATTGTAGATCACATTCAAATTCATATAAAATTTTCAAATGCAAATTAATTGCCAGATGCGTTTATCTCTTACTATTGTAATACAAAAATATAAAATGCAATAGGGAATTTGTTTTTAGAAAACAAAATTCTAAAATCCACTTCTGTATTGTTTTTTAGCAATTCTCACCAAACAAGATAAATTATTTTAATTTAATCACCGGCTTCTTCTGAAGAACAAATATTGTCAACTTCGTATTTATCTTTTGTTTTCTCCAAAATTTCTTTGATATCTTGCACTTCATACTTTAATCTGTTTAAAGCACATTGAACCGGATCAGGAATTCGGTTATGTTGTAATTGTCCATCTTGTTCAAATCTCTGTGCAACAATTCTTGCAGGTACTCCAACAACTGTAGAATGTTCAGGCACATCGTCTATAACAACAGAACCTGCACCAATTCTTACATTTTCCCCTATAGTTATATTTCCCAGTACTTTAGCTCCAGCCCCAACTACAACTCCATTAAGCAAAGTAGGATGCCTCTTTCCATGTTCTTTTCCTGTACCTCCAAGGGTAACATCTTGGTATAAAAGCACATCATCCTTTATTATAGCTGTTTCACCTATAACAACTCCCATCCCATGATCGATAAAAAACCTTCTTCCAATAGATGCTGCAGGATGAATTTCTATTCCAGTGAAAAACCTCGTAAAATGCGAAATTAAACGAGCAAGCAAATGAAATCTCCAATAATATAATTTATGCGCTATTCGATGCATAAAAAGAGCATGAAATCCAGGGTAACATAGCAAAACCTCAAAAAGACTTGTCGCTGCAGGATCTTTTTCATAAATAGTTTGGATATCTTCTTTTATTTTTTTGAAAGCTCTAATCAACATAGTTGTAATTATACATTTAAAAAAAATGCTTGAAAAGATTTTCATTAATAAAATTTGCACAAAAAAGCTGCCTTAAAAAAGGCAGCTTTCAACTTTGTTTGATAAATTAGAATATTATTACCAATTCTTCGTTTGGATTTAACGATGAATCATTTGAGGCACTTGGAAGTATTACATAAACAATTTCATCATATACTTCATAAATTACGCCAAACACACCGCTAACAGCAATTTTGCCAAGGTCATAAATACCTTTACCTATTGACCAAAAAGCAAAACCTAAACTTTTTCCACCTGTTCCAGGGTGACCTGCTATAGTTTCTACCCAGACATTACCAAGATTATCTCCGGTTTCTTCCAATCTATTACCACAAGTATCAGCAATAGCACCGCCAGTTCTTCCAACTACACCAAGTATTCTGCCTGCTCCAGTAAAAGGAAATGCAAGTATTCTTGAAAGGAAGAAAGGACTTTTAATTGTTTCTGCAGAAGCTTCTGATATATTTTTTGGAAAATCAAGTTTGGTTTCTCCATTAGAAATTGTAATAAATTTCACTCTTATATACCCAGGATTTTTTACTCCAGGTCTTTTCACATCAACAACTCTTCCGTCAACTTTTGAACCTACAGGAAAATTAACTCCTGCTATATCTACAGCTTTTGTTGTTTTTGCTGTAAAATGATCTCCTATGTTTGAATGTTTAGCACTTAAACGATCGTCCATTTTTATAGATAGAGCAACTGGAGTGTATTTTTTTATGGCACAAGGTGCATTTTCATCTCGTGCTAATTTTTGATAATAAGCTATGTCAGTTCTTAGAGCTCCAACCAAATAAGCTACTTGTTCTTTTGAAAGATATTCGCTTTTTGCAATCTTATCAGTATCAGGAGTATTATCAAGCAGTTTTGTAGCTAAAACTTCTGCAGTTGCATTTTTCGCCCAATTAGGAATATATTCCATTTTTTGTCCTTTAAACATCAAAGCCTTGTCATCTGCACTGGGTGAAGCATCTACAATTTGAGCTATCGTAGCAAAAACCTCTGCTTTTGTTATAGGTTGGTCAGGCTTAAACACATGTTCCGGATAACCAATCATTACCCCTCCATCAAGTGCTGCACAAATCCAACCTGTGGCCCAATAATTTTTAGAAATGTCTTTGTAATTTTTTGTACAAGAATCATTTTTAGTTAAATTAAATCCTTCAGACAAAACTACTGCCCACTCAGAACGCAAAATTGGCATTTTAGGATTAAACAGTTCTGTATTTGAATATTGATTTTTAATAAAAGCTAAAACGCCATTTGCCCAAGTTTTAACCATAGTATTATCTTTTCCGCGTACAGCCAAACTGTATTTAGGCTTAATGATATTTCCACCTTTCACATAGGTACCATCGTCAGTCGAAAACTCAAATGTTTGCGAGCCAAACAAAGACGGATGGGCATATGCTTCAACATTTGTTTTTTTACAAGAACAATCTTGTGCAAAACTTACTCCGCCAAGTAAAATAACAGCAACAAAAGCTGTCAAACAAGCTCTAAGTCTTTTCATAAAACTCATCTCCATACTTTCTTAACTTAACTAATAACTTGGAGATTATCTCATTTTTTTATAGTTTCGTCAATAAAAATATTAACATAGCAATTTTGCAATATTGTTTGTTTTTATTTAAATAAGAAATAGAGACCGGAGAATTA
>CASDUJ010000035.1 GCA_949283935.1 uncultured bacterium
ATGGTTCTGAATGTATATGTAACGATCCAAGAACTTTGGAAAATGGAATTTGTTCTTGCGACATTAACAAAGTTAATTTAGCGGAAGATGAAATTTTTGTTAACGATGATTACAATCCAAATTGTAAAGAAAAATGCGACAACAACAAAAATGAAATTCCATCTTCAGACAAATTAACTTGCATATGTAAAACCAACGAAATAAGGGTAAATAGCATATGTACTTGTGTTGAACCATTTGAAAAAGATACTACAGGAGCTTGTGTATGTCCTTCTCCAAAAGTTCAAACAGGAAGCACTTGTGCTTGTCCTGCGATAGGTACTATAGAAGCAACAGAAATAATTAATCAATTAATTTTGGCGGATGACAATAGAATATACAACCCAACAAGTTCAAGTTGTTTTAGCACTTGTGATACAACGAACAATTTTGTTCCAAGCTCAAATCGTTTAACTTGTGAAGAATGTCCTGCCGGATACATCCCAAATCCACAAGGTTCAGAATGTATCCTTGCTTGCGATGATGTTAACATAGGCGGGATAACAGTTAAAAGGACTTTAGATATAAACGGAACTTGTGTATGTCAAGATTGGGCTGATTTTACATTAGAAGAAAGAAACTCAATGATATTAGCATTAGATGCTCAAAATGCAGTCTACAACAGAAATATGCCAACTTGTACCGCTCAATGTATAGATATTGATTTAGGTTATGAAACGCATACCTGTACAATAGATTCCGATATAGTAACTCTTGTTTGCGGAGACAAATGTATTGGGGCAACAGCTTGGGATTGTCAACATAACAAATGCGGATGTGTTTCAGAACTTGATTCAAGACCATATGATCCAAGTGAATTCAAATTAAATTTGGGAGAAAGAAATACTTGGGATAATGAAGCTAATTTCGATTATGTAGCTTTTTGTAAAACTTGTGTTGAACAGAGAGATTATGATGGAATAACAATTCCAACGACTCCTATAGATCCAATTGGATGCATATGTCCTGATATTTCTTCTTCTAAAATGCAAAATTATTTAGCAGGAAATTTTGTATACGACACAGATAAAGATATTTGCATGCAACTTTGTCCTGAAAATACTTATGCACAATTACCTTTGCACGATGTATGCCTGCCTTGTGATCCAGTTGTGGCAGATGTAGTAGATCAAAATAATGTTTTTTCTTGTCAATGCAACAAAACAAAGACAGAAGAATTTATTTCCACATCAGGCTTGAACGCAATATTTGTTGACGATATATCTGTTGGCTGTATTGAAGATTGTCCTAAAGGTCTTATAGCCATTAACGGAATCTGTACTTGTCCTCAATCTAATACGACATTAATAGATGGTACTTGTCAATGCCGCCCAGAAACAGATGAATACAAAGACGCAATAGATGCAATCAAAGCAACCTTAAATACAGACAAAAAAGAATATTACAACGCAGAAGCTATAGCTACAAATTGTATAAGTACTTGTGACATGGCTAATTACACATACGATGCAACAAACAAAACTTGTGAATGTGCAGCCCCTAGACTTGAACCTGGTTGTTTGTGTCCTTCAGGCCAAGAAATGTTTGATCAAGGATATTTAAGTGAAACACAATATAGAGAAGCAGGAGAAAAAGGTTGCATACGTTCTTGCACAGTTGGGCAAAAACATAATACAACAACAGTTGTAGGACATAATGGATTAACATATGCGCCTTATGAAACTTGTATATGTGTTCATCCATTTAAATGGGATAATAATTATGAGCAATGTGTATGCAAAGAAGAATGGGATTTTGACACAAAAACACACGAATGCGTATGTAATTTAGGAAGAACTTACATTGATTCAAACAATGAAATTCAATGTACATGTCCTCTTGTTATGCCACAAATTGATGTAACCAAAGATTTAGTAATAGAAAATGGGCAAAAGCTATGCGAATGTCCAACAGATTCGGCAAAAATTCAAGCAATTAAAGATGAACTAAGAAAAAATCCATCAAACACAACTATATACGATCCAAATTCAAAAACATGTTTTACAGAATGTGATGCTTCAAAAGGTTTACTACCAAACGCAGACCTTAATGCTTGCGTATGTGATAGTTCAAATGGATTTGAAATGGTAAATGGAGAATGTGTTTGCGGTATTATTTACGAAAATGCAACAACAGGATACATATTAAGAAAAGACGGATCAACAGGAACCTGTTTATGTCCTGATTCATCTGTTTTAAATTCTCAAGAATCCGCAGATATGATGAGTGATTTAGCTAAAAACGGAAAAATATACAATGAAAATGTATACAGTTGCATATCGAAATGTACTGATTTTGACCCATCTTTTGTCGTCCAATCTTGTCCTGGAGACACATTGTTAGACACAAAATATTCTTGCGGACCAAAATGTTATGGAGCAAAAGTTTGGGATTGCACATCAACCCCCAATCAATGTCATTGTTCAACATCAATGAGTTACATACCTCCTGCAGATGAATTTATTTTGTACCACGGAGAAGAAAGAACTTGGAATACAGTTTATGCTGAAAACAATTTCTGTAAACAATGTGATCAGTTCCGTTATCCAACACAAGAAATTAATGACGCAACAGAATCATTAGGATGCACTTGTAATCCTGAAATTTACGATTCTCGTCAACCTGGAGAAATAGTTGATGAAAACGCAGATAATTGCATTAAAGCATGTGCTGATGATTCTTATGCAGACCAAGAACAAAATATATGTGTACCATGTAATATATTCCCATATTTCAAGCCTAATAATCTGGAAGAAATATGCGACTGTGCCCCTGAAAACACACTAGACCCAAATGAATTAGCAAATTGGCTAAAATTTGGAGAAAAATATGATGAAACTAAAACAGAAGAAGGATGTACAACTTGCGTAAATCCAAGAACTAGAGACGAACAAAAAAATTGCATGTGTCCAAGTGGTCTGGAATTACACAATGCGGGCTTGTTACAAGATGGTCAATATATGAATTACACAAAAGAAAATTGTACAGATTTTTGTGCAGCAGGCAAAACACCCAATGAAAGCACCGTAACTTTACACATAAACGGAAAAGACAAAACATTTAAACCATACGAAACTTGCTTATGTGTATATCCTTTAGTGCCCAATGCTGAAAATAATGAAATTTGCGAATGCGATTTACCTTGGACACCTAAATCTTCAGGTAACGGACAAGGTATGACTTGTGAATGTAATGCTCCATTTGTAGTAGAAAACATTCAAGGTATTAACAAATGCGTTTGTCCATTAATCATAGACGATATAAGACAAGAAATGAACTCAGAGAAAAACTCTTGTTTGTGTCCTTCTCAAGGAAGTAATAAAGCATTAGCCGTAGCAACAAAACTTAAATTAGAAGGCGGAAACAGAATATACAATCCAAACGCAGCAGGATGTATAGAAACTTGCGATACATCTAAAAACTTCATCCCAAATTCTACACACGATGCTTGTATTTGCAAACCTAATATGACAGAAGTAAACGGAATTTGCAGATGTTTAGCTCCATTTGAAACAGATCAAACAGGAGAATGTAAATGTCCAACTCCTAAAATCCAAGAAGGCAATACGTGTATATGTCCTGCAATAGACACTCCGGAAGCAAATGCGGTTATAGAAAAACTTAAAGCTGAAGGTGGAAATAAAATATACAATCCAAACAAATTTACTTGTATTGAAACTTGCAATGAATCCAATGGTTTCATAGCAGATAATACTCACACAACTTGTATATGTAAACCAAACACCACGTTAATAAACGGAACATGTCAATGTCTAGATCCATTTATTTTAGACCAAGATGGAAACTGTGGATGCCCAAATCCAAGATATCAAGATGGAAATATCTGTTTATGTCCGGCAAAAGACAAAATAGAAATTCCTGAAGGATATATATATGATACAGAACAAATTGACTGTCTAAAAGAATGCGATGCCAGCAAAAACAATATTCCAAACAAAGATAAAGAACAATGCATATGCGATCCTAACAAAGCAGCCTATTTTTATGACACAGCAGAAAATTGCGGATGTCCTGCAGGTTCAGAAAGAACTCAAGTATCTTTGTTAAGTTTTGACAAAATAAACTTTGAATACAGCGTTTATGTATGTAAATGTGACAAACAATGTGGCCCATATGACGTTCCAATGCTTGTAAATGGGGAATGCCAATGCGTATACGATCCTCTTGTAGTAGATTTTGACAAAGATGGAGAAGTTGAAGCGGCATTGGATTGTGGCGTAGACTTAACAGGAGCAGGAAACATTCATTTATGTGCAACAAAAGGTGACAAAATGCTAGCAATAAATGAACTGAACACAAGCAACGAAATAGATAGAACAAAAATCTTTTCAACCGAAACTATAGACCCATTTTTCAACAATCAAAAACTAAATGCGCCAAATGGCTTTGAAGCATTGTATTATCTAGCAATATCTTCTGTTATATTTGCAGATGATAATGACATTAATGTTCAAGTAATAACTACAGATGGTTTTGTTGAGCTTGAAGCATTGAAATACCTACTAAATCAAAAAGGCTGGGATTTAGGCTTTATTAGTGAAAATAACATCAATACTCTGGAACCACTTGAACACGTTGCTGCCATTAGCAAAAATTACTATGAACAAAATGACACAGGTACTCCCTTAGAACAAAGAGAAATAGGCTTCTACAGGGCAGTAGATAATACTTTACACAAAGCAGCAGATATATGGGTAAAATTATTTGGATTTTTAGGAAATAACTAATCACAAATAGCACACAAAAAAAGCGGAAAAATTCCGCTTTTTTTGTGTGTGCAAATAAAACACAGAGATAAATACAACATTTACAGGATAAAATCTTCTACAAAAGCTTATAAAATAATAATATATTACTATAGGGAGAAAATGTTTATATGGCCATATCGTTTTCAGGACTAGGCTCTGGAATGGATTACAGTTCTTGGATTGATGCTCTAGTAGCAATTAAACAAGAATCCGTTACTTCTGTTCAAAACAAAATTACAGAAGTTGAAACTTCACAAAAGGCCCTAAACAGTTTAGAGTCATCATTTACCACATTAAATTCTTGCATTTCGACATTTACAGACAGTAATATCATTAGTGCATTTGATATTTTTTCAAGAAAAGCAGCTACAACATCAGATGAAAACAAAACTGCGACAGCATCTGTATCAAATTCTGCAACAGTACAAAATTTTGAACTTTTAATTTCCCAACTAGCTACACCAACTATAGCAACCGGTGTGAATAATCTTGGGAAACAAGCATCAATGGAAACCAAATTAATGTCTTTAAATAACCAAGTAATCAAAGAAGGTGAAGTTTCAATTTATGTTAACAATGAAAAATTTACTTTTGACGTAGAAGAAGAAACAACATTGCAAGATTTTTGCGATTTTATAGCAGAAAAAACTGGAGGAAATGCTTCAATTTCCGACGAAGGCAATTTAACTATAGATTTAGCAGGAACAAATGTGACAGATATAAAATTGGGCTCCACAGCTGATGAAGGTAATTTATTAGACTTTTTTGGGTTTAAGATGGACAGAAATGAAGCAGGAGAATTAACAGGTTTTTCTTCTTCTAAAATTCTTACAGAAATAAATACAGGTGGGAAAATAGTAAGCGATGCTAATTTATCATCAGCTGTTACAGAAGGAACATTTAAAATAGGTTCCGTAGAATTTACTATAGACAAAAACACATCCATAAGTGGTTTGATATATCAAATAAATTCAAATAGTGACACAGGTGTAACAGCTTCCTACGATGCAGTATCAAACAAATTAGTATTAAAAGCAAAAGATCCTGGAGCGACAACAATTAACATTGAAGCAGGAACAAGTAATTTTACTGAAGTAGTAGGCTGGACAACTTCAAATGGAGCATTAGAACCTAATTCGCAAGTATTGGGGGAAAATGCAAAATTTTCAATTAATGGTGAAGAATTTGAAGCAGCATCTAATACAGTTTCCGAAGATGTTACAGGAATCACAGGTCTAACTCTTACATTAAACAAAACAACGAAAGAGGATGAACCCATACAGGTAAACATAACAAATGATTTAACCGAAGTCGAATCAGCAATTGAAAGCTTCATTGAAAAATACAATAGCTTAGTTAACGATTTAAAAACAGCAACCTCATCAGAGGGAACACTCGCATACGACAGTTCTTTGAGGAAAATGATTACAGACATGTCAAATACGATAATGGATATAGTTCCAGGTTTGTCTGATTTTGTATCGTTTTCTTCAGTAGGTATATCAACAGGTGCAGCATCAACAAGTAACGTGTCTGACGTACCAACTTCATTAGTATTTGATAAAACAAAATTTGAGAAAGCAATGGCAGAAAATCCTGACGAAGTAAAAAAACTTTTTATAAACGAGGATAAAAATGATGCTAGTTTAAATGGAGTTATGACAAAACTAGAAACACTTATTGATGGTTATTTAGATATAGAAAATGGTTATTTTACAACAAAAGATGAATCATTTGACTCACAAATCAAAACATTAAACGAATCTCTTACAAGAAAGCAAAACGCAGTAACCGCATACGAAGAAAGACTTACAAAGCAATTTCAAAGTATGGACAGTTATATTTCAAATTTACAATCAGTATCAAGTTATTTGTCATCAATTGGTACGTCGTAAATTTTTTTGTTGTTTTTGTTTTAAGAATTAGTTTTATCATAATCATTTATATCATTTTCTTCTTCAATACGTGTGTCATTTTTTGGGGCAATTTGTTCATCTTTTCTGGCATGCAAATTGGAATTTTCATTACTTTCATCAATTTCAACAAAACTTGATTTATCAACACGGCAAACAGGACAAGTCCAATCTTCTGGCAAATCAATAAAAGATGTATTTGGAGCAATAGCAGATTCAGGATCACCTTTTAGCGGATTATATATATAAGCGCAAATGGAACATTTATATTTTTTCATATCTACCTCTCTTTCTAAGAGAAATATTAGCTTAACAGAAATATTTTTAAATTAGCAGATTGGAAGAGAATATATATACAAATGATTTAATCTTGTTAAAAAAAAACCACCAAACGGTGGTGTGTTTTCTGCATCCTAATGGTCTCTTCTTTCGGGATTACCCGAATTAAATAGTGTTTCATTTACACTAATAATTTATCAGATTAGCGTGTTTTTGTCAAGCATTATTTTATATTTTTATCTGATTTTTTAGCGCAAACAGATTGTGCTCTAGCAAAAAGCCTTCTGAACAAACTTCTACGCCCACAAAAATCAAATGCAATAAAAAACGAACGAGAAAAGTAAAAACATCCAAAAGTCAGTCATGAAAGGCAGATGGAATTATTGTACATTTAACACTTTAAATTTTCTTTACTTCACCTTGAAATTATTGAATGTTAGTTCTATACTGCAATAAATGCTCATTAGGACAAATCACATGGAAATCAGACATTATTCTTTAATAGTAATTGGAAGTGGGATATCGGGGTTATATGCAGCATTAAGGGCCAATGAAAGATTAAAACTAAAAAACGTTTTAATTTTAACGAAATCAGAGCTGAAAGAAAGTAATTCCACGCATGCCCAAGGTGGAATAGCTTCAGTATTACCCGAAAACAAAGAAGATTCCGTAGAATTACACGTAAAAGATACCATCAAAGCAGGTGCAGGTTTATCTGACAAAAAAGTAGCTCAAGTTATATCTGAACGCGGAGCTCAGATTATAGATGATTTAATTCAAAAAGGAGTAATGTTTGATAGAGATCAAAATCAACATGTAGCTCTTACACTTGAAGCAGCACATAGTGTCAGGAGAATTTTACACGCAGGAGGTGATGCTACTGGTAGATTTATAGGGCAAGCTTTAGCCAAAAAAGTTCTGAGCAATAAAAATATTGAAATTAGACCATTTACCCAAGCAGTAGAATTGTTAGTTGATGAGCAAAATACTTGTCATGGAGTAATAGCATTTGATGCAAAAATCAAAAAACATATAGCATTTATCTCAGGTTCAACAGTTATAGCCACGGGAGGCGTTGGCCAAATTTATGCCCACACAACAAACCCTGACGTTGCTACAGCTGACGGAATTGCCATTGCATATAATGCTGGAGCTAAATTACAAGATATGGAATTTTTGCAATTTCATCCAACTGCCTTTAATATTCCGCAGGAAAAAAATAGTTTTTTAATATCTGAGGCAGTAAGAGGAGAAGGAGCAAAACTAAAAAATGTATATTTAAAAGAATTTGCAAAAAAATATAACGAAAAAGGTGAACTTGCGTCAAGAGATATTGTGACCAGAGCAATTTGTTTTGAAATGAAAGCAACCAAAAGTGACAAAATTTATTTAGATGCAACTCAAATTGAATCAAAACATTTGCAAAAAAGGTTTCCAAGTATTTCTCAAAAATGTTTAGAAAATGGAATAGATATCACAAAGCAAATGATACCTGTTTCGCCAGCAGCTCATTATTTTATGGGAGGAATACAAGTAAGTACAAAAGGAAAGACTAGTATAAAAAATCTTTTTGCTTCAGGCGAAGCAAGTTGCACTTCATTACATGGAGCAAATCGCTTGGCAAGTAACTCATTACTAGAATGTGTGGTGCTTTCTGATGAATTAGCTAGGAATATTGACCCAAAACAGCCTAATTTTGAAATACATAAATCAAATAAAATAAGTAACATTATAGAAAAATATAAAAATATTGCTCCTGCTATAAATCAAGAAAAAACCGAAAAAATGAGACAAAAACTGAAAGAAATTATGTGGAACAAAGCAGGGATAATAAAAAATGAAGAAAAATTACAAAATGCACTTTTTGAAATAAACAAATTAAAGAAAAATTTCAAAGGAAGCATATTTTTATCAATAGAAGAATATGAACTTAGAAATATGTTGATAATTGCAGAAATTATTGTAAAATCAGCTCTCGCAAGAAAAGAGAGCAGAGGTTCGCATTACAGAAATGATTATTTAGCAACATTACAAATAGCTAAACACAGTTACACAGACATTTCAAGGAAAGACCAAGAAGATGAAATATATTTTGAATGATTTTATTGTAGAAGAACACGTTAAAAAAGCATTAAAAGAAGATATTGGATTTTGGGATATAACATCTAACGCAATTTTTGATGATAATTACATGGTAACAGCCAAGCTAAATTCAAGGTCAGAAGGAATTTTGTGCGGAATAAAAATTGTAAAAATTGTTTATCAAATTATAAATCCACAAATAGAAGTAAATATTTTTGTAAATGATGGTGAAAAAATTAACAAAAATTCATTAATTGCAAAAATAAAAGGTCCTTGCAAAGATATTTTAATAGGGGAAAGAGTTGCATTGAATTATTTACAAAGATTAAGTGCAATTGCTACTTTAGCTTCTAAATATGTGGAAGCAATAAAACCTTACAAAGCAAAAATTGTCGACACAAGAAAAACTACTCCATTGTTTAGGGCTTTTGAAAAATATGCTGTAATTGTAGGTGGAGCCTCACTACATAGATTTAATCTTTCAGATTGTGTTATGGTAAAAGATAATCACATTCAATATGCAGGTGGAATAAAAAATGCTATAGAAAAAATAAGATCCAACATTTCGCATGCTCACAAAATAGAAGTGGAAACAGAAAATCTAAATGAAGTAAAAGAAGCTTTAGAAGCTGGAGCAGATATCATTATGCTAGACAATATGAATATTGAAGATATGAAACAAGCAGTAAATTTCATAAATGGCAATGCAATTGTAGAAGCAAGTGGAAATGTTACTTTAGAAACAGTTAAATCAATTGCCTCAACCGGAGTCGATATTATTTCCACAAGCGCAATTCAAGCAAAAGCAGGAACATTAGATATAGGTCTTGACGTTTAACAAATTAGTATTTAAATTTAGAAACTTCTTGATTTTCTAATTCTTTTAGTTTTTCAGCTATTTTTTTTAAACGAGTGATAGGTTTTTGAGCAGCTTCAGGAGATAAATTAACAGTTGCTTTTAATATATCATCGATATAGATATCTTCTTTAAAATTTTTGTCTTTTTTAGAAAACGTCGCAAAAAAACTTGGTCTTTTTAGTAAAGTAAACAATTCTCTATCAGGAAATACTTCTTCTAATTCAACAACCAAAGCTTTCACATAATTTAGTTCTATATCATTTTTGCAAGCTTCTTTTGCAGTTCTTATTAAACTTTGGGTTGGATAAGAAAGGTATGCCATACCAAAATTTTGCTTATTGTATGAAGAAGAAATTCTGTTTATATTCATTTTAATTTTTACCTCTTTGCTTAATGATTAATTGACTCGTATGATTTGGATTATTTGCGCAATATCGGATAAAATTTATTTGTCTGTTAAGATATTTTATAGCTTCCCACTCCAAAGAATGATTCAAAAGAAACCAGCGAGAGTGTCGCTCGTAATTTTTAGTAGTTTCATGTGTATGATTTGGTTGTTTCAAAATCGCCACCATATCACTCAACAAAGGAGTTGTTTTAAAGCGTACTAATTTAACATTAGGATCTTGAGGATCACCTTGAACAATTTCTCCTATTATATTTATATGTTTTGATTGTTTATTATCTAAAACATCTTTTATATGACCAAGCAGTCTAATTTCGTAATTATCTAATTGTTCTCCAGAATTATTTTTCCAAGCAATAAATGAAGAAAAATTTTGTTTTTTTGATGTTAAGGGTAAAATATGCATCAGTTAACCTCAATAGATTTATTATTTTATATTAAAATCAAACATATTTTTTTTTGATATAAAAAGCGATTTCTTGTAAATTACAAGAAATCGCTTTAAATTTCTAAATTAAAAACTAAGCATTTGCAGCAACTTTTGTTTGTTTAATAACATTTTCAAGAGCTTCTAATGCATCAGCAGGAAGTTTGTCCATACCAGCTTTTTCAGTTTCTCTAGATTTTACGAATTCAATTCTATCTTGCATACGAGCAATAAATTGTTTCGCATATTCATCATTTTTGAATGAAGCATCAAAACCTTCTACATCCATTATTTCTATATCAGTAAAGTTTTCCCATTGATGGAAATTAGCATTTCCTTCAACAATAGCTTCGATAATACCTAAAGTATGCTTAGGTTGAACTTTAGTTCCCATAAATTCACCTGTATTTAAGATGTAACAATCAACTCCATCTAAAATTAATTGTTTAAATCTTTCATAATCCATTGCTAAAGGATACACTCTAAATGGATTTGCGTATGGTTCAACAACTAAAGCATTAGGATCAACACCTTTAGCAAGTCTTTCAGCACTTGAACGTTTTGTTGCCAAAGTTGCTCCCATAGCTGAACCTAAAGAAGCTCCTTTTAATTTCAAAACAGGAGGAATAGTAGGATCTTTCATTAGCCAGAAAATAGCATTAATAGGTTCGTCAACTCTATCAACTCTATTAGGCGACCAAAGTTTAGATTTTACAGCACGACCATTACCATTTCTCATATCTTCTGTAATAGAATAAACTTTACCATCAGGTCCTTCAATAGCTCCATTATTTTGTTGAGTCAATATATATTTGTTATCTTCACATCCCATTGGATAATCAGCAGTTTTATCAAAATATGCAGGTTCTAAAGCAATTGAATATTTGTCATGAACGTTAATAATAAATGCATCATCATGAAGAACAGTAATATCATACTTACCATTGTGTCTTGCATGAGTAATAGTTGATTTACCTGAGCCAGACAAACCAAATACAGCAACTTGGAAAGAACCATTCGATAAATTGTAACGTTTCATGCCACCATGACAAGAAGCATAGCCATTTCTTGCTGCAGCACCCCAAGCTAAAGTCAAAGTACCTTTTTTATGTTCTCCAAAATATCTCATACCTAAAATAGCGGCACAATTATGTGCAGGATCAAAGAAAGTTAATCCATAAGGAAAATCAGGATGAGACCAATCTGGGTCAGAAAATACATATATATCTCCTTCTGGAATAAATCTAGAATTTCTATACATTTCGGCGTAAGTTTCGTTTATATATTGAAAATTCAACATCCAAGAATACATAACATTTTCAAAACCTTCTGGAATCAAAAGATGAGCTTTTATCATAAAATCTTCTTCTAATCCAACAACTGTCTCTGTTCTGTACATTAATTTGTTACGCGTTGAATAAACGGCCTCTCTAATAATTGGCAACAAAGTACCTAAATCACATCCAGGTTCGCCAACAATTTTTCTGGCAGCTGCACAACGTCCGACAACAGTACCATCATTAAACAAAAGTTGATTAGCACCTTGAGGCAAACCTATCTTTTCAGGTTCATAAACAGGCATTCCTGTTAATTCAATAGTTCCACAGCTATCTTTTGCTAATTTATAAGCTTCAGATACAGTTTTTACAGGTTCAACATTATTACCAAAAAACGCAGCGGTAATTGTTGCTCTAGCTGGGGACATAATAGATTTTAATTCTTCTATGTTCGTAAATTTTTCAATTGTACTCATGATTTTCTCCTTTTATTTGAGTCACTTAAATTTTATACCAAATAATATTAGTGGCAAGTAGCTAACAAAACACCAGCAGCTACAGCAGATCCTATTACCCCTGCCACATTGGGTCCCATAGCATGCATTAGTAAGAAATTTTGCGGATTAGCTTCTAATCCAACTTTGTTGGAAACTCTTGCAGCCATAGGTACGGCAGAAACACCTGCAGAACCTATCAAAGGATTAATTTTTTCTTTTAAGAATAAATTCATAAATTTCGCCATAATTACACCAGCCGCAGTAGCTAAGGCGAATGCTATTATTCCCAACAACAGAATAAATAAAGTTTGTACAGTTAAAAACTGATCTGCAGAAAGTTTTGAACCAACTGACAAACCTAGAAAAATAGTAACAATATTTATCAAAGCATTTTGCATAGTATCAGATAATCTTTCAACAACTCCGCATTCTTTACACAAATTACCAAAAGTCAAAGCTCCAATAAGAGGACAAGCATCCGGCAAAAATATCGCACAAAGAACTAGAACACTAATTGGAAATATAATTTTTTCTCTTTTTGTAACAACTCTTAATTGATTCATTTTTATTTCGCGCTCTTTTTGAGTTGTTAAAAGTTTCATGATAGGAGGTTGAATTACAGGCACTAAAGCCATATAAGAATATGCTGCGACAGCAATAGCACCCAAAAGTTCAGGAGCAAGTTTACTTGTTACAAAAATTGAAGTAGGACCATCCGCACCACCTATAATTCCAATAGAAGCAGCTTCTGGCAATGAAAAACCAAAAAACGTAAGAGCCATAACTAAAGCTCCAAATATACCAAATTGTGCAGCACCTCCAAGCAATAACGTTTTGGGATTAGCTATTAACGGACCAAAATCAGTCATAGCACCAACTCCCATGAAAATTATTAAAGGGAAAATCCCTTTGTGAATGCCGGCTTCATATATAATTCCTAAAAAACCATTTGGACCGGCTATATCGGCTACAGGAATATTAGAAAGCAACCCGCCAAATGCAATGGGAACAAGCAAAAGAGGTTCATATTGTTTTTTTATACCTAACCACAACAAAAATAAACAAATAACAATCATTATTGGCGAACCAAATTGATGAAGAACTTGTTCAACTCCTGTTAAATCAGGGTCAGCTGACTGCACAAAATTCATTATGCCTGTAGAATTCCAAAGATTAGTAAATCCTTCTGCTAAATTCATTTTTACCTCCTTATCCTACATAAGCCATAACTTGAGCAGTTTCTATTTTATCGCCAGAATCAACTTGTATTGACTTTACTATACCTGCTACAGGTGATTTAATTTCTGTTTCCATTTTCATAGCTTCAATAACAAACAAGGTAGTATTTTCATCGACGCTATCACCTTCTGAAACAAGCACTTTCAAAACAGCACCAGGCATAGGAGCTTTTACTTCTGTTCCTTCACCTGCAGAGGTAGAAGCTTTTTCTTGAATACCCTCAGTCATAGAAATATCATACGTTTTTCCATTAACAATTGCTTTTGAACCTTCAAATTTAACAGCATAAGCTTTTCCGTTAACTTTTACAGTATAAGCATCAGCTTTATTTGTTGTAGCAGCAGATTTTATGTTTGCAGTTTTATCAACAGAAACAACACCTTTTCCCAAAAGAAAATTAATTCCTTTATCTTCTTTTGCATCTTTACAAGCTGCAGCAATAAATAAATTTTCATCTGTAACAGGAAGTCCTGCAGCAATTAACCTTTTTTCTGCAGCCTTCAAACCTTTTTCGGGATCTTTTTCGTTTAAATCAACTACTTTTTCAGTTGTAGGTTCTAAGCCCAATTTTTCAGAAGCCCACTTAACAAGTTCTGGATCAGGTTCGCAAGGAGTTTTTCCAAAATAACCAAGAAGCATCTTTCCATATCCAGGATTAATTTGTTCCCAAGGAGCTTTAGATATGGCATTTAAAAATGCTTGTTGAGCATAAAATTGAGAAACAGGAGTTACAGAAGTAGCAAAACCACCTCTTGCCACAACTTCTTTCATATTTTTAATCAAAGCAGGGAATTTGTCTAACATACCCATATCTTTTAGTTGGTTAATAGTTGTTGTTGTGGCACCACCAGGAAGTGGAGCTTGGATAAGAAGAGGATTAACAGCTAATGCGGTAGAAGATATAGCATAATCTTTCATACATTCTTTAAATATTTCTTCAGTTTCCATAATTTTTTCTATATCTAGCCCTAACTCATATTCTGTTCCTCTTAATGCATGCCACATAGCAATAATATCAGGTTGCCCTGTTCCTCCTGAAACAGGTTTCATAGCTAAATCAATACCATCAGCACCTCCATCTAAGGCGGCCAAATAAGCTGCTAGACCAGTTCCAGCTGTTTCGTGCGAGTGAAATCTTATGTGAGCATCAGGTCCTAAAATTTCTCTAGTTCTTTTAATAGTTTCGTAAACTTTTCTTGGATGAGAAGTCCCTGAAGCATCTTTGAAAGCTATACTATCAAAAGGAATTCCTGCATCTAAAATTGAACGCAAAACTTTTTCGTAAAAATCAGGATCATGGGCACCTTCACAACCATAAGGCAATTCCATCATAGTTATAGTTACTTCGTGATTTAATCCATATTTTTTTATACTATTTGCAGAATCAATTAAATTATTTACGTCATTTAAAGCATCGAAATTTCTGATTGTAGTAACACCATGCTTTTTAAACATTTTCGCATGCAAATCAATTACATCCCTAGGCTGTGAATTTAATCCTACAACATTTACACCTCTAGACAAGGATTGTAAATTTACATCAGGACCTACAGCTTCTCTAATTTTGTCCATAGTTTCAAATGCATTTTCATTGCAGAAAAATATAGGAGCTTGGAATCTTGCTCCTCCTGCTGTTTCAAAATGTTTAATTCCTGCATTTACAGCAGCTTGAAGCGCAGGAATAAAATCATCGACAAGTACTTTTGCCCCATAAATCGACTGGAAACCATCTCTAAAAGATGTATCCATTACTTTAATTAATTTTTTAGACATTTTATAAATCCTCTCACAAATTACAACGCTTTTGTAGCAGCAATTGCAACGGCGATTTCTTCGTCGTTAGATGCTGATATTTTTTTCACAGAAGCAGTTTCTAGAACAACTTCAGGAAAAAATTTATTGACTACAGTTAAAATTTTGTAAGTAATGGCCATAGCAAAAATAAGTACACATAAGAAAAAAAACACTGTCCCCATACCCATTATCGTTACTGTTAAACCTTCTTCAAGCATACGTACCTCCGTCATCTCTTCTTTTCAATTGAATAGAAAAATTAACTATTCAATTCTATTTAACATCAAACAAACTTAAAGAACAATAGTTACTAAAATTTCAAAATAGCTTTAATCTTTCTCATTTACTTTTCTTGTTTGATATATAATTTAGATAAGAATAGTATTTAAAGAGGCAAAAATGACAAAGCTTACAGGAAATGAAATAAGAAAAAAATATATTGACTTTTTCGTAAATAAACACAATCATTTACATTATGAAAGTTCCAGCTTAATTCCAGACAATCCTACTGTACTCCTCACAACAGCAGGAATGTTACAATTTGTTCCATTCTTTTTAGGATACAAAGAACCTCCAAATCCGCCAAGAATTACAACTTGCCAAAAATGCGCAAGAGCTGGTGGAAAAGATTCTGATATCGAAAATGTTGGCAGAACTCCACGCCACCATACATTTTTTGAAATGCTTGGTAATTTTAGTTTTGGGGATTATTTTAAAGAGGAAGTTATTCCTTGGGCATGGGATTTTGTAACAAATTATTTGAACTTAGACAAAGAGCGTTTGTGGATTACAGTATATGAAACAGACGATGAAGCAGCTAAAATTTGGGAAAAAACAGGTGTTTCTCCTGAAAGAATTTTACGAAAAGGGAAAAAAGATAATTTTTGGGGACCTGCCGGAGCTTCAGGACCTTGTGGCCCCTGTAGTGAAATCCACTATGATTTGGGAGAACAATATGCTTGCGGCCCAAACTGTTCAATAGCAACTTGTGAATGTGATAGATTCGTAGAAATTTGGAATTTAGTTTTTACTGAACTGAACCAAGACGAAGAAGGAAAACAAACTCCACTAAAAAAGAAAAATGTTGATACAGGTATGGGGTTAGAAAGAATTACAATGGTAGTAAATGGTCTTACATCAACATTTGACACAGATTTATTGCAACCAATTTTAAAAAAAGTTTGTGAGCTTTCAGGCAAAGAATACAAAAAAGAAAACGAAAAAACAGACACAAGCATAAGAATTATAACTGACCATGTCAGATGTGTAACTTTTATGATTGCAGACGGACTTACTCCAAGTAATGATGGCAGAGGTTATGTAGAAAGAATGATTCTAAGAAGAGCTTTACGTCACGGCAAAATGCTTGGAATGGAATTACCATTTTTGTATCAAATTGTAGACACAGTAGTCGAAAATTACAAAGAAGCATATCCTGAATTAGCGCAAAACCGAAATAAAATTATAGAAACAATAAAAATTGAAGAAGAACGTTTTAAACAAACTCTTGATAAAGGAGAAGCATTACTTTCCCAAGTAATAGAAGATACAAAAAAAAGTAATTCCAAAACAATTTCAGGTAAAGATGCATTCAAACTTTATGACACTTTCGGATTTCCTTATGAATTAACAGTAGAAATTGCCCAAGATAGTGGATTAAACGTAGACGAAGAAAGTTTTAAAAAAGAAATGTTAGAACAAAAAGAAAGAGCCAAAAATGCTCACGTTAAAATAAGTTTGACACAAAATTTAATATATGTAGACATACGTAAAAGATATGGGGAAACAAAATTTTTAGGTTACGAAACTGACGAAGTAGAAGGAGCCAAAATAATTGCAATTGTTAAAGATAATGATATGGTAAACCAATGTCACGCAGGGGATTCGGTAAATATAATATTGGACAAAACACCTTTTTATGCGGAAGGTGGAGGAGAAATAGGAGACATAGGAATTCTTACAGCAGATAACTTTGAAGCAAAAATTATAGACACAATAAAATTAGACAATTTGTTTATACACAAAGCCAAAATTCTTCAAGGAAATATAAAAACAGAAGAACTAGTTTGCGCTAAAGTTGCATCTAACCGTAAAAAACAAATAAAAGCCCATCATTCTTTGGCACATCTACTACAAGCCGGATTACTTCGTATAGTAGGAGACAAAGTAGCACAAGCAGGCTCTCAAGTAGAAGAAAATAGAACAAGATTTGATTTTACTTTTGATAGGGGATTAACAAAAGAAGAACTAAAAGCAGTAGAAAAATGGATAAATCAACAAATAAAATCAGCTTTAGATTGTACAACAACAATTATGGACATAGAAGAAGCTAAAAAAACTGGTGCAATTGCACTTTTCGATGAAAAATACACAGATAAAGTAAGAGTAGTAAAGATTGGTGACGTAAGCCAAGAATTATGCGGTGGCTTACATGTCAAAAATACCAAAGAAATGTTATTTGCCAAAATTCTTTCAGAATCTGCAATTTCTTCAGGGGTAAGAAGAATAGAGGCTATCTGTGCTGATAGTGTTCTTAATTTTTTATCAAACAATAATGACATTTTGGAAAATGTAACAAAAAATCTTAAAATTCAACCTCAAGAACTTGAAAATAGAATAGATAAATTAATTGAAGAAAACAAAATTGCAGAAAAGAAAATTAAAGAACTTGAAAACAAAATTGCTGCAACAAAAATGGAAGATATTGTGAAAACCGCAACAAGTAATTCATTAGGTAACATTTTAGTAGCTAGAGTTGATGGATTCAACAATGAAATTTTAAAAACTTTTTGCGAAAAATTCTCTGACAAATTAGGTTCAAGTGTGATAATTTTAGCTTCATTTGATGGAGAAAAAATTTCTATTGTCGTAAAAGTAAGTGATGATATAGTAAAAAAAGGAATAAAAGCTGGAGAACTAGTAAACAAAATTGCAACAGCTTGTGATGGCAAAGGAGGAGGGCGTCCTAACTTTGCGCAAGGTGGAGCAAAAAATCCGGCAAACTTAGATTCCATTTTAAACGAAATAAAGCAAAACTTAAAATAAGGATGGATTATGCAAGAAACAAAAAAATACACTGCAGGCGAAGAAATTGCTAATGCAATTTCTCACACATTAGGGGTTTTGTTTTCTATTTATGCAATTGTAATGATGGCCGTTATTTCAAAAACTCCTGCCCAAGCAGCTTCAACTGCTATTTTTGGAGCCACTATGTTTATATTGTTCCAATCATCTGCTTGTTATCATGCTATTACAAATGAAAAAGCCAAAAAAGTTTTTCAAAAAATTGATCACTCTGCTATATATATATTAATCGCAGGTACATATACTCCAATACTTATATTAACGGTTCCTTTTCCTTATTCAATAGCACTTTTAGCAATGATTTGGTATTTAGCAGTTACAGGAGTGGTTTTTTCCTGTATCAGTTTGAAATGTAAATATATTTCCACAGGATTGTACATGCTTATGGGTTGGATGTCAGTTTTTTTAATTTATTATATTTGGCACAATGGAAGTCACCTCGCGGTATGGTACTTACTGGGTGGCGGAATTTTATATTCTTTGGGAGCATTACTTTATTTACTAAAATACAAATATTGCCACAGTATTTGGCATTTATTTGTACTGGGAGGAGTTGTTATGCATTATTTTAGTATACTTGAATTACTAAAGTAAAAATAATTACTATTTGTAGAAAATTTTTAAATTTTGTTGTAGAATTAATTCGCACCAATAATCAATACTTTTAAAATAAAATGTTTATATGGGCTTGTAGCGCAGCTGGTAGCGCAGTTGACTCTTAATCAATTGGTCGTGGGTTCGAATCCCACCAAGCCCAGTTTTCAAAGAAACAAAAGATATTAGAAAAATAACAAGTTTTAAAAATAAATAACAATTGCCGATTTTTTATGAATAAAATTTCTAGAAATAATTTGCCCAACAAGAATTAAACAGTAAATATAAGCTTAAGTTAGTTAGAATTGAAATTGTTCCAAGGAATTTCTGTGGTTAAACAATGTATGCCACCGTGTTTTTTTTCAAGACTTTGGGAAATTTCATCTAATGCTCCTTGTAAAAAGAATATATTTTCTGGTTTAACATAACGAGCAATACTTTTTTTGAAAGAATTTTCAAAACTGAATCCTACTTCTTTTTCAACATCTTGAGTTATGCCAAGCTTATAATCTATTAAAGATTTATTTGTAATGTAATATAGCTCTTTGTTTTTATTTACAGTTACAATTGCGTTCATAAAATTTGCCATATGATTAGGAATTTCTCCTGGCATTAAATGATAAATACGTCCGGGGACACGAATTGTTTTAAACCCTTTATGCTTCAATATTTTTTCGGTATTTTTTATCGGAGCATATTTATTATTTTTAATTTGATTGGCAAAATTATTTTTTAATTTTTCTATTTCAGCCAATATTTTTTCGTATTTAACTTTTTTCTCTTGATTTACTTCTCCTAATATAGCTTTTCTGAATTTTTCAATTCCTTCTTGCAAAACCTTAAGAGTCAAATTATCATCTGTAATTAAAACACGTTTTTTATCCAAAGGACGTATTGCCAAATCTAAATGAAAATCCATTTGAGGTAAAAACGTTATTTTTTTTACTCCATACATATTTAAAAGTTTTTTGTAATCAAGTTTTCCATCTTCTCCCATAAATTTTTTACGATCACTTCTTCCAACAAATAATTCATCTTGGCCTTTTGATTTTACAAAAAACAAATTACCGCCTTTTACAAAATCATAATCTTTAACAACTGCTCTGCCGTGATAACGTCCTATGTTACAAGCGAGAGCACATTCTGAATGTGTTGTAAGTACTTTATTATCCGGAGTTACCACTGCATTATCTTGAGCCCAAGTAGATGCATTTTTCGAAAATTTAAATCCTCTAGCTTTTTTAGCTTCTTCTCTAGAACTATGAAAAGCTACTTTAAATGATTCTTTAGGTTTATTTGTGTAATCTTTTAGTAAAAGTTCATAATATAATCGGAAATTTCTCTTTACAGGAACTATAATTTCGTCTATGTATGATAAAGGTTTTAGTTTATTATCAGTTAAAATTTCCAATCTAAAACCAGCTTCATTAGATATTTTTTCAAGTTCTCTAGCTATTCCACATCTATATCCAGGTTGAGTCATTGCTATTGCTTTCAAAGGTCTTGCATCATAACCTTTAAATGAATATTTATTTTTATTATTTTGTATTGGTAATATAAATTGAGTCTTCACATTTAAATTAAATACCTAAAGTATGAAATTTGTTATTAGAAAAAAATTTTTTTCAAAAATTAACATAGTGTTTGTTTTTTCATATCTAATTTCCACTTTATAAAAAAATAAACACCTAAGAACAAATATATGAGCCACATAAGTAATGTAGCAAAAGTTCTCTCGCCTTGAATAAATATTTCAAACCAAATTATAACAGATAAAATATTTACTATAGTCCATATTATCCATTGTTCAATACATCTTTTTACAGTTAAATACATGCCAGCAATTGAAAGAACCGTTGCAAATGAATCAAGAAAAGGAAATTGGGCATTAAATTTTTTTAAAATTAGAGCAAATATAATAGCAAAAAGAAAAATTATTAAGCCCAAAATTAAGCGTTCTTTATTATTCAAAGAAGTTTTTATAATTTCTTTTGTGTCTTTTTCTAGGTGTTTATTCCATGCAAATATACCTATTATTTCCATTGGGAAATAATAGGCAAGATATAAAATTAAATTACCCCAAATAGCATTTTGCCAAGCTAAAAATGAATAACACAAAGTACCAATCATTCCGAAAACATAACAAGAAATTTTACCTTTACCAGCCATAATTGTATACATAAGTCCGAAAACAGCTGAGACAGTAGCAATTTTAGAATCATTCATAAGAACAGAAACTAACAACACCATTGGAATTAATACAAACAAAAAAATTATTTCTAATTTTGTCCAACCAAGAAATTCAAATTTAATAAACTGTTTTACATTCAAAATACTAATCCTTAAATTTCTAAAATCTAACTAGCTTTTTCTTTTGTAGTAGCAATTTCGGCTAACATCGTAGACACGATAGGGGCAATAAAATAATACAACACAGACAAAATTAATGCTGGTTTAGCAACTTTTACTCCATCAATATATTTATTTAATTTTGTAGAATTAGCATTTATTTCTTTAAATTTTTTTATAAAAATTTCTGTAGGTTTATCCAAAATTTTATTCACCGCATAACCACCAACAATAGTTAAAGCAGTCATTATAGAAGCATTATAAATTAAAGCTTTTTTTCTATTCTCTTTTATATCTTTATTTTTAGCAACAGATTTGACAAAAAGACCTGTAAGCAAAATATCATTAGCAGAAAAAATATGCTGAGCAATATTAGTTTGATGATATTTTTGAGATAAATTTTGTATAGGTTTTAAATCCATAATTTTACCTATGCCTATTGAAAGTTTTTCTGTAAAATTTTTGTACAAATTATTTGGTAAATTTCTTCCAGTAAAACTAATTTGATGATTTTTTTCAGTATTTGAAATTTCTTTTTTGTTAAAGAAAAATGCCATAACAGGTGGAATTAATGCACAAGTAAAAAATGCTTTTGGAAAAGCTGTTATAAATCCTGCACTTAATTTAAAAATTTTGGAAATAAATTGAAACTTAGATGAGTTAGCTAAAGTTTTTGAATTATCTTTAAAAATTTTAATTGAATTATTATTTAAATATTTTTGGGGACGTTTGGCTATATTTTCTACAGCACGTACAATAGGAGTCGAAATTAACGCCATTATTCCAAATCCAACAAGACTTGAAGATATTGATTTTGCGCAGGCATATTGTTTATTTTCTTTTTCAGCTTTCGGTGTAGCTAAAATAGCAAAAGGTCTAATAATAGCTGAAGACAAAAGAGCAGTACCTGCAGCGAAAAGTGCGCCATTATTAGAAGCAAATTCAAGACTTTTTAACAAAAATTTATTATTACAAAATCCAGAAAAAGAAACACTTGCCCAATTATTTTTATTTACATAATTTTGATTGATACCAACAATTTGCATAAAAATTCCTTTTATCTATAGATAACACACACATAAATCAAGGTAAATTATTCTTTAAAAAATGTAATAAAGAAAACACAAAAATTTTTGTTGTAAAATTTCATTATGATAAAAGCAGTTATTTTTGATTTAGATGGTACTTTATTATACACATTAGAAGACTTAAAAGACAGCACAAACTTTGCGCTTCAAAAATACGGCTACAAGGAACTGTCTTTAAACGATGTTTGTAATTTTGTTGGTAACGGAGTAGGTCGCTTAATAGAATTGGCTTTACCAAATGGAAAAAATAATATTAATTACAAAAATTGTTTGGAAACTATGAAAAAACATTATTCTTCTCGCAATTATCCAAAAACAAAGCCATATCCACAAATAATAGATTTACTAAAAAATCTAAAAAACAGAAATATAAAAATTGCTATATTATCAAACAAATTTGATTTAGCCGTCAAAGAACTTTGCAAAAGATATTTCAATAAACTATATGATGAAGCTATTGGCGAAAGTTCTTTTTGCAAAAAGAAACCTTGTCCTGAAGGACTTTTGAATATCATAAAAATTTTTAATTGCCAAAAAGATGAAATAATTTATGTTGGAGATTCAGAAGTCGATATTAAAACAGCACAAAATGCAAACGTAAAATGTATTTGCGTAACTTGGGGTTACAGAAATCAAAAATTTTTAGAGCAAAATGGCGGAAAAAATTTTATCAATAAACCTACAGAATTACTAAGGATGTTATAAATATTTCTATTATAACATTTCCGCTCTTAATTCTTCTGCACTTTTAGAACTTAAATAAGCTGGAGGTATATCAAATACCGTTTTGCAACCAAAATTATTTTCTTTAAACAAACGGTAAGCAGCTCTTGCATAAGCAAGCAAAACACTTGCGGTAAACTCAGGGTTAGAATCAAGTTTTAAATTATACTCAATTATATGTGAAATATTTTCTGAAGTTTTACCGCTTCTCAAAACAAAACCACCATGAGGTATACCGGCATGATTTTTATCAAGTTCTTCTTGGGATATAAAATGCACTGTAGTTTCGTAATCTACAAAATAATCTGGCATATTAATTATTTCTTGCTCAACTTTTTGCGCATCAGCTCCAGAATCTAACACAACAAAACATTCTCGTGTATGTTTTTGTCTAATTGTAAGTTCTGGATTTTTACCATTTCTTACTGCTTCTAAGGCAGATTCGACAGGAATTGTGTACTGCTTAGCATCCTTTACTCCATTAATTCTTCTTATTGCATCAGAATGTCCTTGGCTAACTCCTTTTCCCCAAAAAGTATAGTCTTTTCCATTCGGCAATATAGCATTTGCATACATTCTATTTAGAGAAAACAAACCAGGATCCCAACCAACAGAAATAATTGCTGTTTTTTGTGCAGTTCGAGCTGATAGTTCAACATTCTTAAAATGTTCAGGAATTTTTGCATGAGTATCAAAACTATCTATTACATTAAACATTTTTGCATATTGAGGGGTTTGCACAGGCAAATCCTTCGCACTTCCACCACAAAGAATTAAAACATCAATTTTATCTTGCCAATTCTCAATTTCATCTACTGAAACCACATCTACCGAAGAATTTGTTTTTAAATCCTTTGGATTTCTTCTAGTAAAAATTGCTGTTAGTTCCATATCTTTATTATATTTTATAGCGTTTTCGACTCCACGTCCAAGATTACCATATCCTAAAATACCTATTCGCATAATGTTTTTCTCCTTTTTTTACATTTTAATACAAACAAAAAAGATTTTAATGTTTTCATTTCTAAATACTTGGTAATTTTGCAAGTCTCTAAAATTCCAATTAAAATTTTCTTTTTAGAATTTTTGTATCGTTTGGTAATTCTAATATTATTTCGGCCATCATAATGTCTATTTTTTGCTTATTATAAAGCTTTCTAGCAACTCTTAGTAAAATTTTATTATTTTCCTTTTTACTACTTTACAAAAACTATAAAAAATTATAGAATAACTTATCTTATGGGAGTACTTCACATGTTTGTCTGTTTTTCTAATTTAAATTCAAATATATTCAAATTAAATAAAGAACAAAAAGAAAGTCTTATTAAAAAAAACTATAATCATATATATTCACATGAAATGGCTCATAAAATTGCCGGTGGTTCAATGGCTGGTTCCATTTCTATTATAAAAAACTCTGAAGGTATTCCAGTGGCAGGATATGTTCCAATTTTAATGCCGTTTTTGGACACTAAAAATCCACAAAAAACCATCGAACAGTCAAATACTGTGATAAAGGCAGCAATGGCACCAACTGATCCCTCTGCACAAGATTATAGTGTTGCAAATAAAGCAAAAGCTATAAAAAACAAAGCCGAAAATATTAAAAATTCTAAAAAACTTGATATATTAGCATAATATTTCGTCAATTTGATAGCAATTTATTACTTTGTTATTCAAATTAGATTATTTAAAGAGTTTAATATTTTATTACTTAAATAAAGAATATTATTTGTTTTTATTTTAGTGTTCTAATTGCATTTTCAAAAATGTGGTATACATCATCTGTATATCTATAAGCAGCAGAATCTGTATCAAATACTCCATCCCAATGTCTTTCGCAAGGAGTCCAGGCACCATATGCTTCCATCTTTTTTGCGCGAAGCATTTGTTCATGCGTACTAGTGTAAGGAGATAATGGAAATATATCAGAAAGCTGCATATAAGACGGTAATTTGTCTTCTTTATAATCAAATCCAAAAAGACAAGAATTAATTCTATTTAATCTTCTAGAAGCTTCATATCTTGAATTTCCTTCATCATTATCATTAGATACTTCTGGACCTGCGGCATATTCTCTTGAATTTTTTTGTTTTTTAGCTTCCCATCTTACACTAAAAAAATCGTCAGCTTTTCCCCAATCAGTACCAGCAGTGAAGCCTATATTTTTATATTCATAATTATCATTACATTTTTCACCTATAAAAGCTATATCACATCGTCTGGTTTGTTCCCTTATTTTATATAGTATGTATCCCATTTGTTCACGATTAGGCAAATCTCCCAAACCACAATAACCATTTCGATCCAATATGTGTTTAGCACTATCAAAATATATAGCATCAAAACCTAATTCTATACCCCAAACACAAGCATCTATAAATGATTTTTCATGATTATACCAATTGAACTCTTTTCCTTGAACTTGTAATTGCTTAGAAGAAAGAGGCATTCTAAAAGCAGTTTTAAAGCCCAATAAATGTGCCATATCGTTAAATGCTTTTACTTGCTCATCAGATCCAATTTTTTCATTTAATCCATCATCACTTAAAGTTTGGCTAATGCCTGTATGTAAATTTACGCAATACAAAGAAGAAGCATCATCATATCCATCTCCATAAAATGATGGATATAGTTGAGACAATAGAATACAATTTGCAAAACAATTAGGAGACTTTGGTATAGCAGGTAAAAGTTTCATTGTAGCTAGTAAACCACCTGATAATCTATTATTTTTGTATATTGCTATTGTTCTTGGATTTATTTCTATGTAGTTCGCATGTCTACCCCATTTATCTCCAAAATTTGGAGAAGGTATATAAGAAGGTATTCCAGGATACTGATTGTTGGGTTTTGACAAAGTACATAACGATTGAATCATTTGTTCTGTAGATCTCCGCAACAGCTCAGCAGGTCTAGCATTTACCCATTTTTTATTCTCTACTTGATATAAATGACTTTTGGTCCAATTATCTTCGTATACTTCATTTCTTCCAGTAGAAATCCAAAATAATTTTTTTAATGGTTGTTGATCACCATAATAACCGTTAAAAGTAATATAAGATTTATTAACTATACTTTTTTGTGCATTGTATAATTCAAAATTGTTGCTTGATTTTCCGCAAGCAACATTGCATTTAGATTTATCAATTGCTACAACTTTATTTAATGTAGCTTTTGAACTAGAATTATTAATTAAATTAAAATGAACTAACATATCAGCATCAAAACACAAATAT
>CASDUJ010000036.1 GCA_949283935.1 uncultured bacterium
AGAGAAGCAATGGTTCTAAAACTTAGATTTGGACTAGAAGACGGAAAAGCAAGAACTTTGGAAGAAGTAGGAAAACAATTTGATGTAACAAGAGAAAGAATAAGACAAATTGAAGCAAAGGCATTACGCAAACTTAGACACCCAAGTAGAAGCAAAAAGCTAAGAGATTATATGGGGTAGTTTTTACTAAACTAATTATTATAATAAATTCCAAAAATAATATATTTCTCAAATTTTTTTGTGACTTTTCGTCGAAACCATCTAAGCATTCTGAAAAGAAAATAAATTTTCTTTTCATCTGCTAGGTTTCTCCAATCGCACTCGCTTTTTTCAAAGCTCGTTTGGTCGCTACGCGTCACTTCAAAAATTTTCTAAATATATGTATTTTTGGAATTTTAAAATCTAAGCGTAATATCACTTAAAAAAGTATATTCTACAAAAATTACTTTTAAACTTGATTTTTCTGTAAAATTATGTTAATATAGTAATGTGGGACAAGGGGACGGTTCCATTGTTCCAAAAATGGAACAATAGGGACACACCAATATAAAATAAGGTTAGCGTTTCCAGAAAAAATGAGGTGTAAAAATGAAAAGTTCTAATGGAGAAGTAAAATTTAGTTTCTTAGATATACTGTTATCACCTTTTACGTCTATATGGAATATGGCAAAAAGTAAAGATGATATAGGTGACGAAATTGAATTAAATCCAAATTCAGATAATAAAATTGAAGCTGTTTTAGCCGATAGTCAAAAAGAAATAGATAAAAAAGTAGAAGCTCATGGAGGACAGAGTAAAGCTCAAAGAAGCGAAATGCTAAAACAGACAAAAGTCGATGCAAAGACATTAAAAGATAATGCTAGCAAAAAAGCACCTGTAGAAAAAGAACAGGTCGAGACAAAACAAGCATCAAAAGATGAAGGACATGAAATTGGTGAGTAATTAAAAATTTAGAAATAAAGTATAACAATATACTGCTTAGTATTAAATTTTAAAATTTCTAAGCAGTATATTGCACATAATACTTGACAAATAATGAAAAAACATTTATAATTTTATTCGTGCTAAAAAATAAGCAAATAATATATGGCGAGATAGCTCAGTTGGCTAGAGCAACTGGTTCATACCCAGTGGGTCGAGAGTTCGAATCTCCCTCTCGCTACCAAAATATAGAGACAAGCAGTTTTCAAGAACTTACTTGTTTCTCTTTTTTATTTCCCAAATTTTTCCCATATTAGTTGTGCCAAAGGGGACAGACCCCTTTGGGTGTGATTAGATAAAATTACTTTATTCTCTTGAATTTCTACTATTTTCGTTTCTACCAGAAACATTACACATTTTATCATATTCTTTACATTTTATTTTATATTCCATTGCTTGTGTCATATATCTATAATACATGTATGCCTGCTCATATTGCGCAATAGGGTTAAACATTGGATTATCATTCATATTAGGATCAAAATTATTGTCATAGTTATATGGTGGCATACCATAAAAATTATTCATATTTTCTCTATCCATAATTAATCACATTCCTTTCTCAAGGCATATTTTTTAGCCTTACTATTTCTAAAAAATTTATTACTACAATAACTATATTCTAAAAATTATACTTTATGCCTATTATAAATTTTATCGAAACCTTTAAATATAACAAAAATAATAATTATTCCAATACTAAATATACCTAAATTTTGAAAAAACGTATATGTAGTATTAGTGAAGCTTGTTAAAGCATTTGAAGTGACATTTGAAGTTTCAATGATATCTAAATTCAAAAATGGTAAAAACTTAAAAGCTAAAAAAGTATATATTGCAGCGAAAATACCTTGCATAAATTTTCCGATAACGTATTTTTTCATAGATAAATCGGTTTTAGCTACAATGCTAAATACCTGAAGTAATACTGAGAATCCACCAAATCCAAGTAAAAAAGCACATAAAACTACATTTTGAGAAATCGCTTTTATAGAAATGTTTGCTACCTGATTTACACCATTTGTTAACTCAATTATTCCAGAAACAAGAGGTTTAGCAAAATCTAAATCAAAGCCAAGTGTTGCAAGAATAGGATTAAAAAATTTGCTTATAAAATCTAATACGTGAGTTTGATTTAGAATAGAAATTATAACCGAAAATATAACAACAAACCCACCTATCATCAGAATTGTAGAAATACTGTTATTTATGCTATCACCTAATATACCTCCTAGATTTCTTAAAGTTACATTCTTAGATGGAGAAGATAAATTGGAAGTGATTTTTTTGCTTTTTGAACCCAAAATGGTTGAACTTTTATTTAGTACTTTATTGGAAAATGTATCCCTATGTTTTTTTCTAAATTCAGCATCAGATTTTATAGAAAATTTGCCTAAAATAATTCCGACAGTAATACAGCTTAAGATATGAGTGCAAAGTAGTAACAAACCAGTTGCAGTATCACCAAAAAGAGCGATGCCAACACTGCTTAAAATAAAGAGCGGTCCAGAATTATTTGTAAAAGCAAGAAGCCTTTCGCCTTCATCTTTAGTAACTTTGCCATCTTCTCTAAAATCAGCAACAATTTTAGCGCCAACAGGGTATCCACTTATAAGTCCCATGACAAAAGCAAAGCCACCAATTCCAGGAACATTAAATAAAGGTCTCATGAATTTATCAAGCAATTTACCTGTAAACTCTACTACTTTGGTTTGAAAAAGCAAAGTAGTCATAATAAAAAAAGGGAAAAGAGAAGGAACAACGCAAGTAGCCCAAAGAGTGAGACCATTATTAGCAGCATTCAAGTTAGACCTCGAAAAAATAACTAGGCAAAAAGTAATAATAACAAAAACAACAGGCAAAATATTTCTTCTAAAAGATAAAAACAAAAACTTCATAAAGCTCACCTAATAATAAATATGCAAGAGTTAAAAAAATATGTCGCTTCGGGGACAGGTCTCAGAGCGACATAGCATTACATTTATTAAGCATTTAATAAAAGGTTTTAGAATAGAAAATTAAGAAATAGAACATAATAAAATATTAGAAAATGCTATGTATAGATTTGGAAAATTTAACACTTTCCTGCCAGCTTTGTACATTAGAAAGGAACGGTAATAATCATGAGAGATTTTATTCCAGATGCGATATATTATGAAGAAAAAGCAAAAGACTATGAGTTGGGCAAAGAATTACTTGAAAAATATAAAAATATGCCACAGTATATAATTGAAAATCATAATAATATTGAAGAAATGAGGAAAAAGGAAAACAAAGAATTTCCTAAAATGAAGAGAAATTTAATTATAGGAATTAGAAAAACGCATAAATTTGTTCCGAATAACAAAATTTCAAACTATTTAGTTCCATATACTTCATCAGGATGTACTGCAATGTGCTTGTATTGCTATTTGGTTTGCAATTATAATAAGTGCGCATATCTTAGAATATTTGTAAATAGGGAAGAAATGTTAGAAAAAATTATAAAAACTACAAATGAAAGCGAGGAGGAACTTGTTTTTGAAATAGGTAGCAATAGTGATCTAATATTAGAAAACAGCATAACAGGAAATTTAAAATGGACAATAGAAAACTTTAAAAATGCAAAAAAAGGATATCTTACATTTCCTACTAAATTTGATATGGTTGATGATATTTTAGATATAGATGGAAAGGATAAAATCATTATAAGGATGAGCGTTAACCCTAAAGAAATAATTCAAAAGGTAGAGATGGGAACATCGCAGTTAGATAAGAGAGTAGAAGCTATAAATAAGCTAAAGAAAGCGGGGTATAAAGTAGGAATACTTATAGCGCCTGTGATATTTGTGGAAAATTGGAAAGAATTATATAGAGAATTGTTAATATATTTAAAGGACAACTTAAGTGATAAAGTAAAAAAAGATTTGTTTTTTGAAGTGATATTCATGACATATAGCTATATTCACAGAAAAATAAATGAAGAAGCGTTCCCAAGTGCGATAAATTTGTATGACGAGAAATTAATGACAGGAAGAGGAAAGGGAAAATATACGTACAAACAAGAGGAGAGAAAAAAAGGAGAGGATTATATAAAGGACTTGATAAATGAATTTTTTCCAGACAATAAAATTGTGTATTTTAGTTAAGAAAACAGCACAAATGGACACACTAAAACTGCACAAAAAATATACAAAATAAATTTACATATTTTGTATATTTTTTTATATTATATGGTATAATTTTTATGATGAGGATAGAGTTGGCTGATAAAATAATAATTGTGTCGCTTGGAGAATGCCATGCGGTGATAATATGTCGGCTGGAGACCTGTCCCTGAAGCGACAAACGAAAGAGGGTTGAAATATGTACGAAAAAGAGTGTACAAGTTCTGTTGATGAGTTTATTAAAGAAAATGGTTTTAAAAAGAGAGGTCTTTCTACCGAGGAGGCTAGAAAGAATATTGATAAATATGGAAAGAATGAGCTTAAGCAGAAGAAGCCTAAGCAATGGTATAATTATTTTTTCGAGAGTTTGTTTAGTACGTTTAATTTGATTTTATTGGGAATTGTGTTGGTGCTTTTTTATACTGATGTTATTCTTACAACACCTCCTAATTATGCGAATATTATCGTTATTTTAATTTTAATAACTGCTAGTACTCTTCTAGAGTTTTTTGAGGTTTATAGGTCTAATAAAGCTGCAGAAAAGCTTAAAAATTTAGTTTCTGCTAAGTCTGAGGTTGTTAGAAATGGAAAAGAAACTAAAATTCCTACTTCTGAGGTTACTGTAGGAGATGTTATTTTACTTAATGCAGGAGATCTTATTCCAGCAGATTTAAGAATTATAGAAGCTACAGATTTATTTGTTAATCAGTCTTCGCTAACTGGTGAAAGTGATTCAGTTAAAAAGCTTGTGGAATCTGAGCAAAAAGGAAAAATTGAAGATATCACGGACTTAGATACTATTTGCTTTATGGGAACTAATGTAATTAGTGGTTCTGCAGCAGGAATTGTTATTAAAACTGGTGATGATACTTATTTTGGGAAAGTTGCTGATACGATAACCGAAGAAAAGCCTAAGACGGCTTTCCAAAAGGGAATAGATAGTGTAAGTAAATTGTTAATTAGGTTTATGCTAGTTTTAATTCCTATTACATTTATTGCTAACGCAGCTAAACACGGTACTATTACTGCATTTACATTTGCTGTGGCAATTGCTATTGGTATTACTCCATTACTACTTCCTGTTATTTTGTCTTCAAGCTTGGCTAAAGGTGCTACACGTATGTCTAAAAAGAAGACTATTGTTAAAAGATTAGACAGCATTCAAAGTTTTGGAGCAATGAATGTTTTGTGTACAGATAAAACTGGTACTCTTACTGAAGACAAAATAGTGTTAGAAAAATATCTAAATATTAAAGGAGAAGAAGATAAAAGAGTTTTAAAACATGTTTTCCTAAATTCATATTTTCAAACTGGTTTGGAAGGAAGTATAGACGAAGCTGTAATTGCTAGAGTTAAAAAAAGTGACCTTAGAGGAATAGAGGAAAATTACGAAAAAGTTGATGAAATTCCTTTTGATTTTTCAAGAAGAAGACTTTCTATTGTTGTATCTGATGGAAAGAAAAAACAACTTATTACAAAAGGCGCAGTTGAAGAAATCTTAAGTATTTGTACCATGGTAGATTACAATGGTGAAGTCTCTGAAATTACAAAAGAAATTAAAAAGGATGTTTTAGAACTTTCAAAAGAATTAAATAAGCAAGGACTTAGAGTTGTTGCAGTTGCACAGAAAAATGATATAGAAGATATAAAGAAATTTTCTGTAAAAGATGAGTC
>CASDUJ010000037.1 GCA_949283935.1 uncultured bacterium
ATATTCCATTCCAGATAAAGAAAGAGTTAGAAATTGTATCTTTTTTATTATTTTGGGATTAGCAAATCTTTATGTTGCGTTTACCTTTTTGCTTGGGAGTTAATTTATGCTAGGCGCAATTATCGGAGATATTGTCGGAAGTTACGTAGGTCGGATTTACTAATCCAACAAAAACTTCCCACTTCTCGGAAGTTTTTATCCTTTTTCTATCCTTCCGAAAATCCAAATACTGCGGGGTTTAATCTGAAATTCTAACATTATTTTAGAAAAAAGGATAATTTTAAGGATAAGAAAAGGATAAAAAGGATAATTCTGACACTACATTTCTTTAGACATGGGAAGAGGCAACAAACCCCAATAAAACTAAACACTTTCCCGATTGCTTAACATTCACTATTTATAAAACTATCTTTCTAATTATATTTGCTAACAAAAATAATGCACAAATAATTAGCTCGCATATAATGAAATAGCAGTATTCTATGAAACAATAGATTAGTTAACGTTCAGCTAAATCTCATAGGAAAATTTTCGCAATGAGCTTATTTAATTTTAATGATTTCCATTGAGTTCCATTTCATAAACATTTCTTATTTTGGCAATAGCAGTGTTTTCTATTTGTCTTACTCTTTCTCTTGTTAGACCTATTTCTTTTGAAATATCATCTAAAGTTCTTAAGTTAGTACCAGTAGCTCGTTTTTCATCCAACCTGTACCTCATTGTAATAATAAAACGCTCTTTGGGGGACAGGTATTTATTAACTATATGTTTGATGAAATCCAAGTCTTCTTCAATCATCTTTTCTTCAAAAAGTTTTTGTGAATTTACATCTGGAATTTTTGACTCAATACTTGCTTCTTCACTTTCTTCCCCGTAAGTATCATTTATAGAAATTTCTTTAAAACTTGCATCCCTAAGAATACTTTTTACCTTATCCACATCTATGCCGGTAGTTTTAGATATTTGTTCAGGAGTAGGGTTCAGTGCAAGTTTTTCTCTTAGTATGTATTCTGCTTTTTTAATTTTATTATACAAAAAAAAGACCTGTGCAGGCATTACTATTTGTTTGTCTTTTGTAGCATCTCTATATATTTGTTGCTTTACCCAATGTTTTGCGTAAGTTATAAAATGAACTTTTGGATATATAGATGGAGCATATTTTTCTGCAGCCTTCATTAAACCTATATTTGCAGAACTCACTAAATCTTCAAAAGAAGAATTTAAAAATTTGTATTCGTGAGCCATTTTTAAAGCAAATGGCAAATGTCTAGAGACTAAATCATTTATATATTGTTCTTTCTGTTGCTGATAATAACTAATTTCTTTAATTAATTTTTCTTTTTCATCATTAGTTTTTACATTTCTCATATTTTCTTCTAATTTAAAAATTATGCTTTTTAATTTTTCAATTTTTTGCCCTAAAAATACATCTTGCTCATATTCGCTAGGATTATTTTTGTAGTCAATTTTTTTTTCATACACATAGGTAGAATACTTCCATCTTTTTTCGTTTTGAGATTTTTCAGAACCTTTTTCAGTATTTTTGTTCTGCCCAAAAGTACTGTATATTTTGTTATAATTATTAGTGATTAAATTAACTTTCATATTTATATTAAACACATAAAAAAACAATTTGCTACAAGACACAAGAGTAAAAACTCTGTGATATATAAAGCATTATCAGTTGGAAATTTCTCTCAGCGCTGAATTATCGTCAATAGTATACAAAACCCTTATTTTGACCTCGTGATGTTTAACCCCCAAAGTCTTTACTTCGCAAAAATCATTTGGATTTAATATTAAAGGCATTACCGGCATTACATCATAACGATTACCCTCTTGTTTTGCCCCTATATTTCCAAAAGAATTTCCTAACATTTGAAAGGGTGCAGCAATTATTGAACCCCATAATGACAAAGTAAGAGTAGGAATGGCATAAGCAAGACCTGTTAATATAGTTTTTCCTCCAGCAGCAATAGATGATCTTTGCACACTTTCAGAAGCAGCAGTTCCACTTGTAGATTTTTCCAAGCTTATAGCTTGAATTGAAATAGGAAAATTTGAAATATTATTGATATTAAAGATATAAGCGTCATATTCTTTAGAAAGCCTACTATGAGTATGGTTTCTATTAATTTTAATTTGTACGTCATCGTTATAAAGAACTTTAGCTCCACAATTGCTTGTTGATAAAATAAAAGCCAATAGAATTGATAAAGTGATTAAATAATTTTTCATAAAAACCTCATTTTACCTTTTACATATATTTTTCTTACAAAAATTTAAAATACACAAGCAAAATATTGTCAAACAAGAAAAAACATGATAGCATGGATGCCTATCTAAAAAAGGAGCGTTCTATGAAAAAAATAATAGCAATGTTTGTATTCTTTGTCACAATAACTTCTACAGCTTTAGCTTATACTGCAGGCGGGTTTAATGATGGAACAAATTCATTAGTAACAGTAAAAGAAGCATCTAAAATGCCTGACAATTCATATGTTACATTAAAAGGTAATATAGTGAAAAGGCTAACTTCTGATGAATATCTTTTTAGAGATAATACAGGAACAATAAATGTAGAAATAGATTTAGAAAAATGGATGGGGCAAACAGCAGGTCCAAATGATACTCTAGAAATTACAGGGGAAGTTGACAAAGATTTTACATCGACCAAAATTGACGTAGATATAGTAAAAGTTATTCCTAAAAAATAAATTGCCAACAATATAAACATAGTTATAAAATGTCTGTAAGTACTTATTTTGTTTAAAAACCAGTGCAAATAAAATTTTGTGCTGGTTTTTAGAAATTGAACAAAATTTAGGATATACTAAACCAAAATAATAGTGAAAAATTTCACTATTATTTTGAGAATAGTGAAATTGAAGTCATAATTTTCGCGCAAAAAACAAAAGTCTAATATAAAGAAAGAATAAATATTAGGGAAAAAGCTGTTGACAAAAAAATATTATTTGATTAAATGTAAATAAGGAAAAAAATCACGATAATAGGAGTTATCTAATTATGGCAGAAACAAAAACAAAAACACAAAAAGAGGCGGTAGAGGGATTAATTGATACCCCCGAAAAGCTGGAAGCCCTTATTAAAAGGGTAAAAGAAGCGCAAAAAATATTTGCAACATTTCCAGAAGAAAAAATTAACAAAATTTTCAAAGCAGCGGCTACAGCAGCTGACAAAGCACGTATTCCTTTAGCAAAAATGGCTGTTGAAGAAACAGGCATGGGAGTAGTGGAAGACAAAGTAATAAAGAACCATTTTGCATCGGAATACATATACAACAAACATAAAAATGCTAAAACTGTAGGTATAATAAGTCAAGACAAAACTAATGGCATAAAAATTGTAGCAGAACCTTTAGGCTTAATAGCTGGTATCGTACCTACAACAAACCCAACATCCACAGCTATTTTCAAATCACTTATTGCTTTAAAGACAAGAAATGCAATTATTTTTTCTCCACATCCAAGAGCTAAAAAATCTACGATAGAAGCAGCAAAAATAGTTTTAGAAGCAGCAGTAAAAGCAGGCGCACCAGCTGACATAATAGGCTGGATAGACATTCCTTCAATAGAATTATCACATATGCTAATGACACACCCTCTTACAGATTGTATTTTAGCAACAGGAGGTCCTGGAATGGTCAAAGCAGCTTATTCTTCAGGCAAGCCAGCTTTAGGGGTAGGTTCAGGAAATACACCTGCCGTTATAGATGAAACCGCAGACATAAAAATGGCAGTTTCTTCTGTATTAATGTCAAAAACATTTGATAATGGCATGATTTGCGCATCAGAACAATCAATAGTAGCAGTTAAAGAAGTATACGATGCTGTAAAAAAAGAACTACAATACAGAGGAGCTTATATTTTAAAGAAAGAAGAAGCTGAAAAACTGGCGAAAATAATTTTAACCGAAGCAGGAACAGTAAATCCTGCGATAGTAGGACAACCAGCTTATAAAATTGCTGAGCTGGCAGGATTTGAAGTTGATAAAAAGACAAAAGTATTGGTAGGTGAATCCAAAAAAGTAGATGTCAAAGACCCATTTGCACACGAAAAACTTTCTCCAGTACTTGCTTTGTACAAAGCAGAAGATTTTGAACATGCGGTGAATATGGCGCATGATTTAGTATTGTTAGGTGGAGCAGGTCACACATCTGTTTTGTATACAGATCCAAGAACTCAAGAAAGAATTAGTAAATTTGCCAAAACATTGCCAACAGGCAGACTTTTAGTAAATTGCCCTTCTTCTCAAGGAGCTATAGGAGATTTATACAATTTTAGATTAGAACCATCACTAACCCTTGGCTGTGGTTCTTGGGGCGGAAACTCCGTCAGTGAAAACGTAGGGGTAAAACATTTATTAAATTACAAAACCGTAGCTGAAAGGAGAGAAAATATGCTTTGGTTCAAAGTTCCGCCAAAAGTTTACTTCAAAAGAGGTGCAGTAGATTTAGCACTAAGAGAATTAGAAGGTAAGAAACGTGCTTTTATAGTAACAGACAGATATTTGTTTAATTCAGGAACAATTTACAATGTAACCAATGTTCTTGATGAAATTGGAATAGATTATCAAATTTTCTTTGATGTAAAACCAGATCCAACTTTATCTACAATTAACGAAGCATTAAATATTGTAAGACCATTTGAGCCTGATGTAATTATTTCGTTAGGAGGAGGATCTCCAATGGATGCAGCCAAAATTATTTGGCTAATGTACGAACATCCAGAAACTAATTTCGAAGATATTTCAATGAGATTCTTAGACATAAGAAAGAGAATTTGCTCCATTCCAGAATTAGGCAAAAAGGCAATGATGGTAGCAATACCTACCACATCAGGAACAGGTTCTGAAGTAACGCCATTCTCAATTATTACGGACGACAAAACTCACGTAAAATATGCAATTGCAGATTATGCATTAACACCTAACATGGCTATAGTTGACCCCAATTTTGTTGACACAATGCCTAAAGGTCTTACAGCTGCTTCAGGTATAGATGCATTAGTTCATGCTGTAGAGGCATATGTTTCAATAATGGCAACAAATTTTACAAATTCAAATGCCTTAGAAGCAATAAAGTTGGTATTTAAATACCTTCCACGTTCATATAAAGAAGGTGCCAATGATCCAATAGCAAGAGAAAAAATGCATTACGCTGCAACAATTGCAGGAATGGCTTTTGCCAATTCATTTCTTGGTTTATGCCATTCAATGGCTCACAAACTTGGGGCAGCATTTAATCTTCCACACGGGATAGCCAATGCATTGTTGTTTAATCAAATAATAAAATACAATGCTACAGATTGTCCGACAAAACAAGGTATATTTCCTCAATACAAATTTCCTAATGCAAAAGCAAAATATGGTCAAATTGCTGATGAATTAAACCTTGGTGGTAAAAATGATGACGAAAAAGTTGCATTATTAATCAAAGCTATAACAAAATTAAAGAAAGAAATTGAAATTCCAAATTCATTAAAAGAAATGGGAATATCAGAAAAAGAATTCTACGGAAAACTTGATGAAATAGTAGAATTAGCATTTGATGACCAATGCACAGGAGCAAATCCATCATACCCATTAATGGAAGAAATTAAGCAAATTTACATTGATGCATACAACGGTGTTGTGTAAATTAGTCTATAATTACAAAGGGGCAATGTCAAAACTGACAAAGCCCCTTTCATGGAATTTAGATAAAGAAGAATAAAAATGGATATATCAGATAAAGTTATAAATCGTTTAACGTTATATCATTGTATTTTTACGGATTATTTGGACAAAGATATAGAATTTATTTCAAGTCCGCAAATAGCTAACTTGCTAAAAATTGATGATTCTCAAGTTCGAAAAGATTTAAAATATTTGAACAATGCAGGTAAATGCAGAGTAGGTTATAAAGTAAATGATTTAAAAGAATCAATAGAAAAGACTTTAGGCTTTCAGAATACGAAAGATACTTTTATTGTTGGTGCAGGTAATTTAGGGTTAGCATTAACAAAATACGATGATTTTGCAAGTTACGGATTAAATATTTTAGCTTTATTTGATAATGATTCATTAAAAGTAGGAATGAGTATAAATGACAAAACTGTTTTTCACATAAGCAAACTACCAGATTTAGCAAAAAGACTAAATGTAGAAATGGCAATATTAACTGTTCCAAGGAAATACGCACAAGAAGTTACAGATTTTTTGGTTAATTCTGGCATAAAACACATATGGAACTTTGCTCCAAGCATATTAAAGGTTCCTGAGAATGTAAAAGTATGGAATGAAAATTTAATGGGAAATTGTTTACAATTTACGGCACGTAACAAAAAAGAGGATAATAAATGAAAACGGAAATAAAAATTTGCATGGGTAGTTCTTGTTTTGCAAGAGGAAATGACAAAAATTTAGAATACATAGAAGAGTTTATAAAAAGTAACAATCTTGATGCAAAACTTGAATTAATTGGAGCAAGATGCGAAAATTTATGTGCAAGTGGTCCAAACGTTATGATAAATGATAAGAAATACACACAAATGACACCAGAAAAGCTTAAAATTATTCTATCAGAACTAAAAAGGAACGAAAATGAATAATCTTTATCCGGTTTACACTCTAAAACAAGAATGTCATGATTGCTACAAATGTATACGTGAATGTCACGTAAAAGCAATAAAAATTGAAAACGGAAGCGCATCTGTACTAAACGATAAATGTATAGCATGCGGGCATTGCGTAATAGCTTGTCCTTCAGGAGCAAAAAGAGTAAGAAACGATATAGATAAAGTAAAAACACTACTCACGGCTCAGAAAAAAATTTACGTATCGCTTGCTCCAAGTTGGGCTGGGGTATACGAACTTTCGATACAACAAATGGTAGCAATATTAAAGAAACTTGGCTTTTATGCAATAAGCGAAACAGCATTAGGAGCCCAAGAAGTATCAATAAAATGCGCACAAATTTTAAATAATGGAGCAAATGGACTATATATTTCAAGTGCTTGTCCTGTAATAGTCGATTACATAAAATACTACAAACCTGAATTTACGGAAAATATAACTCCAATAGCATCTCCTGCGTTAACACACGCTAAAATACTAAAAGAAACATATGGTAACGAAATAGCAGTTGTATTTATTGGACCTTGTATAGGCAAAAAAAATGAATCAGACAGACATCCTGACCTAATAGATGCAGCATTAACTTTTGAAGAACTTAATTTATGGATAAATGATGAATTTATAAACATAAATGAATTAGAAATTAATGAACAAGACAAATTCATACCAGATTTTGCTTACGAAGGAGCTTTATATCCAATAGAAGGCGGAATGAATGAAACCATGAAGCAAATAGGTTTAAACAAAGATATTACATTAATTAATGTAAGTTCTCTGCCAAGTTTTGAAAAAGCACTTACCGGACTTGAAAAGAATAATTTAAACAAAAAAATATTTGTAGAAGCACTAGCTTGTGATGGGGGCTGTATAAATGGTCCTTGTATAGCATCAACAAAAGCTAGCATAGCAGTTACAGCAGACATTCTTTCAAAAATCAAATACAGAGAAAATATTCCCAAAGAGCCAAAAGTAGTAGTAGATATTCCATACAAAGCAAATCCTGTAAGCAAAGAAGAATTTTCATTGGAAGAATTAACTGAAGCAATGAAAAAAATAGGCAAAACAACAGAAGCAGATGAGCTTAACTGCGGGGGTTGTGGTTATTCCACATGCAGAGATTTAGCACAAGCTTTAATAAGAGGAGAAGCAGAACCTTCAATGTGTATTTCTTATATGAGAAAAACAGCAATGAAAAAAGCAGCAAAAATGCTAAGATGTATGCCTTCGGCAGTTGTAATGGTAGATAAAAATCTTAACATATTAGAAGCAAATGATGCTTTTATGAGAACATTTTGCGCAGACATGTATGAAATTTTTGCATCAAGACCCGAAGGAGTTACCGGAGCGGCAATAGAAAGACTTACTCCATTTGCAGATATATTCAAAAATACTTTAAAAACAGGTCAAGACATTCACAAAGAACATTTTCCGCACGAAAACAAATTATATGACATAAATGCATTTACGATTGAAAGTGGAGAAATAGCAGGAGCAGTAATTACAGATGTAACTAAATCAGAAATGGACAGAGAAAAAATAGCTAGAAGAGCAAGAGAAGTAATTAGTAAAAATATTGCAACTGTTCAAGATATAGCCTGCCTACTTGGAGAGCACATGGTAGAAACGGAGCTTTTACTAAGTTCTATTGCGGAAGATTTTGAAACCACACAGGAAAAAGAGGGCGAATAATGTTTATAGATATTGATTGTACTCAAGAAAAAAAATACAATCAAAACACATATGGAGATTATTTTGTTTCGAAAAGATATCCTGAAGCAGGAAGACTTGTAGCAGTACTTTCTGATGGTTTAGGAAGTGGAATAAAAGCTAATATATTAGCTTGCATGACATCTACAATGTTGTTAAAATTTGTTGAAGCTGAATCAGACATACAAAAAGCTTGTGAAATTATTTTAAATTCATTGCCTGTATGTAAAATAAGGAAAATAAGCTATTCGACATTTTCCGCAATTGATTGTGACGATGAGGGGAATGCTAAAATAGTAGAAGAGGGTAATCCACAATTTTTATGGATTAGAAATAACCAAATCCTTGAACCTCAATATCGAATAATAACCTCAAAAACATTTTCAAACAGACATATGCATATATACAAAATAAAGCTAGAAAAAGGAGACAGACTTATATTTTGTTCAGATGGAGTTACACAAGCTGCATTAGGCTCCAAAGATTTAAGACTTGGTTTAAAAAGAGAAGGCTTGATTGATATAGTGTTAAAAGAATTATCAACCGAACCTAACATTTCCTCAAGAGAACTTTCGCGCAGGATAGTCAAATCTGCTTTAATAGCAGAACCCGACCATAAAGCAAAAGATGACATATCAGCTTTGTGCGTATATTACAGAGACCCAAGAGAAAGTTTAATATTTACAGGGCCGCCATATCATCAAGCAAAAGATTCAATTTATGCTCATACTTTTTTTAATTTTCAAGGGAAAAAAGCAGTTTGCGGCGGAACCACAGCCAATCTTATTTCAAGGGAATTAGGAATACCAGTAAGAAATGATCTACACCAAATTTCAGGTAAACTACCTTCAATTTCTCACATGGAAGGAATAGATCTTGTAACCGAAGGCATATTAACTTTAACCAAAGCATGTGAATATTTAGAAACAGAAGAAATAGGAAAAGATGCAGCAGGAGAACTGGTAAAATTTTTACTGGATAGTGATTGTATTACATTTATGGTAGGTGCTAAACTTAACCAAGCACATTATGATCCTACTTTACCGGTAGAAATAGAAATAAGAAAAAATATAATAAAAAAAATGAAAAAATTACTTGAAGACAAATACATAAAAAAAGTTACGGTACAATATATGTGAGGAATAAAGATGAAAGAAATTAATGTCAATGTATGCTTAGGAACAACTTGTTTTGTAATGGGGGGAACAAATCTCAATGAATTGTTAGAAATTGTTCCAAAAAAATACGGAGATAAAGTAAAAGTATCTGGAAGTCCTTGTTTAGGTTTATGTTCTATTAACTGGGAATATTCCAAAGCTCCTTATGTTAAAGTTAATAATGAAGTAGTTGCAGAAGCAACTGTAGAAAAAGTTCTAAATGAAATAGAAAGACAAATGACAAATGAACAATAATTCACAAGCAATACACCTAAAAAAAGAAATATTAATAAGATTAGTAAAAGCATTTTTTTCAGAAAATTTTCCGCAAAATGCCAGATTAATTCCATATGATATGAGACCAAAAGGTTCTGAAGTACCTTATAGATGTTGTATTTATAAAGAACGAGCTATTTTAAAAGACAGATGCATAGCAGGACTAGGTTTTGCTATAGAAGAAGATGATGAAACTAGACTTTTGTCAGACTATGCTCAAAAAGCATTAGAAAGAGAAATTCCTCAAAATGATCCCCTAACAGTACTTGATGCAGCTTGCAAAGGATGTGTTCCGAGCAGGGTATACGTAACAAATTTATGTCAAGGCTGTGTAGCTAGACCTTGTCAATCAACTTGTAAATTTGGAGCCATAAGCATAGTAGATGGAAAATCTGTTATAGATGGTACAAAATGCAAAAACTGCAAAATGTGTATATCAGCTTGTCCTTATAATGCTATAGTAAAACTTGTTGTTCCTTGCGAAGATGCCTGCCCTGTAGGAGCGATAGCTAAAGATGAAAATGGACATGCCAAAATTGATTTTGACATATGTATAAATTGCGGCAAATGTATAGATGCTTGTCCTTTTGCAGCTGTACACGAAAAAAGTCAAATAATTGACATTTTAAGAAGAATAAAAGAAGGCAAAAAAGTTATTGCAATGATTGCCCCATCTATAGTTGGACAATTTCCTGGAAGCATATACCAATTAAAATCTGCAATTAAGAAGGCAGGATTTTATGATGTATACGAAGTTGCTCAAGGTGCAGACATAACATCATTAAACGAGGCAAAAGAATTTGCAGAACGAATGGAAAGAGGCGAAAAATTCATGACAACTTCTTGTTGTGCAGGCTACAACCAACTTATAAAAAAGCACATGCCCGAAATAAAACCATATGTTTCAACAACAAAAACTCCTTTGTTTTACACAGCTGAATTAGTAAAGAATAAAGTGCCGGATTCAATAACAGTATTTGTAAGTCCTTGTGTAGCTAAAAGAACAGAAGGAATGGAAAATCCAAATATTGATTTTGTTATGAATTACGAGGAACTTGGTGCTTTATTTGTAGGAAGAAAAATTGAAATTTTAAGTTGTGAAGAAGAAAAATTCGACAAAGAAAGCTCAAAGCAAGGCAGAAATTTTGGAGTAACAGGAGGGGTAGCAAAAGCAGTACAAGATGCTTCCGATAAACAAGATTCAATAAAACCATGCATAATAAGTGGCCTAAACAAAGATTCAATAAAGCAACTAAAAAAAATGGCAAAAGATGGTTGTAATTCTGATGGATGTAATTTAGTAGAAGTTATGTGTTGCGAAGGCGGTTGCGTAAGAGGCAATGCTACTATTAACAATAGCAGAAGTGCCTATAAAGTTCTCAATGAATTTGTAGAAAATAGCCCTGAAATAAAAGAACCAAAAAAATAATTTTAAATTTCCGTTTGAATTTTTGTGGAAGCTTTTAGTTCTTTTGAAACTTCTCTACAAGCTTGAGCATATTTTGCTTTGCATTCAGGAAATTTTTGCCAAAAATGCTTATAAAAAATTTTTCTTAATCTTTTTTCATTTGCTGTTAATTTCTCTCCATTTATATATTTACGAATAACAACTTTTTCGTACTGATTTGCGTAATTTTGAGAAAAATTTTTTAAAGTTTCTTTGACATCTGGAATTTTTTCCCAAACCTTTGAAAAAAAATTTGAAATTTTTTGTTTTCTTTCAGGATGAACTTTGTCATATTCAATTATTCTCAAAGATTGTTTTTGCCGATATTCCGCTTTTTTACAAGCTTGTGCCGCAAATCTATTTCTGACAAACATTTGTTCCGGATGAGAATTATTGTATGCAGTTGTTTTTCGAGCAATTTCCGCATTTAATTGCGGATCAGAGGCTTTAAGTAAAGTTGTGTAATTTTTATTACGATTAACAAAACCTATTTTGTCAATAATCCAACCGAGCTTTAATCTATCAGAAAGCCCTAATTCTCTAGCGATATCATCTTGATTTTTAAGATTTGCCCAAGTTTCTTGCAGTAATTTCAAAGACAATTTGTTAAGAGAAACATGTTTTTTTATTTCTGCAATATTTTTAGAACGACTATTTTCAAATATAGATGCATCTAAAACATTTCTAAATTCGGGATATAAATTTCTTGCTTCATCCAAAGATTTACAATTAAGCAAAGGAGCATAAGTATTTATGTGTAATTCTCTTAAAGTTGGATAATTTTCTTCAAAATTTCGCAAGACTTCACTAATTTTGGAAATCATAGTTTGTGGCAGGAGATGTTTTCTTTTTTCCAAAACATATCGCAAATTAATTTCTTTATAACCTGCAAATCTTATATTATTAACTTGGAAATTATTTGAATTAAAACCACTACAATTATATATTTTCATTTTTTGCCTCGCAACAATAAAAAATTCCTGAAAATAAATTATTGCTAGCGGTTATTATTTGATTAGAATTTATTTTTTTAAAAATCTTTTAATTTTTTCCAATAAACCAACCTCCAATTCAGTTTCAGAGGTATCAACGTCATTAAATTTTTCAAGAACATCTTTGCTCAAAACTTGCGAAAGTATAGATGAATCCTCATCTTTTTTCTTCTTACCTTGTTGAAAATATCCAGTATTACCACCTCCACCACCTTTACCTAAAAAGGTATTTTCAACTTTTGGTTTAAATGTAGATGCTGTAGTAAAATCAAAAGACATTTTTTGTCTCCGTATTTTAAGCCTTACATATATAAAAAAATTTACAAAACTTAAAATGCATCTTTTTTACATTTTTTTACAATTATTTACAAACTTAATATTTATTTTATTGGTAATTCTATTTTGAAGGTTGTTTCTTTGTTCATTATACTTTTTACGGAAATATTGCCATTGTGCAAATCAACAATTTTTTTACATAAATATAATCCTAGTCCTGTTCCGACTTTTCGATATTTTTTGGCAATTGTAAAGTATCTATCAAATATATAAGGAATATCTTTAGGTTCTATTCCGCAACCATTATCTGTTATTTCAATATATAAATTATTATTATCAGAAAATAGTTTTATGTATATAAAACTATTTTCTGGCGAAAAATTTATTGCATTAGTCAAAATATTTTTGACAACTCTACCTATTTCTTTTGCATCAACTTTGATTTTGGGTAATTTTGTAGAAATTTCAATTTTAATTTCGCAATTATTTTCAGTTAACAAAAATTTTAATCTGTCCACTTCTTTTTTTACAATTTCTTCTATATCTGCTTCGGTAACATTAATTATGTAAACACCATCATCTAATTTATGCACATCAAGTAATGTCGTTACCAAAGCCATCATATCTTTGTTATTTGAAATCATATTAGCAAAAGCTTGTTTTTGTGCTTCTGAATTTTTACCAAATGTTTCTTTTTTTAATAAATCTAAAACTTTAGCTTCAGCTAAGATTGGAACTTTTAAATCGTGTGTTAGTGTAGCAATAAAAGTATCTTTTAATTTTTGCAAATTAACATCAGCTGTTATATCTTTTGCAACAATAAAATAATTTTGCTTGCCATCTTTATCAAAATATTTTTTCACACTAATATTAAAAGTCATTCTTATTTTTTTTAATTCAAAAGAAAGTTTATAATTTTTTCGATCTTTTTCAAAAAATTTACGGTAATTAACTTTTATTCTATTAGAAGGAAATTCTCTTATTGTATAATTTTTTAAAACGTCAAATATATAATCTCCTACTAAATCTTTTTTATGTTTTCGAAACCATTTTGTTTGCAAATCATTAATTGTAATTATTTTAAAATCCTCAGAAAGAGTCATTGCTCCTTCGTTTAACATATTGAACAAACTTTTTAAATGTTCTGATTGATCAAGAATATAATTTTGATATTCATTAATCATTTTTTCCCTGTCAATTACAGCTTCAAGCATATTATTAAAATCATTAACAAATTCAACATCACAAGGAAAATGTTTTATTGAAAGACGACTTGAAAGATTTCCGAATCTTACTTCTTTCAATATTTTTTTAGTCGCTTGGTATAAATCAGTTTTAGTTCTCATAATATTGTTTTTTAACCTACAATTTTATTGTATAATATAATTATAAAATAATACACCTGCAAAATTGGAGGTAAAAATGGCCGGAATAATGATTGTAGATAATGTAGCATTTGAACGTGTTTCAATGAAAGATATTATTGTGCAAGCAGGACATGAAGTTGTGGCAGAAGCAAATAATGGTTATGATGTTTTGAAAACTTATGAAATATCAAAACCTGATATGCTTATTATGGATATAGCTTTTCCGGACGATGATGGAGTTGAAATATTAAAAGAATTGTTAAAAAAACATCCTGAGGCCAAAGTTTGTGTTTGCACGACTATGGCTCAACAAGCAATTATAATAGAAGTTATTCAAGCAGGGGCAAAAGATTTTATTGTAAAGCCATATCATGCAGAAAGAGTTAGAGAATCTATCAAAAAGGTCTTAGGTTAATTATGAAAAAATTTCTTATTTGTACAATTTTAGTTTTGTTTTTTTCTTGTTCTTTTGTTTACGCTAAAAATAATAATGATCAGCAGAAACCTGACATAAAGCCTTTGAAGATAGAACAAAATTATAAGCAAAATTACAAATATGGAACATTTGATAAAACTTTTAAAAATTCTCAAATGGATAAAAAAGATGATTTTTCAGAAATTCTAGATGAACCACAAAGAAAAGAACCAACTATTTTAGATATATTTAACGCACTTGTTTTTGTAATTTTATTAATTTTAGTTACCGGATGGATTTACATGAAAATCAAAAAAATAAATCCGGAACAACTTTTAAGTGGAAAATTTAGTAAATTAACGGAAAACAGTTTCAAAATAATATCATCATTACAACTTGGTGGAGGAAAAGCTATTTATTTAATAGAAATAAATAATAAACAATTAATTATAGGTACTACTTCATCAAGCGTTAATTTATTGGCCCAAATGGACAAATCGGACAAAAACAATGAAATTCCGCAAGAGTGCATAGAAAAGTTATTTAATGACAAAACAGAAGAATTTAAAAAATTGGAAGAATAAGGTTTAATGTGATATATTAATTTTGGTTTCAGAAGAAAAGAGGAAAAAAATGGCAAGAATAGTAAGACCGACATGGGCAATAAGATGCGTACAATCAGGATGTAGAGAGCTTTTTGAAGTTGTAGAACTTGAACCAGGAAAGCAACAAGAAGTTGTTTGCCCTAAATGTGGAGAACATTATTTATATCCAGTTCTTCCTTCTCAAGAAGATTAATCAGAAATGTGTTCTGATAATTCAGGCAAAAGATACAATACTTTTAGTCAATATTTAAAAAATAAGTTTGGCGAAAAAGTTTACAAAATAACATTAAATGCAAATTTAGGTTGTCCCAACAGAGATGGAACAAAATCTTATGGTGGGTGTATTTTCTGTGATGATTCAGGTTCATTTTCCCAAGCACATGATCCAAATTTAACAATCAAAAAGCAATTGTTAACGGGCATCTCTAATTTAGAAAAAAGATTTCATGCAAAAAAATTTATTTCATATTTTCAATCTTATTCAAATACATATGGAGATATAAAAAAACTGAAAAAAATATATGACGAAGCAATAAGTCATGAAAAAATTATAGGATTATCAATAGGAACAAGACCTGATTGTGTTGACACAGAGAAAATTGCCTTAATATCAAATTACACTAATACTTATGAAGTATGGATTGAATACGGATTGCAAAGTATTAACGATAAAACTCTTGAATTAATAAACCGTTCACATACAGCACAAGAATTCATAGATGCAGTCAAAATGACTAAAAATAAAGGAATAAAGATTTCTGCACATGTTATATTAGGTTTACCAGGTGAAAATAAAACAGATATGTTAAATACCGCAAAGGCTTTAGCTGATTTAGACATAGATGGAGTTAAATTACATGCATTGTGTGTGTTAAAAAACTCAAAACTGGCACAATTATATTCTTGTGGAGAACTAAAAATTCTTGAAGAAGATGAATACATTGATTTAGCTTGTTCTTTTATTGAGCTATTGCCAGAAAAAACAATAATTCATCGTATCGCCGGAAATGGTTATAAAAAATCTCTTTTAGCTCCACAATGGCTCAGTCAAAAGTTTAAAACCCTGAATAAAATTGATAAATGGTTTGAAATAAATAACTCATCTCAAGGACATAAATATATAAAAAATATATAACAGTATTTCAAGACCAATACTTCTCATAGTTACTAAACACCAAATTTTTCCACAAAATAAATAATTTGGCAATTTTTTAAAGTATATTGTTTTTATATATATAAGATATACAAAACAAATAGTGAGCACGGCATGACAAATATAGAACAAAATTTAAATACACAAGAAAAAATTGAATTGTTAAAGAGAAAAGGTATTAGCCCCAACCCAATGACAAGTTCATCAAATTTTGAAAAACAGAACTCATTATTTGCTAATACTACCCAAAATTCTTTTGGCAGCCTAACTGCAGGAAGTTCACTCCAAGCAGGTTTAGCAACAAAATCGGCAGCAGCTAACAAAGAAGAAAACAATCAAGAAATAAAAATCCCTACTCAAAACACAAGTTCTATTTTTGCAAACAACGTGAGTACACAAAGCAGTAATGGAAGTATTTTTGACTCAACATTACACGAAGAAAAGGATTTAGACAAGTTACTTGAAGAAAATTATCAAGACAGCTTAGGCTTAAATTTTAGCAGTAGCGGAACAAGTGGAGCTAAAATAGCTGGTTCAGGAGAATATCAAATTTCATTAAACGGACTAGAAAGTGGAACCTTAAACAGCTTAGGAGGAAACAAAAGCAGTATTTCTGGAGGAAATAAGGCAGCAAAAGATGCAAAAACAGCTACAGGCGCAACAGAAAGAGTAAATAATGCAGCAAAGCAAGAAAACTCAGCTGCCAAATCTGAAAATAATGCAAGTAACCTAACAGCTTCAAACGAAGGTAATAAAGCTAACGTAGAAAGGAACCAAGCTAAATCAAAAGCGAATAGCCAAAAAACACAAAATAGAAACAACACAGAACCAAAAACACAAAAAACTGAAGCAAGAAAAACAGAAACAAATCAGCAAAAAATTTCCACTACAACGACTTCAAACACAAAACAAAGTACGCAAGATGTGTCATTATCAACCGCCAACACTAATTCAATAAGCACACCTTCTACGCAAACACCACAATTTGCAGAAAATACAACAAACACAAATCTTTCAATAGATACTAAAACACCAAACACAGATACAAACTCAGTTACAGCAAAAAAACAAGAGGCATTGAGTTTTATTTCATCAGGCAGCAATGATAATTCAAAAAAAGCCTCTGCCAACAACAGTTTTGATAATTTAATAAATAATCAGAATATGAACAACCAAGCTGCAGAAAAAACAGGTGCAAATTCACAAATACTTAACGAACAAAAATCATCCATGGAGAATTTAGCGAATAGTAGTAACGGTATAAATCAACAAATTCAACAAGAAAATAACACTATGAATATTAACGCAACTATTGCTAATGCAGGTAAAGTAGCAGCTGAAACGTACTCTCAAAATGCAAAAAACAATAAAGATGAAGCAAGTGCTGCTGGTGATGCAGCAAATCAAGCAAACAATTTAAGTTCCCAATTTTCTGCACAAGCGATAAGTCAAAATGCAGCAAGTATTGCAGCAGGAAAGGCTACAGATGTTGCTTTAAATGAAGCAGAAGTAGCTTTAGGAATTAAAACTTCAGAAGAAGCTAACGGAGTTAAAAAAACAGTAGAATCTGTAGAGAAGAAAATAGAATCAGTACAAAAAAATATCGAAGGCACAACAAGTATAACCGAAGGAACGACAAAAATTGCAACCGGAGTTGCTCAAGAAACAGCAGGAATTGCATCTTCAACAATTGGAGGTGTAGTTGAAGCTGGAGGAGAGTCAGTTTCTTTGACAGGAGATGCAGTTACTGTTGCAGGAGAAGGACTAGAAGCTCTTTCAGGCATTCCTATTATTGGTCCAGCATTAGCTGCTGCAGGAAGCGCAATGATTAGCGCCGGAACATCATTATTCGCAATGGGACAAAATGCCGTAGCTACAGGAAAAGAGCTTCAAACAACTGGGGAACAAACCCAAGCCGATGGAAAAAATAACCAAAGTGATGGACAAGAGAAAGTTAATAAAGGTAACAAAGATTTAAGCGAATCAGCAAAAAAAGAGGCAGAAAGTGAAAAAGCCGGAGCAGAAGCTGCAAAACACAACACAAAAGCCGCACAGGAAGGTGCCGTTGCATCAGCAAAAGAGCGTCTTGCAGGAACTTTAAAAGAAAAATCAATATCACTTGGAGAAAATGCAATAAAAAGCCAAGCCCAAGCAGGCGTACAAAAAGGATTAGCTGCCGCTTTTGAAAATGAGCAAGAAGAAAACACAACAGCAGCAGAAGAAAACTCAAAATTGAGTGCAGAACAAATAGCTTCAGCTAACGCAGCAGCAGAAGCTGCAAAACAAAATTTAATGAATATACTTGGTTTAAACGAAAATCAGCAAGAAATATCACAAAAATTAGAAAATGTTAAAATAACAACTCAAAATGACAATGAAAACAATTCAAAAGTTGCTGCAAATGTTGAACAAAAAGATACAGAAATTAAAAGCTCAGCAGATGAACTTTTAGCCTCCATCAAAAAAGATGAACAAATAAATGAAAAAAGAATACAGCAAGAAGATGCCGCAAACATCAACAACAAACAAGAAAAAGCATCTAGCAATAAAAATAATACTACTACAAATACAGAAAAGACAAATCAAAATGCAAATGTTCAACCAGCTAACAATACAAATAACCAAGCACAAAACCAAACAGAAAAAGTTGAAAATAACAAAGCAAACACAAATCAAAATGCAGAAAAAGCAGCAAGCAAAAATGATAAACAAATAAAAATTGAAGAGAAAAAAGAAAACAAAAATGCAGATAAAAATAACAATGTAGAAAAAAGTGAAAAAGCCGAAGAGACAAACCAAACTCAGAATGAATCTTCCAGCGATAATTCTGAAAACACAGAAAAAAACCAACAACCGAAAGCAGAAGAAAAAACTAGTCCCCAAAATTCAATGATGAAAAATAACAATAACACAATCAAATTATTTGAATTATAATTAATAAATAAATTTTTTAAATTGTGTAATAAAATAATAATGAAGATGAAAAATATTATTTTAGACAAACTTCAAAATAGTATAATCATTTCGGTTCAAGCTATGCCTAATGAACCTTTGTATGATGAGATTTGTATAAATGCAATGATTAAATCTGTTGTTGCAGGTGGAGCACAAGGATTAAGAGTTGCTGGGAGTAGAGATGTAAAAAACGCAAAACTTTTGGCAAATGTTCCTGTTATAGGAATAACAAAACCTGCAAAAATACCAACAAATTATAAAGAATTAGTATATATTACACCAACAATTGAAGATGCAAAAAAAATCATCGAAGCAGGTGCAGACATAGTAGCATTTGATGCTACATCAAGAAACAGAAAAGCAAATCATAATCTTTATCAATTAATACAATTTATAAAATCAAAAAACAAATTAGCAATGGCAGACATTTCTACTTTTGAAGAAGGTATTATGAATGCTTATTTAGGAGCTGACATAATATCAACAACTTTGTCAGGTTACACAACATACAGCAAAAGTTCTTCAGATGCGCCTGATTTTAAATTATTAAAAAAACTTGTAGCAACAACAAACTTACCTATTATACTAGAAGGTAGGATTTGGACTCCAGAACAAGTAAAACAAAGTTTTGATTCAGGTGCACATGCTGTAGTAATAGGTTCTGCTGTTACACGGCCACAATTAATTACAAAAAGATTTGTAAAAGCAATAAAATAATTTGATTAATATTATTCTCCATAAACAATAGTTGTTACTTCTTTATAGAAAATAAATATATTTTTTTCGTGAACATCAATAAAATGAATTTTAGTTATACCTCCATTTAAGGCAGCTCTTCTAATACCAGCATCACCTTTTTCAATAAGAAATAAATAATTTTGCGAAAAAGATTCACCTTTTTTGTAGACTTTTAATTTTTCTGCACTTGCACCTGTAGCAAGGACAGGATAGGTAGCATTAGTATAAAAAATACCCATTGCATTTACTGGAGTAGCAAAAGAAAATACAACAAGCATAAGTCCTAACAATAAAATTTTTTTCATATTTTTCTCCTAATTTATTTTCCATAAACAACAGTAATATAGCCATTCATTTGAATTGGTACAATAAAAGGCACATAAACTTTTCCACGTTTTTGCTCAACACAATGTATTTCAGTAATATTAGCAGAAAGAGCAGCACTTCTTATTCCGGAATCACCTTTTTCAACAAGTCTTAAAAAATTTATTCTAGATGACGTACCTTTTTTTAGATTCATAACATCAGTATCTGTACAAAAACTAGTATCATTATTTATGTTGTAAGAAAGAGCAACAGGAACCCTAACATTTGTATAGATTAATCCGCCATCTTTGTACTTATATTTATGACTTGCAGCAAAACAAGTTTGGTGAAATGCCAATAATACAATAAAAAACACAAAAATTTTATACATAACTCTTAGCTTCATATTAACAAGATTAGAAAAAATTAAAAAAATCTGCAACATTTTTAAAATTTTGTTACGATAAAAAGCAAAAACAAAAAGCGATTATCCATAAATATTGCTTCAAATAAAAATGAGATATATAATAGAAGCAGTTAGATTAGTAAGAAAAGGGATAGTAATGGATAATGTTACAGTAGTTTCAGAAGGGAAAGTAACTCAAATCATAGGTCCGGTTGTTGACGTAGAATTTGCAGATGGTAAATTACCAGAAATTTATGATGCAATAATAGTAAAAGATAAAGCCCCAAATGGAGAAGAAATAAATCTTACTTGTGAAGTTCAACAACTTTTAGGTGAAAATCGCATACGTTCTGTAGCAATGTCAAGTACAGATGGTCTTTTTAGAGGAATGCGAGTAATAAATACAGGAGAACCAATCAAAGTTCCTGTAGGCAAAGCTACACTTGGAAGAATTTTAAATGTTTTAGGAGAACCTGTAGATGAAATGGGCGAAATAAAAGCAGAGACCAAGCTTCCAATACACCGAGAATCTCCTAAACTTACTGAACAAAACACCAACATAGAAGTTTTTGAAACAGGAATAAAAGTTATTGATCTTTTACAACCATATCAAAAGGGTGGAAAAATAGGTTTATTTGGTGGAGCTGGAGTAGGAAAAACTGTTTTAATTATGGAATTAATTCATAATATAGCTAAAGAACATGGTGGGGTTTCCGTTTTTGGCGGAGTAGGAGAAAGAACAAGAGAAGGAAATGATTTGTGGAATGAAATGAAAGAATCCAAAGTTATAGACAAAGTTGCCCTTGTTTATGGTCAAATGAATGAACCTCCTGGAGCAAGAATGCGAGTAGGTCTAAGCGCTTTAACAGTTGCCGAATATTTTAGAGATGTATCCAAGCAAGATGTGTTGTTGTTTATTGACAACATATTTAGATTTACTCAAGCAGGTTCTGAAGTTTCTGCCCTTTTAGGTAGAATGCCTAGTGCCGTAGGATATCAACCTACTTTGGCTACAGAAATGGGAGAATTACAAGAACGTATTACAAGTACTCAAGATGGTTCTATTACTTCAGTACAAGCAATATATGTTCCAGCAGATGATTTAACAGACCCAGCTCCAGCTACAACATTTGCTCATTTGGATGCTTCAACAGTATTGTCAAGGCAAATAGCAGAACTTGGCATATATCCAGCTGCAGACCCTCTTGCCAGCAATTCCAGGGCATTAGACCCTAATATTATTGGAGAAGAACACTATAAAGTTGCTCGAGAAGTTCAAAGTATTTTGCAAAAATATAAAGATTTGCAAGATATTATTGCAATTTTAGGTATGGACGAATTATCTGATGACGATAAAATTATTGTAAATAGAGCAAGACGTATTCAGAAATTTTTGAGTCAACCAAATTTTGTTGCAGAAGCATTTACTGGTTTGCCAGGTAAATATGTAAAATTAGAGGACACCATAAGAAGCTTCAAAGAAATATGTGAAGGGAAATATGATCATTTACCGGAACAGGCTTTTTATATGGTAGGTTCAATAGAAGATGTTATTGAAAAAGCCAAAGAAATGGAGGCTATGGCATAATTTATGAGTGACAAAAAATTAAATCTTAAAGTCATAACTCCTACAGGAATATTACTAGAAGAAGAGTGTGATGCTGTTTTTTCAACTTCTGAAACAGGAGAATTTGGTGTATTGCCGGGACACATTCCAATGACAATTACATTGGGAGTTGGTTACACTAAATACCTAAAAAACAAAGAAGAAAAATATCTCACAACACTTGGCGGTATTTTTCAAGTAGAAAATAACAACGTAATTATTTTATCAGACACAGCTGAACTTGGAGAAGATATAGATGTGGCTAAAGCAAATGCCGAAAAACAAAGAGCAGAAGCTTTACTTTCCGAACATCAAGCAGATGAAGCAAATATGACTGTAGCTCAAATATCTCTAGCAAAAGCTTTAGCAAGATTAAAGGTTGCAGTTAAAACAGGCAAAATTGATCCAAAGCAATATAGATAATTAATCACTAATACTAAGCCGATATAGCTCAGTTGGTAGAGCAACCGATTCGTAATCGGTAGGTCAAGAGTTCGAATCTCTTTATCGGCAATTATTTTTTATAAATTTATTTTTTATAATTGAAATTGCCTCAAACACTTCATTTTGAGAAACATGTTATTGATTTATGACATACAATTCGCCAGTGTTAATATATTCTCCAGTTTTATAATTTTTGAATCTTATAAACAAACCATCATAAATAACTCACGCCAGAACGTTTCTATCTCTACAAAAAGATGTATCACGTTCTGGCATAAAATTTTTATTTTGCGCACCTGTTTACATTTGAGCCTTAGTTAAAAGACCATCCATTAAAAGAAACTGGGGTAGAGAAATATTTATTTTTTATTTCCGAAATAAGCTTTTGAGGTATACTGCCTTTTTCCAATAATGGCAAAGCTCCTCCCCAACCATTTGTTTTAACTACACTTCCATCATTTTTTATATGAAAACAAGCTCCATCTTTCATTCCTTTTATAGATAAATACAAAGTATCCGCAGCTTTATTGTAGGTAATTCCGTAATTTCCACTTTTTGTCTGTTGCATAGGTTTTGCTTTTTGCAAAATATTTTCTACATCAATAGAATTTTTAGATTGAATAAAATTGTTGACTCCAGAAATAGAATTTACCATGTTCACATGATTCCTTTCAATAATTTAATTTAATAAACCAATTTAAAATAAAAAGCGCAAAAATATAATTTGCTATTTCTAAACCTATATTATTTAAGAAAATCAAAATCGCAAGTACCAAGACACAAAAAATAACTCCAAGCAACCAAACATTAGAGATATATAAACAAAAAATAGAAATAACCATAAGGCAGGTATAAAAAATTATACCTGCCTTATATATAAATTAGTTTCCGTAAGCCCTTACTTTTACAACTCTATAACCCAAAATATTTCTTATTTGCATATCAGCATGGGATAAAGATCTAATTCTTCCTTGTCGCATAGCAGTAGCAACTGAACAGTCACCGAAGCCAACTAAACCTAAAAAGCTTGTACAAGTAGCTTCACCCATTCTGGAACGCGAAGCCGAACCTGAACCTAAAAGAGGCTCAGTTGAGTTTTTATAAATAAGACCATAAATTACATCAGCATTAGCAGGTATTGATGTAGACAAAAATACAATCAAACAAATTAAAGACAAAATAATTTTTTTCATGAAAGACTCCTATAAATAAAATACAAAACAAACTAACCGAGATATGTTAACATTTTTAGAGAATAAAAATCAAGTAAACTTTAGTAAATTTTCACAAATTTTATACTTACTTAATAATAGAACTACTTTTTTTAATGTAACAAAGAAAGTTTCGAAATAATTCGTTCTATTATTTCATTATTAAAATTATTCTGAGCTGAAAAATCTTTTTGATAAGAAGATATCAAAGAAATATCATTGTCCAACAAATATTGGTTTGATATTATTTTCCCCGGACACAAAAATTTTATTTTCACCATGTTTTTTTTCAAACGTTTTAATTCAACAAAATCTTTACTTTCTTTTAATTTCAATCGATACAATGCTACTTTATCTCTAAAATCCGGAGATAATTTTGCATTAAAATTTTGTTTTTTAGTAAAAAAATTAAAATTTATTTTCATAATTCAAAAATTACAATTTGTGTTAATTAAATTATACTTCCTCCAGCTATTAAAAAGGAATTATTTTCATCATAAATAACTGCAAATTGTCCTTTGGCTATACCAAAAATATTTTCATCAAAAATAATTTTAGCACCACCTTCATTTGGTAAAACAACACATTTTCTGGCAGGAGAATTGTATCGCACTTTAACTTGTGCAACAAATTTTTGATTTCTATATTCTTCTTGTTGCCAATTTATATTAATTATTTGTAACTCATTAGAATAAGCATCAGCTTCATAACCCACATAAACTACATTATTTTTAGCATCAATATCAGTAACATACAAAGGAAATTTATCAGCAATACCGAGACCTTTACGTTGTCCAATAGTATATTGATAATACCCACCATGTTTTCCTATCACCTCTCCTGTAGAAATGTTTACAACTTTACCTCTTAATTCACCAATATTTTTGAGCAAATATTTTTTTACCGTCATAGGTTTTTTTATAAAACAAACACCTTGACTATCTTTGTATGACTTACTTGGCAAGCCATTTTCTTGAGCAATTTTTCTTATTTCTTCTTTTGAAGAATACCTGCCTAAAGGAAAAATTGTTTTAGAAAGCTCTTTTTGAGTTAAAGAAAACAAAAAGTAAAGTTGATCTTTGTTATCACACTTAGCACGCTCCAAGCAATATTTATCTTTGTTTTTTGAAATATTTGCATAATGTCCTGTTGCAAAATAATTGCATTTTAAATTATTTATAGCATATTCGAATAAACTACCCCATTTTATATTTTTGTTGCACATAGCACAAGGATTTGGGGTAAATCCATTTTTATATGTCTGTAAAAAATAATCAATAACATCTTTTTTAAATTTTTCTTTTAAATCAATAACGATATGTTCAATTTCTAAAAAATCACATATTTCTTTAGCTTTTTTCAAAAGTTCTAAGTCTCCAGCCATATCTCCAGTTATACCAAGAACCTTAAATCCTTGTTGTTTAAGTAAAAGAGCAGTAACACTGCTATCAACTCCTCCGCTCATAGCTACTGCTACTTTTTTATTGTTAGAGTTCATTTAAAAAATATTCCTCACCTTGATCTGTTAGTTCAAATTCAATAGTATCACTAAAACCTGTAAAATCAGGTAAAACTTTTATTAAGTTTTTAGCAACTGCATCAAGTATAAAATTATGTTCAAGTTCTTTGTCAAAAAAAGGAGCTATTTTAGCTTTTATTTGCTCTTCAGTAAATCTTAATACATTTTCATAATGTACTAAACAATAAGCTGCTGCTACAATATAATCAATTTCGTTTTTTAGTGTCTTTTCTTTTATCGTGTTTTGCATTTTAATATATGCATTTTTTAGTTCAGAAGTTCTTTTTTCAATTACATTGTTGCTTCTATTTGATTTTTCCTTTAAAAGTTTGGCAAAGTTAGGAGTAAATATAGCTTGTTTTTCAGAAATTGTATTATCATTTACTTCAGTTTTATTTATAGAAAACTTAAGTTCATCTGCATCTATCCTGGGGTTGTTTCTTAATTCCGGAAAATCTTTTTTAGATTTTGCTTCTGGCAAAGAAACATTTGTTTCTATAGAAATTTCTTTTCCGTTTTGCAAAAATTGCATAGCAAATTTGGAAAATTCATCAATCACCAAAGTTTTGTTAGATGTTTCTAAAGAAATATATAAATTATTTTTCTTTATTTTAAAAGCATAATTTTTCAAACTAAAACTCTCTTACTTTAATAACTGACTACGCCAAATTTCCAATTGTTCTTTAATAAAATTCTCATCTGTTGATGAAAGTTCTATTTCAATATCACCTTTTTTCATTTTAAAAATATATTCTTTCTCTTCCATGACAATTCACCTTAAACTTTAAAATTACTTAACTCAATATAAAGTTCTTTTACGTCAAAATCAAGCATTTCTCCTATATTTAGTAAATAATTAATTAGTTGCTTAAATATTTTAGGATCTTTTGCTTTTTTTAATTCTTTAAAAAAATCCGGCATAATTTTAAATATTTTTTCAAAATAATAATTTTGTGCTTCTCGAATATTGGGATTAATGTCTAATTGCTTTGAAGCACTAAGAATATTCAGAAGTTTTCTTGCTTGGGCTGTTTCAAAACCATCAACAAGTCTTATTAAATTCCTCATAATTTTACCTTCAAATATTTTTTGCGAAGATTCTTTGTGTAAAGTTACTGAAAGTTTTTGGGCTTCTTGTATAAACTGCAACCCCTTTTGCATAACTTCATCACTGAATATATTATCTGCGTTTTTTATAAGTTCGTTAAATTGTTTGCTTAAAACAAATTCGGCAACAATTTTAAATTCTATAGGAACTTCGATTCCAACATCCTTAAGTTGTTTTATTGGCTGTCTGCCTTCTGAATACATAGAACGAAATGTATCGGTAAATTTATCCATTCTGTCCGTTATTAAATTTCTCAAAATTTCTTTTTTCTCTTTAGAAAATAAATCTTTCAAAGTGTAATATTTTTTACCGAAATATTCATCAATAAGCCTTACTACATCAGTAAGAGTGTCTTTATCATATGTTTCTATTAAAGAAGATTTTATAGCATTATATTCATTAATATCGGAAAATTTTCTAACTGCACACTGAAAATCTTCTCCACCAAAGTGTAAAAGAGCAAAAATCATATCATGTCTTTCTAAAGTAATTTTGGAACGAGCTTCTAATCTTCCAATAACTAAATCTGTTCTTCCTTTTCTAATAGAACGAAAATCTTTTTTCTTAATTTCCCAACAATATAAATCCGTTTCGTTTTCATGTTCTTGATATAAAGATGTAATAGCCCAATGACTTACAAATTGCTTAACATCAACAATGGAAGGACGAACCCAACGTTCGTATAAATCTTTTCCATTCCCCAATTCAACTATATTACTTTTAGCTTCAGATAATATTTCCAAAAATTTTGTTTCTATATCATAATCAATAAATTCTTGAGCTAATTGTAATGCGCGTGCCGCATATTTAAGAATCTGTATAGTTTCAAGACCTGAAATTTCGCAAAAAAACCAACCACAGCTAGTGTACATAAGTAAAGCTTGGCGCTGCATTTCCAAAAGTTTTATTGCTTTTACAATTTCATCCTGAGATAATGGATATTTTTGATGTTTTCTTATAAATTTTATTGCATTATCTTCATCTCTGTCTAAAATAACATCAATATATTCATTTCTAGCTTTCCATACATCATTAATTAATTCCGAACCATATTTTTCAAATACATTAATTAATTCATCTCTTAAATAATCTAGTGCACCCCTTAAAGGACGTCTCCACTTTTGATTCCAATTTGGCTGTCCTCCTGTTTGGCATCCACAATCTGAATTCCATCTTTCAACACCATGAAAACAGCTCCAAGAAGATACAGGTTTAAGTTCAACTTCGGTAAATGGAGGTTCCAATTCAAGATATTGGGCATAATTTGTAAGAGTAAAACCTTCTTTTTCTACACGGGATTTTAACACATAAGAAAGAGCCATGTCACCAAATTTTGTGTGATGCCCATAACTTTCTCCATCTGTCGCAATATTTACAAGTTGATTATAATTTCTATTAGAAGAAATTCCTTCTTTTAATCTTGTAATAAATCTTTCTCCATTTTGAAGTAAATTATCAAAAGCAACTGATTTGGAAATTGCACCATCGTAAAAAAACAAATCTATATATTTTTCAGGATCTTTTTTTGAAAAGCATCTGTAAGCCTTACCCGGATCAATATTACCAGAACTTACATCTACCCATTGAGCTTTGGGTTCATTCATTAATTTTACCTTTTGAGCTTGAAAAGGAGAAAGAATCGTAAACTTTATTCCACAATCTATAAGAACATCAACAGTATCATAATCAATTGCAGTTTCTGCCAGCCATATCCCTTCGGGTTTATGTCCAAAACGATAAATAAAATCTTTAATTCCCCAAATAACTTGAGTAAATTTATCTCTTTCATTTGCTAAGGGCATAATTATATGATTATACACTTGCGCAAGAGCATTCCCATGCCCGCCACGTTCTTGAATACTTAAAGTATTTGCTTCAATAATTCTTTCATATGTCCTTGGATCATGAGTTTCCATCCAAGAAAGTAATGTCGGACCAAAATTAAAACTTATACGTTTATAGTTACTTACAATATTAATAATTTTGTTGTGAGAATTAACTATTCTCGAAACACTATTAGGATTATAACATTCGAAATCAATTCTTTCATTCCAATCATGAAATGGCTTTGCACTTTCTTGAACTTCAATAGCTTCTAGCCAAGGATTTTCTCTTGGAGGTTGATAAAAATGTCCATGTATTGTTAAATATCGTGTACGTTTTGTTTTTTGTTGCGATTCCATAATTTAACCCTAAACTGTTCCCTAATAATATTTTGCAACATTTTTTAATCTATCGCAAGAGGGGAAATTATAATTTCATCAAAAAAGGTTAGTAAAGATATTTAACTCCTTATTTATTTACTCATTTCTCAAAAAGAATTTTGCAATTTCTTTTGTTGGAATAATTTTAGAAATTGGTCTACCATGAGGACAAGTTTGCGGATTTTTTGTTGTTTGCCATTTTTCTATTATGTCAAGCATTTGCCAATTAGAAAGTTTTTGTCCTGCTTTAACAGCACCTTTGCAAGCACTCATTATAAGAATTTCATCTTCAAGTTTATCAAAATTTGTGTTAACGCAATTTAATACATCTTCAATAATATTATCTGCATGATTTTGCGCTACAATAACAGGAACTTGTTTTATAGCAACTTTGTTTTCTTCTATTTCAAATATATAACCTTGTTTCTCTAATAATTCTTTGTGTTTTTCTAATTTTTCTATACTTTCATTATCTAAATTTACAAAAGCCGAAGTAAAAAACATTTGCGAAGAAATACTACCTTTGTTTGCTAAATTCACTTTTAACATTTCATACAAATAACGTTCATGGGCTATGTGTTGGTCTATTATTTCTAATCCTTCCGGTCTTTCAACCAATATATATGTATTTTTATATTGCCCAATAATCTGAGTAAACTTGTTTTCAAGTTTATTATTTTCTTCTATAGCTAATGTTTGTTGTTGCAAAAAAGCCGAAGTAGCTGGAGAATTATTATTTTCGCTTTTATTCATTTTTGATATTTTTGTTTGCGTATAACATTTGTTGGAATTTTTTTCAAATGAAGCAAAATTTGTTCCCCAAAATTCTTTAGTATTAGAAATTTCTCTTATATCGAAAGAATTAGAAAATTTTTCATATGTCAAAGTTTTTTCCGGTAATTTATATGCCGTCAAAGCATTTTTTACAGAATAATAAATAAAATTATATATTAAATTAGGTTCTCTATATTTTACTTCTCTCTTAGACGGATGCACATTCACATCTACATCTTCAGTTTTCAATGTTAATGATAAAACAGCAAAAGGATATTTACCTTTTGGAATAAGATCTGCATAAACATTATCTATAGCTTTCAAACATATTGGACATTTTACCATTCTGCCGTTTACAAAAATATAAATTCCTTTTCGATTTGAACGTGTATACAAAGGCGTACTTACTAAACCAGAAATTTCCAAAAAAGCTTGTTTATCTTCATTATGTAAATGCTTTAATTCGTTGATTAAAGCATTATTATATATTTCCGAAATTACAACTTCAATATTCCCACTACCTGTAGTTTTTAACAAGGTGATATTATTGTTTGTAAGCGAAAAAACTATTTCTGGATGAGATACAGCTAAACCTTGGACTATTTCTTGAATATAACCTATTTCTGTCTTTGCATTTTTTAAAAATTTAGCCCTGACCGGCACATTGTAAAATAAATCTTTTATCTCCATAGTTGTGCCAAAATCACAACCTGTTTCAGATACATCTACATTTGATTCTTGACATGAAGCTTTGTTCCCATTAATATCATCTTTTGTTTTAGTTATACAAGTAACTTTTGCTATGGAAATAATACTAGCAAGTGCTTCTCCTCTGAAACCTAGTGTATTTATTTTCCACAAATCATTTTTGTTGGAAATTTTACTTGTAGCATGTCGAGCAAATGCTAGCGCTATATCTTCTTTAGAAATGCCAAAACCATTATCAGCTACACGAATATCTCGAGAATCATTTGAAATATCTATAGCAATTCTAGTTGCTCCAGCATCTATTGAATTTTCAACAAGTTCTTTTACAACTGACGCAGGTCTTTCTATAACTTCACCTGCAGCTATTTGATTTATTAAATTTTTGTCTAAAAGTTTTATTCTTTTCATCAAAAATTATACCAATTGAAAATCTCCATTTTTCTTTATATGTTCAACCAAACCACCATCATTTAAAAGTTTTATCATAACATCAGGCAAAGGAGTAAAAGAAATTTTAGTATTTTGAGTTAAATTTTTTATAATTCCAGTTTGAATATCAACTTCTAATTCATCACCCGCATTAATTTTGTCTGTGTCGCATTCTAAAAGCAATAAACCAATATTTATTGCATTACGATAAAATATTCTGGCAAAAGACTTAGCAATTACTGCGCTAACACCTGCAATTTTAATAATTTGAGGAGCATGTTCTCTTGATGAACCCAAACCAAAATTAGAACCAGCAACAACAAAATCCCCTTTTGACATTTTTGAAGCAAATTCAGGATCAGCATCTTCTAACACATGTTTTGCAAATTCAGGCAAATTAGAACGTAAATGAAATAATCTACCTGGTGCTATATGGTCGGTGCTAATATTATCAGAAAATTTCCAAGATTTACCTTTTAAAAGCATTTTTCTACAACTCCTCTAATTACCATTTAAAGTCATTGTAACATAAAACTGAGTTAAAAATTTAAGATTAGCATTTGTAAACATTTGTAAAAAAAGAGTTTAAATTACTAAAGTTTTCATTAAAATCAGCCGATATATAAGACACAAAGAAAAATGAACTTAAGGAGTAAATAAATGACAGACATCAATTCTATCAATTTGGGCAAAATCAGAATTACAAACAAAGACTTAGGTTTAAAGAAAGCAAAAGAAGAAGAAAAAGAAGAAACTCCAACAGCTTCAGCTCAAACTGAATCAAAAAATGTATCAAGCGAAGAAGTTTTCGGCTATCTTGCCAACACAGCATTGGTAAACAAAGCAAATATTAAAAAATCTCCAACAGCGATAGTAAATAAATATAATTCACCAGAAGCAATAGCTCGTATAACAGCAATGATGGGTGAATTTGAAGCAGGGGTTGTTGCTGGTTTGGCTAAATTTGAAGAAGAGATGGGGGCTGCACCTGCGTATAAAAATCTGTCAGAAGCAGACAAACTAGCACTCAGCGCAGGACTTCTTGCCTCAGACACAACTAGTGTAGGGGTATAGCAAATATATGCAAATATTTAACCGCCTTTTTAGGCGGTTTTCTTATGCATTATTTTGTTAACAAATTTTGGTTAACATTTTCAAGCATTTTTTTAACACAAATAGCTGACGAATGATTAGCCAAAATAGCATTTCTGGAAGCTTTCGCAATTTTTTTATAAATTTTATTATTTTTTAGAAAAAAGTCTATTTTGCTCTTCAAATCATCAACATCTTCATACAATACAATATCTTCGTTGGGTTTAAACAAATCATAAGCTTCAGCTCTTTTGTCTGACAACAAAATTCTTTCACACGCCATTACTTGAAATGTCCTATAATTTAAAGAACTTATTCCCTGTGCATTAAAATTGAAAAAAACCTTAGCATTATTTATAGCAAAAGCCATATCTTTTTCAGACGAAATAAATCCTTTGTAATTTTTTTCTAACAATTTTATTTGTTCAAGAGATTTCGTACGTTTTTTTGCATCTAAAAAATGTCTTTCAATAGCATACCAAGCAAATTTTTTGTCTTCAAAAGTTTGCATCAAATCTAACAAAACATTTAAACGAAAATCCGTATCAACTCTCCCCGCAAACATAATATCAAACTCAGGAGAATCATTAAAATTCTTGTAAACATTTGTATTAACAAAATGAGGTTGATAAAAAATATTTTTTATTTCAGATTTTTTTTGCAAAAAAAGTTCTTGATCCCAATAAAAAGTAAAATTATCTGTTTCTTGCAGGTATTTATAATATTTTTCCCAATAGTTTCCTGAATGATTATCTTCTATAACATCTGAAAAATAATTTATACTTTTTATGTTTAAACCATTATCAATTTTAATTTTCAATCCAGCAAAATCATACCCAACAATAAAATCAAATTTATTTTTATCACATATATTTTGTAGTATTAATTCGTCATCTTTTAGTTTGTCAAAAATTAAAATTTTGGCACCATTAAGCTCAAAGCCATCAAAAATACTTTGCATTGTTAATCTACCACCTATACTTGCAGGCAAAATGGCAAGAATTTTCATTCTAATAAATCCTTTATAACATCTAATGCATTCTCAATTGCCCCAGAATTCGAACTAAAAACTTTTTGGCAAGACTGAGAAGCTATTTGATAAAAACTTTTGTTTGTAAACAATTTATTTAGTATTTCAAATAATTCAATGTCAGTTTGTACAACAAAAGCTGCTTGATCATTAGTCAAAAACTTGTAAATATCTTTGAAATTAAAAACACTGGGACCACTAACTACAGGTATATCAAAAATTGCAGCTTCTAAAGGATTATGTCCGCCTGTTTTGGAAAAACTACCTCCCAAAAAAGCCACATCGCTAATTGAGTATAATTTTGCCAATTCTCCCATTGTATCAACCAAAACAACTTGATTTTCAGCAAAATCACTTTTTTCTGATCTCTTACCATACAAAAAACCCCTTACTCTTAAAAGATTTTCTACTTCACTTAATCTTTCAGGATGTCTTGGAGCCAAAATTAATTTCAGATTAGAATTTTTTTCACAAAGTTTTTTGTAAACATCGAGAATTATTTCATCTTCACCTTTGTGTGTACTGCCAGCTATTAAAACAGGTTTTCCATGAGATTTAAATTCATTTTTTAAATTCTTAACATCAGTCTCAGAAAGACTTTTTTCAATATCAAATTTTAAATTTCCCATAACTTTTGTAATATTAGGATTAGCTCCTATATCAACAATTCGATTCATATCAGCATTTGTTTGCATTAAAATGTTCGCATAATTTCCTAAAACTTTTGCAAAAAACCATTTAAATTTTTTGTAGCCTTTATGCGAATTAGGGGAAATACGTCCATTAATTATTAACAATGGAATTTTATTTTTTTTCAATTCATTTGAAAAATATGGCCATATTTCAGTTTCTGCAATAACAACAATATCAGGTTTAATATTGCGAACAAAACTTCTAACAGAAAAGAAGAAATCAAAAGGAAAATAAATAAATTCATCAACAACAGAAGAAAGTTTTTGTTTAGCTACAAAATGCCCTGTTTTTGTTACAGTAGTAAGAATTATTTTGTAATTTGGAAAATTTTTCTTTAAAATTTTCAGGAATTTTTCAACAGCAATTACTTCTCCAACAGAAACAGCATGAACAACAATATGCTTAATATCTTTTTCTTTCTTGATAAAATGATAAAAACCTATTTTTTGCCAGAAACCAGCTCTAAATTTAGGTTTTACAACAAAAGCCAAAAGCAAAAAAGGAGAAAAAATTACAACAAGAAACAAAATGAAAAAATTATATATAAAATACATAAATACTCTCTTTCTCAAGAGAATTATACATTAAAAATCAAAACAAAGAACCAATCTTTTATTTTTGCTCAAAATCACTATAAAGCCCATTCATCATAGAACTCATCATCATAGTCTGCATTAATTGAGGATCAATTGAAGAAGAATTTTGTGAATTTATCATATATGGCATAAAGCTTGCCATTGGGTTAAATGAATTATTGCCATTGTTTGTATTTAGCGAATTCATCATACTAATTTGCAACATTTCCGGAGTGTATGCTATAGGCTGTGGCATATAATTTTGATAGCCGGCTCTTTTAAGGGTATCTAAAGCATCTGCAATTTCTTCTTTTGAAGGAACTTCACTTTTGTTTTGCAACTGATTTTGTGGTTTAGAATAATCTTTAAAATCACGCATGTAGTCAATTGGAACTTCTTGAATATTTTGTTTTTGGTTTACTATATCTTTTACCGTTTGTATTTTTCTTTCTTCCATTTGTTTATTAACGGCATCCATTGCTTTTTTTGTGGGATCAAGGTTAAATTCAGACTTACATTTTGTTGAATCTTCTAAACATTCCAACCCATTTTTTGCATAATTCGAAAGTTGTGTGCTTGAATTTAAATCAATTACACGCTGATACGCTTCTTTTGCTTTTTCTGTATCACCCAACCTAGCTTGAGAAATAGCAATATAATAATACGCAAGAACATTAGAAGGATCTTCTAAAACAACCTCATGCATAACTTGCAAGCATTCTGTATAGTTCTTATTTTTGTACATTTGAATAGCAGAATTAGTTTTAGCATTAAAAACAGATTTTGCCTGACAAAAATTTGCAGTCGCAAAAACGATAATGGCAAGAGCAATAAAAATTTGTTTCATAGCTTTCCTCACTTTTAGTGATTAAATCCTTTCCACCTATTATATATTTTAACGACAGAACGAAACAAATACAACATTTTTAGTTTAAATCATCTAAAAGGATGAAATTTCAATAATATTCCCCCATAAAATTAAAAACGAATATATAATATAGAGTACAAAGTTAATGCACTACTAGGGAAACTCTCTATGAAAATCAAAATTAAAGAGTGCGCAAAAGATTTAAAAAACTGGAGCTTGTATAAACTAGCAAAAGAGTTGGGTTTGCCACAACAAACTGTGTATAGTTGGGCATCAGGTCGAACTCAACCTTCTTATGAAAATATGGACAAGCTTTGTGAAATAATTGGTTGTAACATTGGTGAATTATTTGAAGCTGAAGCAGTCCAACAAAAATTAAATCTTCGCAATCTATTTTAGTTAATATTTGGCATAAATTTTCGAAAAGTGCTTAACAAAACTTATAAAAACTGGTACAATAACATAACAACATAGCAAAAAAAATACATGTTTTGTTTTGTTCTCATTATCAAAAAAATTAGTGAAGGATAAAAGGTTGAACTATAACGGCAGAGATATAAACTCAGGTGTCGACACGGGTTCCGCAGACAAGGTTAAAAGCTCAAATCACATAAGCCCAATTAGACCCATTCAGCGCAACACTATTCCACAACAAAAAACAGCAAATCGCTTATTTGGAAGTGTTGGGGTTCGTAGTGGTTTTCAAAATATTTTTAGCATTCAAAATAACGTTGACCCGCTTGATGTACTTTACGATTTTTCTTCCATAGCAAAATCCAAACGTAATATGCAAGACGTGTATTATTTATTGCACAATATAGCAGTTACGCGTTTAGGCTTATCATTTAGTGCTTTAGGCATATTAAACTCTCAGTCAAATTGCATAAATTTACAACTTTTAGATAGAATAGGAAATTCTTTCAATTCACGAGCTTTGTTAAGCAAATCTCAAAATCCAATAGTAAAAGCTTTCGTTGACAAAATTCCTCAAACAGTTGCAGATAACGACTTTTTAAAGATTGATTATATACCTAAAACAAAATCTTTAATATTGCCAATGATTTATCAAGGAAATTGTTATGGAGTGTTAATTTTAGGTTATAGCGAACTTACACAACAATGTAGTGATTTGTTACAAATTTTAGTAGATTACTTAGCTTTACACGTAGCAAATGCACAAATTAATGAAATTTCCACTCTTAACGGAGATACAGATATATTAACAGGTCTAAAAACCCACAGAGCATTTCAAGAATCTTTATCAGAAGAAATCAAGAAAGCTTCAGAAACAGATAAACCTGTATCTGTGGTAATTTTTGACATAAATAATATTTCCCAAATAAACAGAGAATTTGGGCATGCAAAAGGTGATGAAATAATTAAACTTGTTTCCGAAAAAATAAAACAAAACATACGCAGCATAGATGTAGCAGGAAGGTATGGAGGAGATGAAATAGCTTTAGTTTTGCCGGACACAGACAATTCAGAAGCTACTTACATAACTGAGTATTTAAATTATTCTTTGTCGTGTTGTCTTGTAGACGATGTAGGCTCAATAAAAGTAAGTGTAGGTCTGGCTACATATCCAACTTGTGCAAGAGAACAAGAAAAATTACTTATTCTTGCAGAACAAGCAATGATTATTTCCAAAAATAAAGGATCAAAAAATGGAATTTCAACTGCTGTAAATGCACAAGATATAAACTTTTGGAATGAAGCAGCTTTAGACTCTTTTGCATCAGTAATAGCCAAAAGACACAGTCAACTAGGATTAAATTTTGAAGAAGAACTTGTTGACAAATTTCATTCTGATAGTATAAATTCCAACAATCATTTAATAGACGTAGTAACTTCGCTGGCAGGTGCTATTGATGCAAAAGATACATACACAAAAGGTCATTCCACATCTGTATCAAGATATGCAGAGGCTTTAGCCAGAGCATTAAATCTTCCTGATGATGAAGTTGAAAGAATAAAACTAGGCGCACTATTACATGATGTAGGGAAAATAGGTATTCCTGAAAACATTTTAGGCAGAACAACAAAACTAGAGGATGATGAATGGGAAATAATGAAACAACACCCAGTAATTGGAGCAGAAAAAGTTCTAGCTCCAGTAGCAGCATTACGTGATTTAATTCCCATGGTAAAACATCACCATGAACATTGGGACGGTTCAGGTTACCCAGATAATTTAAAAGGGGAAGAAATACCTTTAGCAGCGAGAATTGTAGCTGTAGCTGATACTTTTCATGCTTTAATAAGCGACAGACCATACAGAAAAGGCTTACCCATAGAAAAAGCTATAGAAATTCTCCGAATAGGTTCAGGTATACAATGGGACAGTGAACTTGTAAGGAAGTTTATCGTCATTGCTCCATCGCTTATAACCACTATTTGACAAAATGTTTATAGAAAAAAACTATATTTTATTTAAGCATTTTGGTTATTACCAAAATTAGCTAAGGCATTACATAGATTTCCCAAAATACCAAGACCAACAGCGCCTACTTGTACTCCAGTGGCCATAGTACCAAAAGGATTAGTATACAACTGTTCTTTTATTCCTGCAGAAAAACAATCCCAGAAGGAAGTTTGTTGTCTATTATCAATTATATCTGCAAAAGTATATAGCCCATTGTTCCAACCGCCATTTATATATCCATATCCGTATCCGCATCCAAATATTCCACCCGGAAACATTGGAAAACTCGGCACATGAGGACGTGTTCTAAAGAGGCTTTCAACAGAAGAAGAGCCAGTATATTGGCATAAAATAGAATTTCTCCAATCTCTTGGTTTTTCATAACATGCAGTGCCACTTGCACCTTGTAAAAAACTTGTAGTTGTGAGCATGCTATAATCCTCTCTGTTTTATAACTCTTATATTAATAAAAACAAAAAGCTAGAATTAATTGCCTATTTTAAATTATAATTTCCATCAAATTTTCGAGAAAACAAACTTCTTTTTACTATTTAATATTCTGCAATATTTTAAGTAAAAAATAACAAAAAAAAATATCCTTAGATTTAAAATAGAGTGAAAGCCAAAGTCATGAACATATTTTCAAATAAAACAATAACTGACATAGCTAACAAAAGAAATATAAGAACCTTTGTATCACAAATGTGCAATCATAAGGCTCTTTTGCCTGTAATTATGTTAGAGGCTAGCGTAATTTCGGGAAGAACATACCAAGCTTACAAAAGGGGAGGAATAACAGAAGCTAGGGAGAGAATTATAGACGAATCACTTACCGCCATTGTGTGGTTTGGTATTATAAGTTGGTTAAACGCAGGCTTTGGAAAATTAATAAAACAAAAAGGTGTTTTCGACTCTAAAGGGTTACCTGAAATAGCAATAGATTTAGGAAAAGATGCTATTAGAAACCCAATACAACAAGCAGTAAAATTAAGACCGGAAATACAAAACAAAATAGGAAGTTTAAAATTTACCAAAATAGCTCTTTCAGCTTTGGCAGGTATTTATTTAAGTGGTTTAGTTTTGCCAAAATTTTATCAAAATTTGACAAAGAAAATATTGCACAAAGAAAGAAGAAATAATCAAACAGAAAACATAACAAATAACAACAAAATAAAAATGGAAGATTTTATAAACAAGACTTCTCAAAAGAGAAAACTGAGTTTTGGCAACGCAAGTACAATCATTAACACGACAGCACACATACTAGAAAACAATCCAATAGCTAAATTACTAACTGTAGACGTAGGATTGTTTGCAGGAAGAGGTTACAGCGCCAGAAACAATGATGAGAGAATTGAATTATTATTTAGAGATTTTGCATCATCTTTCTTTTATATGTTTAGCACTCCATTGGTTTATAAGGGATTATCCAAATATATTGACAAATTTAGAGGCAAAAACACAAATTTAGATCCCAAAACAGCACATTTTGTATCAAGAAACCTAGCCAAAAAAATTGGTAAAGGGATGAATATACAAGAATTCAAGCAATTTGCTTTGGGAAACAACGATAATCTTGTAACGCAAATATTACCCAAAATTAAAACAGAAACTATAGATATAAACGATTTTACAAAAATAATACAAGGAATGATTTTCGATAAAAAACAAGCTGAAAACATAATATCAAATGCGCAACAATTTATAAATCTAAGACCCAAGGGAGCATCAAAAAATCTTTTAACACTTAGCGAAGTAATTAACTCTGTTCGCGGAGGGAAAGTGAATGATGCCAAATTTTTAACAAGAGCAGTAAAAATAGCAACTAATGGAATTTCGCAAAATCCCAAAAAATTTATTTCATACAAAGAAATAGACAAAATTAAATTAAATATTATAAAATACACGGAAAGCATAATAGAATATGCTCAAGCAAACGGAAAAAGCTCAATAGATTCTAAGCTTTTAACAGAAATTCGGAACAGAAATTTTTTAATAAAATTAGCATATACTTTAGCAGGAATGGCCGTTTCTTCTTTGTTTTTGTCCACAATTATTCCAAAGCTACAATATAAAATAACTGAATGGAGAACAGGAAAGAGAGATTTTCCAGGTATTAAAGATATCAAATAAACTCCTGATGACTTTGGCAATAAGTTACACAGGAAATTTTCATCATAATTCAAATGAATTATGATTTTTTTTTGCGCAAAATACAAAGCAAACAATACTGTACAATAATTAAAAATAAATGTAAAATATTGTTAATAAAGAGGCAATTTTTTTCATGTTAGTATTTAATAGATAAGTAAGGTAATAACGGTGAAGTTATGGACAAGAAAAAACTAAAATACATAAAAAGCCCAAGTAGTGTAAGCTCAAAACTTAGAATGTTTTTGTATTCTGGTATGCAAGATTACAAAATAAATTCGAAATACATTGATATGCTTTGTCCTGAACCAAATAACAAAGTTTCTTCTACAGAAAAACTTAATGAAATTATAGAAGAAGCACTAATCAAAGAATTTTCTCCTAAAATAAAGGAATCTCCGAATTTTCACTTACTTGTAGATGCCGTTGCGCACAAATTAAAGAAAAACTCATTAAAAGACTAAAATGACCAAACACAATTTTTTATTTGTGCACTGGATTTCTAACATTTTTTTAAGTTCTTGTAAATAATTGCACAAATAGAATTTGTTCTTGACTTTGCTAACTCTAAATTCTATGATAAATTTATGTTTTTAGAAAATTTATCTAATTATATAGATTATTTATGTTTAGAAAGAGGCTTATCTGAAAATACAGAAGCTGCATACAGGTCTGATTTACTAGAATTTATTAATTTTTTAGATCAGAATGGGATAAAAAATTTTGATGAAATAAAAAGAACTCATATAAATTTTTATATTCGTGATTTGAGAAGGAAAGAATTAGCCCCTACATCTGTAACGAGAAAGATTGCATCTTTAAGAGGTTGGTTTAAATGGATGATGGGGATGAGTTTAATAAGGCATGATCCTACAGTATCTTTGGAACAACCTAAATTAAGCAAGCATTTACCCAAAGTTCTTTCTATAAATGAAGTAGACATATTATTATCGCAAAATCTACCTAAACTTGAAAAAGCAATGTTAGAATTATTATATGCAACAGGACTTAGAGTAAGTGAACTTGCAAATCTTAGACTACAAAGTTTAAACTTAAAACATGCATATGTAAAATGTTTTGGGAAGGGAGCAAAAGAGAGAATTGTTCCAATTGGAAAAATTGCAAAAGAAGCAATCAATTTGTATATAGAACACAGAAATAAAATTTTGGAAACAAATAATATGACCACAGAATTTTTATTTGTAAATGAAGACGGAAGAAAAATCACAAGACAAGACATATACACAATAATAAGAAATTTAGGCGAAAAAGTTTTGAAGAAGCATATTACGCCACACACTCTAAGGCACAGCTTTGCCACACACATGTTAGAAAATGGGGCAGATTTGAGAGTAGTACAAGAACTTCTTGGACACAGTGATGTAGCCACAACACAACTTTACACACACGTTAGCAAAAAAAGACTAAAAGAAGTATATTTCTCTATCAATTAGTTGTATAATAATTTTTATGAAAAATATTGTAGAAAAATTTCTGAAGAAAAAAAATCTTTTAAATGAAAAAGCAAATTATATAATAGCCTTCTCAGGAGGCTTTGATTCAATGGCACTTGCAGATATTCTCATAAATTTAGCAGAAGAATATGGTTTTAAAGTTATTTTGGCACATTTAAATCATAATTGGAGAGGAAATAAATCTAAAAGAGAAGAAGTAAATTGCGCAAATTTTGCAAAAGAACACAATGTAACATTTTACACAGAGACTCTTCCTAAAGACCTGCCTCACACAGAAACAATTGCTCGAGAAGAAAGATACAGTTTTTTGGAACGTACAGCCAAAAAATTTAAAGCAAAAGGAATTTTTACAGCCCACACAAAATCGGACAACATAGAAACTGTTTTGCAAAGAATAATTAAAGGAACAGGAATTTCAGGTTTACAAGGAATAAAAGAAGTCAGAGAATTAGAAAACACATATGTATACAGACCTCTTTTGAATGTATCAAGAGCTGAAATATTAAATTACTGCAAAGAAAAAAATTTAAACCCTAATAACGACAACAGCAACAAAGATATTGCATATTTCAGAAACAAAATAAGGGCGAGATTAATTCCAGAATTAAAGAAGTCATACGATGAAAATGTAGAAAATGCGATTGCAAGACTTATTGAAAATGCAAAAGACGCAGAAAAAATAATTGATGAATTTTCAAGAAGAGAATTAATAAAGGTATATGATGAAGAAAAAATTTTGACAAAAGAATTTAAAAAGCTTAGTTTACCCATGAAAAAACGTTTAATAAAAGAACTTTTAGAAAAAAATAATTTTGATTACGATCAAAAAAGAGTAGGAGACATTCTTAATTTTTTAGAAAAAACTTCTGAATCTAAAGCAGGCAAAACATTTTCTCTTAGCAATAATCAATGGCTTTTTGTTAATCATAAATTAATAGAAATTATTGATGAAACAAGATATAATTTCATACACGCCCAAAAAGAAATAAATATGGAAGGTGAAACTTATTTAAAAGAATTAAATTGCGGAGTAATTGTTTCTAAATGGGAGGGGAAAGCTCCTAAAATTTTTCCAAAAGAAAACGAAAGTATAGCATATGTAGATTTTAGTAAAGTTGAACAGCCTTTGGTTTTAAGAACACGAATTGAAGGAGACAAAATAGTTCCATTTGGAAAAAATTCACCAATTAAGTTAAAGAAATATTTAAACAATAAAAATCTTTCAAAACATGAAAAATCTAAAGTTTTGTTAATTTGTTCGTCCAAAGAGGTTTTATGGGTAATAAATCAGGGTATAAGTAATAGTATAAGGGTAACAGACATGCCCACGCACAAAGTTGAGTTTTTTATAAGGAGTGAAAATGGATAATCTTATATTAAAAAATTTACAAGTTCTTGTAGGAGAAGAAGAACTTCAAAAAAGGGTTAAAGAACTTGCGAAACAAATAAGCACAGATTTTGAAGGACAAGAAATAACACTTATAAGTGTGCTTAAAGGATCTGTAATTTTTGCTTCTGACTTAATTAGGCACATTGACGTACCTGTGCAACTTGAATTTATCCGTTTATCAAGTTATGGAAATGAAATGCGTTCTTCTGGCAAAGTTAAAGCGATAGATTTAACTTTACCCAATTTACATGGCAAAAATGTTCTCGTTGTAGAAGACATTATAGATACAGGAACAACAGCTAACTTTTTAACAAGTTATTTTAGATTACAACATGGAATAGACGAAGTAAAATTTGTTACTTTGTTAAATAAAGAATGTGCAAGAAAACACCCAGTAAAAATTGATTATTCTGGTTTTGTAATTGAAGATTATTTTGTAGTAGGATATGGTCTTGATTACGGTGGATATTACAGAAATTTACCATATGTAGGGTATTTTAGCTAAAAATTTTACTTTTGGAGCATTGAGACAAGCTCAAATGCCTGTAACCCATTGCATACTCTCCTAAAGGAGGCTTCGGCAAGAATGTGCAAGGCAAAAGCAATCCATTTTACAAAGGGATGTGTGTAGACCAATAGTCCTTATTTCGCTACTATATTAACAAGTTTTTGAGGGACTACAATAACTTTAACAACATTTAGTCCTGTAAGAAATTTCTGAACTTTTTCATTTGCCAAAGCTAATTTTTCACACTCTTCTTTTGAAACATTAGCAGGCAAATCGATTTTATCTCTTGTTTTTCCGTTAATTTGCAAAACTAAAGTTATTGTATCTGCTTCTGTATAATTTTCTATATATTCAGGGAATTTTTCTTCAAAAATTGAATTTTTATTTCCCAATAATTCCCATATTTCCTCACTAAGATGGGGAGTTATTGGTGCTAACAATTTTATTAAAACCAATATCGATTCATTTAAAACAGCTTTTTCTTCGAGAGAATATTCTTTGTGTTTTTGAGAAAAATCACTTATTTCATTAACAAGTTCCCTAATTTTGCTAATTACTGTATTAAATTGGAATGAATTACTGATATCATTTATAACACCTTTAATTGTTTGGTGTACTTTTCTAGACAAATTTTTAGCATCTTTAGGTAACATTTTGTGATTATACGTAATATTAGCTGCATCAAGATTATCTTGTATGTTATATATGACACGCCAAACTTTGTTAAGGAATTTATAACATCCTTCAACTCCCGCATCGCTCCAATCAAAATCACGGTCAGGAGGAGAATCACTCAAAATGAAAAGCCTTGCAGTATCTGCTCCATATTGTTTAAAAATTTCATCAGGATCAACTGTATTGCCTTTAGATTTACTCATTTTTGAACCATCTTTAAGAACCATTCCCTGAGTTAAAAGATTTTTGAAAGGTTCATCACAATTTAAAAGCCCAAAATCTTTCATTGCTTTTGTAAAAAATCTAGAATAAAGCAAATGCAAAATAGCATGTTCAATTCCACCAACATATTGGTCAACATTCATCCAATAGTTGGCTTTTTCCTTATCAAATGGAAGTTTATCATTCTTAGGATCGGTATAACGCAAATAATACCAACTTGAACAAATAAAAGTATCCATTGTGTCGCAATCGCGTTTGGCTTTACCTCCACATATAGGGCAAGTTGTTTCAACAAACGTTTTAGATGTTAAAATAGGAGATTGCCCTTCTGCTTTAAAATCAACATCTGTTGGTAGTAAAACAGGCAAATCTTCTTCTTTTACAGGAACTTCTCCACAATGTTCACAATAAACTATAGGAATTGGAGCTCCCCAATATCTTTGACGAGAAATTAACCAATCTCTTAACCTATATTGGGTTTTAGCGAAGCCAAAACCATTTTTTTCCGCATACTCAGTAATAGCCTTTTTGGCATCAGAATTTTTTAGACCGTTAAATTGACCAGAATTAACTAATACACCATCTTCAACGTAGGCTTCTTTTAAAGGTTCATCTGTAGTTTTATCAGCAGGCCTAATAACTTCGATTATGGGGAGATTAAATTTTTTTGCAAATTCAAAATCCCTAGTATCATGTGCAGGAACAGCCATAACAGCTCCTGTACCATATTCAATCAAGGCATAATCAGCAGTCCACAAAGGAACTTTTGTTCCATTTAATGGGTTTATAATGTGGGTGCCTAGAGGAACACCTGTTTTGATCCTTTCAGTTGAAAGTCTTTCAATTTCTGAAGCCTTTTTTGCATAATCTTGGTATTCTTTAACTTTTTCTTTGAATTCAGGAGCAACAATTTTGTCCATATCTGGATATTCTGGTGCAACTACCACATAAGTTATCCCCATTGCTGTATCGGGACGAGTAGTATAAACAGGAATTTCTATTTCTGGATTTTCTGCAAGCTTAAACTTTAAAATTGTCCCATATGATTTACCTATCCAATTACGTTGCATAGTTTTTACACGGTCTGGCCAACCTGTAAGTTTATCTAAATCTTGAAGTAATTCTTCTGCATATTGAGTAATTTTTAAGAACCATTGAGAAAGATATTTTTTTTCTACAACACTATCACATCTCCAACATTTACCTTCAATAACTTGTTCATTGGCTAAAACCGTTGCACATTTAGGGCACCAATTAACTGCTGCTTGTTTTTTGTATGCAAGTCCATTTTTGTAAAATTGCAAAAACAACCATTGCGTAAATTTATAATAATCAGGTTTACAAGTAGCAACTTCTCTATCCCAATCATACATTAACCCTAAAGTTTTTAGTTGTTCTCTCATATAATCTATATTTTTAAAAGTCCAATCTGCCGGATTAGCACCTGAATTAATTGCAGCATTTTCTGCTGGTAAACCAAAACTGTCCCAACCCATTGGGTGAAGTACATTAAACCCTTGCATTTTTTTATAACGCGCAATCATATCCGTAATTGTATAGTTTCTGACATGCCCCATATGCAAACGTCCTGATGGATAAGGAAACATAGAAAGAGCATAATATTTGGGCTTGTCCGTCGTTTGTTTTGTTTTGTTAATAGCAGTTTCTTCCCATATTTTTTGCCATTTCTTTTCAATTTTTTGCGGATAATATTGCTCTTTTATCACTTTTCAACCTCAAATGTAATCTATTCTTAGGAAAATTATATCACGAAAAGAGAATAGCAATATTTACATAATTGAAAAAATTTTTTCTTGTGATATATTAATCGGGTTAGGAGTTTTTAGAAATTCTAAAATGCAAAAAGAAGCAAAAGATTTTTTAATTTTAGCATTAGACGTAGATACAATGGAAGAAGCTCAATCTCTTGTGAGAGAATTAAAAGGTTGTGTTTCTCAATTTAAAGTTGGTTTACAACTATACACTTCCGTCGGACCTGATGTTTTTAAAATGATACAAGATGAAGGTTCAAAAGTGTTTTTCGATGGAAAATTCCATGATATCCCCAATACTGTTGCAAAAGCTGGTGCAAATCTTGTAGCAAAAGGAGTAGATGTTTTTACTGTCCATATAAAAGGTGGCTCAAAAATGATTTCTACTACTGTGAAACTTGCCAGAGAAACGGCTAAAAGATGTGGTTTGGAAAGACCTAAAATTTTAGGAGTAAGTATTTTAACTAGTTTTGGGCAAAGAACATTAACTGAAGAAATAAAAGTTAATTTAAATATAGATGAATACGCTTTAGAACTATCCAAAATTGCTAAAGATTCAGGATTAGATGGAGTTTTATCCGCTTCAGCTGATGTCGCTTCTATAAAAACTGCTTGTGGAAAAGATTTTCTTTGTATTTGTCCCGCTGCGAGACCAACTTGGTCAGTAGTAAATGATCAAGTTAGAGTAATAACTCCTGGGAATGCAGTAAAAGCAGGATTTGACAAAATCATCATAGGCAGACCAATTACTTCGGCTCCTGACAGATTGCAAGCAGCTCAATTAATATTAGATGAAATTGAAGCTTCTTTATTAATGCAAGATGAAGAAAGATTTATTTAATTGGGAAGGTCTTTTTAATGGCAAAAGTAGAATTTAAAAATGTTGATAAGTCTTATGATAACAATAAGACTAAAACAATAGACAATTTAAATCTTAAAATAAAAGATAAAGAATTTTTAGTTTTGGTAGGTCCATCTGGTTGCGGAAAATCTACCATTTTAAGAATGATAGCAGGACTTGAAAGCATTACTTCAGGAGAACTATACATAGAAAATGAAAAAGTAAATGATGTACATCCAAAAGACAGAGATATAGCTATGGTTTTTCAGAATTATGCTTTATATCCACATATGACAATTAAAGAAAATATGGCATTTGGGCTAAAAATGCGAAAATTTCCCAAAGAAGAAATAAGAAAAAGAGTAAATGAAGCAGCAAAAATTTTAAATTTGGAAGAATATTTGGATAGAAAGCCCAAACAACTTTCAGGAGGGCAAAGACAACGAGTAGCTTTAGGTAGAGCCATGGTAAGAGAGCCAAAAGTATTCCTGATGGATGAGCCATTGTCTAATTTAGATGCCAAACTTAGAGTACAAATGCGAAGTGAAATAAAAAAGCTTCATAAAAAAATTGAAACTACCTTCGTATACGTTACACACGATCAAGTAGAAGCATTAACTATGGGAGATAGAATAGTAATTTTGAACAAAGGTTACATTCAACAAATCGGCACTCCTCAAGATGTATACTCAGACCCAGACAATATATTTACAGCAGGATTTGTGGGCTCACCTGCTATGAATTTTTTTGATGCAAAAATA
>CASDUJ010000038.1 GCA_949283935.1 uncultured bacterium
TTGCTAGTGTAAATGGAGATATAACTTCTGCTGATTTCGGCATGTTAGAAATAAATGCCAAGTATTTCGATGAAAATGTACTGGATAATTTGCTGAATGCTTGTAGTAATGTTGGAAAAAAATCTGGTGTAAAAGGGAAAAATATTGATGGTTTTAACATACCGCTAAGATTAGATTCAAAGATAAAAGAACTTGAATATAGATATAGTGCTAATCAAAAATCCTTAAGTTTAGCTGAAAAAAGGAACTTGTTTTATAATATTATGCAAGCTAATATAATACAAACAAGTATGTTGGATGGAGCTCCATTAAATACATTGAAAAACAACATGCACTTATTTGAACGAGCTGGGTTATATGTGAATATTGAAAAATTTGCAAAACTTCCAACAGATTTACAAAGTATGAAATTAAAGGAACTATTGTTGGAGCTTCACACAAGAGGGATTAAAGTTATGATTGAAGTCCCTTATTTAACTCCAGAAGCACATACTATATATCATGAAATGGGCCATTTGCAGGATTTTGGAAAAAATTTAAAAGCTCTTGATCTTAGTGTATGGGCATTACCAAGTTTTAAGGATTTACATAACGCGGCTAAAAAGACGAAAAAAATTGGGCTGATACCTAGAGATCCGGTAGGAAATCGTTGGGGAGGTTTAACTTATGGTAAATCTAAAGAATTATTAGCCAAAAATTCTAGAAAATTCAAGGAATATTACCCTGATTTGTATGAATTCTTACTAAATCAAGAAAAACAACAAACTGCTAGTAAGGTTTCATGGTATGCTTCCACAAGTATTGGTGAATTTATTGCCGAAGTTTATTCAAAAATGATGAGAGGTGAAAAAATACCTTCTGACGTTATGGATTTATACAAAAAATATGATGGTCCAACAATACCTTTTTAATAATTAATCCTTGAAAGATAGTTTGCGCTGCGCAATTATTTACATAGAAGAAATAAAAATACTGCATGTGTTGTTCCTAGCTTTTAAATTTAGTTAGGCATTAATACAAATATCTGTTTTATTGTATTTTGCTTTTGCTGGATTCGTAGATTATTTTTATATTACTTTAGTTTTTCTGAATACTTAATTTTTCATGAGAATTTATCTACTTGGCTAATGTTTTTTACTAAATTTATAACATTATTAATAGTAGAAAAAATTTTTAAATTAGGGAGGAAATTTTATGTTTGGTTTTTTAAAATATTTTTCTTATGTGTTAGTCCTTATTGGTGCAATAAACTGGGGATTTGTTGGTTTGTTTGATTTTGATTTAGTTGCAATGATTTTTGGTGATATGACATTTTTAAGCAGAACAATCTATGTTTTAGTCGGAATAAGTGCTATTATTTCTGTCGTTACAATGTATATCGGGAAAAAACATCATAATGATTTAAATAATATTTAAATCATTTTTTGATAAATTTTTGCAGACAAATTTTTGTTTTTTTGATTATTACCCCTATATAAGTAGAAATAATTATCGTAACAACAAAATAAAAGTATGTTGTTTGAATTGGGTTAAATATCCAGTATATGTCGTGTTCATTTTTGGCAGATATTGGAATTCCATTTAAATATAAAAACAAAGCTGTAAGCAAGTACATAACCAGTAAATGATTTGCCATTATGTGGTATGTATTTTCTCCAATTTGTTTAATAAATTTTGAGTCTTTTATATATGGGTAAAATATGTGAACAACAAAAAGCGAAGCCCAAATACCTGTAATTGCCGTAATAATTGGTACAATAAGCTGGTTGTCGAATCTTCCCCAGACCAGAACATAACTTAGTCCAATTCCTTGCTGTGGCGAAAAATCTCTGTTAAATAACCACAATATTGACTGTAGTATCAATATTGTTCCTGCCCATTTGTAACTATATATGTTAATCTTATTTTCCATAAAATTTCTGTAAAAATAACCTAAATATACAAACAATAAAGAAAACATAGTCCTAATGATTACTAATGTTGCAGCTGTTATTGGTATTATTTTGGTTAATGGAATAGCGCTGAGACCAATTAAAGAGAATAATATCAAATGAAAATATTTATTATCGTAAATCTTTTTAAAAATTTTGAACAGAAATAAAAATACCATTAATGTCATAAAAAGTTGGGTTACAAACCATAAAGGGCAAGATAAGTCTAATTGATGTCCATTTAAAAAAGGGGTAACAAAAAAATTTTTTAAATTTATTGGCATCCCCCAAAACTTTCCTGTTAGCTTAGCAATTAATATTGTTACTCCTAAATAAAACAAACTATATAAAAAATACGGCACCAATAAACTTTTTGTGCGTCTTTCAATGAATGTTACTGTGTCATTAAGATATTTATCTTTAAATAAATAACCTGAAATAAAGAAAAATAATGCAATTTGAAACGAATAAGGGGTAAACATTCCGAGGAAGGAAAATTCAAGATGCCCTGACACAACAATTATAATTGCTAATGCTTTTAATATGTTAATTTTGTTTGAAAAAATTTCATTACTCATAAGATAATTTAGTCATAAAGCATATTGGCATGTCAATATTACAAAACAAAAGGAAAGATTATCATCTTTCCTTTTGTTTAACTAAATAAATTTGCAAATTTAGTTTAGATTTTGTGCTAAAATACGATTATTGCTGAGGGGATTAGTATGATTACTTTTTTTGTTGGACTTTTAATTTTATTTGTTGGTTATATTTTCTATTCTAAATATGTTGAAAATCAATTTTCTCCTGATGGTAGAAAAACACCTGCTTTAGCTGTGTGCGATGGAGTTGACTATGTACCTTTGTCTGCATCCAAAAACATGTTGATACATTTATTAAACATAGCTGGTTTAGGGCCAATTTTAGGTGTTATTCAAGGTATATTATTCGGACCTATTGCTTTCATATTAATTCCTTTAGGTTGTATTTTTATGGGAGGTGTGCATGATTATTTTAGTGCTATGATTTCTATGCGTAATAATGGTGCCCAGATAACTGAACTAATTCAGAAATATTTAGGACAAAATTTTTTTCGTATTTTTTTAATAATTGTTTCAATTATGCTTTTGTTACTTGCTTCTGTTTTTGTGTTTACTTCTGGAGATATTATGGCAGAAAGATTTTTTGCCCAAAAAGATTTCTCTCTTGATAATCCTATAATGTTAATTATATATTCTGTTATTGCTTTGTATTATATTTTTGCTGCTCTTTTTCCCATAGATAAAATTATTGGAAAATTTTATCCTTTTTTTGCTGCGACTTTAATTATCGGTTCTTTGCTAGTTGTTATTGGCTTTTTTGTTAAAGGTGTAAATTTACAAGAAATTAGTTTTTCTAATTTTAATGTTCATCCTAATAAATTGCATTTACTCCCAATGTTTTTTATGACTATAAGTTGTGGTTTGCTTTCAGGTTTCCATTCAACTCAGGCAGCAATTATTTCTCGTACAGTTAAAACTGAATTTGAAGGCAAAAAAATTTTCTATGGAATGATGTGTGTAGAATGTTTAATTGCTATGATATGGGCTGCTGCGGCCATGCATGTATATTCATTTAATTTGGTTCCTGAAAACTTAATAGGCAGCGCAAATGTCATAAATGTTATTGCTGATACTTTTGTTGCTCCTTGGCTTGCTTTTGTTGTTACAATTGCTGTGGTTGTATTACCTATTACTTCAGGTGATACTGCTCTTAGAGCTCTTAGAATGACTATTGCTGATGCAATAAATTTAAAGCAAAATTTACTTTTAAATAGATTAAAAATTATAATTCCTATTGCTATTTTAATTGTTGGGATTTTGATTTGGGCAAAAAATAATAATGGAAGCTTTACCCTTATTTGGAGATACTTTACTTTTGTCAATCAACTTATAGCTGTACCTTCATTTTTGTTTGCATCAATTTTTCTTTACAAAAATAAAAAAAATTATTTCATAACTTTAATTCCCGGCTTGTTTTATATTTATATTACTACTTCTTTTATTTGTAATGCTCAAATAGGTTTTAATTTGTCTTATCAAATATCTCAAATTTTAGGACTGATTTTGACTTTTGTAAGTTTGTTTTTTATTGTTAATATACTAAATAAAAATAAAGATGATACTGAAGCTGATTTTGGTAAAATTTCAAAACAATAAAATAATTTTTAATTCTTGAATGAAAATATAAAGATATTAACTATTTTTAAAATTGGCACGTGAAAAAATATAAAAAGTAAAATATAAATTTACTGTTTTTGCTTTAAAATTATAAAATGGATATCTTGGAAAAACTTGAATGGAATAAAATAGCAAAAGAGATACAAAACAATGCAATAAGTCAACTGGGAAAATCTTTGTGCATTGACATGCTTTTGTATGACGATACAGAAATTATACAAAATGAACTAAACCTTACTGATGAAGCGGTAAAACTCACAAATTTAATGCAAATCCCTCCCATAAAAGCAATTTGTGATATTGGCCAAATTTTTTCTGAGGCAAAAATAAGTAGATTTTTACCAGAAAATGATATATTAGAAATAATAAAATGTTTAAATGTTTCGAGACTTACTAAAAATTTTTTTGTAAGACAAGAAGATAATGCAAAAAACCTTTTTCAAATTGCAAAAGATTTATATGAAGATAAAAAGTTTGAAGAAGCAATATTAAAAATGTTTACTGAAACAGGTAAATTAAAAAACGATGCCAGTTCAAATCTAAAATCTTTGACAATGGCATTAAAAGATAATGAACAAAATTTAAAAAATTTAGTTTCAAAAACTTTAATTTCTTTTGAAAAATATTTACAAGAACCTATTTTTACTAAACGTGAAGGCAGGTATGTTTTTCCTGTTAAAGTTGAACATAAATCTCACGTACAAGGCATTGTACATGATATTTCTGCAAGCGGTTCAACAATTTTTGTTGAGCCACAAAACATAGTAGAATTAAATAATAAAATTTTTGAATTAGAGTTAAAAATAGAAAGAGAAATAAAAAAAATATTGAGTGAAATTACTGGACAAATTCTTTTAAGAGAAAAAGAAATAATCCAAAGTCATAATATAATAGCAAGACTTGATTTTATTTTCGCAAAAGCAAAATATGCAATTCAAATAAAAGCAGTAAAGCCTGATTTGAATAACGAAAACAAATTGTCTATCAAAGGTTTTAAACATCCTATATTATTAAAAATAAATAAAAACGTAATAGAAAATGATATAGAAATAGGAGAAAATTATGATTGTTTAATTATTACAGGTTCAAATACTGGAGGTAAAACAGTTACCCTTAAAAGTATTGCTCTATGTGTTTTAATGACAAAAGCTGGGCTGTTTGTACCTGCACAAGCGGCTAATATTTATCCATTTAGAAATATTTTTGCGGATATAGGAGATGAGCAAAGTATAATTCAAAGTTTATCAACATTTTCAGGTCATTTAAAAAATATTATTAATATTTTAGATAAAGCAGATAATAAAACACTTGTGCTTTTGGATGAAATAGGTGCTGGAACAGATCCACAAGAAGGTTCAGCTCTTGCCCAAGCAATTTTGGAATATTTAAATGAAATCGGGGCAAAAACTATAGTAACTACTCATTACGGCGAACTAAAGTCTCTTGCTTATACAAGCAAACGTTTTGAAAATGCTTCGGTTCAATTTGATGCAGAATTGTTAAAGCCTACATATAAACTTTTAATAGGAATTCCTGGAAAAAGTAATGCAATAACAATTGCTGCAAATTTAGGTTTAAGAGACGAAATTGCATATAAAGCAAATGAAATTTATCATACGCAAAAAGATTCTACCGGTAAAGTTTTGGAAGGTTTGCAAAATGCAAAACAAGAATTAGACAAAAACATAGAAGCAGCTCAAGAAAAAAGACAAGAAATAGAAAAACTTGAAGCTGAATATTTAGAAAAAATGGAAAAAGTAAGAGAGCAAAGAAAAAAAACAGTTGATGTTTACAAAAAAAAGTACGAAAGTAAGATTTTATTGGCAAAAAATGAAATAAAACAAATACTTGATGAAATACATCATGTAAAATCAGAAAAAGTTGCAAGAAGGGCTTACTCAAAATTAGCTGAATTAGAAAAAAAAGCTTCCGAAGAGTTTGACAAAGATTTGGAAGAGATTGCTCCAATTTTCAAAAAAATAGATTGGAGTCAAGCAAAAATAGGAGATTATGCTTATTTAAAAAGGCTAAACCAAGTTGTAGAAATAAAAACGCTTCCTGATAAAAATAATAATCTTATGGTTCTAGTTGGTGATTTAGAAGTTAAAGTCAAAACAAAAGATTTGTTTTATACCAACAAAAAAAATGCTAAAAAACTTAATTTGAATATAAAAAAAGGATTTGAATTTCAAAAATATAGAACTCCTCAAGAATTTGACATAAGGGGGATGAGAGTTTTGGATGCACTTGATAAACTTGACAAATACTTGGATGAAGCAAGTTTATCAAATCTTCCACAAGTTACTATTATTCACGGAGCAGGTACAGGAGCACTAAGACAAGCTGTTAGAGAGTATTTGAATACTAGTCCTTATGTTTCCAAATTTCGACAAGGAGAAGATTTCGAAGGCTCAGATGGCGTTACCGTTGTAGATATGAAATAATTTCATTATTTTATATTAGTTTATTTTTGTTCTATTCTCTAAAATTTACTGAAGGATAATATTTTTTTAATCCATCTTTTATCTTATTAATTTCAGCATCAACTATCTCATCAGTTAATGTTCCATTTTTGTCTTGTAAATATATGTGAAAAGCTAAACTTTTATAGCCTTCTTCAACATGTTCCCCTTGGTAAATATCAAAAATATCAGTACCCTTGAATAAATTCGGCGAAGAAAGTTTTTTGATAGATTTTGCCAAGTCTTGGTATGAAACATCATTTTTTACTATAAAAGCAATATCTCGAGTCGTGCTGGGATATATAGGCAAATCTTTATACAAAACTGCATTTTTATTAACATTTTCTAAAAGCGAATCAAAATCAATTTCAAATAAATATATGTCTTGATTGAATTTTAATTTATCTTTTAATACAGGATGTAATTCTCCAAAAATTGCAACTGGAGCTTTGTTTTTTCCGAGAATTATCGCATTTGCGCTACGTTTTGGATGTAAATATTTTATATTTTCACAAGGAGAATAAACAACCCTTTGGGTAAGTTTTAGTTCTTCAAAAATATTCTCAATAACACCTTTCATTGTATAAAAATCAATTTCTTCTTCTGTTTGCCATTTGGAAGTAGATATTTTCCCTGTCATAATTCCAGATAATATTCTTTTTTCTTTTACGCCTGTAGTTTTTTCTGTTGCAGGTTGTTCAATTAAATATGTTTTTCCATTTTCAAAAAACCAAATATTTTTTGAGCCATTATCAAAATTGTGCTTTACAATGTTTAAAAGGCTAGGAATCGTACTTTGTCTAAGCATTGTATAATCTTCTGCCTGTGGATTTAAAACTTCAATTGCCTTTTCCGGTATATAATCAACATTAGCCCATTCATACAAAGGTTTTCCTACTAATGAAGAAGTTACAACTTCATAAAAACCTTTGCCCAAAAGAAGATTTGAAAGATTTTTTATTATTAAATCATCTTGTTTTTGTTCGGCTGCAATTGTTTTGGCTGGTAATGTTGGGGCAATTTTATCGTATCCATATATTCTGGCAATTTCTTCTATTAAATCAATTTCCCTAGTTACGTCAACAGCCCTAAAGCCTGGAACTTTAAATCTTGCAGCAAGCTGGTTTTTTCCGCAAAGACTAAAGCCTAAATTTTCTAGTATATTTATGCAAGTATCTTCTGGAATTTCAATTCCTAAATATCTTTTGATTTGTGCATATCTTAGTGTAATTAGTTGTTCTGGTAAATTGTTATTTCCTGTTTCGGCTATTCCTTCAAATTTTGCATCGCAAAGTTCCGTTAGTAGTTGAATTGCTCTTAACAAAGCAGGTTTTACTGTTTCAATGTCCACTCCTCTTTCAAATCTTGCATTTGCTTCAGTTCTTAGTCCAACACTTTTACCTGAACGTCTTGTTGTTGCAGGTGGGAAAAATGCAGCTTCCAATGCAATATTTATTGTTTTGTCATCAATTTCAGAATTTTCGCCGCCCATTACTCCTGCTAATGCTACTCCTTTTTCTTTGGTTGAAATAAGCACAGAATTGTTATTTAAATTTCTTTCTTCTCCGTCAAGGGTTGTAATTTTTTCCCCTTCTTTTGCTCTTCTTACTTCTAAATAACCATTTAGTTTGTCCAAATCAAAAGAATGTAAAGGCTGACCATATTCAAGCATTACATAATTGGTAATATCTACAACATTACTTATAGAACGTACTCCTGATGCAATAAGTCTTCTTTGCATCCAAGCTGGAGATTTACCAACTTTTAAATTTTTTAAAATTCCAATTGCGTAATACTTACAAACTTCTTCATCAATTTTTACTTCAAAGTCAGGTTTTTTTATTTCATTTGAGCAAGTCATCTTGCTAAAATGAAAATTTCGTGAAAATATTGTTGCTACTTCTCTTGCTATACCAACTACAGACATTTCATCTCCTCTGTTTGCTGTTGGAGCTACATGAAGTACATAATCTTCCGTCAAGTTTAGCAAGTCTTTTACATTTGATCCCAATTCTATATTGTTAAAAATATTGCTTAAAATCAAAATGCCATCTTCTTCTTGTAATTTTAAATCTGAAATTCCTAATTCATCATCAGAACATAGCATTCCTTGAGATTCGATGCCTCTAATTGTTGCAGGTGTTAGTTCAAATTGTTCTCCTGTTTTTCTATTTAAAACTTTTGAGCCTACTGATGCATATGGAACTTTTTGTCCTTCTCGAATATTTTGAGCTCCGCATACAACTTTTTTGGTTGATGTTCCATCAAATATTGTTACTAGATGTAATTTATCTGCATTTGGATGATTTTCAATTTTTTGAATTTCAACAACTTTAATGTTGGTAAATTTTGCTCCAATTTTTTCTATAGCTTCTACTTCTAAACCGCTCATTGTAAGTTCGTGAGCTATTTCTTCTGGTGATAAACCTTTAATATCAACATATTCGCTTAACCATTCTAATGAAATTTGCATGTTCTTATCCTCTTAAAATTGTTCTAAAAATCTGATATCGTTGTTAAAAAATAAACGAATGTCGTTGATTGCGTGTTTTAGCATTGCAAGTCTTTCTACTCCCATGCCAAAGGCAAATCCTGTATATATTTCGGGGTCTATGCCAACACCTTGAAGTACATTAGGATCTACTATTCCTGCTCCTAGTATTTCAAGCCATCCTGTTTGGGAACAAGTACGACAGCCTTTGCCTTTGCACATAATACATTGTACGTCAATTTCGGCACTTGGTTCTGTAAAAGGGAAAAAACTTGTTCTAAATCTGGTTGGTCTTGCTTCTCCAAAATATAGCCTTGTAAATTCATTTAGTGTTCCTTTTAAATCTGCAAATGTTACGTTTTTGTCTATAACAAGTCCTTCAATTTGGTGGAAAAGGTTATTTTTTCTTGCACTTACAGATTCACAGCGATAAACTCTTCCTGGGCTTATTATTCTCAAAGGTGGTTTTTTATTTTCCATTGTGTGAATTTGGGCACCGGAAGTTTGACTTCTTAGAAGTACATTTGGCGCAACTTTTGTGTAAAATGTATCCTGCATATCTTTTGCTGGGTGATCTTTTGGAAAATTTAACGAATCAAAATTATAATATTCTGTTTCTACTTCAGGTGAATTTTCATTTGCGGTAACTGTAAAACCCATTCCTTGAAATATAGTAACAATTTCTTCAATAGTTTTTGTTAATGGATGCGGTTTTCCACTAGGGATAGTTTTGCCCGGAAGAGTTATATCAATTTTTTCTGTTTCAAGTTTTTCTTCCAACTCTTTGTGATATATATCTTTTTCTTTTTTTTCTACCGATTTTTCTATTTTTTGGGCAACTTCGTTTGCAAAGGCTCCTAGTATTGGTCTTTGGTCTGGACTTAAGTCTTTTAGTCCTTTTTTAATGTTGTTCAGAATACTTTTTCTGCTTAAATATTCAAGTTTTATTTTTTCTATGTCTGCTTTTGAGTTAGCATTTTCAATTTCTTTAAGAGCTTTTTCGCAAATTTCTTCTAGTTGTTTTTGCATTTTTTACCTCTTTTTTCATACTGTTGTTGACTTTTCAAGTATAAAATAAACATAATGAAAAAAATAGTTTGTTTGGCTAAAAATATTTTCTTGCGAATCCAAAAACTTTTCCTATTATGTATAAATTATTTATTTCATCTTTACGTAAAATTATTTGAGGGTAGTCTTTGTTATCTGAGGTAATAATTATTTCATTAATGTTTTTGGATAAACGTTTCACAAATACCTCATTTTCGTACATAAAAAAGTATATAGCATTGTCAATAATTTGTTCACCTTCGTAATGTTCTATAAGAACTAAATCTCCATCTTGTATTTCAGGTGCCATGCTATTACCTTTTACTTTTATTATGCTATAGTTTTTTCCATTTTTAATTTTAGTTGGAATAAGATTAACTGGAATTGCTAAAGTTTCTTTGTTTTCAGAAGAAATAAGTCCTCCTTTTCCGCAAGATGCGTATACATCAGGGTAAAAATCAACATATATTATATCATCAATATATTGTGATGTTTCGCCAGTAAAATAAGAGAGAGGAACTTTGAAATTATTACAAAATATCCTAAGCTTATTTAGTTGAGGCTCATTTATTCCATTTTCCCAATGAGAAATAGTTTTTTGATCTACTCCTATAATTCTGGCTACTTCCTCTTGAGACAATCTTAGTTCTTTGCGTTTTGTTTTTAATTTAATTGATATTCTCTCTGACATAATGTATGTTTCCCATTCCTTCCTTAATACTTGACAATTATTACAAAATATCCTAATATATATTCCATCAAGTATATTTTATAGTATCAAAAACATGGGTGCAATACAAGTTATTTAAATAAATTACATTAGGGGGGACTAAATGGAACTAGGAATGGAAAAGGCTTATTGTTGTTGCAACAATGAATATTGCCAAGTTTATGAAGATACTTCACTTTTACGTAATTGTATTTTTAATTTAATTATTTTTGAAGATGAAAAGAAGATTTTATTTTACAATTTTCCCGAAAAACGAATTTTTAAAATAGAGATAGGTAAAGGGCTAAAAGAAATTGAATTTAAAGAGGCAATAAGGGAAATAGATATTATTCCCCAAAAAAGTCCTGAATGGAAAAAATCTCAAATTCTATATATTGCAAAAGAATTAGGTCTATTTGGCTAATAGCTAATAAAATTTTTGTTTGTGGCTTTAGTTAAATAAACCAATTTGGGAGCGAGTTAGAAAAATGTATACGCTAAAAGATGTAGCGCGTGAATTTGGGCTGAAAATTAATACATTAAGATACTGGTTAAAAAGGAATAATGATGATTTTGAGAATAATTGTTATAATTTCAATTTAAAAGATTTAACTCAAAGAATTGTAATACATAAAAGAATTTGTTCGTCTAAAAAGATTACACGTGGATATGAACAAATAATGATTTTAGATTTAGAAGAATTTAAAGAAGAATTTAACAAATATATTTCTCATATAGAAAATTTAAAAAAGAGAAAAAGGTTTGGTAATCTTTATTGGACTGATGCTGCGATAGAATGTTATTGGAGCAAAATGAATTGTGAAAAGTGTTTTAATAGAGATATTTGTTCTTCTGTTGCTAATATTAGAGGGGAACCTCCTATGAAAAATGTTGTAAAACGTCTCCTTTCTTGTTTGGGGGAACCACAAATAAGAAACAGCTATAGCTGATAGTAAATGACGCAAATTTATTTTAAATTTTGCGTCTTTTTTTGATTTTAGAAAAAAAATCATTAAGAATAGTTTTGCAAAGATAAATACTACAAATGTATGTGTTTTGATGGCAAAAAATTTAGGATAATCTTAGCGGGTACATGTATTTTAATTGCTGAAAGTTTTTCTTATGCCTTTTCGATATAATCTTCAAAAAATTTTAAATTTTCGTATTACAAAACGAGATGAACAAATAGAAGTTGTAAAAAGGGCACAAATGGAAGTAGAGCGAATTCAGCGAGAAATTGATATGAAATACCAAGAGATATACAGTGTCCAAGCAGATATGAAACAAGCTCAACCCATAATGATGGAGACATATGACAGGTACATAAAACATTTGTACAAATTGATCGAAGAACTTGAAAAGCAGAAACAAGAGGCAATTAAACAATTAGAAATTGAACAAGAAAAGCTTGTAGAACTTGAAAAAAATGTAAAAGTGCTAGAAAAACACAAAGAAAGAAAGAAAGAAGAATATTTAAAAGAAGAAAAGGAAAAAGAACTAAAAGAGTTAAATGAAACGGCATCAATAAAACATTACAGAAAACAAAAAGAAACTCAAGAAGAACAAGAAATGGAAGATTATTTACAAAGGTTGCAAGAGAACAATGAATATTAATGATGTGCAAAATTCGAATAAAGAAACGCAAAAGCTGCAAGGCTTGAAAAATTATGTTGCACAAAAATCTGAAACTGGAAATTTTTCATATTACGTAGAAGTAAGTAAGACACAAGAAACAAAGGATAAAATTATTCAAAATTCATTAGAAAATCAAGAAGAAAAGCAGGATGAATTGCTTTTGCAAACAGACAAACAATCTGACAATAATTTTTCTTATGTTCAAAATTTTCAAGTAATGAATGAAGGATTATTTAATTTAGGAATTTCAGAAAAGTTATTTGAAAAAAGATTATCGAAAAGTACATACGAATATAATATTAATTTGGCAGAATTAACTTTAGATGACATAAAATTATTTTCAGGACTTTCTCAAAAAGCAGACATATCAGTTAGTTCAATTAATCCTCAAAATCAGACATTTAACGCTGTTGTTAGTGCGGAAGGTTTAAATGTATCTTATAAAAGTTTAGAGGTTTCGAAGACACTTTTTTCAGCAATAGAAAATGCATCTAAGACAGGAAAACCAATTAGATTAGATTTTGGAAAAGATGCGAGTGTAATTTTAAAAATAAGTAAAGATGGTAAAGTTTCGGCTGATTTTATTCCAAACGATAAAGCAATGGAAATAATGTTGAGAAATGCTATTCCTGAATTAAAAGCGAAATTTGAAGAGGAAAAACTTCCTTATGGAGAATTAAATTACAAAAACTTTAATCAACAAAAAGAAAATCAAAAAGAAAATAAGGAGAAGAAAGATGAATGATGGATTTATTACGGCATTAAACACGCAGCGTGCAACTGCCAATTGGATTGATGCATTAGCTCAAAATCTTACAAATATTTACACTCCAGGTTATAGAGAAAATCAATTCAGATTTCATACTTTTTTGAATGGTGGGTATGTTGATGAATTTGGGCAAAAAACGGATCAAGGAAAGTCATTACCAGGAACTTCTCCTGAAAATATGTTCCTTGAAGGTAAAGGATTTTTTGTGACAAAAACTGCAGATAACCAAACTTTATATACAAGATTAGGGGAATTTAAATTTGATGATTCTGGGGTTTTAAAATCACCTAAAGGTCATGTAGTGCAAGGCTATATTTTAAATGACGAAGGTAAGGTTTTGGCAAATTCTTCAGAAGAGCAAGGTGATATAACAACACTACCAACTACGGAAATAAAATTGTGGATTGACCCTGCAAATGGAAAATATCTTGGTAAATATGACGAATTTGAAGTAGAAGGTGATGGAATTATATATGGTAAAGCTGATAGCGGAAAAGTAAAAACTCCTTTGTATAAAGTTGCTGTTCATAATTTTAATAATCCAAATGGTTTGTTGGAAGTTGAAAGAGGACATTATGTTGAGACAGCTGAATCAGGTAAACCGGTAATAGGCACTGTGGAAATTAGAGGTGGGCTTATGGAACAATCTAATGTAGATTTCAAGGCCAATATTTCTTACTATCAACAAGCTAAAATGCAAATGGAAATGGTAAACAAATTAATTTCCACAAATAAACAAATTTTACAGAGTGCATTAGAACTTCTTTCTTAAATTTATTTTTTATAGGCAATTTCAAAAATTGTTTTGCCATCTTGGGTATCTTTGAGAATGATACCTAGTTTATTTAATTCGTCTCTAATTTTGTCCGATAAGTCCCAATTTTTTTGGCTTCTTGCGATTTTTCTAATTTCTATAATTAAGTTCATAAGTTCTTTAGTTAAATCATTTTCTAATGATTCTTCTTTTGCAAAATCAAAGCCTAAAACATTGCTTATTCCAAGCAAAATAGCGATTAAATTAATTGCATCTGATTGGTGGCGATCTTTTTCTTTTTGGGCTTTGTTTGCCAATTCGAAAAGGATAGAAAGTGCTTTTGATGTATTAAAATCTTCATCCATTGCTTCTTCAAATGCTTTGATGTATTGGTTATTTTTGTCTAAAATTGGTTTTATTTCATCAATTTCGCAAGTTGCTTTTACGTCCAAAACAGCATTTTTTAATCTTTGTACTCCTGATTTTGCGCTTTCCAGAGCTATTTCACTAAATTCGACAGGTTGCCTGTAATGATTTGTCAAAATGAAAAATTTAATAGTGTTTGGATCATATGTTTCTAGTAATTTTTCTATTGAGGTAAAATTGCCTAAAGATTTTGACATTTTTTCATTATTTATTGTAACGAAACCATTGTGAAGCCAATATTTTGCGAAAATTTGTCCTGAAGCACATTCTGATTGAGCTATTTCGTTTTCGTGATGCGGAAATTGAAGGTCAGCGCCACCGGCATGGATATCTATAGTTGTTCCTAAATATTTTCTTGACATTGCTGAACATTCTATATGCCATCCTGGACGTCCTTTTCCGTAAGGACTATCCCAAGATATTTCATTTGAATCTTTTGTTCTTTTCCAAAGTGCGAAATCCAGTGAATTTTTCTTAATATCTGAAGTTTCAACTCTTGCTCCTGCTTCTAAATCTTTTATATTCTGTTTTGAAAGAGCGCCATACTTAGGAAATTTGTCTACTTCAAAATAAACGTCTCCTTGGCTTTCATATGCGTAACCTTTTTTTACCAATTCGTTTATAATGTTTAGCATTTCGTCTATATTTTCGGTTGCTTTGGGCTCAATATCCGGAGATAAGAGATTAAGTTTTTCCGTTGCTTCGTGAAATTTGGCTGTGTATTTTTCTGCAATATCTTTAGGATTGACATTTTGTGCTTTAGCTTTGTTTATTATTTTGTCGTCTACGTCTGTTATATTTCTTGCATAAAGCACATCAAATCCTTTAAATTTTAAATACCTGTAAACTACATCCCAAGTTATATAGCAACGAGCATGTCCAAGGTGTGGAACATCATATACTGTTGGTCCGCATACGTACATGGTAATTTTGTTTGCTTGAAGGGGAATTAATTCTTCTAATGATTGCGAATATGAGTTAAATATTTTCATTCATTTATTCTCCCAGTGCCTTTTTTATTCTATGAAGCACCTTTTCTTTTCCTAAAATTGAAATTATTGAAGATAAATCTGCACCTTTTAATCTTCCAGTTAGTGCAGAACGTAGAGTCCACATAACTGTTTTAGGCTTAATTCCTTCGAATGATTTACGGAATTCTCCTAGTTTTTCAATTATTTGTTCATGGTTGTTGTAATCAAATTGATTTGCAAGATTAAGTGCTTTACTTAGAATAGTTTTTGCTTCTGAAGCGTTCAATATATCAAGTGCTTCTACGTTACATTCTACATCTTCTCCAAAAAAGTATTCCACCGCATCAGTTATCTCACTTAGTACTGTGATTGGTTCTTTTACGGCTGCAATAATTTCTTCAATTTTTTCTTTGGTGTATTCTGTTAAATCATATTTTTCAATATATTTTAAGGCTCGTTTAGTAAGTTCTTCGTTGGGCAAACTTCTTATGTATTGTCCGTTCATCCAATTTAATTTGTCGAATTCAAATATGGAATTACTTGGAGATATAGCTTCTATAGAAAAATCCTTAATAATTTCTTCTAGTGATTTAATTTCCACTCCATCTGATGGTGTCCATCCTAAAAGAGCTACAAAATTCACAAATGCTTCGGGTAAATAGCCTTGTTCTATAAAATCACTAACAGCTGTAGCTCCATGTCTTTTGGATAGTTTTGTTCTGTCAGGAGCTAAAATCATGCCTACATGCGCAAATTCAGGTATTTTAGCTCCTAAAGCTTCGTATATGGCTATTTGTTTTGGAGTATTAGATATGTGGTCTTCTCCTCTTATTATGTGACTCATTTGCATTTGCATATCGTCAATAACTACTGCAAAGTTATAAGTGGGAGTTCCATTTGATTTCATAATAACAAAATCTCCCATAAGAGCAGTGTTAAATTCCAGTTCACCTTTAATCAAATCCTTAAATTTCATAATTTTGGAAGGCATTTTGAATCTTATAACCGGTTTACGTCCTTCCCTTTTGTATTTAGTTTTTTGAGATTCAGTTAATTCTCTGCATTTACCTGAATATATGTATGCTTTTTTTTCATTTATTGCAGTTTGTTTTTCTTCTTCAAGTTCTTCTTGTGTACAATAACATTCGTAAGCGTAACCTTCATCAATTAATTTTTGCGCGTATTTTTTATATGTTTCAAATTTTTCAGATTGCGTATAAGGACCAAATGGACCTCCTATATCTGGTCCTTCATCCCAATTTAGTCCCATAGCTTTTAAAGAATCAAAAATATTTTTTATATAAGCCTCATTTGATCTTTCAAGATCTGTATCTTCTACCCTTAAAACAAATTTTCCTCCTGCTTTTTTTGCAAAAAGATAATTAAACAAAGCTGTTCTTGCTGTTCCTACATGTAAATTGCCGCTTGGACTCGGCGCAATTCTTACTCTGACTTCTGACATTTTTAAGCCTTTCTTAGTCTGTTTATACGACAAGGATTATTTTATCACAAAGATTATTTTTCAACGCCAAAGATATTTAAACAAAAATAAAAAGTACATGAGTATATACTATTTTTAATAAAACTTAATAATTTATATTCTATTAATTTTGCTAAATTCCATAAAATAATGGGAAACTTGCAAATTTTTAGAAAAGCGCAAAAAGGCAATTTTTTTAAAAGTATATACTTTATATATACAAGAGTACAAAAAAATGAGGCATGAACATGGGCATTGATTTTTCTAACTTGTTAAATAAGATTCAAACTCAAATTTCATCTGCAAAATTTGGGCAAAATCATACTTCCTTGGTTGAGCTTAAGAAAGAACAAGAGCAACAATCTTCAATTTTTGCGCATGAAGAATTAGCTTCTATGACTGGAGAAAGTTTATATTCTAACACAATTCAAGATGTTATAGCAAAATCTAACGGTTCATCTGATATTCAAGAACTGATGGGTTTATATTTAAATGTTAGTGGTAAGGAATCTAATGCTAAAGTAAAAGATGAAAATGGAAATTACAAAACCTTAAAT
>CASDUJ010000039.1 GCA_949283935.1 uncultured bacterium
TATAGATTATTACAATAATAAAAGGATTAAGGGTAAATTAAAAGGAATGAGTCCTGTAAATTACAGAATTCATTCCCTAAAAGTAGCCTAATATAAACTTAATCAAAAAGTGTCTAACTTTTTGGGTTCAGTTCACAGTCCCCATTTTTCTCATTTTTTGTTAATTAAAATTAGTTCAATTATAAATAAATATAAAAAAATTAAAAAAATTTTAAAAAAAGCTTGCAAAATATAAAAACTTATATTAAAATTTAATTGAAGTGGAGAGAAGTGGTACAAAGTGGTAAAAAAAGTGGAAAGAGGTGAAACTTAATTGCTAATTGGTGAATACGAGCATTCTCTTGATGCAAAAGGCAGATTAATAATGCCAGCTAAATTAAGACAAGACATGGGAGAGAAGTTCATCGTAACAAAAGGGTTAGATGGATGTTTATTTGCGTTTTCACAAAATGAGTGGTTAAATTTCGAAACAAAATTAAAAACATTACCTCTATCAGACAGAAATGCCAGAAACTTTGTAAGATTTTTTCTATCAGGAGCAACTGAATGTGAAATTGACAAACAAGGAAGATTTTTAATTCCAGCAAATTTAAGAACTGCAGCAAATTTAGAAAAAGAAGCTGTTATTATAGGAGTTGGGACAAGATTAGAAATTTGGAACAAACAAACATGGGAAAAATGTGATGAAAATATATCAGCTGATGAAATTGCAGAAAATATGACAATGTTAGGTATATAACTTGAAAAAGTTTATATAATACACCAAAGACGAATATACAAAAGATAAATATACAAAAGATAATATCACAAAAGATATATACACAGAAGAAAAAATGAAATACAAAAGATAAATATACAGAAGTTTAAAAATATACAAAAGATAAACATACAAAAGAATTTTAACAAATGAAAAACCAAATGAAGAAACCAAAAGAAAACACAACAGCTGGTAATGTTAAATTACCAGCTGTAAATCGTTAAAACAAAATACTATACTAGAGGTGTTAAATTGGAATTTAAACATAAACCAGTTATGCTAGAAGAATGCATACAAGGGTTAAATATAAAGCCAAATGGAATTTATGTAGATGGAACATTACGGTGGAGCAGGTCATAGTAAAGAAATCTTAAAAAGATTATCTTCCAAAGGTAGATTAATAGGAATTGACCGTGATGAAGAAGCGTTAAAGGCTGCAAAGGAAAATTTAAAAGAATTTAATAATGTAACATATATACATGATAATCATGATAATATAAAAGAAATATTAAAAGAATTGAACCTAGAAAGAGTAGATGGAATTTTACTTGATTTAGGTGTTTCGTCTTATCAATTAGACGAAAGGAATAGAGGGTTTAGTTATTTAGGAGAAAATGAGTTAGACATGAGAATGGATAAATCACAAACATTAACAGCAAAAGAAGTAATAAATACTTATGAAGAAACTAAATTAGCAAATGTGATTTATGAATATGGCGAAGAAAGATTTTCCAGAACAATAGCCAAAAATATTTGTATTGCAAGAAAAGTAAAACCAATAGAGACTACTAAAGAGTTAGTAGAGCTTATAGAAAAATCAATACCTAGATCAAAACAAAAAGATGGACATCCAGCTAAAAGAACATTTCAAGCAATTAGAATTGAAGTAAATAATGAAATAAAACCATTATATCAAACTGTAAAAAATTGTATTGAATGTTTAAATTCAAATGGCAGGTTATGTATTATAACATTTCATTCATTAGAAGATAGAGCTGTAAAAAATGCATATATTGAAGCAAAGGGAAAATGCACTTGCCCAAAAGATTTACCATATTGTGTATGTGGAGCAAAATCTTTAGGAAAAATTATAACTAAAAAACCTATTGTTGCAACTGAAAAAGAACAATTAGAAAATTCTAGAAGCAAGAGTGCAAAATTAAGAATATTCGAAAGAAAG
>CASDUJ010000040.1 GCA_949283935.1 uncultured bacterium
TTTGACCGCTTGTAATAAGATGACCATCATTATCATAGCCATTACCGGGGCAATAACTAACTTGGCAGTCAGATTCATTTAGCATTTCGTAAAATTTAATGCTTAATCCATTTCCAGATTCATCAAAACAAGCTTTTGAAATATAAGAATAATCTTCACCTTGATAACAAGCTTCCAAAGTATTATCAGTTGGTCTATATGAATTGTCTTTACTTGAATTGTTGCTTGTAGAAGATGAAGCAATAGTATTATTGGCAATTGTTGTACCGCTCGTGTAGGTATTGGTAATACCAGTGGAGTTTACGGCAAATGCCATCGTATCTTTTGTCAACGAAGAATTATTTGAAGTTACTGCTGAAGATGTTATTGAAGTAACATTATTTGGAACAGCAATGACTTCTGCTGTTTCGTCCAAAATAGTATATATCATTACAGGTGCAAGGACAGTACTGTTTGTTGTTGGAGTTTCCACAAAATCATTGGAGATTTCAGTCTTTGAAGCATTTGTTTTAACTACACTGGACATTGCATGCCAAGTATTAGCACAACCAGATGAACTTTCGAAGGCTATAATGCCAAATCCTGATAATTTTATAGCAGGAAGATTCTTTCCATTGACATTTATATTGTCTGTAATTTCTGCGTTATTTAATCTTGTGGCATAAAGATCTCTCATTGCTACAGGATCACAAGCTTTTGTTACACTTAATAGATTGTCTTGCCCAAGAATACTCATTGTTGCTGATTTTAAAGCACTTGAGATTTTGGCTTGTTTTACTGATGTTGTGTTGTTTTTAAAATTAGAATAGTTAAACATGCCGACAGCTAAAGCTGCGACGCAGCCAATAATTACTATTACTGCCATAACTTCTGTAAGGTTAAAACCTTTCTGTGTAGAAACTTTTTGCATATATGTACTCCTGTAACTTTTTTTACTTTTTATTAGTTGTCGAATATAGCTCATATATAAATTGAAAACATCTGAAATTTTTTTTTGCTATTAATTTAATAAAATTTAAAGTTTTCTAGTTTTATATAAACAATATCTTAACATATTTGCAAGCTGCATACAAGTTGTAAGGCAAGTTTAGGTTAAGAATGTTAAAATTGTAAAATATTTTTAAGCTTTGTAAAAAAATATTAAGAAGCTGTAATGCTTATCAGGCTTGAGTTTTAAAAAAAAGATTAAAAATTTTCAAAAAAAAGGTTTAAAACTGCCAACAACGTGGTATATAGGAATTAGGTTACAGGTTCTGGTCGCTTTTGCCCGATGGGCGCAAGAGATGACGTTGGGATCTTGTATATCTCCTTACTAATTAACTATTTCTGTGCTAGTGCTGAGGTTATTCACCTCAGTTTTTTTTGTGAAAATCTTTTAAAATTTTAAAGTATTGTTTGGTTATCGAAAATATTTGTTGTTTTAAAATTAAAAATTTAGTATCATAAAAGTTGAAAGAGAGTTAACATAAGAAGAGATAAATGAACATTCAACTTCATTTTGGAGAACATTGGCATTATGATTTGTTTGGCATGACTGTAAATATGGATACAGTGTTGATTGCTTGGCTGGCTATGCTTATAATTATTATCTTTTCTGCATTAGTTTCTTTAGGATTAAGGCGTGAGCCTAGTAGATTTCAAGCTTTTGCGGAGATGATATATGGTGCTCTTGAAAGTATTCCTGTTTCTCAAATTGGAAAAGAGGGTAAGACGTATACACCTATTATAGGTTCTTTGTTTCTGTTTATTTTAACATCAAATTTAATAGGTCAAATACCTTGGAGACTTTACCATTTGCCCGAAGGAGAATTTGCTTCTCCTACAAACGATTTAAATTTAACTGCGGCTTTAGCTGTACTTGCAGTAATTTGTTATTTAGTTTCTGGTGTGATAAAAAAAGGACCTGTTAAATATTTGCGTAAATTTTTCACTCCTATGGGTTTGTTGGAAGTATTAGAGCTTGTAACGAGGCCTTTATCTTTGGCATTAAGGCTTTTTGCTAATATTCTTGCTGGGGAAATAATAATTATGGTTACCATAGGTTTATTAGCAGTATTTTTGCCAATACCTTTAATGCTATTTGAAGTTTTTGTAGCTTTCATTCAGGCATTTATTTTTTCAGTTTTGACTGCTTCTTACATAGCAGGGGCTGTTTCAGATGAACATTAACTATATAAAAATAAAGAAAGGAGAAAATTATGGAACCAAAAGCAGCAGCATTTTTAGCGATGGGTATAGCAGTAGGGCTTGGTTCATTAGGTCCTGGTTTGGGGATGGGGACTGCAGTAGCTGCGGCAATTGAAGCTACTGTGCGTCAACCAGAAATGGCAGGAAAAGTTAACGTACTTATGTTAATAGGTCTTGCTTTTATGGAAGCACTTGCTTTATACGCATTAGTTATAGCATTTATGTTATATTCACTTGCAGGAAATTAATTTTTAGGATAGAAAATGCTTGAATTTAATGGAACAGCAGTTTTGCTGGCGATAAGTTTTGTAATATTCGTTGTGTTAGAAAATTTTATTTTCTACAGACCTATGCGAAAAATTTTGGAAGATAGAAATGCATACGTAGAAGGAAATGAAAAAGAGGCGGCAAAAAATTTACAAGCTGCGCAAGAATTAGTTGATGAAAAAAACAAAAAGATCGCTGATGCAAAAAACAAATCAGCCACACTTTTAAATGAAACTTCGTTAAAAACTCAGGCAAAATATGATTATTCTATAAATGAAGCCAAAAATAATTCTAACAAGTTGATAGAAGAAGTTAAAAGAAATTTGGAAAATGAAAAAATTGCGGCGCAAAACGTATTACGTAAAGAAATAGGATTACTTGCGGCTGCTATTGTTTCTAAAATTCTGCGCAAAGATATTGCAATGGTAAATGTTAATGAAGAAATTGTAGACAAAGCAATAAGGAGTGAGTTATGAAATTGCGGAAAATTTTATTAATTTTGGCAATTTCCATATTTGTACTGGCGGTTTTAGCGTGTATTATTTATGCTATTTCCCCGCTAATTGTTGTTGCATATGATTACATATCCCACACATTATTTTTCACATCGAATACATTTAACTTTATTATTGTGGTAGCATTTTTTGTTTGGTTGTTATTTGGCAAATTAGATTTTGTGGGAGTGTTAGAGAACAAAAGAAAAGAAATCACTGAATATATAAACAATTCAGAAAGCAAGAAAGCTAATGCCATAAAATATTTTGCGGAAACAAAAGAATCACTAAAAAATATTGATTATGAAACACAAAAAATTATCTCGGACGCGAAAGCAATTGCCGAATCGATTGAGGATAAGACCAAAAATAAAATAGAAGAAGAACTTGCCGGTTTAGAAAATCGTGTAAAAATTTTGAAAGAAGCTCACGAAAGTAAAATTAAAGAAGAAATATCTCAAAAGATAGCCAATGCTGCAATATTAGTATCAAAAGAATATATAGAAAATTCACTTAATGAAGGCACACATAAAGAATTAATATATAGTTTTATAGATAATTTAGAAAATATGAAGGTTGAATAATGACTCAACAAAATTTCGAAAAATACAAAATTCTTGCAGAACGTTATACAAAGGCACTTTTAAACATTGCCAGAGAAAATGATATTGTGGAAAAGATAGGTAATGAACTTAAAGAAGTAAGGGATATATTTGTTCAAAATTCTGATATAGAGAATTTTTTTTCAAGTCCTATTGTAAAGAAAGAGGACAAAAAAGATATTTTGGAAAAATCTTTCAGGAACAAATTGGATAGTAAATTGTACAATTTTTTAAATGTTTTAGTTGACAAAAACAGAATGTATATTCTTCCGAACATTGAAAATATATATAGACAAACTTTAGAAAAAGAAGCAAACATAGTGGAAGTAGAAGTACAAAGTGTAATAGAGTTAGATACAGATATGAAATTTGCATTAAGTGAAAAACTCAAGAAAATAACAGGTAAGAAAATAGAATTAAAGAATATACTAAACAAAGAATTAATTGGGGGTGTGGTTTTATCATTTGATGGGAAAGTAATTGATGGAAGCATCAAGACTCAATTAAAAAGGTTTCAAAAGCAGTTAATATAGAGGAAAACATTATGAGTATTAGACCAGATGAGATTAGCTCATTAATAAAAACAAAAATAGATAATTATGCTACGCAGATAGATATTTCTTCTGTTGGGACAGTCCTTGAAGTTGGGGATGGAATTGCGAGAATTCATGGTTTAAACAAAGTTATGTCATCTGAACTTGTAGAATTTGATGATGGTTACAATACTTTGGGGATTACTTTAAATTTAGAAGAAGACAATGTGGGAGTGGTAATTTTAGGAGACTACACTCACATTAAAGAAGGAATGAGCGTAAAATCCACAGGAGAAATTGCAGCTGTTCCTGTAGGAGAAGGATTAATTGGGCGTATTATTAATCCAGTAGGAAAGCCAATAGATGGAAAAGGTGAACTTGTTTACTCTGCAATTCGTCCGATTGAAAGAATTGCTCCTGGCATAGTAAAAAGAAAATCGGTTCATCAGCCATTGCAAACGGGTTTAACGGCAATAGATGCTTTGACCCCGATTGGCAGAGGGCAGCGGGAACTTATAATAGGAGACAGGCAAACTGGCAAAACAGCAATAGCTATTGATACAATAATTAACCAAAAAGATACAGATGTTATTTGTATTTATGTAGCTATTGGTCAAAAGACTAGTTCAGTTGCGCAAATTGCGAAGACTTTAGAAGAAAAAGGTGCAATGGATTACACAATAATTGTTTCTGCTGCTGCGCATGAATCTGCTCCACTTCAATATATTGCTCCGTTTGCTGGTGCAGCAATTGGCGAAGAATTTATGGATAAGGGGAAACACGTTTTGATAATTTATGATGATTTAATTCGTCACGCCCAAGCATACAGAGCAATGAGCTTGCTTCTTCGCAGACCTCCCGGACGTGAAGCTTATCCTGGAGATGTTTTTTATTTGCATTCCAGACTTTTAGAACGTTCAGCGAAATTATCTGATGCAGAAGGTGGAGGAAGTATGACAGCTCTTCCAATTATTGAAACTCAGGCAGGAGATGTTTCTGCATACATTCCAACAAATGTAATAAGTATAACAGATGGGCAAATATTTCTTGAAACAGATTTATTTAACTCAGGAGTAAGACCGGCAATTAATGCTGGTATATCGGTTTCACGTGTAGGCGGAGCAGCTCAAACAAAAGCAATAAAAACTGTTGCAGGTAAACTAAGACTTGATTTGGCTCAATATCGTGAACTTGAGGCATTTGCACAATTTGCGAGTGATTTGGACAAAGCTACCCAAAATCAATTAAAGCGAGGCGAAAAACTAGTTGAAGTCTTGAAACAACCTCAATACAAACCTTTATCTGTAGCGCAGCAAGTTTCTATTCTTTTTGCGGTTAACACAGGTCTTTTAGATGATGTTCCAAATGAAAAGATTGCCGAATTTAAAACGGAATGGTTTAAATATATGACTTCTGCTTTAAATCAACTTGAAGCGAAATTAAATGAAGGAACTGCTCCGACAGAAGAAGAGAAAAAACTTTTATCAGAAGAAATAAACAAATTTAAAGAAACAATGTTTGCTAAGGCTTAGGAAAGAAAATGGCTAATTTACGTGATATAAAAAATAGAATAAAAAGTGTAAAAAGTACCGGTAAAATTACTCAAGCAATGAAAATGGTTGCTGCAGCAAAGGTTAAAAAAGCAGAAAATGCTGCCAAAGAATCTCGTCCTTATGAAAAATTTCTTGTAAAAATTTTTTCTGAATTAGCTAAAGTTTATGGAGAAATACAATTTGATAAAGGGCAATACAAAACTGCATTGGAAAATTATCCTGCTCTTTTGGAAAAAAGAAATGTAAAAAATGTAGGATTGCTTGTTTTAACTTCGGATAAAGGTTTAGCTGGGGCATATAATACAAACATAGTAAAAGAAACTCTGCAAACAATTCAAAATTACAAAAACGCAGGCATAGGGGTAAAACTTTTTATTGTAGGATTAAAAGGAATAGCTTCTCTTAAAAGAATTTTTTCCCAAGATGAAGAGACACAAATAGTCAAGAACTATGCCAAAATACCTCCTTTGGTAGAAGTAGAAGTAGCCAAGATGATGGCTGAAGATTTGGCTCAAGCTTATGTAAATCAGCAAATTGATGAAATTGAAGTTATTTTTACTGAATTTAAATCAATGCTTTCATATAAAGTTTCAAAATTTCAACTTCTTCCTTTGGTTATACCTAATAAATCTGGAGTAGGAATTAATCCGGAAATGATTTTTGAGCCTTCGCAAGAAGAAGTTTTAAAAAAGCTTGTACCTCTTTATTTGGCTAACACAGTATATACAGCACTTAAAGAAGCTAGTGCAAGCGAACTTGCAGCAAGGATGAATGCAATGAGTAATGCTACAAAGAATGCAGAAGAAATGGCGAAAAATCTTTCTATAGTTTACAACAAAGCACGTCAATATAACATTACTCAAGAAATTTTGGAAGTTGTTTCTGGGGCAAATGCAATAAGTTAGAGGTTTTAATTGTGGATGAAATAGTTTATAGTGCAAAACACCGTCCTCAAAGATTATGTAAAAAATGCGGTAAATGTTGTACTATGGCTGTTTGCAGGTATTCCAAAGAGGAACTTGTTCAGTTTTCTGTTTGTGAAGAAAGTGAAGCTTCTGATTTTCTTGATTCATTTGTTCCTTATGATAATTTAAATGAACCACAAAAAATATGTGCGGAATATGTTGAATTAGTAATCAATAAACTAATAGAACAAGGTAAATATAATGAAAATGAACCAATATTTTACCATTGCAAATACATAACAGAAGATAATAAATGTTCTATATATGAAAACCGTTATGGTTGGTGTATGAGGACGCCAAATCATGGCTGGACTTTAATGCCTAATGAATGTGGTTTTGCTGGTTGGCAATTTGCATTAAGAGAGCAAATAAAGCACAATGTAAGGAAATTAAAAGAATATTTATACGAATGTGAAATTTTGTACGGTGAAGGAATTATTCCCTCAGAAAATATAACAGTCAAAGAATTGAAAGAACTTGTTATGGAAAGAATAATTCCATTCGAAAGATTTGGTTCATTAAATTGGTAAATTAGATATTTATAATATTTTGGTAGCTTGTAAAGTAATCATTAATTACATTTAAAAGCATTGGAAGAACAAATATTAGAATTAAAGCACCTAATCCTGGTTTAAACAAAAAACTTAATTGAAAAACATTTACTTGAGGGGCGGTTCGAGAAATTATTCCTAAAATAATATCTTGTCCAAGAGAAGCAATTAAAATAGGTGCAGCAATTTGTAATCCTACGTAAAGTACATTAGCAGTTATTGCAATTAAATATTCTGGAGATGCTAAAAGATTCATGTCAAATGAAGTAATAAAGACTCCGCAAAGTTCAAAAGATTTTTCCATTGCACGAATTAACCAATACAAACCACCGATATTAATGTAAATAACTGCAGCTAAGAGGTTAAAAAATGCTGATAGTAAAGAACCTTGGGTTCTAGTACTTTGGTCAAACATAACGGCAGAAGATAAACCCATTTGCATATTAATCATGTCTCCACCTGCAGCTATAGCAGAAAAAATGGCAGAAGAAACAAAGCCCAAAAATGCTCCAACAATTGCATTAATAAAAATTCCAATAATAAAAGGAAAATTTTGCGGCATAGTTCCAGTATCAATTATATTTAAGAAAATTATAGTCATAACCAAAGCAAAACTAAGTCTTATGGTTACATTAATTTCAGACCTCCCTAAAACAGGTGCAAATTTAGCGAAAGCTAAAAATCGAGCAAAAATCATTAAACCTGCTGATAAACCTGCATCAAATTGCGGAAAATATTTAAAAACAGCAAGAAATTGTTCCATTAGCTTCCCCCAAAAATGTCAACTTGTAGATTTTCTATAGGCGGATAATCTATTTCAATTAATTCTTTTGAACTTGTAGTTCCTTTAAGAAGTTTGTAGTTGTATAAATTGTTGTTTGTTTTTATCTGTAATATGCTTGTATTTGGTGATTTTAAAGCTAAAATGATTTGTTTTTTGTCATCAAAAATTGTATGCATAATTTGAACATCTGTTGCTTGATTATCAAAATGAATGTTTTGTATTTCTTCATCAAAATTTAAAAGATAAACTTTTCCCTCAACAAGCTCAAGATCTTTTGCTTGTACGCAAATAATGCCAAACAAAAAAATAAAAATAAAACTTAAAATAATATTTTTGAAAAACATTATTTTCTATTCTCCATAATTTGCTTTGTTTCCATTAAATTTGGACGAGATTGACTATCAGGGAATGTTCTTTGTAAGTGTGGTTTTTGTTGAAATTCGCTATAAGGAGCTTTTCCTGGATTTTTCATAAATTTATCTATGTCAGAAGTTTCTCCTGACTTATAATATTTTCCATCTGTTCCTAATGTAACATCAGATGGAAGCACAAAATCTCCTTGTTTAGTTATTACATTAAAAGCCAAATTGCCAGATTCCATAAGTAAATCAGTTAATTTCTTAGTAAAAAATCCACCTAAAATCATAATCATTAGAAAAACAAAAAGAATTTTTGGAGCAGCAACAATAGTTTGTTCTTGAACAGAAGTGACAGCTTGCAAAATTCCAATGATAAGACCTATCGCTGCAGCTGTTAATACTAGAGGCATAGTTATAAGCAACATAACAATAAAACCGTTTGCTAAATGTTCCATCATCAATTCCATTTTCTCATTACCTCATTATTAATTAAAGCTTTGGATCAAGCCACTAACTACCATTCCCCAGCCATCTACTGCAATAAATATAAGTAATTTAAAAGGCAAAGAAATAATTGTAGGAGAAAGCATCATCATCCCTAGCGCCAACAAAATATTAGCTACAACAAGGTCTAATATGACGAAAGGAACAAATATGATAAAACCAATTTCAAAAGCTTTTTTCAATTCTCCAATCATATAAGCAGGTGCAACATCAAAAATACTTATATCTGCAGGAGTAGCTGGTTGAGGTCTTTTGGCAAGTTCTAAAAAGAAAGCTAAATCTTTTTGTTCAGTTTGTTTCATCATAAATTCTTTCAAAGGTTCTGAACCTTCTTTCATGGCAAGAATGATGTCACCTGTTTTTTGATATGGAATATGTCCTGTTTCATACATTTTTGAAAATACAGGAGACATTGTGTAAAGAGTCATAACTATTGAAAGCCCTATAATAATTATGCCTGGAGGAACTTGTTGTGTTCCTAAAGCAGTTTTTAAAATTGAAAATACTATTATAAATCGCATAAAACTTGTTAAACAAGCAAAAGCAAACGGCAAAAGTGAAAAAACACTCATTACTATTAGCATTTGAATAATTGGATTTAAATCTTTTATCATTGCTTCCATTTATTTACTCCTTAGTTATTATTAAGTTTTTCCAGCATAGACTGAATTACGCTGGTTTTTTTAGATGTAAGGGATTTTTGTTTGGCAGGTTTTTCTTCTAAAAGTTCGCTAAATTCTTCTTTAATTTCCTCCGTTATTTCTCCTTGGTCATTAAGTTTTGCAAGAAGAGTTGTTGAACTAGCATCAGAAGCTATTAAAAATCTTTCGTTAAAAGCTTTTATTATATGTAAAGTTTTTCTTTGAGATATTTGAAGAGTTTCTTCAATTTCTAAATTCCCTGTTCTTTTTCTGAATGACATAGTTCCTGCCAAGCAATGTTTGGCAATTACGTACGCCACCAACATAAATCCTATTACTCCCGCTGTGTAAAACACAAATTTTATTAAATAATGAGTCACTTTTTACTCCTCAATTTCAAAATCATTTACATCAAAATCATCATTTTCGTTTGAATTGTCAGGAATTTCATTTTCTTCTTTTTCTATTGGTTCAGCTTGCGAAAAAATTTCAGTAATTTTTACACCATATTTATATCCAATAATGACAAGTTCTCCTTTTGCAACATTTTTATTTTCTACTTCTAATACAACTTCGTTTCCATAAACAGAATCAAGTTCTACAACTACTCCTTCTGCCATTTCTCTAAGTTCTCCGAGGCTCATTTTTACTTGAGGAAATTTTGCGCAAACATCAACTTGCACATTATCCCATATATCTTTTGTACTCACCTCTATATCCTCCTTTTGTATTTGTGTATCATTTTCTTCTTCTTTTATAAATAATCTTGGGTCAGGGTTTACTTTAAATTCAAATTCTGTAGGTTTTGTTATTGCCATTTTTTTTATGTTGCTTTTTTCTAACAAAACTATATCTTCGGGTTCTATGTTATTTATTTCTTCCAAAGAAAGTTTAGTTTTTCCCACAAAAATATCTACAGGTGTTTGTGCTTTTTTAAATTTAGTTGTATCAATTTTACCTTCAATAAAAGGTAGTTCAGGATATTTTATCAATTTTTCAGGAATACTTAAAAAAAGTTTTCCCATTTCGTAAATGCTATTGTCTTCGAAAAGAATAAATCCTAAATTTAAATAATTTTCAATAACTTCTTCTTTATCAATTAATTTTTTAATTTCTTTGGGGGTAAGTAAATAAGATTTTATTGCTGAAAAAAGTATATTGTTAAATTTACTAATAATATTAGCTTCTAGTTCAGTAAGTTGAGAAAAATCAAAAAAATTTTCGTTGTTACTTCCTAAAGTTTCTGTTAAAAAAGCTTCGCAAGCTGTATCAGAAAGTCTTAAAGTTAATGTAATTGTTTGAATTTGAGCTTGAGTAACAAAATAATTATTTCCGGAAAAAAAAATTTTTGAATTCTTTTCCAAAGAAAAAAGTCTAATTTGCGGAGAAATTTTCCAAAAATCATTACAGGTATTTTTTATAATTGAAGAAAATTCATTATCCAGCCAAGAAAAATATTGCTTCAAGTCTTTGACAGAAGTGTTTATTTTAGTCATCATTTGAGACATTTTTTTCTCCCTGCATACTTGTATACTCTTCCCCAATTATCCATATTTTATAATGTTTTAATCAATTGGGTATCAACCATTTACTGTATGTTTTAATAATTAGATAGTAATTGGCAATTCTGTATGTTTATTTAAATTTAGTAAACAGGATTTACAACAAAATAATAGAAAAAATAATAGGTTATTGCTACAGTAAATATATAACTGTCAGCTCTGTCTAAAAATCCTCCGTGTCCAGGAAGAATATCAGAAGCATCTTTTGCTCCTGCATCGCGTTTCATCATAGATTCGACAAGATCTCCTAGTTGAGCAAAAATAGTTATTAAAAGACCTATTACAAATGATTGCCAAAATGCAAGACCAATAAAATAACCTACGAATAAGGCAAATATAACAGAGAAAAATGCTCCTGCCAATGAACCTTCTATTGTCTTTTTAGGGCTTATTGCTTCCCATAATTTGTGTTTTCCAAATTTACATCCAACAAAATATGCCCCTACATCAGTTACTGTTATAGACACTACCATTAAAATAACAAATCCTAATGCTTGATTTAAATCATACCCAAAAAAGTCAACATATCCTGTATTCATATTTCTTAAAAATAAAAAATGTGCAGGGAAGAGACCTCCATATAAAATGCATATCAAAGTAGCTCCAATATCTTTTATTCTTGCGCTTTTTCCCCGACGTAATATAGCAAGAAAAGTACAAATAATTAAAAAAATTGTTGCTAAATGTAAATATTGAATTTCACTTACGCAACCAAGAAAAAAGAATATTAAACAACCTAAATAAGAAGTAGTTATACTTGGATATAAATTTTTTGAACGCATCATAATTAATAATTCTCGCATTCCAAAGCACATTAAGGCTGTTAAGAATATACCCAAAACCCAACCGCCTAAAAATACTGCGGTAAAAGTTATTGCCAAAAAAATCCAGGCTGTAATTGCTCTTTTCTTTTCCAATTTTTATACCCTTAATACTTCTTGTTCTTTTTCTTGTGCAATATTATCAATAATTTTTGTGTATTTATCTGTTAGTTTTTGAATTTCATTTTGAATATTTTTTACTTCATCTTCTGAAAGATTGTCAGACTTTTCAATTTTTTTTAAATCATCTACTGCATCACGTCTAATATTTCTTATTGCAACTTTTGCATCTTCGGCAGTTTTTTTGACGGATTTACATATTTCTTTTCTTCTATCTTCTGTTAAAGGAGGGAAAGTTAATCTTACACATATTCCGTCGCTGTTTGGAGTAATACCTATGTCTGATTTGGTTATAGCTTTTTCTATTTCGTGAACAATAGTTTTATCAAATGGAGTAATAACAAGAGTTTGTCCATCTTGAACAGTAACATTTGAAAGTTGCCTTAAAGGAGTAGGGGCTCCATAATATTCAACATGTACTTTTTCTAAAATTAGTGGATTAGCTCTACCTGTTCTAACATTAGCAAATTCTTTTTTTAAATTAGTAATGGCTTTTTCCATTTTGTCTTTAGCATTTGATAAAATTTCTTGTGTAGTCATTATTTATTCTCCAACATATGTTCCTATATTTTCGCCTTTTAAAATTTTTGCAATAGCATCTTTTGCTTCAAAATCAAACACAAAAAGCGGAATTTTATTTTCTTTACATAATGAAACAGCCGATACATCCATAATTTTTAAATCTTTTTTTATTAAATCTTCATATGTTAATTTGTCAAATTTTTTAGCATCAGCAAATTTTCTTGGATCTTTATCGTAAATTCCATCTACTTTGTTTTTGGCCATAAGCATAGCTTGGGCATCAATTTCTGCAGCTCTTAGTCCTGCTGCAGTATCTGTTGTAAAAAATGGATTTCCTGTTCCTGCACTAAAAATTACCACTCTACCTTTTTCTAAATGTCTAATAGCTTTGTATCTAATATATGGTTCAGCTATGGCGTGCATTTCTATAGCACTTACTAATCTACAAGGGACTTCTAAATTACGCAACATTGATTGCAAAACTGACCCATTCATTACAGTTGCCAACATTCCTACATAATCTGCGGATGCTTGAGGCATGCCTAGTTTAGTACAATTTTGTACTCCTCTAAATATATTTCCTCCGCCTACTACAACTGCTATTTCTGCTCCAAGCGAATGGACAGATTTGATTTGTTGAGCTACTTCGTTAACTACAACAGGATCTATTCCAAATCCTTGATTCCCCATAAGTGCTTCACCACTTATTTTTAGAAGTACTCGTTTATACTTTAAATTACTGACCATTATCTTTGCCTATAAAACTTTCAAACATTTTATTATATTCTACTAGAAAACTTCTTAAATTGGAAGGCTTCACAAGAAATTTATCTTTGATAAAATTTAATTAGGGATGAGAATATTAGGATAGATTTGTGGCAAATATAGTAATTAAAACATACGATAGTTTTGATAAACAATTTGTTGAAAAATGGCAAGAACTATACGAAAAAGGTGCTATTTATAATTTATCTCCTGCTTGGTGCAAATTGTGGTTTGAAAATTTTGGAAGTGGAAAGAAATTATATATTGTTGCAATTTATGATAAACGGGAAAATTTAAAACTCGTTGCTCCATTTTATTTGAAGAAGAATATTTTGGCATTAATTGGGACTCGTCCCGTACTTTATGATGAATGTAATATTTTGTCTGTTGACAAAGAGCATATGGTAGTTTTGTTAGATTATATTTTTCAAAACAATTTAGATTTAAATCTTACTCATGTAAATGCGCAAAGTGATTTTGCAAAAATTCTTCAGAGATATTTATGCGAAAAAAAAATTCGCTACAATGCTAAATTAAGTGAAACTAAACAAATTATTAACAAAGAATTTTCGCCAAAACATGGCGAATTAAAAAACATAAACCGCCAAAAAAGGTACGTGGAAAATAATATGCAAGATAGTTATGTTTTCCAATTTAATATTGCCAAAACTCAAAAAAATATCAATGAACTTGTCAAATTACACAAGGCAAGATGGGGCGGGGGTATGTTAGAAAAAGAAAATACTAAGAAATTTTTTGAAAATTTGTTTTTAAATTTTCCAGAAGTAAAACTTTCAAGATTAGCTCTTGCAGGAGAAGACAAAACAACGGCCTTTGAACTTGGAATTATTGATTCAAATGGAAAATATTGGTTTTTGATGAGTGCTTATGATTATAATTTTCACAAAATTTCTCCTGGAAAAGTTTTGATGTATGAATTAACAAAACATCTTTTGGAAAATGGAGTGGAAATACTTGATTTAGGAAGAGGATGCGAAAGTTACAAGGGTGGATATTCAAATGAAGAAAATATCCTCGTTCATTTTAATACTTACAATTCAAATTTCTTTTCCAGACTTTATATAAGAATAGATGATTTAATAGAAAAAACAATAAAACGAATTAGAGGTATGGCTTAATTTAAATAATGTGGCAAAAGTCGTAGTCTTTTTATTGTTTCTACTTCTTCGCACCAAGTTTGAGTGATTTCCGGATGAGGTACAATTTTTTCTTCTTCTTTTTTGGCAATAGCAAAATTTATATCAAAATAATTTAAATTTTTGATTTTTTCAATTTCATATTCTTGTGTTCCGCAATTAGTGCAAAATTTTGCTATAGGTAATACATTATTACCTCTTAATATACCTATTCTTTTTTTTCCGCAACATGCGCATCTTATAATGTACCAATTTGTTCTAATTAATTTTCCGCAATCTGGGCAATATGACAAATTTTTTGATGTCTCAACATTTGGGTGGGAACATTTTGCTATATTAAGAAATTTTAAAATTAATTCAAACATACACTTGATAATAATAATGCATCTAAAAATTTCAAGTTAATAAACAATTTTGTAACAGTTTATTAACTAATAGCAATTTTTATTTTGTTTTGTTTTTTATATAAGTGGATGGAAAGCTCTCTCTTCTTATTAATTTAACCAAACGGATCTAACAACTAGATCCTTTTTTTTTGAGTTATTTTAATTTTGTCAACAATTTTATTACTAGTTGTTTAGCTATGGAAAGTTTAAATAAGAGTGTTAAAGCAAAATAACTTAACCCGCCTATTACAAATAAAATGGAAAGTTTAAAGAATAAAAACAACCAACTAGTTTCAGGGTGCACAACAATAAAAATTTGATTTAATCCAATACATATACCTAAAGATATTAACGCAGCCAGCAACATTTTACCAATAGGTTTTAGAAAACCTGTGTAATTTAAATAAATTTTTTTGTTACGAATTAACATTCCCAATAATATTGCATTAAATAAAGTAACTAAAGTAGTAGAAAGCATAATACCGCCTATACCTAAAGTTTTCACAAAAATTATATTCATTAAAATTTTGATTAATACAGAACAAATAGCAACAACAAAAGGTGTTTTAGAATCATCAAAAGCATAAAATATTCTGGTAATAGTATCCCTCGCCATATAAGGAATTAAAGACAAAGTAATGAAAAACAAAGCTTCAGAAACCATTAAAGTAGCGTTAATATCAAAATTACCACGTTGAAACAAGATAGTTACAATATCTTGAGTGAAAGTTAATATAAATATAGTTAAGAAAAATGCTAAAAAGAACAAAGAATTTAATCCTTCGTGGAAATATTTTCTTAGAGAATAGAAATCTTTTTCCCCAACAAATTTTGAAAACATAGGAAATAAAGGAACAAGCATAGCAGTAATAAGTATTCCTGCAGGGAACTGAAAAACTCTATTTGCATAAGCTATAGCAGTCCAGGCTCCTTCTTGTAATGAAGATGTGAAAAACATATCAATGTAAATATTAATTTGTCCTATAGTTGTACCGAGTATTGCAGGGAATAAAATTTCCCCTATTTTTTTCAAGCCTTCTGAATTGAAATCAAATACAGGGAAATATTTAAAACCTGCTTTGAAAAAAACAGGCAATTGAAAAATGAATTGACCTAAAGAGCCTCCAAGTGTAGCCCAGACAAGTACATATCCAGAATTATCAGGAGGAATAATAAGTAAACTTATAATGACAACTATACTTAATATTGCAGGGCTTAAGGAAGTGAAAAAAAATTCTTTATAGACATTGGAAATACCATAAAAGATTCCAATAATACCTCCAATAAATATTATAGGACTCATTATTTTTAAATGATTTGCTGCGAGAGTTTTTAGTTCAATACTTCCATTTGCTGCAATTATGTCGATAATTTGGGGGGCAAATAACCAAAATATCAAAGATAAAATTGCAAAAAATAATCCAGTTAAAGTAACAAAAGAATTAAATATTTTAATTACTTTTTCTGAAGGTTTAGAATTAATATTGGGAATTAATTTAGAAAAAACTGCTACAGTAGCAGTATGGAAAGGCCCTCCTAATCCTCCTAAAAGTATTATTGCAAGTGCTGGAAATTGACTTGCATAAAAATATGCATCGCTAACTAAAGTTGCTCCATATGATTTTGCAATCATTACATCTCTAAAAAATCCGGCAAATTTACTTAAAATAGTAACTAAAGCTATCATAATACTTACTTTTAATAGACTATTTTTGGTCATGGCCGAAAAGCTCCACATAAAATTTTACATTATGATTAGAAAAATCTAACATGTTTGTCTCATAATTTACAAGTTCTACTTTATTTATACCTTTTTTCATCCATTTTTTTAATTCGATTTGTCCGTATTTTTTATCAAAATTTTGAGAAGAAATTAGCACAACAGAATCATTGATTTTAAAAGTTAAATCGTGAGGTTTTGCGGAATATTCTATTATTAAATAAGCTTTTGCTGTAGGTGAATAAAATGTAGATTGGCAATTTTTAAATTCTTTAAAATTACACTCAACAGGATAAGATCCAATAGATATTCCATTATAATAATGTTTTAAAATTTTATCATACGAAAATCCTTTTTTGTCCATACCGGCAGCTCCATATTGACTGAGACCTACACCATGTCCATACCCGCCTCCTGTAACTTTAAAGCCACTTAAAATATTTTGGTCAAAAATTTTTGTGAATACAATGTTAGCGCTTGGCAGCCATTTATTGTTGTATTCAAAAATTTTTCTAATCATTATTTCTTTGGCAATTAAAAAAACTCCTTTATCCGTTGTAATCCTTACATACATTGCTTTTCCACTTACGCCTCTTTTGGGTATGTCAATATTTTGAATTTTTCCAAAGTCTTCGCGATTTTTCAAAGATGGTTTAACAAATTCATTGTTAGAAAATTTTATAAGATTTTTAGCCAAAATATCTTCAAGTTCTTCTATTTTCCAAATATATTCCCAACGATAACGTGGAGAATTTATATCATACGATTCCGGTTTTGTTTCGTAAAAACGTCTTGCATTATCTTCTTTAGATAAATCTTCGCCATAATCAAAATCTGCTGTTCCTTTTAAATACGGAATAGGTTCTGAGGGGAATTTTGTTTTTATCCCATTTTGCGAAAAAACATTTTCGTAATTTTCTGTATGCCCTCCGGCTGTGGAAGAATATAAAGACAAAATAATGTTACCTTTATAAAGTGCAAATTGTCCCATTGTTTCGTTTACTGCTTTATTAGCAATAGTATCGTAACTGTTGTAACCATTGTATACTTGTGAACCTGTTGTGTCACAAACATCATAATCAGTATTTTTGAGGCTAGTGTCTCTATAAGCATATCCTCTGGCTGATATAGCTTGTGCCTTTAAAGCTTCGAGTCCAAAATATATAGGCATTTCATTTGGAACTACTCCTTTAATGTAATCTTCAATGTCTATAATATTTATAATTTTCATTTTGTTTGTTTTAGCAGAAGATATTTCAATTTTGCCTAAATATTTTGCAGATGCTCCAATTTTTTTGATATTTTCTATTTCAATAGGAGCTGATTTTGTTGAAACAATTAAATCTTCATTTACAAGAACTTTTTTTATAATTCCTTGAAATTTAACTAAAAAATAATCTCCATCTTTTGTTATTGTAATTGGAGTTGTAGAATTAGCAACAAGTTGATTAGAGCTTGTTATAAAAATTTCTTCTGTAGAAGTTAGAATAATTTCTTTTTGTTCAAAAGATCCTTTGTTTGAAATTAAAACTCTTATCGTTTTGTTTTGAAAATCTTGGCTATTGTTATTTTTTACATTAGAAGAAGTTTTCGAAAAAATATTTTCATTTAAAGGAATTTTAAATGGTTCAATTTCTTGAGAAAAAACTAAATTTTCGCAAGAAATTATTAACATAAAAACAAATAAAATTGATAAAGTTTTTAATAATTTACACAAGTTTAAAACCCAAAATAAAAGAAACTATGAGAAATAATATTGCAACAATAGCAGTTAATTTATTTAAACCTTTTTCCGCACCTTTTTGGCTGGAAAATAATTGTGCGGCACCTCCAAGCATAGCCATTCCATCTCCTTTTGGTGAATGTAGCAAAACCAGACCTATTAAAAATATTCCAAAAATAATTTGGGCAAGTTGTAATATTCCAATAAGATTAGACATGTTTTTCTCCTTAAATCTTTTCTTGATAATAACATAAAAATTTTATAGTTTTTAAATATTTGCTCAAATAATACTTTTTTGTATTATTATGTTTAAGTTAATAAAAAAGTGGCGGGTCATGACAATTTTGACAAAAACTATTGAAGAAGAGTTATCTCAAATTGTTGCAAAAACTAATCTACAACATATAGCAATAATAATGGATGGAAACAGAAGATGGGCAAAAAAAAGATTTTTGCCTGTTGCTGCAGGTCATTCTGAAGGAGTAAAGGCTTTAAAGCGAGTTGTTATTTCTGCTCAAAAGATGGGAATAAAAGCTCTTACAGTTTATGCTTTTTCAACTGAAAATTGGCAAAGAAAAAAAGAAGAAGTAGATTTTTTAATGCAGCTTTTATGCAAAACTATTGACCACGAACTTGTAGAGTTATACGAACAAAATGTAATTGTAAAATTTATTGGTGATTTGTCAAAATTTACTCCGGAGTTAAGAAAGGTTTTGAATAAAGCAGAAAAAAGAACGGAAAAAAATACTGGTTTACTACTCCAAATAGCAATTAATTATGGAGCAAAAGATGAAATAAAAAATGCAGTTATACAAATTGCCAAAGAAGTCCAAGCAGGTTTATTAACTCCGGAAAATATTACAGAAAATACTATATCAGAAAGACTTTACACAAAAAATGTTATGGATCCGGATTTGTTAATAAGAACAGGCGGAGAAATGAGGGTAAGTAATTATTTGCTTTGGCAAATAGCCTACAGTGAATTTTATGTAACTTCAACCTTTTGGCCTGATTTTTCTGAAAAAGATTTAGCTCTTGCAATAAATTCTTTTGCGACAAGAGAGCGTAGATTTGGAAAAAATTAATGAGAGAATTAGTTTTTGCTACATCAAATTCTAACAAAATTTTTGAAGTTCAAGAGAAATTTATAAGCGAAAATTTTTGTGTAAAAATTTTGCCTGTCCCTCAGCCTTTCAACCCAGAAGAAAATGGAACTAATTTCCTTGAAAATTCATACATAAAAGCTTACGAAGCTGCAAAAATTACAGGAAAAGATGCATTTGCGGATGATACAGGTTTGTGTGTAGAAGTATTAAATGGTCGTCCAGGAATTTATAGTGCAAGATATGCTAAAAAAGGTGAAGACAAAATTCAAAAACTTTTGTATGAAATGAAAAAATATAAAACATTAGATGAGAGAAAGGCTTATTTTGCTTGTGCTATCACTTTAGTAAATCCCTTGGGAAAAACATTGTTTTCTTATCAGTCTAAATTTAATGGATTTATAGATTTTGAACCAAAAGGAACTTATGGTTTTGGTTATGATCCTATTTTTTATGTAAAAGAGTTCGACAAAACTCTTGCCGAACTCAATATTAATGAAAAAAATAAAATTAGTCATCGTTCACTTGCTTTAAATGCTTTTATTAATTGGCTTTTAGCTAATTATTAGCTTTCCATACAACGTTTTAGATATTCAATAATTTTGCATTTTTTTGTATACAAATATTTTATAAAACCTACGTTATTTAATGAAATTGATGAAATTACAATATTTATTTCAAAACCATCTGAACAGAAAGGTTCATAATCATAAACCACGTAACTGTTGTATTTGCTTTTCCATTCTTTTTTTTCTATGCAACAATTATTTTCATAAACAATTTCATCAAACCAAGATAAAAGTTCTTTAGGGACATTATAAAATTCTGCAAAATAAACATCTGATGTGTGCAAGTTCCTTTGTCTTACAACCATAATCTTCCTCCTGCATTGGCTTGATGCCGTAGACTGTTATTATTGTAAGCTTTATGAACTGGTTTTTTATTACCCGAATAGATAAAATTCTTTAGTTATTAATTTATTTTTTTGTATTACCTTAAGATAGTACAAAACTACAAAAAGCAACACGCAATAATGCCCGCCGCCTTTATAAGAATATTAATTGCTTTTTAAACTATTGTATTTAATTTGCTACCAACTGTTCCGTACAAGGCTTCATTTCCTAAAGGCATATTCGTTAATGCTGCTCCTCTTAAGCAACTTACAGTTGGGTCTGAATTAATTTGTTCTGGTAAATGAAAACCGCCAAGTGCTTGCTGCCAGCCAATGCGAGGGGAGCCTTCGTGATGATAAGGGACTTTTGTTTGCCCTTGTATCTTAGGGCTAATACCTTGATTGAATGGATTTTGTCCAATTGATTGTATTTCCAAAGCCATGTTAAATACCAGATTTATCCTATACAAGTAAATAAAAATAAATCAAAAAAAGAAAATGCTAAGTTTGATAAAAAACTTAGCAAAAGTTTACATTTATGGGTAATTATTTAGGAGGGGAAATTAATTGTTTTCTTCATAATATATATGTGCTTTTACCAATAATGGTAATAAAGCATATTCGCGACGAAATTCTTGCCTTATAATCTCATCAATTTTTTCATTTTCAAAAAATTTGTTAAAACCTTTGAAAAAAGAAATAAGATTGTCTAACGATTTTTTATTATCAAATGGATTTGATGCTTTACAATTCTTGTTCATATTACCAACCATTTACCTTTGACCTTCACATTTTAATAAAGTATTTTTGATAAAAAAAATTGCTAAAATCCTTTCAATAATTTATGTTTGCTTATATAAATATAAGGATGATTTTCTGTTTTAATAGAAAAATTTTAAATAAAATTCAATAAAATATTAAAAAGAATTAAACATAATTGGGGTAGAAATTCCGCAAGCCCAAGCGTATGCATTCATTTCTTTTTTTCCTTCGGGTTTTAAGGTTTTTATCAAAAGAATTTTATTTCCGGTTGCTATGTATATTCCTTTTTTGTCTGTTCTTATAACTGTACCTGCTAAATTTGAGCTGTTTTCGTCTATTACTTCTGTTTCTAGTATTTTTATTAATGTTTTGTTGAAAAAAGTATTGGCAGAAGGTTTTGGGTATAATGCTCTTACTAAATTGTGTAATTCTTTTGCTGATTTATTAAAATCTAAATATGTTTCTTCTTTCGAAAATTTTGGAGCAAATGTAGCTTGAGTATGATTTTGCGGTATGGGTTTTATTTTTTGAGTACTTAAACCTTTTAATGATTTATATAAGATTTCTGGGGCTATTTCGGAAACTTTAGTTGTTAAGTCTAAAGTTGTCATATTTTCTGTTATTGTAATTTCTTCTGTTAAAACTATGTTACCTTCGTCAACTCCTATTGATGTTAGCATAGTCGTTATTCCTGTTGTTGTTTCGCCATTTGCAATGGCTCGGGCAATTGGATTAGCTCCTCTGTATTTTGGGAGTAAAGAAGCATGAAGATTTATTGTTCCGTATTTTGGAATATCTAAAATTTCTTGCGAAAGAATTTGCCCAAATGCTACAGTAATAAAAAAATCGGAATGAAAAAGTTTTAAAGTTTCTATCAAATTAATATCTTTGCGAATTGAAATAGGTTGAAATACTGGGATATTGTTATTTTCTGCCAAAATTTTTACAGGAGGCGAAGTTAACTTGTGACCTCTTCCAGCTGGTTTATCAGGTTGAGTAATAACTGCTAATATTTCTATATCTTCATATTCTAATAATTTTGAAAGTGTGTTGCTTGCAATTTGCGGAGTTCCTAAAAAAATTACTTTTAATCTATTCATTTTTTGTTTCCGATTCTTTCGCAATTTCTTCTTCTAAATCATTTTCTTCCATAAAATAATTCATATCAATTGGATTAAGTTTGTGGGAAATAAGTGCTTCGTCTGTTGCAAAACGATTACGGGCATGATCAACAAAGAGCTTTCCTTCTAAATGGTCAAATTCATGCTGAATTGCTATCGCTAATAATTCTCCATCTTTAGCTTCAATAGTAAAAGGCTTTCCTTGAAGATTTGTAGCTTTAACTTTTACGTTTTTGTATCTTCTTACGTCAGTGTATACTTCCGGAAAACTTAGGCATCCTTCGTAGCTATTTATTGCCCCTGATTTTTGTATAATTTTAGGATTAATAAAAATTATAGGATTTTTGGGTTGATTTGCTTCTGAAACATCTATTACAAAAATTCTCAAACTTTCTCCTACTTGAGGAGCTGCAAGTCCTACTCCATTGTATGCATAAAGAGTTGCAATCATGTTTTCTACTAAAATTTGAATTTTTTTTGAAATTTTATTAACTTCTTTTGCTTTTTTTCTTAAAACTTCATCACCGTACACACGAACTTTCAAAATACTCATCGCTATTCCTTTTTAATTTACAAAAACATAATAGCACAAAATTAAACTAAACATTGTTTTTTTAGTTCATTTCTTACTTTTTCCAAGCCACTTTGAATAATTCTGGTTATTCTTGATGGAGAGAGATTATAATCTTCAGATAATTCTTTTAGCTTTTTGTCTTGATAAAATCTTGCTTCAATTATTTCTCTGTATCTTAAAGGTAGTTTTTTAATGGCTTCTCTTATTGCTAGATTTATTTCAGATAATTCGGCTGCTTCTTCTTGATTCATTGAATTATCACTAATTTGCTGAGGATTTTCTCCTTCTGCCATTTCATCAATAGACAAAATAGTTTCGTATATAGCTTCTCTAACTTTTTCTTTCCCCAAATCTTCATCAGATGATTTGGTGCTGTACCAATTATAGCGCCTGCGTAATTCATTTCTTATTGCCCATTTTATGGCTACAGATAAATATGTAACATTAAATTCTTTGTCTGGATTTTCTTCTAAAATTGTGTGAACAGTTATAATTGCTATGTTTTGAAATTCTTCAAAATCAACCATATAATTGTTATTTAGTCTTTTAAATTCTACTTTGCTTACTACATCTATTAAATCCATGTAGTCTTTGTAAGTTTTTTTAGTCTGCAATTTTTTTTCAGGTGCCATGTTCGAAAAAGCCTTAAATACCCTTCTAAAGAACAATACCAAAATTATAAAGCAAAAATAATTGTTTGTAAAATTATATTTATATAAAAATAGGTTTTTTTAATTTATTTGTTTGATTTTTCAGTAATTTCTCAATTACTGTTTAGGCAATTTTTATTTTTAAATTGATTTTAATTAATTGTGAGAGAATAGTTATGGAGAAAATTATGAGTAACATACCCAAAATTTTAGGTGTACCTGCAAATGAAGTAAAGAATTTCGAAAAATTTTTGCAAAAAAATAAAATTGATGAGCCCAAAGAATATCTCATAGTGTTCGACCCAAATAATGAAGGGAAATTTACTGATGGTTCTGCTGTTAATATAGTTTCAGGACAAGACAAAATAACAATATATAATATTGCTCCTAATGATAATTTAAACAAAATAGCCAAAAAATTTGGGTTAACTGTAAATGAATTAGTTAAAGCAAATAATATAAAAAATCCTGACAAAATTAAAGATACAGAATTTTTAAAACTTCCTTTGAAAAACGATAGTGATTCAATATTTCATCAAGATGATCCTGATGCTGTGAATTATTATAGGTCGTTAGAATAAAAGTTTTCAATCTTAATAACAAAAAGACTCCTTTTAGGAGTCTTTTAAATGGTGCGTCCGCTGCGATTCGAACGCAGGACCTATCCCTTAAAAGGGGAGTGCTCTACCTACTGAGCTACGGACGCAAATTTTGCGTTTGATATTATTAAGATAGCAAGCACAAAATTTTCCGTCAAGAAGTTTTTTATAAATTTCATAAATAACTTTACTTTTAACTAAACAATTTTGAATTTACGGTTAATTATTGGTCTTTTTCCTTCAATTGCATCTGATTTGCTCATGTATATTTGAAACATTTTATCAATTTCAAAAATGTTTAAAATACTGTTATTAAAAGCATTAACATTTATAAAGCATATATTTCTACTTTTGAGTAACATGCGCATTTTTTTGAATTTATTTATAGTGTCATTGTTTATTTCGTACAAATTAGCAATATTTACGTATAATTTGTTGAAATTTTTAAGTTTTTTTATACTAGCTATGTTAATGTCAAATTCGAGGGTGTTAATATTGTCACCAATTAAATCTAACATTAATGATTTGCCTATACGCCTAAGGCGCATCGAATTTTCCATAATTCTTACACACAACTATCCTATAAATTTATCATAACTGTATTTTTTTTATTTTACTATTGAACAAAATGTACACAAAAATCAAACAAAAGTATGGTTTGTTATATGTGATATGCTTTTTTCCTGTACATATAATAACCTAGGGTAAGCAGAATGATGTTAGGAAGCCAAGCTGCAATAATAGGTGAAATAATATGTCCTTGTCCTAAAGAAATGGATAATGCTCTTAATATGTAAAATAAAAATAAAACAACAATACTAAATAATAATCCTCTGTTAAAACGAGCTCTCGGACCTGTTATGGCAAGAGGAATTGCTATCAAGGCGAAAACAATTGCTGTAAAAGGAAGTGAGATTTTTTCATTCATAAGTATTTCAAATTCTAAAAGTTGATTGTATATTTCTTTTTTCTTTGCTTCTACATTTATTGGTTTTAGTGGGTTGCTAAGTTTTTTAAATTGTTCAATGTTTTTGTCTATGTTTTGTCGTTCTGTTTTTATGTGATTTTTTAATTCAAAATAATTAAGTTCAGTTTCACTTATTTCTGTAATACGTTGAACTGCTTCAGATGTATTATCGAAATTCATTGTGTCAAAAACTGCAGTGTTTAGTACTTTTCCTGTTGTTGAAATAGTGTAAACTACTCCATTATCAAGTAACCAGCCTTCAGCAGTAGTATCTCCTTTTTTTGCGTAAACAACTTGAATAGTATTTTTTCTTGATAAGTCCAATACGGTAATATTGTGTAATTGGTTTTTTTCTACAGATGCAATATGAAAAAACCTATTTAAATTATTGTTTTTCATTTCTTTAAATATAAAATTTCTTTTTCCATTAGGAACATTTTTTTGCATAATTGCCCAAATTGTAAGAGTTTTAGCTTGTTGAGAAGCAGCAGGCGCTATAATTTCATTTACCGTAAAACCTACAAGAGCTGCAATGGTAGCACAAATCATAATTGGTTTTGCAATTCTATCTATCCCTACACCGCATGCTCTTAAAATGGTTATTTCTTGGGATGTATTCATTCGATTAACAGTCATAATTGTTGCTAATAAAATTCCCATTGGAATAGTTAAAACTAACATAGTAGGTAGTTTTAGCATAACCAACATGGCGGCAATCTGTAGAGGAATACCATAATTTGTTATTTGTTTCACAATTGTTATAAATGCATCAGTTGCGAAAATGATTGATGTGAAGATTACTAAACTTATTAAAAATGTTTCCAAAACTTGTTTTAGAATGTATTTGTCTAAGATTTTAAGCTTTTTGTACATGAAAAACCTGCAAATTTTTTAATCTTGTGATAAAATCATAACGAAGATTTGTTTTAAAAACAAGATTTAAGGAGAAAATTAATGTCAAATGCTTTAGAAGTAAATGATTCAAATTTTGAAACAGAAGTTAAAAACAGCGATATCCCTGTTTTAGTTGATTTTTGGGCTCCTTGGTGTGGACCTTGCAGAAAGATTTCCCCTATTATTGACGATATTGCTGCAGAATTTGATGGAAGAGTTAAGGTTGTAAAAGTTAACACTGATGAAAATTTGAAAACAACTCAAGAATTTAGCATAAGCGGAATTCCTAGTGTTTTAATTTTTAAAAAGGGTCAGGCTGTTGAAAGACTTGTTGGTCTTATGCAAAAATCTCAATTAATTTCTAATTTAGAAAAGCATCTATAATTTGAAAAAATAATGAAAAAAGCTCCTTTTAGGGGCTTTTTTGTCTATATTATTGTTTTGAGGTTTCTGTTAATTCGGATACTTTAAAACTTTGTGTTTTCATATTATTATGATTTCTATGTTTATAGATAAAGTAAAAATAAAAGTAATTTCTGGTGCAGGTGGTAATGGCATGGTTGCTTGGCGACGTGAAAAATATGTTGACAAGGGTGGTCCTGCAGGTGGAGATGGAGGTAAAGGAGGAGATATTTATTTAGTAGCTGATGAAGCTATCTCTACTCTTTTAGACTTTAAATACAAATCCGTTTTTAAGGCAGTTTCTGGTGAAAATGGTAAAATAAAAAATCAAATGGGAAAATGCGGAGAAGATTTGTTTATACATGTTCCTTTAGGAACAATAGTTAAAGATTTGAAAAATGGGAAAATTATTGCAGATTTTACAAAAACCGGACAAAAAGCAATGGTTGCAAAGGGAGGAAGAGGCGGTAGAGGAAATGCAAGATTTTCTACTTCTATTATGAGAGCTCCTCAATTTTGTGAACCGGGAGAACCTGCAATTGAAAGAGAACTAGAGCTAGAACTTAAATTAATTGCAGACGTTGGGCTTTTAGGTTTGCCTAATGCAGGAAAATCTACTTTTATAAGTGTAGTAAGTGCTGCGAAACCAAAGATTGCCGATTATCCTTTTACAACTCTTGTTCCAAACTTAGGAGTAGTTAAAAAACCTGATGGAGATGGTTTTGTTATTGCGGATATTCCAGGATTAATAGAAGGGGCAAGCGAGGGCGTAGGACTTGGTTATGAATTTTTAAGACATGTAGAGCGCACCAGATTTTTAATTCATCTTGTTGATTTGACTTTGGAAAATCCAATAGAAAACTATTTGAAAATAAATGAAGAATTGCAAAAATATGGTGGGAGATTGGCTGATATATATCAAATAGTAGTTTTAAATAAAATTGATGTTGTAAGCGATAAAATTGTTGAACAATACAAAAAAGAATTTCAAAAATATAACAATGACATATTTGCAATTTCTGCAGTTACTGGTCAAAACATAGATGAATTAATGAATTTTGTTTATAAAAAAGTTGACGAAATTCCTCATCCTGAATTTGAAGTTGAAGTTGACGAAGATTTAGAAGCATTAAACAATGATGATAGTGAATATGAAATTTTGAAAGTAGACAAAAATACGTTTCTTGTCAAAGGTGGAAAAGTAGGAAGATTAGCTTCTGTAACTGATGTAAGAAATACTCGGCAAGTAATAAGACTTCAAAATATTTTAACTAACATGGGAGTTTTTGCTGATCTAAAAGCGAAAGGTGCCCAAGATGGAGATACTATAATAGTTTCACATATTGAGTTTATTTATTATGAACAAGAAAATTAAAATTGCTACTCCTGCAAAAATAAATTTGTCTTTAGAAATTTTAGATCGTTTTCCGAATGGTTTCCATTCTATTTCTTCTATAATGCAAACAATTTCTTTGTATGATTATTTAACTTTTAATGTTAGCAATTGTATTGGTGAAAATAAAATATGTCTAAGCGGAAATTCTTCCAACATTCCTTATAACGAAAAAAATATTGTGTACAAAATTTTGAATTTATACTTGAACAAAATTGAAACAAAAGGAATTAAAATAGAAGTTATAATAGAAAAATATATTCCTGTAGAAGCTGGATTAGCAGGTGGAAGTACAAATGCAGCAGGTGCTTTATGTGCTATAAACAAATTATTTAATGATAAACTTTCTTTACAAGAATTACATGAACTTGCTTCTAAGGTAGGATCTGATTTAAATTTTTGTATTGAAGGTGGAGCTTGTGAAGTATCTGCGAGGGGAGAAAATATAGAAGAAAAATTGCCTTTTAGAAATTACAAAATTTTATTAGTTAAGCCAAAAAATATTTCGGTTTCTACTTCAGATTGTTACAAAAAGTTTTCTGCTAAATATTTTGAACCAAAAGAAGCTTTCTATTCTCAGAAAATAGCCAATCTTTTCAAAAATTCTACTGAATTTTCTTCTAAAAAATTAGCAAAATTTTTATACAATGATTTAGAAAAACCTGCTTTTGAAATGCATCCTCAGTTAAAACAAATAAAAAACAATTTAATTGAGGCAGGATGTACAGGAGCCCTTATGTCTGGGAGTGGCTCAAGTATATTTGGTATTGTGGATAGTAACATAGATTGTGAATTAAATATTGATTCAGAAATTTTTTGTCTTGATGCAACTAGTGATGGTGTGAAATTTTTGTGAAATATTCAAACAAAATTTTTACATAAAAAGTGTTATGTAAAATTTTATACATAACTTTGACTTAATTGGCAAATTTTTTGTTTAATTTTGGTGTTACAAGTCAAAAAGGAGCGGGCATGAAATTTATTCCCCAGCATAATGTTGAGCTAACTGACAGCGAAATTATTCAAATAATTAAAGATAGCAATGTCAAACTCGTAAAATTACAATTTGTTGATTTAAATGGGCATGTTAAAAATTTAGCGGTACCATCGGGGCAAATTGACAAAATTTTGAATAATGAAATGATGTTGGATGGTTCTTCCATCAAAGGTTTTAGAAACATAGAAACTTCTGATATGTATTTTTATCCGGATAGAAAAACTTTTTCTTTAATTCCATGGAGATCTAAAGAAAATAGTAATATAGCTCGTTTAATTTGTGATATTCATGATGCAGACGGAACTCCTTTTGAAGGTTGTCCTAGGGCAAATTTGAAGAGAGTTTTAGCTGAAGCTAAAGAAATGGGTTTTGAAATGAATGTTGGGCCAGAAGCTGAATTTTTCTTATTTAAAAAAGATGAAAATGGTGCTCCAACAACTATTACAAATGATACAGCAGATTATTATGATGCAGGGCCTGATGATAAAGGTCAAGAAGTAAGGGCTAAAATTGTTTATGCACTTCAAAATATGGGATTTGAAATTGAGGCAAGTCATCATGAAGCAGCTCGTGGTCAACATGAAATAGGTTTTAAATATGCTGATGCTTTGACAACTGCGGATAATGTAGCAACTTTTAGATTTGCTGTAAAATCTATTGCTGAAAAAAATGGCTTACATGCAACATTTATGCCAAAACCTATTTATGGAATAAACGGATCAGGGATGCATTGTAATATTTCTCTTTTTAAAGATGGAAAAAATGCTTTTCTTGATGAAACAAAGGAGCATCAATTAAGTGACATTGCTATGTATGCTATAGGTGGTTTACTTAAGCATATACGTTCAATTACGGCTATTGCAAATCCTACTGTAAATAGTTACAAACGCTTAGTTCCCGGCTATGAAGCTCCTGTTTATCTCGCTTGGTCTTTGGCTAACAGAAGTGCATTGGTAAGAGTTCCCGCAAAACGTGGCAATGCAACCAGAATTGAATTGCGTTCTCCAGATCCTTCTTGTAATCCATATTTAACTTTTGCTGCAATTTTGACAGCAGTTTTAGATGGAGTAAAGAAAAAGACATTACCTCCTGAAGCAGTTGATAGTAATATTTACAAGTTATCAGGCAAAGAAAGAAAACGCTATAAAATAAATTCGCTTCCTGGTAGTTTAAATGAAGCTTTGGATCTTATGGAACGTAGTACCATTGCAAGAGCTGCTCTTGGCAATCATATATTTAGTGAGTTTTTGACTGCAAAGCGTTTAGAATGGGATTCATTTAGAACATATGTTTCTTCTTGGGAAATTAACAGATATTTAGGAAGATATTAAAATTTAATTTTTAGTTCTGTAGAAATTTAGGTTTTTAGCATATAAAGTTTAAAAATATTTTAGGTAATTTTAGATTTTTTATGTTATGATGTTCTTCGTAAAATTGCTAGAAGGAACGCATAAAATGGAAGAAATGCTTGAAAAAATACTAAGCATTGAAAAATCATACAATGAACTTGGAGAAAAATTATCAGATCCTGTAATTATTCAGGATTACAAAGAATTTACAAAACTTTCCAAACTTCGTAAATCAATGGAAGAAACAGTAGAGTTATACAAAAAATGGAAAGAAGCTTCTGACACTTATCATGATTCTATTCAAATGTTAAAAGGAGAACATGATCCTGAAATGAAGGCATTTTTAGATGCAGAAGCTCAATCTGCCAAAGAAAAAATGGATAAATATAGTGAAGAAATGAAAGTTTTGTTACTTCCTCGAGATCCAATGGACGACAAAGATATTATGTTAGAAATTCGTGGTTCTGCAGGAGGAGATGAAGCAAATATTTTTGCTGGAGATTTGATGAGAATGTATTTAAGATATGCGGAAAAACAAGGCTGGAAGACGCAAGTTTTAAGTATAAATGAATGTGACGTAGGAGGCATTAGTGAAGTTGTCATTTCTATTCAAGGTGATAATGTATACAGTAAATTAAAATATGAATCTGGTGTACACAGAGTTCAAAGGGTGCCGCAAACAGAATCACAAGGGCGCATACATACAAGTACAGCTACGGTAGCAGTTATGCCTGAAGTAGAAGATGTGGAAATTGACATTAATCCGGCAGATTTGGAAATTTCGACAGCTAGGAGTGGTGGAGCAGGCGGGCAAAATGTTAATAAAGTGGAAACAGCAGTAAGAATAGTTCATAAACCTTCGGGAATTATGGTTTTTTGTACAGAAGAAAGAAGTCAGCTTCAAAACAAAGAAAGAGCAATGCAAATTTTGAAAGCGAAACTTTATGATATAGAAGTTCAAAAACAAATGCAAGAAATTACTGATTTAAGACGTTCCCAAGTTGGTTCTGGAGATAGGAGCGAAAGAATCAGGACATATAATTTTCCTCAAGGTAGATTGACTGATCACCGAATTGGGCAAAATCTTAATGTCTGGACGGTTATAGAAGGAGAACTAGATGAATTAATCGGCTTGTTGATTAACTATGACCAACAAAAGAAGTTAGAATTGTTAGCAAAGAATGCTTAAGGAGAATTTTCATGGACAAAATTACCATACGCTCTGACAGAGATACTGATTATACATTTTCTTATAATGGAGAAGATGTTGTATTACCTGCAAGACAAGTATTAAGTATAGCTGGGGGATTACAGAATGTTGTTTTGCCAACCACTGTTATGAAAATTATGAACAATCTTATTGTAATAAAAGACAAAAACGGTTTATAATAATAGAATAATTTACCAAAACGAGAGTCAATTATGCGAGCTGTTGATATAATATCAAATAAAAAAAATGGAAAAGTTCACAGTCGAGAAGAGCTTGAGTTTTGGATTAATGGAATTGTATCTAATAAAATTCCTGATTATCAAATTACTGCTTGGCTTATGGCAGTTTGTTTGAATGGAATGAATTTTGACGAAACTGCTATTTTGACTGAACTCATAGCCAAAACAGGGACAATGTTAGATTTAAGTTCAATAGATGATTTTATATTAGACAAACACTCAACAGGTGGAGTTGGCGACAAAATTACTTTGATATTAATTCCTTTAATGGCAGCTTGTGGAGGAAAGATTGCAAAACTTTCAGGAAGAGGATTAGGTCACACAGGTGGAACAATTGACAAATTAGAATCAATAAAAGGATTTAATACTGGTTTAGAAACAAAAGAATTTATAGAGCAAGTAAAGAAAATAGGTTGTGCTATTGCTTCACAAACAAATGATTTGGCATATGCGGATAAAAAATTTTATGAGTTGCGAGATGTAACTGCAACAGTAGATTGTTTACCTTTAATAGCATCTAGCGTAGTGTCAAAAAAGATTGCTTCAGGTGCGAACATTATAGTTTTGGATGTAAAATGTGGCGATGGAGCAATTGTTAAAACAAAAGATCAAGCTGAAAGACTTTCTAAATTAATGGTCGAAGTAGCAAAAAGATTAAATAGATCTATTACAGCAGTTATTTCTTCTATGGATGAACCTTTAGGGTATAATGTTGGAAATGCACTTGAAGTTATTGAATCGATAGAAGTTTTAAAAGGCCAGGGAGCAAAAGACCTTGTTGATTTAACTTTTGAACTTGGTTCTATACTTCTCACAAAGGCAAAAATTGCTTCATCCAAAGCTCAAGCTATAGAAATAATGGAACAGGCAATAAAAAATGGTAGTGCATTAAATAAATTCAGGGAACTAATAAATATTCAAAAAGGTTGTTCAGAATGTATAGACGACTATAGTCTTTTACCAAAAGCTTCCATAATAGAACCATTGTATGCTTCTAAAACAGGATATGTTCAAAAAATTAAAACACTAGAACTAGCTAATGCTTGTAAAATTTTAGGAGCTGGTCGGGAGCGAAAAACAGATTCCATAGATTATTCCGTAGGCGTAGTTTTGAACAAAAAGGTAGGAGACAAAATAGAAATAGGTGAAAAACTTTTAGACATTCATTCAAATTCTGTAGAAAAACTCCAAGAAGCTAAAAATATTTTAAAGGAAGCTTTTGTAATTACAAATGAAAAAACATTGCCTGAACCTTTGGTATATAAAATTATTGATTAAGGTAATAAAATGTTGGAAATAATAAATGAGAAAATAAACGAGCAGGAAAAAATTAAAATTTTACAGAATTTGCAAGAAGTATGTTCTCAATGTACAAATTGTGAACTAAGCAAAACTAGAAGCAATGTTGTTTTTTCTGATGGAAATCCTATAGCAAAAATTATGCTTATAGGTGAAGCACCGGGGCAAAACGAAGATATTAGAGGTGTTCCTTTTGTTGGAAGAGCTGGTCAACTTTTGGACAAATTTCTTGAAGAAGCAGGAATTTTAAGAAAAAAAGATTTGTACATATGCAATACAGTAAAATGCAGACCTCCTGAAAATCGCATTCCTACCCAAGCAGAAAAAGCTGCTTGTAAGGTTTATCTAGATTCACAAATTTCTATTGTTAGGCCATTAGTAATTTTACTTTGTGGAATGACCGCAGTTAATTCAATGATAGAAACAAAATTAGCTATATCCAAAATTAGAGGGCAATGGTTTAACGGTCCTTTTGATTCTAAAATGATGCCAATATTTCATCCTTCATATCTTTTACGCAATCATTCGAATGAAGAAGGTTCTCCAAGATATTTTATGCAAAAAGATTTAGAAAAAGTTGTTCAATACATAAAAACGTGTTAATACACAACAAAAAGATAAACTTTATGCGAAAAATTTTTGTGTTTATATAAATAATTTTGCGAATAAATTTTAAATATTAATTAAAACATTAATTTTTTATTAATAAAAAGCAGGATTTAAAATTTCTGTTATACATTAAAATAGAAGAGTAGGATAAATGCAAGATTAATCTTGTAAGAAGAAGGAGAAAAATATGTCTGAAGTTAAAATAAGACCTTTGGCTGACAAGCTTTTAATTAAAATTATTGATGATACTCAACAAACACAAGGTGGAATTTTTATTCCTGATAGTGCAAAAGAAAAACCACAAAAAGGTGAAGTTATTGCTGCTGGTCCTGGAGCAATGAACAAAGAAGGTAAAAGAGAAGAAATGGAAGTTAAAGTTGGCGACAAAGTTCTTTTTGCTAAATATGCTGGAACAGATATTAAGTTAGAAAGACAAGAAATGAAAATTTTAAGCGAAAAAGATATTTTGGCTATTATTGAATAATAAAAGGAGAATTAGAAAATGGCAAAGAAAATAATATTTTCTCAATCAGCAAGAGAAGGCTTACTTGATGGAATTGATGCGGTTGCAGATGCTGTTAAAGTAACATTAGGGCCCAAAGGGCGTAATGTAATATTAGAAAAGAAATTTGGAGCACCTCAAATTGTTAATGATGGTGTAACTATTGCAAAAGAAATTGAATTGAAAGATCCATTAGAAAATGCTGGAGCTCAGTTAGTCAAAGAAGTTTCTTCAAAAACTAATGATGTAGCAGGAGATGGAACCACAACAGCATCCGTATTAGCTCAAGCTATTGTTAAGGAAGGTTTAAAAAACGTAACGGCTGGCGCTAATCCAATAGCAATAAAAAAAGGAATAGACAAAGCTGTAGAAATAACTGTTGAAGAAATTAAAGCAATGTCTAAACCGGTAGAAACAAAAGAAGCAATTTCTCAGGTTGCAACGATTTCTGCTGGAAATGATAACTACATAGGTTCTTTAATTGCGGATGCAATGGAAAAAGTTGGCAAAGATGGAGTTATAACTGTTGAAGAATCAAAGACAACTGGTACAAATTTAAAGGTTGTTGAAGGAATGCAATTTGATAAAGGTTATATTTCTCCATATTTTGTAACTGATGCTGAAAGAATGGAAGCTGTTTTAGAAGATGCTTTTGTGCTTTGTGTAAACAAAAAAATTAATCTTATTTCTGAATTAGTACCTGTTTTAGAACAAGTTGCAAGAGAAGGAAGAAGTTTGCTTATAGTTGCAGAAGATGTTGAAGGCGAAGCTTTAGCTACTTTGGTTGTAAACACAATGAGAAAAGTTTTAAGAGCTGTAGCTGTAAAAGCTCCTGGATTTGGAGATAGAAGAAAGGCTATGCTTGAAGACATTGCAATTCTTACAGGTGGTGAAATGTTTACTGAAGAATTAGGCATAAAACTTGAAAATGTTACAACACAAATGATGGGTAAAGCAAAACGAGTTTCTGTTACAAAAGATACAACAACAATTGTTGTAGGTGATGAAACAAAAACAGCTGTTGCAGAGAGAGTAAAACAAATTAAACGTTTAATCGAACAGTCTGACAGTGATTATGATAAGGAAAAACTTCAAGAAAGATTAGCAAAACTTTCTGGAGGTGTAGCGGTTATTGAAGTTGGAGCTGCGACAGAAACTGAATTAAAAGATAGAAAATTAAGAATAGAAGATGCATTGAATGCGACTAGAGCTGCAATTGAAGAAGGAATTGTTCCTGGAGGAGGAGTAGCTCTTGTAAAAGCTGCTGACGTTTTGTCTAAGAAAATGGAAAATTGTGATTGTACAGATTGTTCTGAAGACAAAAAGACTGGAGCTGAAATTCTTTTAAGAGCTTTATATGCTCCATTAAAGCAAATTGCAATTAATGCAGGTGCAAAAGGTGATGTAGTAGTTGAAAAAGTTAAAGAACTTGGAGGAGATCAAGGATATGATGCTTTAAATGATAAATTTGTAGATATGTTTAAAGCTGGTATTGTTGACCCTGCAAAAGTTACAAGAAGTGCATTAGAAAATGCTGCCTCTATTGCTGCAATGCTTTTAACAACAGAAGCGGCAATTGTTGAAATTCCTGAAGAAAAACCAGCTGCTCCAGATATGAGTGGCATGGGCGGAATGGGCGGTATGATGTAATTTTTATCGCTTTTAGTAAAAACGGCAGAAGATTTTTTCTGCCGTTTTTTATTTTAAATTTTTATTATATTTGTTTTAATTGCTTTAACTACTGCACCTACTCGATCATGAACTTCTAATTTTGTAAAAATATTTCCTACGTGTGCTTTTGCAGTGTGAACACTCATGATTAATTTGTCAGCAATTTCTGCATTACTTTTGCTTTGTACCATTAGTTTTAATACTTCGACTTCTCGTTCTGTTAAAGAAGAAGTTTCTTCTTTTATTGTGTTGATTTTCTTGTAGATATTAACCATTTCGGCTCCAGAATAAAATATTACTTATAAATCAACACAATAAAAGAAGAAACTTCTTCTTTAACAGAACGAGAA
>CASDUJ010000041.1 GCA_949283935.1 uncultured bacterium
TTTGACCGCTTGTAATAAGATGACCATCATTATCATAGCCATTACCGGGGCAATAACTAACTTGGCAGTCAGATTCATTTAGCATTTCGTAAAATTTAATGCTTAATCCATTTCCAGATTCATCAAAACAAGCTTTTGAAACATAAGAATAATTTTGTCCTTGAACACAAGAATCAACAGTATTTTCTGTTTTATTAAAACCTAAGCTTGGCGTAGAATTTGTAGAATTTGTTTGCGAATTTACAAGAACTCCTGTAATAGCATTTGTGCTTGTGTATGTATTAGCAATACCATTTGAATTTAATGAAAATGCCATTGTGTTTGGAGTTAAATTTGTGTTATCAAAATTTGATTTATTAGATGTGACCTCTGAAGGGACAGAAATTGTGCTTACATCATCTAAAACAGAATATAAAATCACCGGATTGTCGTTGGTTGAAATTGTGCTGCTAGACATGGCATGCCAAGAGCTTTCACAGTTTGGGGAAGCTTCAAAAGCTATAATACCAAAATTGGGTATTTTGATTGAAGGAAGGCTTTTTCCATTTACAATTATATTTTCATTAAGTTCTGCGTTGTTCAATCTTTCTAGGTATAAATTCCGCATGGCAATAGGATCGCATGCTTGAGTTATACTTATTTGCTGCTCATTACCTAAAATGCTTTTTGTTGCAGATTTTAATGCACTCGAAACTTTTGCCTGTTTTGCTTCAATTGTGTTATTTTTGAATCCTAAATAATTAAATCCGCTTGTAATTATTGCTGTTATGCAACCTACTATGCAGATTGTTAAAATGGTTTCATGTAAACTAAATCCTAACCTTCTTCTAAACATACTGTATATTCCTCTATTACTATTAAAATCAATGTAACGTTACGTATGATTTTGTCGTGTTCTTACCCAAAAACAATTTCATCACACTACAACCATTTTAACTTTGATAAATATTTTTTTTGCTAGAAATCCTATGACATGTTAATATATCTTTACATCTTTTTAGCTTTTAAAATTTTGTTGGTAGTCTTATAATATCGATATGATACTAAAAGGTAATTTAAGTGGACAAAAATCTTGAAGAAGCTGGTATATGTTTAATAAATAGAGATTACAAAAAAGCAATAGAACTTTATTATAAAGCTTTGGCTAAATGCGAAAACAATATTTTTGTATTAAATAAAATAGCACATTGCTATATGCTTTTAAATAATTATGATAAAGCCATATTTAACTACGAAAAAATAATTGAACTTGAACCAGAAAATATAGAAACTTATTTAAGTTTAGCCAAAATTTTTGAGATACTAAATGATAAGACTCAAGCCGTTGAAATTCTGGAAAAAGCTTTAACTTTTGAACCTAACAATACTTCTTTGCTTGAATATTTGTTTGGGTTGTACAAAGAAAATTCTCAATTTGATAAAGCTTATGAGTTTTTGAAAACAAAACTTATAAATTTGAAGCCTACTTCTGCAAATTATTTTTTGTTAGGTGAGCTTGCTCAAAAGTTAGATAAAATAGATGAAGCAATGCAATATTTTAAAAAGTCTGCCGAAATAAACCCAAATAATGTAGATGCAAAAGTTTCTATAACCCGTATACTTTTTATGCAAAAAGATTTTGTTAGCGCAAAAAAATATATCGTCGATATTTTTGTTATAGATGCTGATAATTTAGAGGCTCATAAACTTTTGGGGCAAATATTTATTGAACGACAAGATTATAATTTAGCGCTTGATGAATTTAATACAGTACTTATAAAAAATCCAAAAGATGCAGAAGCTGCATATTATTTAGCTTATGCCTACAGTATGCTTAAACAATCTAAACTTGCTGTTGATGTCTTAAGCAATGCATTAAGTTCCAATCCTGAAAATATAGAATTAAAAACAGCTTTAGCCTACAATTATTTTTCTTTGCATGAAATTAACAAAGCATTAAACATTGCAAAAGAAATAATTACGATTGAACCTGCCAATATAGAAGCTTTGAGACTTTTGGCTGACATTTACGTTGATACTAAAAAATACACTTTGGCACTGGATTCATTAAATACTATATTGGAAAAAAATCCTAAAAACTCCTACGCATTATACAAAAAAGGTTATGTATTGAGTATTTTGGGACTTGATTCTGATGCATTGAAATATTTCAAAAAAAGTATAGCCGAAAATAATGAATACCTTCTTGCAATTCTTGCTGTCGCAGAGCTAGAATTTAAACGTAAAAAATATAAAAAAGCTTTGGAATTCTACAATAAAATTTTGGATATAAAACCAAATAACTATGCAGCTTTGTGCGGAATTGCAGAAATTGCTTATAATACAGGAGATTTTGATAAAGCCAAAAATGAATATCTCAAAATTATAAAAATAAATCCTAATGAAGTTTCTGCATATTTTAAACTTGCCAATATTTTTTATGACGAAAAAGATTTTGATTTAGCTCTAAGATATGTTTCTGAAGCAGTAAAACTTGACGAAACTAATTCTAGCTATCAATATCTTTGTGCAAAAATATTGTGTGAGCTTAATTTGTTGCAAAATGCTGCGGAATCTTTTTCCAAAGCTGTTGAATTTGCTCCAGATAATACAGTTTATCTTATAGATTTTGCAGATGTGTTGTTTTTAAATCAAGAATTTGACAAAGCAATAGTTGTAGCCAAACGTGCGTTAAGATTTGAACCTGAAAATCACGAAATATACAAACGTTTAGCTTTATTTTATGAAGAAAAAGGTGATTTGAAAAATAAAAATAAGATACTTAAAAAATATCTAAAAAAGCATAAAGATGAAGAATTTGAGAAGCAAATTACTAAATTTTCTACTAAATAATTATTTGGGTAAAAAGTATGAACGATATCATTTCCTTAGATTTTTTAAAGCAAATATTTTCATCAATGGGTGATGAGATTTTTGTTGTAGATTTAGATGGAAATATTAAATATAAGAACGCGGCTGCGCAAAATCAATATCCCCGTGCAAAAAATATAAATAAATTAGCGCATTTGTTTAATTTTGAAGTTTGTATTTTAAAAAGTGAAGATATTATGGTATACAATCCAATATTTGCTGCACTTGTTACGAAAGAACCGTTTTTTGCAAATCTTACCAAGCAAATTAATGAAAAATTTTTTGTTGAATATTCTTTAGTTTCTACGCCTGTTAATGAATTATATAAAATAATTATTTTCAGAAACAATTCAAACGATAATCTTTTGGCAAAATATGAAAAACTTGAAAATAGAGCAGAAAAATTGGAAGAACAAGTTATTAATGCAATAGAATTAAAATCAAAATTGGAAAATCAACTTTTGCGAACAAATTTAATAAATCTTGTATCCGACAAAATTAGGGAATTTATAGATACAAAGAAAATTATAAAAATTGTTTTGGAACAATTAAAAAAAACCTTAGAAATATTTAAAGTTGAATTTTTACAAGATGTTGATATTTCAGAATTGCGTATTTCCAGTCAAGTTGATGAGAAACAATTAATAACAAAACTTTTTGTTCCTATTTTTCAAGAAAAAAAAGTTTTTGGTGTTTTAGTTTTATACAGAAAAAATTTACAAAATACTTGGCAAAAAGATGAAATAGATTTAGTGAAAAATATTTCTGTTTTGTTGGCTACTTCTTTTTCAAAAGAAGAACTTTACAAAAAATTACAAGAACAAAAAAAAGAATTGGAAAAAGCTTTAGAACAATTAAAAAGTGCACAATTACAAATAGTACAATCTGAGAAAATGGTGGCGCTTGGACAATTAGTAGCTGGAGTAGCTCATGAAATAAATACTCCGCTGGGAGCTATTTCGAGTAATTTAGATTTATTACAAAAAATAACGGAACAACATTCTGAACCAAATGAAATAACAAATTTGGTGAAAGAAATTTCTCCTGTTAATAACGAAGCCATAAGACGTATAGAAAGATTAATTAAATCTCTGAAAAATTTTACGAGATTAGATGAAGCAAAGAAGAAGAAAGTAGATATAAAAGAAGGAATATTAAGTTCAATTGAACTTATTGCTCACGAAACAAAAGACAAAGTCAAAATATTAACTGATTTCTCTGAATTACCTTTAATTTCTTGTTACCCTGATTATATAAACCAAGTTTTTATGAATATTTTACTAAATGCTTGCCAAAGTATAAAAGACAAAGGAGAAATAAATATCAAAACTTCTCAAATAGATAATTTTGCCCAAATAAGTATAAAAGATAACGGTAAAGGAATACCAAAAGAAAACTTAACTAAAATATTTGACTTTGGTTTTACAACAAAAAAAATAGGTCAAGGAACTGGTTTAGGCTTGGCTTTGGCTAAAAAAATCGTGGAAGAGCACAAAGGTAAAATAACTGTGGAAAGTAAAATTGGTTGTGGAACTGAATTTAATATTTATTTACCTTTGAGCTAGTTATTTATTATGGCTAAGTATCCGCTTACTGCGTAATCTAAAGTTTTGTAGTTTATTTTGTAGTATTTGTTTTGATAAATTTCTGTTTCAAGACAAGTCACCTTTTCTGGGCAAAAATTCATATGAGAAGTTTTGTTAGCTTTTACTTTTATGATTGTAGATTTGCCTTGAATTAAATTAAAATAATATTCTTTATTTATTTCTTCGCAAGTAATTTTGTAAAATCCTATTGGAATAATTTGTCCATCGTAATAAAGTGGTGTTGTTATTTTTACTATGTCATTTTTTTCTATTTTTACAGGTTCATTTGTTGTCATAGGTTCAGGCATTTCACCTTTTTTAAGTTTTTTCTTTTTTTGCTTTTTATCTTTTAATTTTTGGAGTTCATCCATGGTCTTTTTGTATTCAATCGCATTAACCGGACGATCCAGACCATCACTGTTGTATACATCTAAATGTTTTGACCATTCTTCATTATCATCACTTAATGCTTGATTAGTAAAAGAAAGAACTAAACACAAAATTAATACAATAAAGAAATTTTTACGCATATTTACCTCTTTTTAAACATTATAATTATTTTTTTGAAATAAAAAACCAATCATTTATCTGAAATTTAAAGCATTTCAGTTGGATCTACATCAATGAGAAATTTTATTTCTGATGGAATTTTTATGCTTTTTATAAAAGATGTAATCAAAAAGTGTCCTTTTTCTCCAAGACGATTTTTTACTAAAATTTGAAAACGATATTCATTATTGATTTTAGATATAACACAAGCAGATGGACCTAATATTTCAAGTTTTTCTTCAATTCCTCTGGAAATAGTTAATTCTTTTAACCTAAAAGCAATTTCCATTGCAATTTTTTCTGCACGATATTCCATTTTAGAACTTACAATTAATCTTATAAGATTTGAATATGGAGGATATGCTAATTCATATCTGTTTTGAATTTCTTGCGAATAAAAAGTTTTGTAGTCTTGTTGTTTGGCATTTTTTAGCGCAAAAAAATCCGGAGAATATGATTGAAATATAACTTTACCAGCGAAATTTCCTCTTCCCGCACGTCCTGCTACTTGAGTTAATAATTGGAAACCTCTCTCTGACGCTCTGTAATCTGGTAAATTAAAACTTTGGTCAGCAAGCATTACTCCAACAAGTGTTACATTAGGATTATCCATACCTTTGGCAATCATTTGAGTACCTATAAGAATATCTATTTTACCTTCCATAAAACTATTTAAAATATCTACATGAAGATTTTTTTTGTTCATTATGTCACTGTCTAAACGTGCTATACGAGCTTGAGGAAAGTCTTTAATAGCGTATTCTTCTACTTTTTGAGTACCAAGACCATAATTATGCATTGTTTCTTCACCGCATTCAGGGCAAATTTTTATTGGTAGTCTTGAATAATTACAATAATGACATCGTAATGTATTGGTTTGTTTGTGGTATATCAAAGGTATTGAACATTTGGGACATTCTGCAATATAACCACAAGATTGACAAGTTGTTGTGGTGGAAAATCCTCTTCTGTTAACAAGTAATATAGTTTGTTTTTTGTTTGCAATATTTTTTTCTATTTCATTCCTTAGTATATTGGAAAAAATACTTTTGTAAGCTCCTTGGGAGTGTTCGAATCTCATATCTACAATTTTTACATCTGGGAGCTTTACTTCGTTATATCTTTTTGTCAAAACTATTAAACGATTTGAATTTATAGCTTCGTAATAAGAATTTATATCAGGTGTTGCACTGCCTAACAAAAGCATTGCATTTTCTCTTTTTGCTCTTTGTCGAGCTACTAATCTTGCATCATATCTTGGATTTGCTCCAGTTTGTTTGTAAGTACTTTCGTGTTCTTCGTCTATGATAATTAGTCCTAAATTTGTTAATGGAGCAAATATTGCAGAACGTGCTCCTATTATTATTTTTATTTTATTTTGTTTTATTTTGTGCCATATATCATATTTTTCACCCTCTGAAATACTACTATGCCATATTGCTATTTCTTCTATTCCAAATTTTGTAGCAAAACGTTTGGCTAATTGCGAAGCAAGTGCTATTTCAGGAACAAGAAAAATTACATTTTCTCCTCTTTGCAAAACCTCTTTTATTAAATTAAAGTATACTTCAGTCTTTCCAGAGGCAGTTATTCCATACAACAAAATAGGAGCAGTTTCTTTTTTATTTATTGCATTTAGTATGGTTTTAAATGCAAAATTTTGTTCTTCATTTAATTGAGCTAGATTTTCTCTTTTAATGTCTTTAAATATACTTAAAGGATTTCTGGAAATTTCTTTCTCTTCGATTTCAATGTTTCCTTTTATTTGAAGTTTTTTTAAAGTTGTTATTGTAGTTTTTGCCTTAGCTATGATTTCTTGTAGCGAGGGAGGTTCTGGTATGCCTAATTCTTTGATTGTTTTGAGAATTTCTTTTTCTCTTTTTGTTGCATTATCATCATTTTTGTATATTATAATTTTTTGTTTTTTGCTTTTTTGCGCTTCTTTGGTTTCTGTTAAAATTTCCACTATGCCTTTTTGTTTTAATTTTCTTAAAGCTCCGTAAAATTTTATTCCAGTTAATTTTGAGCTTTTTAGTAAAATACTTTGGGGAATTTTGTTTTTGTTTACAAGTATTTCTTGTATTTTTTGTTCTTCTTTTGATAATTCAGTTTGTATTTCAAAGGATTTGTTTAATTGTACAATTTTTTTTATTTTGGTTATGAATGCTGATGGAACTGCAGCTTCTAAAACGGTTTGTAAAGATGTACAGTAATAATTTGCTATCCATTCCAAAAATTGCAAATATTCAAGACTAAAAATAGGATTTTCTTCAGCTATTTCATATATTTCTTTTATTTTAATACCTTTTTGAATGTAGTTTGTAAAACCAACAACAAAAGCATTTACAGTTCCCTGAGTTCCAAATGGTACAAGAACAACTTGTCCAATTTTTATTTTGTTTTTCAAATCATCGGGAATTTTATAGCTAAATGTTTTTGTATCTAATCTAGCTATATCAATTAATACTTGGGCATATTCAAATTTGTTTTCTTTATCCATATCTTGTTTAATTATACTATTTATTTTTTAGGTGTGTTGTTTGTAAAACAATGTAAAATATGTTTAAGTTTTGTAACAATATGCTCAAGTTTTAGCAATCCTTTGCCGAAATATTATTTTAAGAATTTAGATAGGTATAAAAGGGTAAGTACATGCTTGCATCTATTGTAAAAGTTCAACAATTTTATAGATTATTGTTCGCTTATTTAAGTAAAAATAATCCGATTTTGATGTTCTTAAACACAATTTTAGTAAATTGGACTGAGCTGGTTTCTTCTAATAAGAAACTTAAAGTTGCAAAATATAGAGTTAATCATCTAAAATACCGTTTGTACCAAATGGAGCAAGTAATAGAACAAGGTAATCCGTACAACATAGCAGAAGGTAAAAAAATCGATAGGTTACAATAAATAAAAAATGGGAAGGTAAAAGGTAAGGAAAATGGCTTTAGCGTCAAATGAAATAAGACAACAAATGGCAATAGCGATGGTGCATGATTTTGATAACATCATCACTCGCCTTACCAATATAAAAATGACATTGTCTCAAAGTATGGCTGATTTGTTGACTTTTGGCTCTTCTTTGGATCCTGATTCTCCTGAAATGAAATCTATTGAAAGAAGGAGACAAATGCTTGCTGCTTATGAAAAGAAAATTGATGCAGAAATTCAACAATATCAAAACAGGCGAAAAATGGCAGAAGGTATTTTGCAAACTGCAACAAGAAATGTTGACAATGCTATACAAAGAGGTTTCTCTGGAAGGTAATAATATTTTCTAGCCTTTTCGGTGTATTTTTTCTTTCTTAATTTATTTTCTTGCAAAAAAAATGTATAATAGACTTACTTAAAATTTTTATTAAAATTAAGTTTGTCAGTTAATAATTAGGTGGTTATGATTAATCAATTAGTTAATTTTTTAGGGCGTTCACTTCAATCCAAAAGTGTTACCCCCTTGAAAAAAACTTATGTTTCAGAAAATCCCTTTGCTAATCCTTTCGTATCATCTTCTGATTCCCAAAGTAATCCATTTTATGGAAAAAACAGACCTGTTCAAGGGGGATATTTCGCAGGTTATTACAATGGGAAACCTAATATTGTTGGAACACGTTTGTTTGTTGAAGTTTAGTTATGAGAAAAATATATATAAGTGCTGATGTAGAGGGGTTAAATGGTATTACTTCATTCAGGCAAGTTTTCCCGGAATTTGTTTCTGATTACGCTCAAATGCAGCCTCAATTGCATCTTGAGCTTAATTCTTTGATAAATGGTTTAAAAAAAGCCGGAATAGAAGAAATTGTTGTCAATGATGCTCATAATACTATGACTAATATTTGTTTAAGTTTATTGCCTTCAGATGTAAAATTAATTAGCGGTAAACCTAAAAAAGTTTCTATGATGTATGGATTAGATGAAACTTTTGACGGTGTTATTTTTTTTGCTTATCATTCCAAAGCAGGTTCCAAAGGAGTTTTGGCACATACATTTAACATGTATTTTAAAAATGTTTACTTAAATGGTGAAAAATTCTCAGAGGCACAATTAAATGCAATATATGCAAGAAAGTTTAATTTACCAATTCTCTTAGCTTCGGGCGATGATATTTTTGCAAAAGAAATTCAAAAGGATTTGGGAAATATTTATGTTGTAAAAACCAAGAGTGCCATTTCAAATTCAGCAGCTATTTGCGAAAAAAATACTGATTTGCTGGATAATTATGAATATGCTGGCCAAAATATAAACAATTTTGAGAAGATTTTATATAAAGAATACAAGAATTATGAACTTCTAATTGAATTTGAAGACGAAATATTTGCACAAAACATAGCTCAAAAAACAAAACTTAGAAACACAAGCAATACTATAAGTTTTACCTCAAAAGATTACGAAGAAATTTATACTACTTTACAAAAATTATCATCAATGACTACTTTACAAAAAAACCAAACCCTACAGGTCTAAATGCTTCTAAGGAATTTTTGAGTTCATAATTTTCTTTTGTCATTTGATTAAGTTTTATTCTCAAATTTTCATTTTCTGTTTTAACTTGAATTAATTCTACTACTACTTCGTCAAGGCCATCCAATTTATTTTCCAGCGTTGTTTGCATCTTTTCTATAAGTTTGTCTTGGTTTGCCATCATTTTTTCAATAAGACCTTTGAATTCATTTACTACTAACATAGTGGTATTCTCTTGTATCTGAGTATTTTGAACGGTAGGAATTGATGGAGCCGAAGTAAATGCAATTGGTCTTGCATCTATTTCTCTATATTGGGTAGTTTGAGCATGCAGTTCTTTCATTCTTTTTAAAAATTCTACATCCTCTCTCATAAAGAAAGCTTTGCCTGTTCTTTTGTCTCTTTTGGGGTAAACTTTTAATTGTTTGCACAAATCTTTGATTTCAGAATTGTCTGTGTTTAAAATACGCCTGACGTCTCCTGCTGAGACTATTCCATGTTTTTCCTGCAAAGTTTCCAAAACTCTTTCTCCCCTTCTAATAGCTTCTGTTAGTAAAATTATATTGCAAATTCTGCTATTCGTCTATTATATTAAAATTTGTTAAGGTTACATAAAAAAATTTGTCTAAATGTAGATTTTGGGGCTATATATTTTGGTGTCGAATTGTTGTAAAATATTTTTGTTGAGTAATTTAGGAGTTAGTCATGACTACTATTTTAGGAATAAGACTTGCTAAAAGAAATGAAACGGCTACAAAATTTCAAGAGATTTTGTCTAAATATGGTTGTAATATTAAAACAAGAATTGGACTTCATGATGTTTCAGATGGAGTTTGTGCCTCAGATGGAGTTATTCTTCTTGAAGTTATTGGAGCTCAAGAAATTATTTCCGGCATGGTGAAAGAAATAGAACTCATAGAGAATTCGAAAATTGAAGTTATGACAATTTAAGTTTACAAAACTTAATGTTTTTGGATGATATTACAAAGCATGTTACGATTTACGTCTTGTGGAATTAGTATTTTTTTTGTAGTATGCTAAATTATGCGAATACAAATTTCCAAATATATGTTGTAGTTTTTGAAGTTTGTATTAAAATAGCATAGTATGCTCTGTATTAGATTGAAAAGGATAAGAAAATGACATTACCAAAAGTTGCTTATTTTTCTATGGAGATGGCTTTAGACCAGTCTTTAAGTACATATTCTGGTGGTTTAGGATTTTTAGCAGGCAGTCATATGCAGTCTGCTGGTTACTTAGGAATGCCAATGGTTGGAGTTACATTTTTATGGTCATATGGATATTATGACCAAAGAATAGACCAAAACAACAACGTAGAGGTAGCTTATGTAAGAAAACATTATGATTTTCTTACTGATCCCAACATAACCGTGGATGTTGATATTTTTGGCCAAAATGTTAAAGTAAAAGCTTTCAGAGTTGAACCAAAACTTTTTGGAACTTGCCCAATATATCTTTTGACTACTGATATTCCTGAAAATCCAGAAGAAATGAGAAAAATTTCTCATAGATTATATGATGGAAATGAAAAAATAAGAGTTAGTCAAGAAATTGTTTTAGGCATAGCTGGTGTTAGAGTACTTCTAGCTGCAGGATATAAATTTGATGTTCTCCATATGAATGAAGGGCATGCACTTCCTGCTGCTTTTGAGCTTTTGAGAATGTACAATGGTAATTTGGACAAAGTTAAAGAAAAGACCGTATTTACTACTCATACTCCTGTTGCCGCTGGAAATGAAGTACACAAAGTTGATTTGCTTCATCAGGCAGGTTTTTTTGCAGGTGCTTCTAGAGAAACTGCAGTACGCTTAGGCGGGGAAGATTTCTCTTTAACGGTTGCTGCTTTGAGAATGAGTCGTATAGCTAATGCTGTATCCCAGTTACATGGTTTAGTAGCCAACAAAATGTGGGAATGGGTTGATGGAAAATGCCCTATAACTGCCATTACAAATGCAGTAAACCTTCATTATTGGCAAGATACAAGAATACGCGATGCTAAAGGTTTTGATGATTTACTAAATGCAAAGATTGAAATGAAAAAAGAATTGTTTAAGTATGTTTCAAGTCAAACAGGAAAAATGTTTGATCCTAATGTGCTTACAATTACTTGGGCAAGACGTTTCGCAGATTATAAGCGTGCTTGGCTCATTTTAATGGATCGAGATAGAATTTCAAAATTGTTGAATGAAAACAAAATTCAACTTATTTTTGCCGGTAAGTTTCATCCGGATGATACAATGGGTCGTGAAATGTTTAATAAAATTCTTCATCAATCTTGTGAACTCAAAAATGTAGTTGTTTTGCCAAATTATGAACTTGAACTTAGTGCTCTTTTGAAAAAAGGTACTGATGTTTGGTTAAATACTCCATTAAGACCTTTTGAAGCATCTGGTACATCTGGTATGTCTGCCAATATGAATGGCGCTATTCACCTTTCAATTTATGATGGCTGGACTGTAGAAGGAACGTTTAATGGTATAAATGGTTATTCTGTTGAATACCCTGGACTTGATGATGATATTCCTTGGGAGGAAAGACATTGGAAAGATCATGAGTATATTATGAATGTAATTGAAAATGATATTATTCCTACTTATTACAACAATAAAGACAAATGGGCATATTTGATGCGTCAGGCTATTAGAATTTCTGAGGGATATTTTAATTCTGATAGAATGGTGATAGAGTACTACAATAGATTGTACAGACCGATTGCGCATAGAAATAGCTCAAATCCTGAATATGATGATGCCGAATTGCAAAGTGGCACAGATGCGAATCTTGATGCTTGGACATATTCAAATATAAAATAATATTGCAATTTATATAAAGAAGCGGTATTTATTACCGCTTCTTTGCTTTTTACTATAAAAGTATGATTTTTTTGTTTTGTTGTACATTTTTTGCAAATTCTACCGATAATTTATTACACAACTCAAGGGGGAAATATGATAAAGACAAAATCTGAAATACTTGATGGAGTAATATTAAAAGATGATTTGTATAAAAACAATACACTTTTGTTAAAAAAAGGGAGTGTGTTAAATTCTTATATATTAAACAAATTAAATAATTTCGGTATTCTTCCCAAAGAATATAATAATGGTATAGCTCAATTAGCAGATACTTCAAAAAATATTAAAGAAATTTTGATTATACAAAAAGAAAGATCTTTTGCTTATAGAACAAAGGAAATTCTTCGATATGCCGGATTTGAAAGTGATAAAATATTTTTGCTTAATTCCTTCATCAATTTGCGCGAACAAATTTCTAAAAATAATATATCGTATATATTTGTAGACAGTGTTTTTTATTGCGAAGAGTTTTTGCAAGAAGTTTTTTTACTTAAAAACAAACAAAAAATTAATATTTTTGTTTTAAATTGTGAAGAACTAAAACCGCAAAAAATTTCATACAATAACGATTTTTTTAATATTAAATTTTTACACAGACCTCTTGCAAATAATTACATAAAAGCTTTATTGAGTTTATATTCATAAAAAAGAATTTATGTTATTATAGAATAAAAGATTTTGTAAGGGGAAAAAATGGCTGAATTCAGAAGATGGTATGATAATGATCCTATTTTAAAAGAGGCTCTTGAGCTTTTATCGATGGCTACTTCAAATGAAAAAGGTGAAGCTTCTAAGTTTTTGTTAAATTTACAGGCTGAAGTAGCAAAAGATGTTATAGAAAGTTTATATGAGCAAATAAAAGATTATCAAGAAAATGGTAATAGATGGTATGATAATGATCCTATAATGCTTAAAAGTATTGAATTATTGAGGGTTGCGCCCCCTCACATACAAAGGACTGCAGCCAAAAAACTGCTTTCTACTTTGTATAAAGACGTAGAAGCTAAGCAAGAAAATGAAAATGAATAAAAAATTACGTGACATACAAAATATGTCTGATGTTAGAGGGGTTGAAATTCAAAAAGTTGGAGTAAAAGATGTTGAAGTACCTTTAAGTGTACAAAGAAAAAATGCCGCAAACCAAACTGTAAGTGCAAAAGCTCGTTTAAGCGTTACATTACCGCATAATTTTAAAGGTACCCATATGTCTAGATTTATTGAAATACTTTCAGAATGGGAAGATAGAAATCTTTTAGGCATAGATATTAGAGGTTGTTTGATTGATGTAATAAAAAAGCTTGAGGCAAAAAAAGCTGAGGTAAAATTTGAATTTAAGTATTTTATAGAAAAAACTGCTCCTGTGAGTAAAAAACAGTCTTTAATGGGATATGATTGTTCATTTAAAGGTGTGTATAAAAAAAATGGAGATTATAAATTTATTTTAGGGGTAAAAGTTCCGGTAACTACTTTATGTCCTTGTAGTAAAGAAATTTCGGATTATGGTGCTCATAATCAAAGAGCTATTGTAAGCGTGAATATAAGTTATGATGAACAGCACATAATTTGGCTTGAAGATTTAATAGAAATTGTTGAAAATTGTGCAAGTTCTCCTGTATATCCCTTACTTAAGCGAGAAGATGAAAAATTTGTAACCGAAAAGGCATATGAAAATCCTAAATTTGTCGAGGATGTTTTGAGAGATGTAGTGTTAGAGTTTCGTAAACATTCTGCAATTAATTGGTTTGAAATTGATATTGAGTCAATAGAAAGTATTCATAACCATAGTGCTTGGGCATATCAAAAAGAAAGTAAAGTTTGCGAGGAAAATTAAATTGAAAAAAATATTATTTGAAGCAAATTTTAAAAATAATTTTGTTGGCAAAAATATGCATGTTTGTCTTTTTCGTGCAATGGAAAAAATTGCTCCTGACTACAATTTTTTAGGGATTTGTAAATATGATAGTTCTAGTAGATTTGGTTTAAATACCAACGTTAAACGTATAGATTTTTGTGGTTGTGATAATTTATGGAACAATACTATTTTGCCATTTATTGCCTTTACCAATAAAAATGTTCCTTTTTACTTTCCTAATGCTCACGTTGCTAATTTTATTCCCGCAACTACACCAATTATAACTATGATAAAAGAAGTTTTACCATTAAATGAGGAAGGTTATTTTTCTTCAACAAAAGATGAAAAAGCCTATAGAAGACAATTACAAACTGATATTAATCGTTCTGATTTAATTTTTGTTCCTACTAAATATACTAAAAAAAGACTTATTGATGAATTTTATATTGATGCAGATCCTGTTGTTATTAATTTTGCTTCGTTAATTGATTCGCAATATTTAGATTTACCTTTGTCTAGAAATACGGAGCGTTATTTTTTTGTTGAAATAGATGACACTTCTGTTGATTCGCTTAATGCATTGTTAAAAATATATATATACATGTATACAAAAGGTAAAAATGATTTAAAACTTTATATTTCCGGAAACATAAAAAATATTAACGAAGAATTGCTTATTAATTTTGATGTAGCAAGAAAATTAGGTGCAATAAGAGAATACAAAAATCTTTCTTTGGGACAAAGAGCAAGTTTTTTACGAGGAGCAATTGGAGCTATATTTTTGTCATCTAATATGAATAATCTACCAATAAAACATTTAGATGCAATGCGTTGTTCTTGTCCTGTTGTCTCCGAGTTTTCGCTTGCGGTAAAAGAAATTTGCGAAGAAGCTGTTATATATGCGAATGTTTTTGATATGAGTGCATTTGCTGAAATTTTGTTAAGACTTGAACAAGATAATGATTTTAGAAAAGAATATATTTATAAAGGTTTATATAAGGAAAAGGATTTTTCTTGGGAAAATTCAGCAAGTATTTTTATTGAAAATGCGGAGTTAATAAGTGAAACAAATTAATGATTTTAAGATTTTTGTTGTTATAAATTTAGGTTGGCTTGGAGACACATTGCTTACGGGTAAACTTTGTAGTGATATAAAAATTAATTATCCGAATTCTAAAATTGTTTTTGTTGCTTCCAAACCATTTGAAGAGGTTGCTAAAGGTTTACCTGATGTTGATGAAGTTTTCGGATATGATAAGAAAAATTTTCACAAAGGTATTTTAGGGGTTTGGAAATTTGCTAAAAATTTTCCATATTCCCAAAAAACTGATTGTGCATTTGTTGTTCATTCACACGAAAGAAGTATATTATTAAGTTGGTTAATTGGAGCAAAAATCAGAATTAGTGCTCCATTAAAAAATTCCCCGTTAAATTTTTTGATTACAAATAAAATTAAATACACTGAACATATGATAAGAAATACTTATAAAGCAGATTTTAATGCTTCTTATTTATCTGTTTTAACAGGTAAAAAAACTAATAGTACAATGAAATTTTCTTATCCAAACAAATATGATTTGCATGTGCAAAATGAATTGGCAAAAGAAAATTTGTGCGGCAAAAAAATTATTGGAATTTGCCCTTTAGCTAAAGATAATTGGCGTAGTTTGTCTCCAGAAATTGTTGCTAAATTTATAGAAATTTGTGAAAGCAATTCGGTAAAAACCATGATTGTTGGTGCCGGAAAGGCAAGTGATTTTGTGGCTAAAATAAAAACTCTAACAAATGTTCAGTTTTTAGACCTGACGAATAAAACTACAATTTTTGAATTGGCTGCATTTATTAATTCTTGCTGTGTTTTTCTTTCTGTGGATACTGGTCCTATGCATATTTCTTATTCTTTGGGGCAAAAAACAGTTTGTGTATTTTTTAACAAAGATATGATAGAAGAATGGGGACCTAAAAGTTTTAACAATGCAAAAATTCTTTGTAATGTTGATGAAGAAATAACTCCTGCTAAATTATTTCAAGAGTGCGAAAAATTTTTGTAGTTATAACTAAAATATGCTTTTTTGCTTTTTACTTGCGCAAATGAATATTTAGTTATAATATATCATGTATTATAGATGATCAAAGGTAGATATACTAAAATGGGTATTGTAGTTCAGAAGTTTGGCGGCTCTTCGGTTGCAGATGCAGATAGAATAAGAAACGTTGCAAGAGCTGTAATTAAAGAAAAAAAAGCTGGCAACCAAGTTGTAGTAGTTGTTTCTGCTATGGGAAAAACAACTGATTATTTAGTTAAATTAGCTAGTGAGGTTTCTTCGAATCCAGATAAACGTGAACTTGATATGTTATTAACAACTGGTGAACAGGTTTCAATAGCTATGCTGGCTATGGCTTTACAAGAAGAAGGCTGCAAAGCAATAAGTATGAATGCTGCCCAAATAGGTATTATAACTGAAAATGTTCACACAAAAGCTAGAATAGTTGATGTAAAAACAGATAAATTAAAAGAAAAACTCAATGAAGGTTATATAGTTGTTGCAGCAGGTTTTCAAGGAGTTACTCCAGATGGTGAAATAACTACATTGGGTAGAGGTGGTTCTGATACGTCTGCTGTAGCTATTGCAGCAGCATTAAAAGCTGATTATTGCGATATTTATACAGATGTAGATGGAGTTTATACAGCTGATCCTCGTATTGTGCCTTCTGCAACCAGACTTGAAAAAGTTTTGTATTCTGAAATGTTGGAGTTGGCTAGAGTTGGCGCAAAAGTTTTACATCCTCGTTCTGTAGAAACTGCAAAACAATTTGATGTAAAGTTGCGTGTGCGAAGTAGCTTTAATCACACAGATACAGGTACAATGGTAGTAGGAGAAGAATTTATGGAAATTTATAGACCAGTAAGTGGTGTGGCTGCAGATCTTTCGCAGGTTAGAATTTCAGTTATTAATGTTCCTGAGGCTCCTGGAACAGCTGCGGCTCTTTTTGGAAAACTTGCAGAACATAACGTAAGTGTAGATATGATTATTCAAACACATGCTATAAATGGAGAAACAAACAATATTGATTTTACTGTTTCAAAAAGTGATTTGACTCAAGCACTTGAATTAGTTGATGAATTCAAAAAAGAATTTAATGTACCAGAAATACTTATTAATGAAGATATTTCAAAAGTTAGTATTGTCGGTGCTGGTATGATAGATAGACCTGGAATTGCAGCAAAAATGTTTAAAGCTTTAGCAAATGCTAGTATTAATATTCAAATGATTTCAACAAGTGAAATAAAAATTAGCTGTGTTATAGAAAAATCAAGATCCGAAGATGCTATAAAAGCTTTACATACTGCTTTTGATCTGGATCAAAATGAAGAAATAGCTAAAGTTTACGGGTTATAATATTTATTGCTTTTTGGGTTTTGTCTTATTTGTGCAATTTTTGTGTAATTTTTAACCCCGTTTTTGTGGCTGCTAAACCAGCTTCGGAACTTTCTTTTAGTTGTGGAGAAATAAATGTTCCTATTTGATACATTGCATCTATAACTTCATCCGGAGGTATTACTGATTTAATGCCACTTAATGAAAGTTCTGCTCCTGTAATTGCAATGTTTGCCATAAAAGCATTTCTTTTTACGCAAGGAACTTCAACAAGTCCTGCAACTGGATCACAAACTAAACCTAAAATATTTTTTAAAGTTAATGTAGCAGCTGTAATAATTTCTTCATTTGTTCCTTTTTGTATGAAAACTAAAGCTCCTGATGCCATTGCCGCAGCTGAACCACATTCTCCTTGACAACCCATTATTGCTCCTGCAAGAGCTACTTTGTTAGATATGATTTTCCCTATTTGCCCCGCAGTTATCAAAGCATTTATTTGTGTTTCAGTATCTTGACTGTATGCAAAAATTATTGCAGGTACTATTCCACAAGCTCCTGCTGTAGGACAGGCCGCAATTTTTCCCATCCTTGCATTTTCTTCTGCAGTTGCAAGAGCGTACAACAAAGCTTTTTGCTGCGAAATATTTAAACAAGATTTTTTTTGCGAAAAATAATTTTCTAGCTTTTTACAATCATTGCCTGTCATTTTGCTTGATGAAAGTTTTGTCGAGTGAATCCCATTATTTATACTTTCTTCCATTACTTCTAAAGTAGCTTTTACTTTTTTTCTTATTTCTTTTATTGAAATATTTAGTTCTTGACTTTCAAAAATTTGGCAAACTTCATAAATTTCTATTTTTTCTTTTTGTGTGTATTTAAGAAGCTCATCAAAAGTTTTTATTTCATTCATTTTAGTGCCTCTAAACTTCTAATAAAATAAATTTCATCAATTGCTGATAATTCTTTTGTAACTTCTTTTTTTAATGGACTATCCAAATATATGGCCATGGATGCTTCTTTTCCTCTTGCTTTTCTTTCACAATTCATTGATGCTATGTTTATATTTTGTTTTTGAATTAATACAGTTACTTTGTATATCATTCCTGGTTTGTCTTTGTATATTAACAACAAAGTTGGATAGTTTCCCGTAATATTGAATTTGTATCCGTTTATTGAATCTATTAATATTTCTCCGCCACCTAAAGAAATTCCTGAAAGTTTCATCTTTTCTGGTTTTTCAAATATTATGTCAACACTGTTTGGATGTCTTGAAAAATTTTCTAAATATTCAAAATTGTATTCTATTTCTGATTTTTGTACAATTTCAAAAATATTCCTAATTTGTGGATTATCTACATTTAATCCTAAAACTCCACTAAGTAAACCTTTGTCTGTACCATGTCCTTTGCCTGTTTTTGCAAAAGAATTGTATAATTTGAATGTGATTTTTTGAGGTTTTTGTGCATATATTTTACCAGCCAAAAGTCCAATTTTCGTTGCCCCAGCTGTATGAGAACTGGAAGGGCCTATAATAATTGGACCTATTACTTCAAATAAAGTTTTAGTTTTTTCCACAATATACCTCTTTTGATTTGATTATATCAAAAGATACATATACAAAACAAATTTGTTTTTTAGCTAAGAAATCTATTCATTCTAGCATTGTATCTGCGTATTCTTTCTGGTAAATTTTCCATTAATAATTCAGATTTTGAGCAGATTTTTTTGTTTGTTCTATCAATTCTTTGTATTACAAGTACATCTTTGTTTCTTTTGTTTTTGCTTAAATTTAAATATAAATCATATTTTAAATAATCTAAATAATCTACCATGTTATCATCTAGCAATGGAACTATTTTGTGATTAATAAAGTCTTTTTGCTCTTTTCTTGTCCCTTCAGGGTATCTTATTGCGCCAAAATTTGTGTTGGATAACTTGTTCACATGCATAAAATATTATTCCTTTCTCTTTGTATATTCTACTCATTCTCTAAAACAGCAAAATAAGCAAATCTATTAAAAAGTAAGAAATTTATTTTTTGTTAATTTTAACGAAAATATTTACATTTGTAATATTTTATTTTGAAATTAATTTTTTAGATACAGAAATATTACTTATATTAAGATTTGCAAAATATAATTCATTATATCTATTAATGTTAGTTGTTTCCTTTTCTGTATTAAAAATCCCTATTGGATTTGTCAAAAATTTTAATAAGCATTTTTCATTTAGGTTCATACTTAATATCAATTTATTCTGTCAACATAATAAGTTTCTCAAATTTTATAACTTTGAACATCATCCGATAGTTGAATATTATGGGTTTAGACCATCGTATACAAGTAGTATTTATATCACGCATAACCATACTAAAAGAGTATTGCAATATAAAATTCTCTTTTTTCAATATTAATAATATGTAAAATTTATTCTATTCTTGTTTTTCTGGTTTGTTATCTAAAAGCCAGCCTAGACCTTCAGCTCTCATGCTTTCGTGAATTTTTTCTATTTCTTTATCTGTTTCTTCGGTTGATTCATTTAGGTCAGTTTCTATCTTTTTTATATTATTTAAATAAGCTAATTCTTTTGCAAAAATTGGCGCTACTTTCTTTAAATTTCCACTTTGTACGCTGTCAGAAAGTTTTCCGTAGCTTATTTTTAAAAGTCGAGCTTTTTCTTTAAGCAATCTTTTTATGTCTGCTCCTCTTTCTGTGTTTATAGCTATTAATCTTTCTACTTTGTCAAATTCTTTTCTTAGTTCAAAATTGTCCATTTTTACCTCTGTTTTAGTAATATTAGTTTAAAGGAATTCTTATTTTTAATCAAATTTAGTGTATGCAAATCCGTAAAAATATTTCAAAAATACATCATAAGGTATCGCTGCTACTTTGTAACTGTCCCAAGGATTTTTTATGTATACAATTTTTTCTATCGTATCTATGTTTTCAATACTGTATTGGTGACCACTTATTATGTTATATTTTCTACTATCTTCTTCTGAAATATCTACATTTCCAGATATTAAAGTTGTCATTGTTAAATCAGGATAATCAAGAAGTAGTGATTTCATTACTCCTAGGAGGTCTTTTCCTTGTTCTTCTGTTTTTATTTTTTTGTATGTTGGAGTTGTTGTGTTGTTTGCCGTAAGATCTTCATATACTTCTTGTGCGTAGCCACCATATAAATAATATGTTAAAGCTTTGTCTATATCTATATTACTTGCATCATTGGCTGAAATCTGTTCATCTTTTGCTGCATAATACAAAGCTTCGCCTAGTTCTTCTATATCTGCTGAAGTTATGTTTTGATTGCTTAGTTCTGCAAATTTAGCCAATGCGTAAGCTTGTTCAAGCATTTGTAATCCTAAAGATGCGGTTGTTTTATTTAACGTATATGTAGTTGATTCTTCATCTTTTTCTGCAACAACTATTGAGTTATTGCTTATTTGATATGAGTATTCGGTTTCATCTAGCATATATTTGTTGTCGGTTACTTTTAATTCTCCATTTGGGAATGTTATTGGATAATCCGCAATACCTGGGAATGTTATTTTTATATTACCTGATGAATCTTCCGAGAATAATTGCAATAATTTTACTCTTGCTTCATCATTTTCCATAAAATCTATCATTGTTGTTGCTATAAAGAAACAATCATTGTAGCTGTTTTGTTCAATTAAATATCTTGAAACTGGTGGAAATAATTCTAAATATGTTTCAGCGCTAATGTTTAATTTTACCATAGTTTCGCCATCATTTATGTATAAAATATCGTCTTTTTCCATTATCTCGCCTGTTTCTGTTGTTTCAAACATTTGCGCTATGCTGAGTTGGTTTCCATCTTTAATCATTTGACTTTTTATATATTCATCTGCATCTTCACTATTCTCTGCATCTATGAGCATTTGTGCATCTTCCAAAATTTCATTGTTAAAACTAAAATGAGCATTGGTTAGTATTTCTCTAATGCTGCTTAGCATATAATCTTTATTTCCTGTGTTTGTTTCTATAATTACTTCTATTTGTTTCAATAATTTTAGTGCAGCTTCTTCACTGTCTGCTGATTCTATGAAATTTTCTATTTCTGTATCAGTTAAACCTATTAGTTTTATATTTTTGTTTTGTAAATAAGTTTCCAGTTCCTCGGAAATATCAGCCTTTTGAATAGTTTCGTTTAGTTCATCTTCAAAAATAAGTCCTGAACCGTCTATATCTGTATATTCTAAAGCTAAGTATAGATATTCTTCATCTGTTTTTGCTGTTGTACTTGTGTCTAATTTTTTTGCGTAGTTTATAAGTTTTAGTGCAGTCTCGTTAAATTCTCTTTTGTTTGAAGAATTTGCTTCTGTTAAAAGTTTGTTAGCTAAATCTTCTATCTGTGACATGATAGCTTCTGATGGTTCTGGATAAAAGGTTGCAGTCATTCCATTTAGTGCATTGTGTATATATTCTTTTGTTAGAGTGCTGTTGTATTCACTTGAGCCTTCTTCTCCTGCTAGTTTTACTGTTATTGTTGTATTTTGGCCTTCATCGTATATTTTATCGTTGCTGTCACCTCTATCTATCGTTGTTTGCTCTGCATTTTCTCTGTTGACTAAAATGTCGTCGCCATCATTTCCATTTATTATTACATTTTTACCTTCATTTATGATTTTATCGTTGCCACCTAAGCCGAAAATAGTGACATTGTCTGCGTAGTTAAAAATATAGTCTTCTTGTTCGCTTCCGGTAAATGTTGAATTGTCTGCGTAATTAAATATTGATCTAAGTTGTGTTTCTGCGTGAAAATCAATTTTATTTCCGTGTATTTCTATCGAAGAATTGTCTTCTGTGCTTGAATTTATTACAATTTTACTATTCTCGGCATTTATGGATAAAACATTTTTGTATATTTCTGTAGTTATGTTAATCGGTAAATCTGAGTATACGGTAAATGTTACACCATTTTCTGTAAATGTTTGTGAGTAAAGCCCTGATGTGTTGCCTTTGTTATCGTCTTCATCAGAGTCTGTTGGCGGGGTGGGTGTTGGCTCTGTATCTGTATTATTGGAAATTTCGTTGATTATATCATTACCTGAAGATGGCGTAATTGTCGCACTGTTTTTTGTGTAATTTATTGCATCATCACCTAGCCCTCCGTTTATTGTCGCTTTGTTTGCAAAATTGTTAATGGTGTCATTTCCGCTGTTTCCGTTTAATGCCGTATTTGTCGCATAATTTTCAATAATGTCATCTCCGTCATTTCCATTTATTATTGAATTCTTTCCGCTTTCTTCATTTATTATATAGTCATTACCGTAACTACCATTTATTGTTGAGATATTTGCGAGGTTTGTTATGCTTTCAAATGTTACGTTATTGCTGTTAAATTGAATATTTGACCCTCTTAGTTGAATTTTTTTGTCTGAGTCTCCTACACCTAATATGTCAATTGTGCAGTTTTCTCCGTTAATTTCTATTGTTCCATCTTCTAGAACAGAAATTTCGTATTTTGCAATGTCGCCTTTAGCGTGTGATATATTAAAATTAATACCTTCTATTGATTTGGTTTCAGTTATTAAATCCTCTTGATCTGAGTTGTCTTCATTTTTGTTTTCTTGAATTTTGTTTATTAGATCTTCACATAAATCCTTGATAGTTATACCTGTAGGAGTATTGTTGCTTAAATGTTTTTTTAATTCATTTGTGTTCAATCCTACTTCGTTTAATTTTAATGCTATGTAATTTGCTAGTGCACCTGTGGCTACGCCCGCTTCGTAATCAGAAATTGATTTTTCAATTATTGTTTCAAATTTCTTTTCCATATCTTCGGTAAATCGTTTTGAGCTCTTAATTATTAGTGTCAAAATAGCTTTAGACATAGCTTCTTTTGTTGCTAAAATTGTTGTAGATGTCTGATTAGCTTCTTGTTCGCTTCCGTCTGAATTGTATTTTGTGTTTGCAATTTCTTTGCCATTTTCTGTTATACTTGTTTCTTTGATTATGCCATTTTGGTAATACGTAATATTATAAGTTTTTCCGCCTGTTTTAATGCTTTTAAGTTTGTTGTTTTCATAAACAGGGTCTTCTATTTGGCTATTTACATTAAGACCAAATACTCCAAGGAAATTCTTTATTTCGTTGGAATTGTTTGAACTACTTGAGGCTGTTATAAGTTGTTCTTTTATATTTGTGGGGTTACTTGTTGCCACTGTTGTTTCATCTTCTATTTTGTTTGAAATTGTTTTTGTATCATTCTCATCTTTTCCAGATACGGTTTTTTCGTCTTTTCTGGAAATGGTTTTCTCATCTTTTAATGCTTTTGTTGTTGATGCTTTTGTTTCATTGGCTTGCAATTCTTTAAAAATATTATTATTTGCATTACTTTCTAGTGTTTCATATATGGTGCTAAAATTTGTTTTTGTATCAAAAATATTTTTAGGCTGATTGTCTACATTAGATTCCTCATAAATTTCTTGTTTATTTTCTGTTCTATCTTCTGTTTTATCTTCGTCTAGTGACAGATCGGTAATTACAATATTTTCTTCTACATCTTTTGTTAAAAAATTTTCGGCGAAATTTTTTAATGCTGGAATACTATATAATATACGTTCTGCTTCGCTTTTACTTATATTGTTTGCGGTAGCAAATGTTTCTACATTTTTCTCCATGTCATCGGTTAGTATTATGGATTTGTAACCGTTAACAATAATTTCATCTCCTACACCTAAAATTTCCATGCTTATTATTCCTTTCAAAATAATAGTTGCTTATAGTTGTTTTATCGGTATTTTTTTTTTAATCTTTATGTTTTTTGTTTAAATAGTTACAAATATTTACAATCATGTTAATATTTTGTATATCGTATGTGAGGGAAAAATGTTAGCTAAAAGAATAATTCCTTGCCTTGATGTAAAAAATGGTCAAACCGTCAAAGGAGTAAATTTTGAAAATTTAAAATATGCAGGAAATCCTGTAGAATTAGCCAAAAAATATTCTGAAGAAGGTGCTGATGAATTAGTTTTTTTGGATATAACTGCAACCAATGAAGGTAGAAAGACTACTTTGAACATGGTGGAAAAAGTTGCAGAACAGGTTTTTATTCCTTTTACTGTTGGGGGGGGGATTAATTCAATTGAAGATATCCATAATCTTTTGTTGGCAGGTGCTGATAAAATATCTTTAAATTCAGCTGCTGTTCTTAAACCTGAATTAATAGAGAAAGCTGCTAATCGTTTTGGTTCTCAGTGTGTTATTGTTGCTGTTGATTCCCAAAAAATTGATGGCGACTTTTTTGTTTTTATTAATGCAGGGAAAAAAAATACAGGTATAAAAGTTTATGATTGGTTAAAAAAAGTCGAAAAACTCGGAGCTGGTGAAATTTTGCTTACTTCTATGAATACAGATGGTACACAAAATGGTTTTGATTTGGAAATAACAAAATTAGCTTCAGAAAATTTAAATATTCCTGTAATTGCTTCAGGTGGTGCGGGGGCTAATCCTCAACATTTTATTGATGTGTTTAAGTATTCTAATGCAGATGCTGCTTTGGCTGCTTCAATTTTCCATTATGGAACTTTGCCAATTCCTCAATTAAAAAATGCTTTGAAATGTAATGGTATAATTGTTAGATAATTTTTCCTTGTTTTAAAAAAGCACGTAAGTGTTTTACGTGCTTTTATTTAAATTTTTTGTTCTAAATTTTATTCGGATAAATTGATTAAAGCTCTTAGCGAACGTGCTGTATCTTTAATTTCGTCTTCTGTATTACCTTCAATAGTTTCATTTAAAACTTTTAAAAGTTCTGTCTTATCTTGTAATTCAAGTAAAGAACTTACAGTTGATAAAGCCACCTTTGTACTAAGATCATTAATCCCTTTTCCTTTGTTTGCTATTAAAATTCTTAATGATTCATCTGTATTTCTTCTGCTTAAAGCTTTCGCTGTTTCTTCGCGAATTTCTTCTTTTGGAGAATTTGTTCCTAAATCCCTAAGAACATTAATGGCTTCTGAATCTTCATGTCGCCCTAAAGCTTCTATTATTTTTAAAGCATTTGTCATTATAACGCTCCTTGTTATTATATGCTTAATTCTCGAGCTAATTCAACTCTTAAATCTGATACAGGCATTTTAACATATTTTCTTACATCTTTATCTAATGTTAACAATGAAATTTCTTTTTGAATTCCTGAAATCATGTCTCCTAAGTTCATTTCATTTAGTTTCTTAAAACCTGCCTGAACTCTGCCCGCAAAAGAAATTGCAGGAGCCAAAAATTCTTTTGTTTGATTTTTTATTTTGCCTAAACCATTATTCCAACCTGCAATTAGTTCTGCTGATTTTTGCGCCAAAAAGTTATAAGATTGAGAATTGTTTATCGAACTATTTTGGAAAATGTCAGTCTTTAAACTTCCTGCAAATGGATTGTTTGTTGAATTCGCTACAAATGGATTTTGCTGATTTTCACTTACGTTAGAAATGTTTTTGGACTTAAATAGATTTAAATTTATACTTGGTATTTTCATGAGCTATGTCCTTCCTTCTTGAGTATAATTCATACTTAGCAAGTCTAGCATATTTAATTCAAAACAAGCTCATTTATTTGGAGGATATTTATCTTCGTTTCGATTTGTTGTATTTTCAACCATATGTATGATGACTTGAGGGGGCGAAAATTGGACAATAAATTGAGAAATATTTCTATTTGTTTTCGAGAGGGAGAAGTAAAATTTAGATGGATTCCATAACTCAGATGCATTTATCTCAAAAAAAACTCAAAAGACTCTCAGATGAAGAATTGAGTGCTCTTTGGGATGAATATATTGCAGATCGTTCTAATCGAAAAGTTAAAGATATTTTGGTTGTTCAGTACATTTATCTAATAAAATATGTTGTAGGGCGTTTAAGAGTTAGTTTGCCAGATACAATTGCTTCAGAAGATATTTCAAGCTTCGGAATTGAAGGTTTAATTAGAGCAATAGAAAAATTTTCTAAAGATAAGAACGCAAGATTTGAAACTTATGCGCTAACAAAAATTAGAGGGACAATAATAGATAGAATCAGAGAACAAGATTGGATTCCGCGTGCACTAAGAAAAAAGCAAAAAGAGATTGCGGCAATAATTCAAATAATGCAAAAAGAATTAGGTCGCATGCCCACTGAAGCTGAAATTGCTTCAAGAGCTAACATTCCTATAGAAAAAGTTCAAGAAATTATGAAAATGGCAAATGCCATGTCTGTTGTTTCTCTTAATTCAACAAAAGACAGGCAAGAACAAAGTGTAGAAATTATTGATACCATTGAAGATGAAAAGCACGGAACACCACTGGAACAATTAGAAGAAAAAGATAGTAAAAAAGATTTGATAAAAGGTTTAGCAAGACTTCCCGAAAGAGAACGTTTGCTACTAACTTTGTACTATCACGAAAACATGACGTTTGGGGAAATTGGAGCTGTTTTAAAAATTTCAGAATCTCGTTGTTGTCAACTTCATGCCCAAGCTATAATGAAATTAAGGAATATTTTAACTTCAAACAGATTAGAATTAAGGAAAATAGTAGAATGAGTGATACAAATTTAAAAATAGGCTATGTTATTACAACTTCAACAAAATTAGGTTATTTAGGAGCTATTCTTGTTAGTGATGAAAAAGGTTTTCCGCTAGAATTCCAATACACTGATCCTATTTTGCCAACAAAACTTCAAAAGGTTCTTTATGGAAATAGTTTGGAAAAATATTTGAAAGTTGATGTTATTTTGGATAATCTTTTAGGAGTTTTATCTAATAAAGTTGATTTACTAATGGTAAAAGACGAACAACTTTTAGAATATAATAAGCTAAAAACTGACATGGTACGTATTGCGCAAACAAGTATAAATGATGGGAAAAATTCTGCAGAAATTGAAAAAATTAAAGATGATGAATACATTTTTCAATATTCCAAAACATCTGTCCCTGTAAGAATTACTTTTAAGCAAAATGTTTCGGAACAAAATGAATTGTTTGAAAAAGTATCTAACATTGTAAAACAAATGGGTAACTACATAGATATAACAGAACCATTAGAGCGTGTACAAAAATCTATTGAAATAATAATAGCCAAAGATAATGAATAATGTTTAAATTCTTTATGAAATTTTTTTTATCGTTATATCATGAAATTTTAAGTTTTTTTGTTGAATTTGATGTTGGAGTTTACGCTTTTAAAGCTTCAAAAGTAAACGCAAAAGAATTGAATGGTTTTAAATTTGATAATAATGTAAATACTAATAAAATCGAAACGCCCAAATTTACTATTTCAACAACAAAAATAAAATCGCCAATGATAATCACGAATAAGACTCCTTCTCTTGTGGATGCTTTAGTTATACGTAATTTTACTGAAGAACTTTTTAAATTAATAAAAATAAGAAATTCTCAAATGAGTTTTTTATGTATTCCAAGAAAATATGATGTATATTTGAACACGGCGCTAATCACATCATCAGAATCTCTTATTTTTGAGGCAAAAGTACAAAAAATTTCAAAAAAAGAAATTCATATATCTCATAATTTAAAAACTATAGAAGAATTAATTGAACTCTCCCCTTATACAAAAAAATTTCCAATTACAAAAGTTTTACAAATACCTATTACAAAATATCCGATTAAAAGAGAAAAATTTTCAGAAGAGCAACTGGAATTAATGAGAACAAAATTAGCTATTCAAGCAAAATGCAAAAAATATAGTATGTCAATAGAAAATATTTATGATAAATTTCCTGTAGGTTTATACGACGAAATTAAACTTGAAAAAGATACTTCTGTAAGTTGTACCTTGTATAAACATCCTGATATCGGTGAATTACAATTGCTGTTAACTGGTAAGCGTAAATATGACACTCACACGACAAAAGCATTTATAAAATATTCTGAAATAGGTCTTTAATTGAATTAATTTTGAAACAAATATATTTTGTAATACGTGAATGATATTTTTATGAGAAAATTACTATATGAATTTTTTTTCTACTAAAATTTCTAGCAATTTTGAACAAGAACTAAAAAACACTTTGCGAGTTGACGGATATTTAATGTCAAATTCGCAAAATGCTTTGTGGAAGGCATCTGCTAACGGAATAACTATTACTTGTTATTCTAATTTAAAATTGCTCGTCCAAGGAAATAATTGTGAATGTTTTGTGAACAAATATCTTACTAAATGTCAAAATTCACAGAATTTTTCTTTTTCTGATAACTTTAATCACAATTTCGAATGTTGGATTGGAACTGATGAATCTGGTAAAGGTGATTATTTAGGACCTTTAGTGACTGCTGGAGTTTGTGTAAAAAGAGAACAAATTGATATGCTGCAAAAACTCAATGTAAAAGATAGCAAAAAATTAGATGACAAATTTATATTACAAGTAGCCCCTAAAATAAAAGAAAATTGTATTTATAATGTAGTAACTATTAACCCTGAAAAATACAATATTTTATATAACAAATTTAAAAATTTAAATAAATTACTAGCTTGGGCACACAGTAGAGTTATAGAAAATATTCTTGAAAAAATACCAGAATGCCAAAATGCTATATCTGATAAATTTGCAAATGAAAGCTTAATAAAAAATGCTCTTTTCAAAAATGGCAAAAAAATAAATCTTATCCAAAGAACCAAAGCAGAAAGTGATATTGCGGTTGCATGTGCTTCAATTCTTGCAAGAGAGGAATTTATATTGCGGATAAAAAAAATTTCTGCTACATACAAAATAGACTTTGCAAAAGGAGGAGGAGATATCCCAACAAAGCAAGCCAAAGAATTTGTTAGTAAATATGGAAAAGACAAACTTTGTATGATTGCTAAGTTACATTTTAAAAATTCTCAACAAATTGTTTAATTTATTATTGAACTACTTAAATATAACAAAATATTATTTGCATAAATCTGCTCTTAAAATTTTTGCATCTTTCAAATATATGTGTTTTACATTTTTCTTGTCGAGATTACTATTAACTAATATTAAGATTCTAATACATTTGGGAAGAGAATTAATTATATCTGCCTCTTGTAGGCAAATTAATGGAATATCTGTAATATTAAATTCTTCCCTAAGAACTTTTGCAGGGTAAACAGCATTTAAGTCTTTAGTTAAAGAAAAAGTAATATGTATAATTTCTTCTTGATTTATTTTATTTTCAGAAATTATTGACTTGTAAAGTTCTATTGTAGCTTCAGATATTGATTTGATGGTATTGTTATCAGAAGTGATAGCCCCCCTTATTGCAATTGTGTTCATATTTAGTCCTTTCTTTAACAAAAAAGCCACATTATATGTGGCTAAATGGTGCCCTGAGCCAGACTTGAACTGGCACGAGAGGTGAATCCCATTGGATTTTAAGTCCAACGCGTCTACCGATTCCGCCATCAGGGCTTAAAAATTAAGTTTCCATATTTAAATATTATAATAAAAATTTTTTTTTGCAAATAATTTAGCAATTAAATTTTAAAAAAAGTTTTTATTTATACACAGGGAATAATGGGAACGTAGGTCATGGTATCGGCTATAGGAAATGTAAATACACAAGCAGCTACAAATATTCCGGATGCTTCAAATTTAACAAAAGCTGCTTGGCAAAAAATAAAAGGTTTTGGTAGATTTATGGGAGGAGAATGGGCCTCTGATGTTGGTAAAGAATGTTTTCAAGCAAGAAAAAATCAAACAGCTACTCTAACAACTTTTGATTGGAAAAATAGTTATGATAAATATTGGAAAAATCGTAAAGCTGCAGCTGATGTAGCGCAAAAAACAGCTAAGTCAGGCGGGACTTTATTCTCTAAAATTGGAAAAACGTTAGGGAAAATTCCAGGCATGAAATTTATCGGAAAGCATTTTATGCCTATTTTAATGGTTGGCACAACTGCTATGTCTATTTTTGAAGGTTACAAAGCTGGTGGTATCCCCGAAGCTTTAAAAGAAAGTACAAAATCTGCTTTAAGCTTCTTAGGATACATAGCAGGTACTCTTGTTGCCACTGCAGTTTTAGGTTTTACTGGAACATTGCCATTGATAGTTGCCGGAATTGCTGGTGCTTTTCTCACAGATTGGGTGGCTAAGAAAGTAATGGGACCATCTTTAGCTGAACAACAACAAGAACAACAAGAACAAGAAACCCAAACAGCCAATGCGCAGCTTCAGTCACAAATACCTAAAAATATTTCACTAGATCAAAATACCATAGATTTCATTAATAGAATACATGCAAGAAATACTCAAAATATTACTTTGCCAGACTATAATTCTTTGTTTAATGTCCAAGCTTAAGCAACAGTCTCAAAACCAAGTTCTTTTTGAGCATTTGATCTTAAATTTTCTTCAATTATTCTTGCTTTAATTTCTATGGTAGGATCTTTGTGCAACATTATGTTCCAAAAACTTTTTAATTTTCTGGCAAGAAAACCAATTAAAGAGATATCTCCGTCTACATAGTCTACATAAATATCTTTGTTCATATCTAAATAAGCTTGCTGAGCTGCAACACTATTGCCAAAGCTATTTAGCTTATATTCGTATGGTGTATGTGAACGATATGTTAAATTATTATTGTTTACTTTTCCTACAGTTAACATCGTAATGTTCCTTAATTTATTTAGTGTATTTTTAACACTTTATTTTATGCCATTATTATCAAACATAATTATTATTTTGTCAACCCCCATTATAAAATTTGCTGAAAATCAATAAAGTATTGCTTTTCTCTTTCGTTTTATTATAAAAAGAGGGAATTTTTTTTAAAAAACAAGTGTAAAAAATACAATTGCTGGCATGCTTTTGAAGCTTTTTTCCTATGTTTATGTTAAAAAAAACTTATGTTTAAAATTATTGAATTTGAAAATCTAGCATCTACTAATAAATTTTCGCTTGAAAAAATAGATTATTATCCTTCTGATACAGTTATAAGGGCGCAGATTCAAAGCGCTGGGAGAGGACGTTTTGATAGAAAATGGATTTCTGATAAAAAAGATAATTGTTATATTTCTTTTATTTTGAAGCCTAATATCAAATACAGAGAAAATTTTGCTAATCTTACTCAATATTTAAGTATCGTATTATGTGAATTAATTTGTCAATTTGGTGTTTTCCCTGAAATAAAGTGGCCAAATGACGTGTTAATTAATGGAAAAAAAATAGCGGGTATTCTCAGTGAGGTTTCTTTTTCTGGGGAGCATTTTAATGGAATAGTTTTGGGGGTGGGGGTTAATTTAAATTTGCAAGCAAGTGAAATTGCTAAACTTTCAATTCCTGCTACTTCTTTGAATATTGAAATTTCCAAACATATAGATAGTGATATTTTTGTGGAACAACTTGTAGAAAAATTTTTCGAAAATTATGATGTTTTATTAAAAGAAGGTTTTAGCTATTTTAGGGCACAATATATTTCTTTTAGTAATTTTATTGGAAAGCAAGTTACAATAAAAAACCCCAATATTCAAAATCTGGGAATGGCTATAAATGTTTGTGAAGATGGAGCTATTGAAATTTTAACTGCCAATGGAGAAACAAAAAAATTTTTTTCGGGTGATATTATTTTGTAATTTAAACCTTTAAATATTTTCTTACAGAAATAAGGCTACCTCCTGCCCCTACAATTACTCCTAAGATAAAGATACTAAACATAACTACATATAAAGCAATTGTACCATTTACCAAGCCTAAAAATGCTGCCATTTTATCAAGATAGCCCTGCATAACATTAAGAGGAATAAGAGCTAATATTGCTCCTGTAAATCCATACAGCCCACCTTGCAAAATAAATGGGGCTCTAATGTACCAATTATATACACCCATTAATCTCATTATTTCAATTTCCGTTTTCTTAGATTGTATTGCTAAATTAATTGTATTGCTAATAACAAACATTGTTAAACCGCCAAGAATTAGCAGAACAACTAAAGTTACTATCTTCCCAATATCACTTGCTATTTTTATTCTGTCTGCTAAATCTTTTGTAAATCTAACATCTTCTATTTCCTCCATTTTTCTAATTTTTTCTATAACAGGAGCAGAATATTCTTGTTTTTTTAATTTTACGTGCAAGGTGTCAGGTAAAGGATTAGAAATATCAGGAACTTGCATTTGTTTTTTCATTTGAGTCCAAGCTTTTTCTTTTGTTGTTAAAGTAATTCTTGAAACTTCAGGAAGAGATTTTATCCTAAAAATGGCATCCTTTGTGCTTGCATTGTTTTTTACATATACAGAAATTTCAAGATCTGAACCAATTTGATCAATAAAACCTGATATGGCAATACTACTACGAAATAAAACACCAAAAATACTCAATATTGCTGCCATAGTAGTTATTACTACTAAATTCATCCAGCCCGCTTGAGTAAGTAATTTTACTGTTTCTGCGGCTATTCTAATCATAATTCTTATGTCAGTTATTAAACTTTTTTTTGATTGTCTTCTCATAGTTTCCTTTTAATCGTAAGTCCCGCCTTCAACGTCTCTTACTATTTCTCCACCATCTAAAGTTATTACTCTTTTTCTAAAATGATTGACTATTGTGTGATCATGTGTAGAAACAATTATTGTAATTCCTCTCTTGTTTATTTGATCCAAAATCTCCATAACTTCCATAGAAGTTGCTGGATCTAAGTTACCTGTAGGTTCATCTGCTATCAAAAGTGGAGGCCCATTTACAATAGCTCGCGCAATTCCTACTCTTTGTTGTTCTCCTCCAGATAGTTCTGTAGGTTTTGAGTAAAGTTTATGAGCTAGACCTACAATTTTTATGGCACCTTTTACCCTATCATCTATATCTTTTGAACGCATCCCTAAAGTTCTTATTACATAAGCTACATTATCATAGACAGTTTGATTGGGTAAAAGCTTGTAATCTTGAAAAATTATTCCCATACAACGTCTTAAATTTGGAACTTTGTCTATTGAAATCTTTGAAACATCAACTCCCCCAACAATTACTTTACCGGCAGAAGGACTTTCTTCTCGGTAAAGTAATTTCATTAAAGTGGATTTTCCCGCTCCACTTGATCCCACCAAAAAGACAAATTCGCCTTTTTCTATTTCAAGATTTACATCTTTTAATGCGTAAGTATTAGGATAATTTTTGGATACATTAATTAATTTAATCATAACAAATTATACTATTAAATATGAATTTTTTCTTCTTTTTTCAATCCAACTTTTTCTGTTATGCTCATTACTGTTGCAAGCATTTCAATTGGAGAAGTTAATTTATTAACGCAAGAACCTACTCCTATTGCGCTTGCACCAGCAGCAAATGGCATAGCTGCTGTAGATGGAGTAATTCCACTTGCAGTCATAACAGGAATTGAGCAAGAGTTAACAATTTCCATTGTGTTGGAAATTGAAATATTAACTTTTTCCATTAATCCTCTTGCACCATTGTTGTTTACATTTGCTACGCAAGCTCCTTCAGATTGAATCAAATCAATGCCTAAATCTTCTAAGTCGCTTGCTAATTTTACTTGTTCTTCAACACTTATGTGACCAGGAATAGTTACAGATAAAAATATTTCTTCGCCAACTAATTCTATTGTTCTTTTTGTTATGTCAAGAACATCTTCTGCACTTATTCTAATACCTTTTTTGTATAAGGCATCAAAATTACCTATTTCAAGTGCGTCTGCTCCTTCATTTTTGGCCATCAATAGCATTTCCGGTGATGTAGAGGAAACAAATATAGGAAGTTTTGTAATTTCTTTAGCAATATTAATTAATGCTGTATCCGCCGCTATATCAACTGCACTTGCTCCACCTTGTTCTGCAGCAATAATAACATTTCTAACTTTAGTTTCATCAAAATTATCAATGCCTGCAATGATTTTAACTGCTTTTTTTGCTTCTAAATCTTTTTTAAATGAATCTATTCTTGACATAAGTCATCTCCACTAAGTTCTTAACAAAAATAATTATACCAAAAACCTTTGATTATGAAAAATTTTTTAAGTTTGTAAATTTATGTAAATAAATTAGCAAAAATTGATTCTATATAAAAAAAATATACTTTATATATATACGAGCAGTAAATAGGGATTTTAAAAATGATTGGGGCAATGTACGCATCAGATCAACGAATAGTTGAGATATATAAAGAAAAAAGCACAATAGCTGAATCTAATGAGGATAAACTTCCTCCCGAGAAAGTTTTGGATTACATTGAATTAATTTCAGTTAATAACAAGAGTTTGTTAAATTTTAAACCAATTAGACTGAGAAAAGCAAGCTGAGTTTTCATTTTATACTACACCTTCCTAATAATTTTCCCCAAAATAACTTCTTTAACCGCACCAGTTGCGGTTTTTATATTATTAGGAATGTTATGAAATGTGCAATATGCTAATAAAGCAAAAGCTATGGCTTCTTTGTATTTGTTTGAAATGCCATAATCTTCGTGTGTTTTTATTTTTGTTTCAGGTTCAAATTCTTTGCTCAAATTTTCTTTTAGAGTTTTGTTGTAAGCACCTCCGCCTCCTAAAATAATTTCTTTTATCGTGCTTTTGGGGTATATAAAATCGGTAAAAGCTTGTTTTATAGACTTTGCTGTAAACATTGTTAGTGTAGCTATTATGTTTTCTGGTGTATCATTAGTTGTTGATAAAATTTTTTCTAAATATTTTTCTCCAAAAATTTCTCTACCCGTGGATTTTGGAGGTGATATATATAGATATTTGTTTTGCATTAATTTTTGCAAAAGATTATTGTTAATTTTTCCTAATTTAGCAATTTTTCCATTTTTGTCAAAATTTTTATTGAATAATTTGCGCATTGCTCCATCTATTAACATGTTTGCAGGTCCCGTATCAAAAGCAAATATATCGCAATTGGTACTTAATACAGTAACGTTTGCTATGCCTCCTAAATTTAAAATAGCTCTATTTATGCTAGAATTGCCAAACAATATTTTGTCAGCAAATGGTACTAGAGGAGCGCCCTCTCCTCCTGCTGCAATATCCTGAACTCTAAAGTCACATATTGTTGTTATTCCTGTACGTTCTGCTATAACAGCTCCCTCTCCTATTTGTAGCGTGCTTTTTAGCGAAAAATTTTCAAAATTTTTATTCAAAGGATTGTGGTATAACGTTATTCCATGTGAGCCTATTAAATCAGGGTTAAGCTTAGTTTTGTTTATAAGTTCCATAGCGCATTTAGCAAAGTATTCTCCTATTAAAAAGTTCATTTCGCATAAAAATTTAGGAGATATGCGATATGAAAAAAGTTTTTTTATTTTTGCTTGCATTTGAGCAGAATAATTTATGCTGTGTCCTTCAATAAAATTACAAGAAAAATCAGGTTTTATTTCAACAATTGCTCCGTCTATTCCATCTAAAGATGTTCCACTCATTAAACCTATTGCAAGCATGGATTTTTTGTTATTTGACATAATTCCTCAACTGGTACAAGTTTACAATATTAGTAATGTATGTCAAATAAATTTATTTTGTTGAAATAAAATCTAATTTGCGTGTTTGGGGGTTATATCTCCAACCATCGGTAAGTTTGAAAACTTCAAAATCTGCGCCCTGCCCTTTTTCTTCTATCCACATCATATTGTCAAAAGAATCACTCATACCTTGTCCGTTACCATTGGTTATTGATATGTGGCCGTGTTCACCTTTCTTGCTGTAAACTACAATGCGTCCTGCCGGTAATTCTCTTAATTGTTTGGGAGTGAGTTTTCTGCCATTTTTTAAAACTCGTTGAAATTTTTCAGGATTTTTTTGAAAATATTCTAAAGCGTTAGATGCGCTACCCAGTGGCATTTGCCCATAGTCACTAATTATGCCGGAAGTTAAAAGAGCATGTTTAGTTCCTGTGTAGCAATTTCCAACGGTTTGAAAGTAACTGGCTACTCTTTCAGCATTTTTTGCTAAAACTATATCTGCAACGTTGTTTGCTGTTTTATAATTAATACCTTTTCCTGCACTTACACGATATTTTGAGAAATAGAAGATACTTCCTAAATGCTTGAGCCTTCCATTTAGAAAAATCAGGGAAAAATCTTTGATATTTTTTTCATTTACACTTAGTTTGGCAAGCATCGGATTCTCTGTCAAAATTTTTCTTGCCATAAATTGTCTAGTTGAGTGTCCTGCAAGAGCTCCACCAATTAATCCTAATGCAGTACATAAAACTATCGTACTTGTCTTTAATGCATTTTTTAAATATTTAAATTTTTTTGCATTTTGGACAACTGATTTCGAATTTCCAGAAATAAGCTTATCCAAGTCCATTTTTAGAGGTTTGTTTTTAGGTTGGATAATTGCATCCGAAAGATTTATTTTGCGAATATTGAGCTTAAGCGGCTCGGGATTTGGTTTGATTGGAGATATTTTCATTTTTTCCCTTTTTACCCAGTTTACCCTGTATATATTATTTAAAAACTTGAAAAAATTTTAATTGCTATTTTACAATAATTGCTTTATATTCTGGATGTTCTGATTTGATTTTGGTTAAATTGGTCAAGTCTAATAATCCTTCTTGGGCACCGTATTTAGTTACAACATAACCAGAGTTTATTGAAGCAAGTTCTAAAGCTGTTAATATGTCATTTCCCATAATGCAAGATGCACAAAAAGTGCTTGCAAAAGCATCTCCAGCTCCTAGCGAACTTACTCTCTTTGTTGGATAAATTGGTGCATAATAAAAATTTTTCCCATCATAAGCGTAAGCACCTTTTTTTCCATCAGTAATAATAACTATGTCTTTGATATGTGATTTTAGAAGTTTCAACATTTCTTTGACATCGTTGTTAATTATTATTTCTTTGTTTTTGTAGTATTTTTGTTCTATTCCTGTTATTCTCGTTGCTTCTTGGGTGTTTAGTGAAAGAATATTTAAGTTTTTCAAAATTGGCTCAAGCTCATCAATACTTTTATCTAAGGCTCTTCCTCCTAAATTATGAGCTATTTTTACTCCGTTTTCTGCTGCAAATTTTGTAATGGGTTCTAAAATATTACCATATTTTGAATTTAATGGAGCACAGTAAATCCATTTTGTATTTTTTAATTTATCAAAATTTATATCTTCAATTTTTAATGTTATATTTGCTCCTCTGTGTGCAAGTACCGTTCTATCGCCTTCAAAGCTTGTTAAAATTATAGAAAACCCTGTTCTTTCTTCGTGAGTTCTCATTAAAAATTCTTCAGAAATATTATTTTGTTTAAGCCTTTCTATTACAGATTTAGAATTGGCGCCTTGCCCAATTTTAACTGCTGCTGCTGTCTTTAGCCCAAGTTTTGCAAAACAAGAAGCGGTATTTACTGCTCCACCGCCTATCTCAAAAGCAGAATGGTCAATTTCTATTTTTTCTCCATATTTTAAACAATATAAATCTAGTTCACCCTCAACTCCTCTAATATTAATTACATGAGCCTTGTTGCTTTCTACAAATATATCAACAGTTGCACTTCCAAAAGTTACTACATCAAACATATTTTTCTCCTTCCTTTTTATTAAAACACAAAAAATTCTTATTTTAAAATTAAATAGAAATAAGAGCTTAAATAGTTTAAATAATAAAAAGAGCGGAAACATACATTTCCGCTCTTTTATTATTGTTTCTATAGATTATAGTCTATCAGCTACATATTTTGTAGTTTCAGCTAATCTTGTTGAATATCCCATTTCGTTATCGTACCAAGAAACAACTTTAACCATATTATCTCCCATAGTCATTGTTAGTGCAGCATCGACTGTGGAAGATTGAGATGTTCCAATGTAATCAGAAGAAACAAGAGGTTCTTCTGAGAATGCAAGAATTTTTCCATCTGCAGCTTCTTTCAGTGCAGCGTTAACTGCTTCAGCTGTAACAGGTTTTTCTGTTTCAAAAACTACATCAACTACTGAAACATCAGGGGTTGGAACTCTCATAGCAAAACCATTAAGTTTACCTTTTAATTCAGGAAGTACCAAAGCTACAGCTTTTGCAGCTCCTGTAGTTGTAGGTACAATATTTAAAGCACCTGCTCTTGCACGACGAGGATCTTTGTGACCTGCATCTAATATTCTTTGGTCACCTGTGTAGGAATGAACTGTAGTCATTAAACCTTTTACTATTCCAAATTTTTCGCTAACAACTTTTGCTACAGGTGCTAAACAATTAGTTGTACAAGAAGCCATAGAAATTACATTGTGTGCTTTTGGATCATATTTGTCTTCGTTTACTCCTAAAACAATTGTAATGTCTTCATTTTTAGCTGGAGCTGAAATAATAACTTTCTTTGCACCTGCATCAATGTGAGCTTTTGCTTTTGTTGCATCTGTGAAAAATCCTGTCGATTCAATAACTACATCAACTCCCAATTCTTTCCAAGGAAGTTGTGCAGGATCTTTTTCTGAATAAAATTTAATTTTTTTGCCGTTAATGATTAAACCGTCTTCGGCAACTTCAACTGTACCGTCAAATTTTCCCATAACTGAGTCATATTTGAAAACGTGTGCAGCATTTGCGGGTGTAAGACCTGGATCATTAATAGCAACATAATCTAATTTATCAAAGATTCCTTCTTTGATTGCTGCTCTAAGGGTGTTACGTCCAATTCTTCCAAAACCGTTAATTGCTACTTTTGTCATCTGAAAGCCTCACTTTCTATTTATCTATTTCTTCTTTGTTATACACAAAAAATAATTTAAACGCAAACTTTTACCTAAAACATATGGGAATTGTTTGTTTTGTTTTTACGTAATGCCGAGAAATTGTCTGTTTTTCTAAATTATCTTTAGTACAACTTTTTAGCAAAAAAAAAACAGCAATTTTTTGAAGTATATCGTTTTTATATATACAAGAGATAAAAAATATGGAGAAGAGAGCATGGCATTAAACACTAATATTGCTATTGAAAGATTTAAAAAGCAACAAAACCAGAATACTAATAGCAGTAACGATAAGCAAGACAGCCCTTTTTTGACGCTATCACAAAGAAACAAAGATGGGATTAGTAGTCAAAATATATTTGGTAATCAACAAGCTTTAGAAGCACAAAAAACTCAAAGCGCTAATGAGGTAAACATTTTTGGACAAAATGTAGCATCAGCAGAACAAGATGCTCAAATATTTGCTGCAAAACAAGAAAATTCTGCGGAACAATATTTTAAAGAAGATCAAAATGGAGAAGTGGCATTTGATACAAATGGTTTTTATGATGACGCATTAGGTATAAGTTTTGGACATTCTTCACAAAATGAACAAACTGTGAATATTGCTAATTCAGCTACAAATCCAATAAAAACATCATCTAACAAAGAGGCAAAGTCTTCAAATGCTAATTCAGAAACAAAAGTTGCAGGTGATGTAAAAGAAACTAAAACAGCAAGCACAACTGATAATGAAAAAAAGATTGAAGACTTGAATACTCAACTTTTAAGTTTACAGAATGACAATCAAGACGGCAAAAACAATGAAAAAATTGCTGAGATTATCCAACAAATAGAAAATTTAGGTGGAAATGTAGATAATTCAAGTACTTTATCAGGAGAAGATTCGACTACTTCAGGTAGTTATATGGTTGATACCAAAGGCAATGTATCGGATATGATGGTTGCAATGAAAAATTGGCAGGATCCGGGATTGGTGCCAGGAAGAGGTTCAAGTAGTGATTCTGATAGTTCGTCTAGTAGTGATAGTAGTAGCCAGAATAATTCTTTTGCACAAAATTTAGTTAGTGGAGTTATTTCAAACACAACTAACGCTGCAGTTAGTTCTATTTCTGAACCTATTACTGCTCCAATAAAGTCTGCAGTTTCTTCTGCTGTATCTTTTGCAGGTTCCAAATTAGGGATAAATACTTCATCATCAAATAATTCGTCAACATCGAAGTCTTCAGAATTATCTGTAGAAGAGGCACAAGCAAATTATGATAAAGCCCAAACTGAATATAATACAGCTGAGAATACAGTAACAGAGTCTAAATCTAATATGGATAAAGTTACTCAAGAAGTAGAAGCATTTAAAAAAGGCTTAAATGACTCTGAAAATGCTTATATGACGGCAGATAAACAAGAGAAAGAATTAAGGTCACAAGCGCAGGAACATAACGAAGAGATGATTAAACAAGATGGTATAATTAATTCAAAAAACACAGAAATAGAAAATCAAACAACTATAATAACTAATGCAAAT
>CASDUJ010000042.1 GCA_949283935.1 uncultured bacterium
ATTTTTTGGCTATCAAGATTTTTATTAATTATTGCTTGTATTAGTCCGCTTATTATATCTCCTATCATGAAAAGCAATGTAGCTCCACCTTGCCAAAAAATATTAGTAAAATTTAAACTGTTTATTATTTGTTCAATATTCATAAAAACTTTTCCTCCTACTTTTATTATTTGCAAAAATTATATCATTATTAACTTCGTTTTTCAAGAAAAGTTTTAAATTTTTCTTCTTTTATCGTAAAATCACTCTCAATTAATTTAATGCCACCTTTTACGCTACGTTGTTTTAAGTTACCTGGATAATGCATGCCTTCTTTAAAATTAGTAAAATTAACGTAATCATAACAACCGTGAAGGCATACCAGCACAAGTAATCTTAATTTTTTCGTCAATTTCCTCTATATAACATTTCTGTCTTATAAATTTTCCTCTTGTTGCAAACCCTTCATTTTTCCAGTATCCAAGTTTTACTTTATCAATTTGACAAAATTTTTCAAGCTCTTCTATTGACAATGTTGTATGAATACTATCTGTATCCGAATAGATATATTTGTCAATTCCATATTTTTCAATAGAATATGATTTTATTGCCTGTGACGTTCTTATTGTTTTATCTCTTGCCCATGCTGTTACAAACGAAGCAACGGGAATATAGATGCCGTCTTTTTCTTCAACGTCAGAATAAGTATAATGTATTATGTCATCATCTCCAAGGTATGGAATTTTTGACCTTACATCAAGTCTTGTTCCAAATTTTCCGTACAATGCATTTAACATTAATTTCGCAAGTGTTCTTAGTCCTTCGTTTCCTTCAATTGTTGCTTTATTTTTTATTGTTATCCATTTATCAATATAGTCTTTAAACATACCTGTTAAGCTTTTAAATTTCCACCCTGCAATGTATTTTAAATCATATACATTATATTGTTCCAAAAATAATTTTAAATCAACTGACGTAAGTACAAGACATACAATTTCATTTCCTGAGCTTTCCAAATATTCATTTTCCCTAAAATACATTTTGTTTCCTTTTATCTGAATACATGGAATTCTATTTTCCTTAATTTCAAATGAACATGTAATCATTTGTACATATAGTGGATAAATTTTGTCATAATGGTATTGTCCTTCAAAGAATATTGGCTCGCCAAACGGCAAAGGTTTTTCATATAGTACAGACGGATAAAGCGAATTTACGTCTAAAATTGTTATTCCTTCTACTTCCTTATCTTTGTAAATTGGGTTTAAATAAGTAAAACCCCCGTTTGTAACTTTTTCGTATATCTTCGTCAACGGATTTTTCAAGAACTGGAAACAAATGAGAAAATTTTGATTTTGAAACTAATTTTTTAAAATCACTCATTGCGTTGCTTGCTTGCGTCATTTTGTCAAGACCTTCGTCAAATAAAAATTTTAAAGCTTTTGCAACAATTAAAACATCATGTTTTATATAGTCTTTTTCTTCGTCAGTTAAAATATGTCCAATTTTACGTTCTTTTGTATAGTCAAGTTTAAGTTTACTTATTTCAAGACCAAAACTTTTTGCTATTTTGTCAACACTAAATGGAATAATTTTAAAACTATCAATAAACGTTACTTTATGAACTTTTTTATTACCTTTTTTGAAATATACAGTTATTTGATAAAATTGCCCCATATCTGAAATTAACGTAGTAAAAGTATGGTCGTCAATTTCTTCCTTTTTCTGAACATGAATAAAATTATTTTTAAAAAGCCAATATAATATAAATGTACCGTCAAATTTTAAATTATGAAAATAAAATACTGAATTTTTATTTACATAACAAAACTTCATAAAACTATCTATATTATTATCTATTATTATATTTTCCTCATTTCCAATTTCACATACAGCCCATGCCCAAACGTATGTCTCATTCTCGAGCCACGTACACGTTTCAAAATCTGCCGTAAATTTTTTCATTACATATTTTTCTTTTTTCCCTTCTTTATTCTATTACGTTTCTTTATTTTTCTTTCGCTTTCCTTGTAGTCGAACAAGTCGTCAGCTGTTTCAATTTCCTTAGCAAATCGAACAAGCATTTGTTTTTCTGATTTTGGTAATTTTTCATTCCTGTCAAGACTTCTCAAAATCCTTCGCTTTTCTTCTTCTACTATTCCAAGATTTTCTAAACCGTCATTAAATCGTTCTTGTTCCGTCATAAAATCTCCAAACATAACACCAGAGCCTTCTTTATAATACATAAAAACATTCATAAATGTCTCAGAATTTTGAATTAATTTATAAAACGATACAGGATTTTTATACCTTTTTAATTTTCGCATGAGTAAGTCATAGCCTTCAAGATTTTTTGCACTTTCCATTGCCTTCATAAAATTTTCTTGAAAAATTAAAGATTTTACGAAGTCATAATCATTTCGACCTAAAATATCAAGCCTAAGTTTTGTTCGCATATAATTAAAACCTTTTTCTTTTTCAATTTTTCTAATTGAGTGTAATTGTGCTGTCCACGCCCTTAACTCAACACTTCCCATATCTGCTTTTGAATGTCCTTGCGAAAAAGGCTTATTAAGTTCTTTTATTTTTGCATTTATCATTCGCGTGGCTTGCCTTTTATTTATTATATTTTCGTTATGCTCCCATACCGTTATACATTCTCCGCCTTCTGTCTCAAATACTTCGTCTTGTCCAGCATTCATAATTCGTCGCATAGAATTTATTACTCTTTTTAATTCTGAACGCGTTTTGATATTTTCTTTTAATTTTGTATATTCTTGTTGCTCTGGTACACGCGCCTCAATTCCTGTATCTTCTAGCTCACGAATTTTTTTATTGAAAGCTGCAACGGCTCGTCCAAGCCTTACATAATCTCCTCTATTCCATTTTATCAATCCTTGCGCCATGTTTTACTTCTCCTACAAAATTTATTTCATATTTTTTTACTTCCTTATTTTTATATAACACATAAAAACCGCGCTTCTCTATTTTTCTATAAAATGCTAAATACAAATATTCGTCTAAATTTATATTTATATTATATTTTATTGAAATTTTCTTCGTTTCTGTATTTACATATTCATCAACCTCGTTGCAAAATTTTTGTAAATATAAAAGCGAAGAAAAATGGAATATATAATCTTTATAATTATATTTATATATAGATTTTTTCAAATCTAGTTCAATTCCGTTTTTCGTTCGCATTTTTACCTCCTAAACTAATTCAAACCCTAGTGACTTTCCTTTTTCTTGTTTATTTTTTGTAATTTTTATTACAAATCCGTTTTCGTCAAGTCCAAACATTTCAATATATCTCATCATTTGTATTGTGAACATTTTTGAACCTGTTGCGTATGACTTGCCCTCTCTATCAACCAAAATACAAGCCATTGAATACTCTTTATCTTTTAAAATTTCTCCTGTTTCTTCGTTTACAACTGGCTCTTTGAGAGGTTTTTCATATCTTTTTATTATAACGTACCTTACGTCAATTAACTCTCCTTCACAGTCGTTTAACAAAGCATCTACCTTATTTTCAAGATTAAATAACACTTTTTTGTCGTCAATATTTGTAAATATTGAACCTTTTGTTTCTGTTCTTTTACTCATTCCAGATAGTCCTTGAACGACTAAATTTGTTTCTTGTACATTTTCTTCATTTTCCATAATTTAAACCTTCTTTCTACTATTTACGCATAGTTGCGATTAAATGATATTATCCCTACCCCTTACAACCAATTATTTTTATTTGAATAAATTCATTACTTCGTTTAAACATTCTTCATTTGTTTTTTTAGTTTCATTCCATATTTGATGTTTACAGTCAGGATTTATTTTATTTAATATTTTTTGTGCAACATTTATTTCATCTTCTGTTGCCGATATTCCTTCATGTTCAACAGATACCTCTAACCTAGTTGCTGTAATAGTTTTTGCCAAAATTGGACTTCCTTTTTGTTCAATATCAATAGTTAGTCTTACCACTTATTTTTTCCTCCTTCCTACAATTATTTATTGTAACAAGCATAGCATTTGCTACCATATTTACAATTGCCTTTGACTTATCGTCAAGTTTATCAAATACTTCTTTTACTTCTTTTTCGTCCATTTTTCATATCTCCTTTCGATTTTCTAAATTTATTATACTTCAAATTTCGAAAGTTGTCAACACTTTTTTAACAAAAATTTCAATTTTTGATAAAATTTTATAATATTATTCAAACATTATATTTATTCTTCAATTTTTGAAATTTTTTCTTGACTTTTTTGTACAAGTATGATATTATACTTATTGGAGGTGTTGAACAAATGAATTCGCGAATTAGAGAAGTACGCAATAGCTTAAATCTTACACAAACTGAATTTGCTAGAGAATTAGGCATTGCTCCGTCCTCTGTTTCTGACATTGAAAGAGGTTATTGTCCTCTTACAAATAGAACAATTATTTCAATTTGCTCTATTTTCAATGTAAACGAACAGTGGCTACGTACTGGGCAAGGTCAAATGTTTGTAGAAGATGACAAAAAATTCAAAGAGTTTTTTGAAATCTACAAGCAATTGTCTGAACCTTTACAAGATTTTTTAATTAAAGTATGTCAAGATTTAATTGACACACAAGAAAAACTTTAACCTCTTAGGTGCGAAATCTCGCACCTATTTATTATTTTATTTTCAAAATTATTTTTAAATTTATTTTATAATTTAATTATTTACAAAAATTACTTGTATTATACATAAATTTGTGTTATAATATTATTGCGAAATATGATATTA